>JBGQKD010000005.1:0-140674 GCA_041499375.1 Gemmatimonadota bacterium
CACCTCGCGCGCGCCGCTCGTGTCGGTCGCGAACGGATTGTTGGACGGGATTGTGTAACCGGTGGCGCCGCTGACGTCGAGTCGCAGCAGCTTGCCGAGCAGCGCGTGCTTGTCCTGTCCATTGCCATCCGGATCCCCACCCCCTCCCCCGTCCCCCGTCCCCAGCCATAGCATGTTGTCGGGCCCGAACTGCAGCTGCCCGCCGTTGTGATTGGTCTGACCCGGGTGCGCCACCCGGAGGATCGTGTCGGCGGTCGCTTCGTCGGCGCTGTCGCGATCGCTCGACACGTTGTAGCGCACGATGCGGATGTCACCGTTCGTGTTCGTGAAGTACACGAAGAAGCGGCCGTTCGTGGCATACTGCGGATCGAACGCGAGGCTCAAGAGCCCCTGTTCGCCGCCGAACGCGATCTGGCCGCGGAGGTCGAGGAACGGGCGCGTCTGGATCGTGTCGTGGTGCAGCACCCGCACGGCGCCATCCTGCTGGATGACGAACAGACGCTGCGTGTCGGCGGGCGCCGCGGTGAGATAGACGGGGCTCGTGAAATTGCCGACGCGCGACAGCGTCGGCGCGCCCGGTGGCGGGGACGGGTTCGTGCCGCTGTCAATGAATCCGTTGCACGCCGAGAGAAGCAGCAGACAAGGCAACAGTGCTCGCATGTTATCGATCATTGGACATTCGTATCGCTTCATCCCAGTACCACCTCCACCCCATCCTGTCGGAGCCGGCCGAGCAGCCGCGCTTCAATGCGCGCCCGCAGCGTGACCACACCATTCGTCTGTTGCTGCTCCAGAATCTCGGCGTCGCGATGCAGACTCGCCAATAACTTGCCGTTGCTAATCGGCACCCGGATCTCAGCAATCGGCCTCAACGCTTGTGCCGAGGTACGCAGAGCGAGGCGGAGTCCTTCTACTCCGATGGCCGTGCGGCGTGCGGCGTGCGGCGCGGCGGATGTAAGGATCGCGTGGGGATATTTTTCCCGAACCAGGGCTAGAAACGCATCAGGATCTGGCAGCAAGTCGGCTTTGTTGAACACGTATATCGTGCGTTTGCGTTCGATACCCTCATTGCCACGCCGCACGCCGAACGCCGCACGGCTCAGTTCATTCTCTACAATCTCCACCTGCTCTTCCCATCCCGGATGACTCGCGTCAATGACGTGCAGCACGAGATCAGCATCCTGGACTTCCTCGAGAGTTGCTCGGAACGATGCGACGAGGTGATGTGGAAGCTTCCGAATGAATCCCACGGTATCCGTAAGCCGGTAACGGTAACCGCCGCCCACGTCGACCTCTCGGGCCAGCGTATCCACCGTGGCGAACAGCCGATCCTCGATGAACACATCTTGCCCAGATAGCAGTTTCAAGAGGGAAGACTTCCCGGCGTTCGTGTAGCCCACCAGCGCGGCCGTGGGAAGATCGCGGCGTCCCTGCCGTTGATTGGCGCGATGCTCGGCGACGTCCTTCAGCCGCTTCCTGAGCGTGGAAATCTTGCGGCGGATTACGCGGCGGTCGGTTTCGAGCTGGGTTTCGCCCGGTCCCCTGAGGCCGATACCGCCGCGGATACGCGACAGGTGGGTCCACATGCGCGTCAGGCGCGGCAGCAGATACTCGAGCTGCGCCAGCTCGACCTGCAGCTTCGCTTCATGGCTGCGCGCGCGCGTCGCGAAGATGTCGAGAATGACCTCGGTGCGGTCCATGACGCGCACGCCGAGACTTTTCTCCAGTTTCACGCCTTGTACTGGCGTGAGACTTTCATCGAAGAGAAGCAAGGTTGCATTCGCCGCTTTCAAATCTTCTCTGAGGGATTCGACCTTGCCCTGGCCGAGATAGAAGTTGGGCGTGGGGGCGTCGATCCGTTGGATGGTGCGACCAATGACCTCGGCGCCGGCGGTGTCGGCCAATCGCTCGAGCTCTTCGAGGTGCTCGTCGACGTGGACTGCGTCGTCGGAGCCTTTGCGAGGCGCGCCGACGAGAAAGGCTCGCTCTACGGGAGACTGAATCTCAATTAATCGCCGAATAGTCCTGCTCCCTGCTCCATGCTCCCTGCTCCTTTTCTATGGAATAAGCATCTTCAGCGGCACATTGCCGCTGCTCTTCAACTGTACCCTACGCTCCCCAAGGGGTGTATCCAGTATCACAGCCCCGGTAATCACATAGGGCAATTCTTGCGATTGGAGCAGCGAGCGGGCGGCCGCGCCCACCCCCGCCCACGTAAACCGCACGGGCATGACCACGCGGCTATGGTTTTGCGGGGACAGGTCCAGGGGTTTGTCTATAAGGGCTTCCCCGAAATACGTGCCTGCCAGCTCCAGACCAACTTCGAGCCGCGTGCTGCGTAACCGATACTGATTCGGGTTGTACACATCGAACACGAGGTCGAGTGTGCCGCCAGTGATGCCGAGCCCAGTCACGTTGATTTCCTGCAGCGCGATCTGGGGCTCCTCGAATGTCAGCGCGTTGCGAAGCGTCGCGCATCCCGATAAAGCGACGCTCAGAACGGCTGCGCTCAGTACGCCGGCACTGCTAGCGCGTTTTTCCATAATGGCTAACATAACGCACCCATGGCGAACGAGCCGCTAGTCCTGCTGGGGAACGCCGACAAGTGGCTGGCCGAATCGCTCGAGAGCGTGCTGACGCAGGGCGGGTATCGGGTGATGGCCACCACCAAGCGCCAGCAGGTGCTGGAGCTGGCGCGGCGCTACGTGCCCGACGGCATCGTGCTCGACCTGGGGCTCGATCAGCGGGCCAGCGACAACCTGGCGCTGTGCCGCGCGCTGCGCGCCGAGCCCGGCATTTCGCGCGCCACCCCGATCATTCTCACGACCGCAGGACCGGTCCTGCGCGCGCGGCAACTTGAAGCGCTGCGCGCCGGCGCGTGGGAGCTGCGCGGCGATCCGCTCGACATGGAAGAGCTGGTGCTGCGCCTCGGCGTCTACGTCCAGGGGAAACTCGAGGTCGACCGCCTCGGCGCCGAGGGGCTGGTGGATCGCGCGAGCGGGCTCTACAACGATGCGGGGATGACCCGGCGCTCGACGGAAATAGCCGCGTTCACCGCGCGTCAGGGTCTGCCGCTCGCCTGCGTCGTATTTCAACCCGACAATGGCGCCCTCACCGCCGCAGCGGCGGACCGTCTGGCGCAGGCGTTCCGGCGCGCGGGCCGCATCTCCGATGCCGTGGGCCGCACCGGGCCCGCGGAGTTCACCGTGTTCGCACCGGCGACGGATGAGACGGGTGCGGAGGGGCTCGCACAACGGATCAGAGACGCGGTCTCGCGGAGTGCGGCAGTGAAACTGCGGGCGGGCATCAGCACGGCGACGGCTGTTCCGAAACGCCCATCGAGGGGTTCAGCCGCCACCAACCTCCAACCTCCACCAACCTCGGTAACCGACTTAATCGAGCGGGCGCGACGCGGGCTGCACTAACCCGTCCGCGGCTGCGTCCCGCTGCTCCTCGACGCATGCGGACCGCTTTTGCGCACTTCGTGGTCGCCGCTTTTGCGCGGGGCGGCGCCAGACCCTGAGCGCCGCGCGGGGACGATCGGCAGGTCGAGGTCGAAGAAAAACCGCGTCCCCCGCCCGATTTGCGATTCCACCTGCAGCTCCGACTTCATCGCCGACGCCAACTGGCGACAGATCGCCAGCCCAAGGCCCGACTGCGAAAACAGCTGGCCGCGCCCCCGGCCCACCTCCTTGCGCAGCGGCTGAAACAGCGTCGTGAGCTTCTCGGGCGGAATGCCGCGACCGCTATCGCGCACCGCAAACCGGATCCGCTCGGAGCCGTCCCCGACCTCCTCCGCGCCGAGCTCCACGGAGCCCTCATCGGTGAACTTGAGCGCGTTGGTCGTGAGATTGAGAAGGACGCGACTGAGCGCGACCGCATGGCCCAGGCGCTGGTCGTGCGGGGGGACGACCAGGTGCACGCTGAGCTGCTTTTCCTCGGCGATGGGCCGCACGATTGCGTGCACCGATTCGAGCATCGCTCTGACGGAGAACGGCGCGGGATCCTGCTCGACGAGCTGATCGCCGCCCTGCGTGAACTCGATGAGGTCGCTGGCGACGGACGAGAGCCCGAGCGCGGCCGTATAGATCAGACCCAGCTGGCGGTGCTGCGCGTCGTTGACCGCGCCGGTCTGGCCCCGCTGCAGCGTCTCGGAGAGCACGAGGATGGAGGTGAGCGGCGAGCGGAGATCGTGCGCGACGTGCATCAGCAGCGCAACGCCGTCGCTCCCCGATAGCTGCTGGGCAAAGGTCTGGGCCCAATTGGGCTGGATCGTGACCCGCACGCGCTCCATCGCGCTGAAGAGCGGCAGCAGCTCAGTGTCCGGCAGGCCGACTTCGCGCCATTCCTCCACGGTTTCGTTGCGCAGCAGCTCGAGCAGGCGGCGGCCCAGGGATGAATGAATACGCGGATCGACCTTGAGTCGCACCGGAGTGTCCTGCCGCGCGGAGAACCACGCCTGGTGAATCGCGGAGGCGACCAAACGTGCCAGGTCGCCAACTTCATCCTGACCGGTTGAGCGCGGGCGCTTGCCCCACCGCGAGAGCATGGCACGAATGGCGTTCCTGAGAACTTTGCAGGGGACGCAACGCACATCCGCGCCATATGGATGGGGTGGAATCGAGTGACGGGGCTGGAGTGCGGACGGAGCGGGAGTAGGGCGTCGCGGAGGCACCGACCTGTTACACTCGGGAGTTAACCCGGTTTCATTGCGGGGTCACCCTACGGGGTGATCCACCCTTCACGAATGGCGTAGCGCACCAGGTTGGCCGTGTCGTGCACGTTGAGCTTCTTCATCAGCCGGCCCCGATGAAACTCCGCCGTCTTGACGCTGATGTGCAGGACCTCGGCGATCTGTTTGGTCGATCGCCCCTCTCCTACAAGTTGCAACACCTGCCGTTCGCGCGGCGTGAGCGACGGCCCCCCCCCCACGCCATCGCCGCTCTCGGCAGCCGCGCAGGCATCCACGATGGCCTGGGAAGCGCTCGGGCTCACGTACAGGCGGCCTTCGCGAACCTCCTCGATCGCCTGGACGAGATCGTCGCAACCCTGGCTTTTTTGCACGAAGCCCCGCACGCCGACCTTCAGCGCCTCCGTGACGAAGCGCGAGTCGTCCACACCCGAGAGGAGAATGATGGGGCAGGCCGGCGAGGTGCGAGCAATCTCGCGCGCGGCATCCACGCCATTGAGGCCCGGCATCATAACATCCAGGACGACGACATCGGGGGAGTGCTTCGTGACCGCCTCGATCGCGCCGCGGCCGTCCGCCGCCTCGGCGACGACCTCGATTCCGCGCCGCTCGAGGAGGGCCCTGAGGGCCTGGCGAAGCACCAGATGGTCATCTGCCAGCACGAGTCGCACGGGCCTCATTCCTTTAATACTTCACTTCCTTGGCACTTCTGCAATCGGTGTGATCCGGGTCACTTGTGGGGCCAAACTTGGGGGGTAGGTTAACCCCCGCATCACACTATATGACCGCCCGTGCCGGTCCACCCACCCAGCCGTCGCCGCTCATCCTGCTAGCGATTCGCGATGAGATGCTACTCCGTTCGGTCGAAACCGTGCTCGAACCGGGCGGCTTCCGCGTCGTCCCGGCCGCCGATCCGGCATCCGCCCTCACCCTGGTCCGCCGCCGGCAGCCCGACGGGGTGGTGCTCGATGCCGAGCTCGCGCACCCGCCCCGCTTTGACTTCTGCCGCACCCTCCGCGCCGATCCGATGCTCTCCCCTGCGGCCCCGATCATCCTGATGCGCCGCGGCTACCCGACCCGCGCCGAGCAGCTCGAAGCGTTGCGCGCCGGCGCGTGGGACCTGCAGGGAGATCCGCTCGATGCCGAGGACCTGGTGCTGCGCCTCGGCGTGTTCGTCCAGGCCAAGCTGGAAGCGGAACGTGTCGGCGCGGAAGGGCTGCTCGATCGCGCCAGCGGCCTGTACAACACCGCCGGGATGGAGCGGCGCTCTCAGGAGCTGGCCACGCTCAGCGTGCGCCATCACCTGCCGCTCAGCTGCATCGTGTTTCGCGATGGGAATGGGGAGGGCGATGGCCTCGCGGCGGCGTTCAAACACGAGGGCCGGATTTCCGACGCCATTGGCCGCACCGGACCGCGCGAGTTCGCCGTGTTCGCGCCCGCGACGGACGCGGCCGGCGCGGCGCGATTGATCAAGCGATTGGGCGGTACGGTGGCGGCGCGTGCCGGACTCGCCCGGCCTCTGAAGAGCGGCTTCAGCAGTTCGAACGGCGCGCCGCAGATCGATCCACGCGAGCTGCTGGAGCGCGCGCGCCGCGCAGTCGACGCGACCTAATCGACCCGGACGGCGCGACGGACAGGGCGGGAGATCCTGTGGCCGGCGAGGGAGATTAGGAGGGACTACGACGGCTTCGCGCGACGCTTCGTCGCGGTGGTACGCCGGAGCGGTGTCGGTTGGGGGTGCGGCGTGCTGCGCCGCGGCGGACACGGCGGCAGATCCAACACAAACCAGAAGCGTGTGCCCCAGCCGGGCCGTGTTTCGACGCGCAGCTCTGAGCCCATCGCTCCGACCAGCTTGCGACAAATCGTCAATCCCAATCCGGTCGAGGAGAAGAGACGTCCCGCCCGGCCGTTCACGCTTCGCATCGGATCGAACAGCGTCGCCACCGTGGCGGGATCCATGCCCCGCCCCGTATCGCGCACGCTGAACTCGATGCGGTGCGTGTCCTCATCTTTGGCCTCGACTTCGACGTGGCCCTGATCGGTGAACTTCAGCGCATTCGTCGTGAGGTTGAGCAGCACGCGACTCAACGCGACGGGGTGACCGAGGCGCTGATCCCCCGTGGGCGCCAGGATGCGCAACGCGAGCTGCTTCTCTTCAGCCATCGGCCGCACGATGTCCTGCACCGCCTCGAGCGCGGCCGTCACTGAAAACGGCACCGGCGCCGGCTCCACGAACTGATCGCTGCGCGTCACGTCGATGATGTCGCTCGCCACCGAATTCAGTCCCAGCGCGGCCGTGTAGACCAGTCCGAGCTGGCGGCGCTGCACGTCGGTGACCGCGCCGCTCTGGCCGCGTTGCATCGCCTCGGCGAGGAACAGAATCGACGTGAGCGGCGAGCGCAGATCGTGCGCCACATTCAGCAGCAGCTCCATGCCATCGACGCCCCGCAGCTGCGCCGGGAACGACTGCTCGACCGGCTTGCGGATCGCGATGCGAATTTCCTCGACGGCGCGCATCAGCGGCGGGAATTCGCTGTCCGGTGCGCCGCTGCCTTGCCACCCCCGCACGATTTCCGCCCGCAGCTCGTCCAGCAGCTCGCGCCCGAGGTCGGACCGGAGCCGATTATCGACGACCGCTTCGGGCGTGATCTGAGTCTCCAGGATTCTGGTCGCGAGGGCGATTAGCAGCGCGATGATGGACGCGACTTGTAGCGAGCGGGCAACATCCTGCTCGTAGAGAGTTACAACCCGACCGGCGGCGGCCTCGAGGATTGGCGTCCACGCGCCGACGCGAGCGCTGCGCTCGCTGCGCGGCACCATGAGAGAGGAGATCCCTACAGGATTGACTTGTTGGACGGGCATCCGCGCTTTTGGGGACTAGGGCGGTGCCTAATATGCCACCGCCCGGGGGCGGCCGCTAGAATCGAGAAAACCCAGTCGTAGAGCCACAAAACCGCCCCCCCCGGGGTTGGGAGACTGGGGAAAACCCCTGACTGAATGCTATGCCTTGGAGCTATCGCTCACAGAGGATTTCGACGATGCGCTCGGCGGTCCTGCCATCCCAGCGTTCGATGACCGGAGGTTTGGGTCGCCGCGCAGCCGTCGCCTCGCGCGCCGCTTGGAAGATGGCATCGCGACGCGCTGTCACGAGTCGATTCGTGCCCTCGGTGCACGTGATCGGACGCTCGGTGCTGTCGCGGACTGTGAGACAAGGAATACCGAGGAAGGAAGTCTCTTCCTGCAATCCGCCCGAGTCGGTGATCACCATGTCGCTATCCAGAATCAGGCGCAGCATCTCCACGTATGAAACCGGCTCGAGGAGGACGAACCGATCGGAAGGCGGTTGCCAGCTCAGCGCGGAGAGTCGCGCCCGTGTGCGCGGATGCACGGGGAAGATGATTTGGCGTTCGGTGCTGAGCTCCGTCAGCGCGCTCAGCAACTCCGCCAGCGCGGCGGGGTTGTCCACATTAGCCGGGCGATGCAGCGTGACGACGGCATAGGGATCCCGTTGCGCGCCGGCGCCCCCATTGCCGTTGTGCCGGCGCGCTTCGGGGAGCAACGCCACCAGCGAATCGATCATGATGTTGCCGACGAAATACACCTTGTCGGCGGGAATCCCCTCCACGCGCAAATTGTCGCCGGCATCGCGGGACGGCGTGAACAGGAGGTCCGAGAGGCGATCGGTCACGATGCGGTTGATCTCCTCGGGCATGGACCAATCGCGGCTCCGCAGTCCCGCTTCGACGTGGCCGACGCGGATCCCGAGCTTCGCGGCGACGAGCGCCGCTGCCACCGTCGAGTTGACGTCGCCGTACACGAGGACGATGTCGGGCCGTGTCTCGAGACAGACCGGCTCGAAGCGCTGCATGATCGTGGCGGTTTGCTGAGCGTGCGAGGCGGATCCGGCGCCGAGATTGAAATCCGGTGTCGGAATCTGGAGGCAGCGGATGAAGCTCTCCGACATCCCCTCATCGTAGTGCTGGCCGGTATGCACGATGAAATGACTGACGTCCGGTCGCGTCGCCAATTGGCGGGCGAGCGGCGCCAGCTTCATGAAGTTGGGGCGCGCGCCTACGACCGAGAGGATCGTCTGCTCGCGCCCGCGCCCGGTCATCAGCGGTGCCGCGTGATGCTGTAGATGGCGACCGGGATGGCCACGAGGGCGCCGATGATGCCGGCGGTCCGCGCAAAATCACCACGGGCCGGCACGAGCAGGCGGTCCCCGGCGCGCAAATTGAGATAGTCGAAGGAATCGCCACGGCTCAGCGCCTGTTGCAGCGATGCGCCACCCCAGATGGTGGTGCGATCGCGTTCGACCCGCATCCCCGTTGGCCGCGACCGTTGCGTGAACCCACCCGCGGCGGTGATCACGTCAGCGACCGGCTGCTGCGGCGCGACGCCATAGAACCCGGGACGCATCACCTCACCTTCGACCAGGACGCGGATAAGCGGCCGGATCTGCACCACCGGATCGCGGATGTAGCGCGCGAGGTATCCTTCCAGACGCTGCTGGAGCTCCGCGCGTAACACGCCGCTGAGCGGCACCGCCCCGATCTGCGGCAGGGCCAGCTCGGGACCCGGTCCCACGGTGAACGTGTCCGTAAGTTGCGGCTCCCCTTCCACCCGCAGGAAGATGCGGTCGCCCGCCTGGAAATCTCCGCTTTGCAGCCGCGCGCGGATCAGTGCGGCCCCGACGGACGAGTGCCCGTCGGCCTCGAGCCGGGACAGTTCCTGCTCGAGGCGCTCGCGCGTCGCGTAGGCGGGCCCGGGCAGCTGGGCGGTCACCCGCGCGGGGCCGGCGAGAAGGCACAGCGCCAGCAATGCGGCGGCGCGCAGGGCAGAAAAGCGAGTTGGCATGAGCAAGGGACGTTACTCGACCGTCACGCTCTTCGCGAGGTTGCGCGGCCGATCCACGTCACAGCCGCGCAGCACCGCGATGTGGTAGGCGAGGAGCTGCAAGGGGATCACCGTGAGGATGGGCGAGAGCAGCGGCGCCGTCTGCGGAACGCGAAGCTGGTAGTCTGCCAGCGTGCTGAGGTCGGCGTTGCCTTCCGTCGTCACCGCGATGATGCGTCCCCCGCGCGCTTTCACCTCTTGCATGTTCGACAACACCTTGGGGTAGACCTCGTCGTGTGGGGCGACAAAGACCACCGGCATCTCGGCGTCGATCAAGGCAATGGGGCCGTGCTTCATTTCGGCGGCCGGGTACCCCTCAGCGTGGATATAGCTGATCTCTTTTAGCTTGAGGGCGCCCTCCAATGCGACTGGGAAGTTCACGCCGCGTCCGAGGTAGAGCGCGTTGCGCGCCGGGGCAAATTGCTCCGCCAGCATCTTTACGTCGGGCTCAAGCTCGAGAGCGCGCGCGATGAGTCCCGGCAGCTGCGCCAGCCGGCACACTAGATCCTGGCGCGTCTCCAGCGGCAGGCCGCGCTCGCGGCCGAGGTAGACGGCCAGCAGCGCCAGCGCCACGATCTGCGACGTGAACGCCTTGGTGGAGGCGACGCCGATCTCCGGACCCGCGTGCAGGTAGATGCCGCCGTCGGACTCGCGCGCGATCGTGCTGCCCACGACGTTGACCAGCCCGATGACCCGCGACCCCGCGGCGCGTGCCGCACGCAGCGCCTCGAGCGTGTCCGCCGTCTCGCCCGACTGCGAGATGGCGATGGTAAGCGTGCCGGGAAGCGGAATCAGGCGCCGATAGCGGTACTCGGAAGCGTATTCGACGGTCACCGGGATCTGGGCCAGGGTCTCGAGCAGATGCCGACCCACGAGCCCGGAGTGCCACGACGTGCCGCAGGCCACGATGGTGATGTGGCGGATACCGGCGCAGTCGGCGGGCGTCAGGTTGAGCCCGTTGAGACGTGCCGCGCCGTCGTCGAACACGAGACGGCCGCGCAGCGTGCTGCGCACCGTCTCCGGCTGCTCGGCGATCTCCTTCTGCATGAAATGCGCGTACCCGTTCAACTCGATCGCCTCGAGGTCCCACGTCACGTCGTCCACCGCGCGCAGCTGCACGTGTGACTCGCGATCGATCACGTGGTAGCCGCCCGGGGTGAGGACGGCGATGTCGCCGTCGTCGAGGTGCACGATCGACCGCGTGTACTCGAGGATGGCGGCGGCGTCGGACGCGACGAAGTATTCACCGTCCCCGACGCCGAGCAGCACGGGCGATCCCTGTCGCGCGACGACGATCTTCTTCGGATCGTCGGCGGAGATGACCGCCAGGCCGTAGGTGCCCACGACGTGCTCGAGCGCCGTAATGACGCGCGCCTCGAGCGTGTCTCCCGGAGCGTCTTCGATCAGATGGGCCAGCGTCTCGGTGTCGGTCTCGGTCCGGAATATGTGGCCCGCACGCTCCAGCGCGGCGCGGAGCGTATCGGCGTTCTCGATGATGCCGTTGTGCACGACGGCGAGGCGCTCGCCGCAGTCCGCGTGCGGATGCGCGTTGCGCGTCGTTGGCGGCCCGTGCGTAGCCCAGCGGGTGTGCGCGATGCCGCATGCGCCGGGTGCCGGCAGGCGCGCGATCAGCGCCTGGAGATCCGGCACTCGGCCCGCGAGCTTGCGCGTGTCGATGCGGTCGTCGGTCTGGACCGCGATGCCGGCGGAATCGTAGCCGCGGTACTCCAGGCGACCGAGCCCGCGCAGCAGAATCGGCGCCGCGTCGCGCTGGCCGCCGCCAGTGTAGCCAATGATCCCGCACATATCAGTCCTTCTCCAGTCGGACGACGCCCAGCGCGCGCCCGGGCGCCTGCGGCTCGGGCAGCTCGCCCGGCGGTCGCAACATCCCGAATTGCTCGAGCTGTGATTGCTTGGCCAGCAGCAGCCGGACGACGTCTTCGGCGCCGAGCAGGGCGCCGCAGTGCGCGCACCGCAGCCCGCTGATGCGTTCCGCTCCCCAGATAGGCGCGGGGTGCGCCGGCTCGCGCGGCGTTGCGTCGTCGCGCGAGCGCGCCTCACAGCGGCGACAGTGCATGACTGTGGACCTCTCAATTTCCGGGCCGTCATCTGTCGCGCGCCCCGCAACGCGCCAAATCGCCGACATGCGCGCACTTACATTCGGCGTTGGTCCTCCCGGCCTTCACGATCGTGACCAGCCGCACCGGCGGCGGCGCGCCGCTGTAGTTCTCGTGCATCAGTTCCGCCTGGCCCGGCGGGCCGGTCACGACTCTAACCCCGTTGGGCGCCACACATTGCTGACGGCCCGCCGCGCACGACTCCTGCAGCCAAAAACCCTCGCCAGCGGACCCGTTGCCCCACACCCGCAGTCGCCGTTTCGGGGGGCGCCCCCCCGAAAGGAAACGCATGCGCACCAAAGCGCCGTCGGCACGCCCCGTCGGCGTCCTCATCGCCAGCCAGCAGGAATGGACCAGTCGATCGCTCGCGAGCATTCTCGCGCCGCAGGGCTATCTGGTGCTCAAGACCTACACGCGCGGCCAGACGCTCACGCACATCCGCCGCAGTCCGCCCGACGCGATCATCATTGACGAGCAGCTGCCCGATGGAAACGGCCACGACCTGTGCCGCGATCTCTACGACCAAGACATGATCTCGCCCAGCACGCCCGTCTTTCTCGCGCTGCCGCGTTTGCCGACGCGCCGCGACCGCCTTGCCGCGCTGCGCGCCGGTGCGTGGGCGTGTCTCGGCGAGCCGCTCGACGCCGAAGAGCTTGTCGCGATGCTGGGCGTGTTCGTGCCGGCGAAGCTCGACGCGGACAACGCGCGTTCGACCGGCCTCGTGGATGAGATGACCGGGATCTACAACGCCCGCGGCCTGACGCGGCGCGCGGAAGAGTTGGCGGCCCACGCCGCGCGCTGTCACGTGGCGTTGGGGTGCGTCCTGCTCGCGCCCGACACCGACTCGGGGGCGCTACCGCTGGCCCTCGTGCGCCGCGTCGCCGCGGCGCTCCGGTCGAACGCGCGGCATTCGGACGCGATCGGCCGGGTCGGCGAGAGCGCCTTTGCCATAGTAGCCGTCGACACCGATGCCGCGCAGGCACGGCATCTCGCGGAACGTCTCGCCGCCGCGATCCTGGCTGACGGCCTAACACTGCCGCACGTGCGCGTACGGGCCGGTTATCACGCACTGCCAGACTTTCACGTCGCGTCGATCGATTCCGCCGAGCTGATGTTGCGCGCTGCGGCGGCGCTGCAGATGGCGCGGACCGATCAGCCGGATGCCTGGCTGCAGGAGTACCACTAGGAGAGCCACCGCCACCGCGTCCCGCCACCATGCAACGTGACTGCTGGGGGTGCTACAGTACTCCGCGCGCCTTCCGGCCGGCGACGGCGTATCCCTCCCGCTCGTCCACCGCGGCGTACCCAGACAAGTAGCTATAGTGGCGGTAGATGCCGCCGGGCCGCACGTCGTTCAGCACGACGCCGAGCAGGCGGATGGGCAGCCGGTCCAGGACCGTGAGCTTCGTGCGCGCCAACTCGAGGTTGGTCGTGCCGGTGCGCAGCACAAGCAGCAGGCTGCCCGTGAGGATGGCGAGCGTAAAGGGATCGACGCCCGACCCGAGGGGCGGGCTGTCCATTAGAATGACCCGGTACTGGGTGCGCACTCGCTCGAGGAGCTCCGCCATCGCAGGCGATCCGAGCAACTCCGGTGAGTCCCGGAACCGGGAGCCAGCCCCGATGAAATCCAGCGCCGGGTACATCGTCGTCTGCGTGACCGCCTCGAGCGGCGATGCGCCCGCCAGGTAGTCGGTGAGGCCTGGTTTTCGCGCCCTTTGCAGAGCACGGTGCAAACCGCCGCGGCGGGCGTCGCCGTCGATGAGCAACGTGGGTTGGCCCGACTCGGCGCACGCCAGTGCGAGGTTCGCGGAGACGAACGACTTGCCGTCGCCGATCCCCGGGCTCGACACGGTGACGACCACCGGACCGTTCCCACCGTAGAATTGCACCAAGCTCAGCCGCACGCCGCGCATCGCCTCGATCACGTGGGCGACATGCTCGTCATTCGGACCGGCAGCACGGTCTTTCACGTGCGGCAACACGCCCAGGATCGGCAGTCCCATCTGTCGCGTCACCTGCTCGGGGTAGCGCATGCGCGGGTCGAGCCGGTCGGCCATCACGGCGCCCACGAGCCCCAAGCCGAGGCCTGCGGCAAAGCCCAAAATGATGAACCGTGAAGTCGAGGTCTTGAGGGGCTCCTGCGGGGCCACCGCCGCATCGAGAATCCGAACATCCGCGACACTGCTCGCCTCGGCAAGGCGCGCCTCGTCGTAGCGTTGCTGCACTCCCGTGTAGAGGTTCGTGGCCAGGTCGACATCGCGGCGCCGGCGCGCCTCCTCGATTACCCGCTGCGGAATCCCCTTCAGCTCCTGGTCTCCCGCAGCGATTTGTGGCGCCAGCACGCGCTCTCGCGCCGTCAACTCGTCCCTCAGCGATCGCGCCAACGCTGGAACGGTGTTCCGTGAGAGGACCTCGATCTCGAACATGAGGCGCTGGACGGCAGGGTGATCGGCCGTATAGCGCGAGTCGAGCGCGCGCAGTTCGGCCCGCTTCGTAGATAGATCGCGCAATGCCTGGCTCACATCCGGCGAGCGCTGCACCGACCCGATGAAGGCGAGCCCGTCTGGGGAACCACCGGAGTCACTCATCCGGACCAGCACCTGCTCGATCGCAAACCCATCCCGCCGCAGCTGCTCCTCCTCAAGCCTGGGTCCGAGCAGGGCACTGAGCGACGCGTTTCCCCCTGGTGACGCCGTCGCAGCCCCCGCGTCCGGGGGAAGCGTGGCGGTGCGGACCCGGAACTCCTCGAGCGCGCTTTCCGCCCGCTGCAGGTTGTCACGCGCTGCCCGGAGCTGCTCGTCGAGGAGCGTGCCTATTGTGTGAACCTTTGCCCGTTTGAGTTCCGCGCTTACCTCGACGAAGCGCTCCGCGACGGCGTTCAGCGTCAGCGCGGCACGCGTCGGGTCCCCCCCCGTCAGCCCGATCCGCAAGAAGTTCCCGTTCTGGTCCATCGTCACGGCGAGCGCGTTTCCCAGCCCCTTGGCGGCGTCGCGCAGCGGCCTGAGGGTAAAGAGAAAGTCGCTCGCTTCCGGGAGCGCGGTCGCAGTAGAAGCCCACCGCATGCCAAACGCGGTCCCCACTGAGTCACCGATCGCGCCCTGCTGCAGTTCTTCGCCGCCCGCCCCGAGCAGATGGAAAGTGCGTCCAGTACGGTCCACCACGATTCGATACCGACCCGGACGGTAGGTGTCGCTCACCGTGAATCCGGCGAACGCGGCGCCCGCGCCGCGCTCGGGTGCGAGATACAACCGCAGGTCGCGCGCGACTGCGTCGAGCACGACATAGGACTTGAGCAGATCGACCCAGGCGAACGAGTCGAACAACTGATTGGCACCGATGGGCCCCCGAGTGGTGCCGCCGCGGGTCTCACTCGACTGGATCCAGATCGTCGCTTGTACTTGGTAGGAAGGCGGGAAGAAGCGACCGGCGGCGATGCCGCCCATGGCCCCCACCGCCACGAGCCCAAGGATCCACCAGCGGTAGCGCAGCAGGGCCGACACGTAGCGGCGCCAGTCGATCGACTCCTCGGCGGGAGGAGCGTACGGCCCGCTGAAGGGTGTGGACAGCTGGTCGGCGAGGACCGGCGCGTGGTTTGCCGGCGTTCCGTTTGAAGGAAGGGATGCGCTCACGGTGATCCGTAATGCAAAGGTGATACCGCGCACGGCGATTGCGAACCACGACGTGCACTACGGCGCGCCGCATGCGTCTCGTGGGCGATGTGGCGCGACAGCAACAGATGAGCGTCCCCCGCGACGGAAATGTAACGAGCCTCCGACACCTTCCTTGACAGCCAGACCAATGGCGTGTAAAACAAGGGGGTTTTGAACTAATCCACGTCACGCCTTACCGGCCCGATCCGTGCCAAGAGGGAAGATGCAAGCGGTTGTCACTCAAAAACGGCACGGAGGCACTGTAGTGTCCGCTCCCATACCCGATCAGCGTGCCCACTCCCGGCACGTGGTGAGCCTGCCGGCGCTCACCCCGGAGCTCAAGGCGTCCATCCAAGTGCTCATCGTGGACGACGAGCGCACGCTCCGGGAGAGCTGCGCGACCGTGCTGCGATACGAGGGATACCAGGTCACCCTGTGCGGGCGCGGGGACGAAGCCCGCGACATGCTCAAGCGGACCAAGTTCGACGTCGTGCTCCTCGATCTCTATATGACAGAGGTCCCAGGGATGCGCCTGCTACGAACCTGTCTCGAGGCAAATCCCGACACGATTGCCATCATGATTACCGGCAACCCGAGCGTGGAATCGAGTCTCGAGGCGCTACGCGCGGGCGCGTGGGACTATCTGCCCAAGCCGTTTTCGGGCACGCATCTCCAGATCCTGCTCGGGCGTGCGGCGCACACGGTGCTCGTGGCGCGCGAGTCCCACGCGGTGCAGGCCGAGTTTGCCCGCGAGCACGGCAACAGTGAGCGGGTCACGGTGCTGGGCGCGGCACCGTCATTTCGCCGCGCGGTGGAAATGGCACGTCGTGTGGCCCCGACCGACGCATCGGTGTTCATCACGGGCGAAAGCGGCTCCGGGAAGGAGTTGATCGCCCAGTTCATCCATCATCACAGTCGCCGCAGCAGCCGCCCGCTGATCGCGGTGAACTGCGCCGCACTACCGGAGGCGCTGCTCGAGTCGGAGATGTTCGGGCACTGCAAGGGCGCGTTCACCGGCGCGGTGCGTGACAAACCGGGTCTGCTCGAAGCCGCCAACGGCGGTACGCTACTGCTCGACGAGCTCGTGGAGATGTCGAAACCGATCCAAGCGAAGCTGCTGCGCGTGATTCAGGATGGCGTGGTGCGCCGGGTCGGCAGCGAGACCACCGACGCCGTAGTGAACGTCCGCTTCATCGCGTGCACCAACTGCAACCCGGAAGAGGCGGTCGCGGCCGGCACGCTGCGCGAAGATCTATACTATCGACTGCGGGTCGTGCCGATTCCCGTACCGCCGCTGCGGGAGCGCCCGGGCGACATCCTGTTGCTCGCCGACCACTTCCTCGCCTATTACTGGGCTCGCCATCGCGGCGCCGGCGCACCACAGCCCCAATTCACCGAGCCAGCGGCGCGATCGCTGCGCGCCCGCGCGTGGAAGGGCAACGTGCGCGAGCTCGAGAATGTCGTCGAGCACATGGTGGTCATGCTCGAGCCCGGCTGCCAGATACGGCCCGAGAACATCCCCGCGCTCGGCGGGCAGGGGACCGCGGCGGCGGGGGCGCCCATCCCCGCCGAGGTCAGCACGGAGGAGCCGTACTATGCCGCCCGCGATCGCCTCGTCGCCACATTCGAGTTGCAATACCTGACGCAGCTCGTGACGCAAGCGCGCGGCAACATGTCACGCGCCGCCCGCGCGGCGGGCGTGGACCGCACGACGCTGTATCGTCTGATGGAGCGGCACGGATTGCATCGCAAGTTGACGCCGTCAGACGAGTGACGCAGCGGCGTTTGTAGCACCCTCCCAACATCCACCGTGACGCTGTGTGACACAGCGCGCGGTGAGTCCCGTAATCCATTGATCCGCTAGCGCTTCCGAGAATGGTCCGGGGGCACAGCGCCTGCATTACGCGTGGGCAACCCAGCGGCGAGCCCCCGCGTGACGAGCATCAGGATGGTCGACGTCCTCACCCGTACTGCGTCCCCGACAGAGCCCTCGGAGACGCTACGGCGTGTACTCAATGTTGTCGTAGCCACTGTCGGTGTCGTGCTGACAGCGCCGTTGATGGCGCTGATCGCGCTCGCCATCAAGCTCACCTCCCCCGGCCCGATCTTCTTCAAGCAGACGCGCATCGGCATCGACCGCCGCGCCCCCGCGGAGCCCGCGGGGAACAGTCGCCGTCGCTCGGACAGCGGCGGCAAGCCGTTCGTGATATTCAAGTTCCGCACGATGGCGACGAACGGCAGCGCGAGCGACGAGGTGTGGGCCCAGCCGGATGACCCGCGCGTCACGCGGATCGGCCGGTTCCTGCGCCTCTATCGCATGGATGAACTGCCGCAGCTGTTGAACGTGCTCCGCGGCGACATGGATGTGGTGGGCCCCCGCCCCGAGCAACCCGCCATTTTCGCGCGGCTGCGCAAGGAAATCGACCGCTATCAGGAACGGCAACGCGTCCGTCCGGGAATCACCGGCTGGGCGCAAATCAACCAGAACTACGACACGTGCATCGACGACGTGCGCAGCAAGCTGCAACGCGATCTGGAGTACATCTCGCGGCAGTCGTTCTTCGAGGACCTGAAGATCATGGTCCGCACGGTGCCAGTGGTGATCGGCAAGCGGGGAGCCTGGTAGCCGCCCGAGTCAGCGCCCGAGCACGTCGCGCGCGCGGCCGGCGATGTGGCGGCCGATACTGAGGCACGCGGTGGCCGCGGGCGAGGGCGCGTTGAGGACGTGCAGCGAGCGCTTCCCTTCCGCGAACCGAAAGTCCCCGATCAGCTGTCCCGAACGATCGACCGCCTGGGCTCGCACGCCGCTTCCCCCGGGCACGACGTCGTCCGCGCGCAGGTTCGGCACCAGGCGCTGCAGGGCGCGGACGAAAGCGGTCTTGCTGAGGGAGCGCGCCAACTCCGCCAGTCCCGTCGGCCAATAGCGGGCGGCCATGCGCCAGAACCCGACGAACGACAGCATCTCCGCGACATCCCGAGCCGAGACGTCCGTTCTGGCGTAACCCTCTCGCTTGAGCGCGAGGACGGCATTCGGTCCGGCATGCACGTGGCCGTCAATCGTGCGCGTGAAGTGAACACCGAGGAACGGCAGCCGCGGATCGGGCACCGGGTAGATCGGATGCCGCACCAGCGCCCGTCGCTCCGGGATGAGATCGTAGTACTCGCCTCGAAACGGGATAATCGTCATTTCCGGGTCCACGCCGCAGGCTCTGGCGACGCGGTCCGCCTGCAAACCGGCGCAGACGACCAGCAGCGACGCGCGCAGCTCGCCGCGACTCGTGACGACCACCAACGCCGACCCGTCTTGCCGTGCGCCCAGGACCCGAGTCCCGGTCCGGACTTCCACGCCCGCGCTGCGCACGCGGCGAGCCAGGGCGGCGGCCACGAGAGCGAAGTCCACGACTCCGGTCTCTGGAACCCACAACCCGGCAAGGCCGCTGACTTCGGGCTCGAGCTCGCGCAATTCGTCCCGACCCAGCTGCCTCACGCCCGTAAGCCCATTCGCCCGACCGCGCGCCTCCAACTGCGCTAGCGCCGCGAGCTCCATGGGCCGCGTGGCCACCACGAGCTTGCCATCGCGCCGGTGCGGAATGCCTTCGGCGGCGCAAAACTGGTACAGCGCTTCCCTTCCCTCGCGGCACATCCGCGCTTTGAGCGTGTCGGGCGCGTAGTACAATCCGGAATGAATGACGCCGCTGTTGTGACTGCTCTGGTGCGCAGCGAGACGCTCTTCCGCCTCGAGGAGTACCAACGACAGGCGGCTGCTCTCGCTCAGCGCCAGCGCCGTCGCCAGACCAACCAGGCCGCCGCCGGCCACCACCACGTCATGGGTCGCCGGCATCACACGTCCCGCGGAAAAACTGATGTGCCGATGTAACACCTCCATTTGACGTTGTTTCCCGCGCGTGTGTTGACAGCCATCTTCAGGTTTCCCAAGCACTTACGCGACCAAGCGTGTGCCTGATCGTGGTCCAGTTCCTGCGTTAGACTGGCGATATGGACCGCACTCTCCTTGCCACGTCACCCGGTGCCGAGACGCTGGTGGAAAATGCCCCCCCCCCCCGACAGGGCGCGTGTCGCTTCTGCGGCGCGCCGTTGCGGCACACCTTCGTCGATCTCGGCATGTCGCCGCTGTGCGAGACCTACCTCCGCGCCGACCAGCTCAATGACATGGAGCCGTTTTACCCGCTGCATGTGTACGTGTGCGACTCGTGTTTCCTCGTGCAGCTGCAGGAATACGTAGGGCGCGAGGCGATCTTCAGCGAGTACGCCTATTTCTCGTCGTATTCGCAGAGTTGGCTCGCCCATGCCAGCCGCTACACTGAGAAAATGATCGCCGAACTCGGTCTCTCCCGCGAGAGCCGGGTGATCGAGGTCGCGAGTAACGACGGCTACCTGCTCCAGTACTTCGTCCAACGCGGCATTCCCGCCCTGGGGATCGAGCCCGCCGCCAACGTCGCTCAGGCGGCCATCGCGAGGGGCGTGCCGACGCTGCTCAAGTTCTTCGGGCGGGAGACCGCCCGCGAGCTAGTCGCGCAGGAGCAGCAGGCGGACTTGCTCATCGGCAACAACGTGCTCGCGCAAGTGCATGACATCAACGACTTCGTCGCCGGCATGAAGACGGCGCTCGCTCCACGCGGGGTGATTACGCTGGAGTTCCCGCATCTGATGCACCTCGTGGCGGAGAATCAGTTCGACACGATCTACCACGAGCACTTCTCCTACTTCTCGCTCCTGTCCGCCACTCGGATCCTCGCCGCGCACGGACTCACGATCTACGACGTGGACGAGCTCGAGACGCACGGCGGATCGCTCCGCGTGTACGCCTGCCACGCCGAGGATCCCCTCCGGCCGATCACGCCGCGCGTGGACACGTTGCGCGCGTTCGAGGTCGCCGCCGGGCTCGAGGACCTGAACTACTACGCCGACTTTGCCGAGCGCGTGCGCCAGACGAAGCACAGGCTGCTCGACTTTCTCATCGCGGCCAAGCGCGCCGGCAAGTCGATCGCGGGCTACGGGGCGCCGGGCAAGGGTAACACGTTGCTCAACTACTGCGGGATCCGCACCGACTTTCTCGACTACACCGTCGATCGCAATCCCTACAAGCAGGGCAAGTTCCTGCCCGGCACACACATCCCGATCCTTCCGCCCGAGCGCATTGCGGAGACGCGCCCCGACTACGTGCTGATCCTGCCTTGGAACGTGCGGGAGGAGGTCATGGACCAGCTCGCCTACATCCGCGAGTGGGGCGGACAGTTCGTGATCCCGATCCCGGAGGCGCGCGTCCTCTAATGATCTTCCGCGAGACGGCGCTGGCGGGTGTGTTCGTCATCGAACCGGAGCCCCGGGAGGACCAGCGGGGATTCTTCGCCCGCACCTGGTGTCAGCGCGAATTCGCCGCGCACGGTCTCGATCCGCGCCTGGTGCAGTGCTCCGTCTCGTTCAACCGGCGTCGCGGCACCCTGCGAGGCATGCATTACCAGGCCGCACCGCACGCCGAAGCCAAGCTCATCCGCTGCACGCAGGGCGCGATTTGGGACGTCGCGCTCGACCTCCGTCCGGAGTCGCCGACCTTCCGCCAGCACATCGGTGTGGAGCTCACCGCTGAGAATCGCGCGGCGCTCTATATCGCCGAAGGCCTCGCCCACGGCTTTCAGACGCTCGTCGACGACACCGAGGTGCTATACCAGATGTCCGAGTTCTACGCGCCCGCGTCGGGGCAAGGCATCCGCTTCGACGACCCTGCGTTCGCAATTCGCTGGCCGCTCCCCGAGCCAATCCTCCTGGATCGTGACCGGATGTACGCGAACTTCGAGGCGGCGCCCGCGTGAGTACCGCAACCGCTCCGCAGCGCGTGACCGAGGAAATCGGCACGGCGATGCACGCCTTGATCGCGGATCTGTACCCGATCTGCCGCAGCATCACCGGCGACGGGCTCCGCGAGACGCTGCACCGGCTCGAGGCGTATATCCCACTCACCGTTCACGAGGTCGCGACGGGCACCAAGGTGTTGGACTGGACGGTTCCGCGCGAGTGGAACATCAAGGACGCATACGTGAAGAACTCGCGCGGCGAGCGCGTCGTGGACTTCCGGCGCTCCAACCTCCATGTGCTGAATTACAGCATCCCGGTACGCCGCACCGTCTCGCTGGCGGAGCTCCGGGCGCACTGCTTCACCCTCCCCGAGCATCCTGATTGGATCCCCTATCGGACCTCCTACTACGAAGAGGCGTGGGGATTCTGTCTCACGCACCGGCAACTCGAGGCGCTCCCCGAAGACGAGTACGAGGTCGTGATCGATTCCACGCTCGTACCGGGGCATCTGACCTATGGGGAGCTGGTGTTGCCGGGCGAGACCTCCGATGAAATCCTGATCTCGTGTCATGCCTGCCATCCCTCGCTGTGCAACGACAACCTGTCGGGGGTCGCCGTAGCGACGTTTCTCGCGCGCTACCTGGATGGGCAGCGGCGACGGCACACATACCGCTTCCTGTTCATCCCGGGGACGATTGGCTCGATCACCTGGCTGGCCCGCAACGAAGCGGTCGTGGGACGGATCAAGCATGGCCTGGTGCTCGCCAGCGTCGGGGACGCCGGGCCGATGCATTACAAGCGCAGCCGTCGTGGCAGCGCCGAGATCGACCGGGCCGTGGCAGTCGTGCTGCGGGACACGGCACAACCGTTCGAGCTGATGGACTTCACGCCGTACGGCTACGACGAGCGGCAGTACTGCTCCCCGGGCTATGACCTGGCGGTCGGGTGTGTGTCGCGCACGCCGTATGCGCGCTATCCCGAATACCACACGTCGGCGGACGATCTCATGTTCGTGCGACCCGAGTCGTTGGCCGACTCCTACGCCACCTGCCTCGCCGTGTTCGCCGTGCTCGAGGGCAATGAGATGTTGGTGAACACCAACCCGCGCGGGGAGCCGCAGCTTGGGCGACGCGGCCTCTACGAGGCGATCGGCGGGCGCGCCGAGGAACGGGTGAACGAGACCGCGCTGCTCTGGGTGCTCAACCTGTCGGATGGTCGCCACAGTCTGCTCGATATCGCCGAGCGATCGGGGTTGGCGTTCGCCTGGATCCGGCGCGCGGCCAACCTGCTCAAGACTCACAAGCTCCTGGAGTCGCGGTGAAGGTCGCGGTCGTCACCGGCGCGAGCAGCGGAATCGGCAAGGCGATCGCCCTGGAGCTGGCGGCCGGCGGCGTCGGCGTCTGGCTCGTCGCGCGCGGCGTCGAAGCGCTCGAGGCGACGGCCGCGGAGGCGCGCCAGAGCGGTGGCTGCGTCCGGAGTTGGCCGCTCGACGTCGGCAACGACGACGAAATGGGCCGGCTACGCGAACAGCTGCAGCAGGAGCACGACGGGTTGGACATTCTGGTTCACGCCGCAGGGACGCACTTCCTCGGCACGTTTTCCCAGGCGCCCGTCGCGCAACTCGACGAGCTGTACCGGGTCAACGTGCGGGGACCGTACCTGCTCACCCAGCTCCTGTTGCCGTTTCTGAAGGCGCGTCGCGGACAGGTGGTGTTTGTGAACTCGAGCGTTGGCCTGCACGCGCGGGCGGGCATCGCGGCCTACGCCGCGAGCAAACACGCGCTGCGCGCCCTCGCCGACGCCCTCCGCGAGGAGGTCAACCCCGACGGGGTCCGCGTACTCAGCGTCTACCCGGGACGGACCGCGACACCACAACAGGCCGTCATTCACGCGGAGGAAGGCCGGACGTATCAGCCCGAGCGCCTGCTGCAGCCGCAGGACGTGGCTGCGGCCGTCGTGCACTCATTATCGCTGGAGCGTACCGCGGAGGTCACCGACCTCCACGTCCGCCCCATGCAGAAGGTCTGAGGTCGAATGCGCGTCTTGATCACGGGGCACAACGGCTACATCGGGTCGGTGCTGGCACCCTTCATCGCCGCCGCGGGCCATCGCGTCGTTGGTCTGGATACCTATCTCTTCGAGGACTGCAGCCTCGGGGAGGACACGGTCGCGATCGAGTCATGGCGGTGCGACGTGCGGGACGTCCCCGCATCCGATCTTGCCGGCTTCGATGCGATCGTGCACCTCGCCGCGCTGTCGAACGATCCACTGGGCAACGTGAACCCCGCGTGCACCTACGACATCAACCACCTGGCCTCGGTGCGCCTCGCCCGGCTCGCCAAGGAAGCCGGCGTGCCGCGGTTCCTGTTCGCGTCCTCCTGCAGCCTGTACGGCGTCGCGGGCGACGCACTGCTGACTGAAGACGCCGCGTTCAACCCCATCACGCCGTACGGCGAGTCCAAGGTCCGCGTCGAACTGGATGTCGCCAAGCTGGCCGACGAGCGCTTCAGCCCAACGTTCCTGCGCAATGCAACCGCCTACGGCGTGTCACCGCGCCTGCGCGCCGACATCGTCGTGAACAACTTGGTCGGCGTCGCGTACACGACGGGGGACGTGCTGATCCAAAGCGACGGCACCCCGTGGCGGCCGTTGGTGCACGTCGAGGATATCGCCCGTGCGTTTCTCGCCGTGCTGGAGGCCCCGCGCGAGGCCGTGCACAACGAGGCGTTCAACGTGGGACGGACCGAAGAGAACTATCGGGTCCGGGATCTCGCCCAGATGGTGCACGAGATCGTCCCGGGGAGTCAAGTGCGCTACGCTAAGGGCGGTGGCCCCGATCCGCGCTGCTACCGAGTGGACTGCGACAAGCTGGCGCGGGCGCTCCCGCAATTTCAACCGCAATGGACCGTGCGAACTGGGATGCAGGAGCTGCACGAGGCGTTCAAACGGCACAGCTTGACGCGTGAGCAGTTCCTCGGCGACCGCTACCTACGGATCAAACACATCCTCAAGCTGCAGGCCGAGGGACGACTCGACGCATCGCTGCGTTGGACCGGTGCGCCACGGACCGTCACGGCGGAGGTCGCATCATGAAAGTGGTCCTGTTTTGCGGCGGGCTGGGCATGCGCATCCGCGAAAGCGGCGACGATATCCCCAAGCCGATGGTGCCGATCGGATACCGCCCGATTCTCTGGCATGTCATGAAGTATTACGCGCATTTCGGCCACACGGACTTCATTCTGTGCCTCGGCCATCGTGCCGATGTCATCAAGAAATACTTCCTCAATTATGAGGAAACGATCTCCAACGACTTCGTGCTGTCGGGCGGCGGGCGCCAGGTCGATCTGATGAACTGCGACATCTCCAACTGGCGAATCACATTCGCCGACACGGGGGTCTCGTCCAATCTCGGGCAGCGGCTCAAAGCGGTGCAGCCGTACCTGGAAGACGAAGAGACGTTCCTGGCGAACTACGCCGATGGACTGACCGATCTACACCTCCCGACGCTGATCGAACACTTCGAGCGCCACGGCAAGATCGGCAACTTCGTCTGCGTCCGCCCGAAC
The DNA here is from genome assembly GCA_041499375.1 of Gemmatimonadota bacterium. Lineage (GTDB taxonomy): Bacteria > Gemmatimonadota > Gemmatimonadetes > Gemmatimonadales > GWC2-71-9 > 20CM-2-65-7. The sequence goes on from JBGQKD010000005.1 coordinate 24,734, forward strand.
CTCAGCTATCATGCGGTGTCGCTGAGCTGCGACGGGTTGGTCGATGAGATCACGCCGATCACGAAGACCAACCTGCGGATCAACGGCGGCTACTTCGTGTTCCAGCGGGCGATCTTCGACTATCTGTGCAATGGCGAGGAGCTGGTGCAGGAGCCGTTCCAACGCCTGATCGCCGAGAAGCAGCTGATGGCGTACGCCCACGACGGCTTTTTCGCCAGCATGGATACGTTCAAGGACAAGCAGCACCTGGAAGATCTCTACGCGCGCGGGAAGGCCCCGTGGGAGGTGTGGCGCACCAACGGCCGGCCGCGCCCCTCGTGAGTCCACGCCGTCCCTCGGCCGCGCCGCTTCCGCTCGCTCTCACTGCTCGTCCCGGCCCGCTGACGGTCTTGTGTCTCGGCGCCCACGCGGACGACATCGAGATTGGCTGTGGCGGCACGATCCTCGCCTTGCTCGCGGCGCGACGGAAGGTCGACTGCCATTGGATCGTGTTCAGCGGCGGCGGGGGCCCGCGCGAGCGGGAGGCGCGGCGGAGCGCCGGCCTCTTCCTCGCTCGCGCGCGACGCCGGCAGATCGTCGTCCACAGCTTTCGGGACGGGTTCTTCCCGTACGTGGGCGGCGGGATCAAAGAAGCGTTCGAGGACCTCGCGCGCGTGGTATCGCCCGACGTGGTGTTGACGCACACCCGCGATGACCGTCACCAGGACCATCGTGTCGTGTCCGACCTCACCTGGAACACCTTCCGAAGCCATCTAATTCTCGAGTACGAGGTCCCAAAGTACGATGGCGATCTCGGCCTGCCGAACCTCTTCGTGCCGCTGCGCGCGGCCGTGGCCCGCGCAAAGATCCGGCACCTACGCGCGGCGTTCGGATCTCAGCGCAGCAAGGGGTGGTTCACGGCAGACACATTCCACGCCTTGCTCCGGCTGCGGGGCGTCGAGTCTGGAGCCTCGGAAGGACTGGCGGAAGCCTTCTACGCCCGCAAGGCCTCGATCTCGTTCTAGCTCCGTTTTACGCGGCGACGTGTGCCCGGCGCCCGCTCTGCACGGACGGCGACCGTGAATGCGCACAAGGAATACTCTGAACTCGGGCGTCTGGAACACTAGGCGAAAGGCATCAGGATACGCGGCCAGCAGCGGGGCTCGGCGGAAACCACACCACCTTCCTTCCGGAGTAGTGGTAATCGGTCGGCACATGCCTTGCCATGATGACGGCGTTCGTGTCAGTATGCGAACCGATCCACATCCCAGCCTTAGCATCCGCCGGGACCGAGTTCACGACGGAATTGAGATTCACGTTGTCGCGCCCGAGTGCAAGCTCTGCGCCAGTCCCGTTATCATCAGGCCAATTGCCGCGACTCCTACGAGGAAATGAACTGGTATCCGGCGAAATACCAGTCGTGCAGACCACCTCCCGTCGGCCAGACGGAATACGCCCAGCCCAGCAGGATGAGGAGCAGTGGACCCATGACCGCCGCGGACATCCAAGCGTCATTGATCCATCGGTGCAGGAGCGCTTGCCCCAACAATCCGGTGTCGTCGACTGCGTTATTGATGACTCGGACCGGGATGTCGCGCAACATAGCCATCCCGAGCTCTGGATCATTCCCGTTCTTCAACATCAACTGCGATAGGTAGGGGCGCGGATAGCCAGGGATCGACCACGCCAAGGGTGCGGGTTGGCGGTGCATCCAGAGCCCCTGCACTGCGACTCCAAAGAGAAGAACGGGAAGAAGCACCCGCACGCGTGCGCCAGTCGGCGATCCCGGAGGAAGGTGACGCCGATCCTGATCACCATGGCACCGAGCAACGCGATTGCGGCTGAAGCGATCATCAGGGACGCAGCGCACAGCGCTGTCAGCAACGCTCCCCATGCGAGGCGAGAGCGGGGGGAAGCCGCTTTGTCGAGTTGCTCCGCCACCAGCAAGGCGCTCATCGTCGTGAACAAATACGGGGAGGAGGGAGATACCGATCGCGTGGCGAACGAAAAGTAAGTTCCAGACGAGATCAACAACAGACAAATCGCCGTGGCGACTATCCGTGGCGACTGGCGCCGCAGCAGTTCATAGCCGGCCAGGAAACCCAACGTTTCGAAAACCGCCATGGCGCGTAGGAAGAAGGCATGGCTGCAGCCCCCGGCGAGGCACAGAATGGCAAGGATCGCGGGCAAGCCCGGCGGCTGGTTCGTTTCGGGGTGGCCGTCGATGCCATAAAAGCCGTGATGGATGAGAGAGCGCGCGGCATCGGCATAAAACACGTCCTCGTGCAGAAAATCAGCTGCGCGCTCATAGTAGAAGAACTGCAGCGCGCCAAAGGCCAGGATGAGGCCCAAGACGGCGATGTCGGCTCGACGCCGAGGCGAAGGCGCCATTTCTGGCGGCGCCAAGTAGCCCATCCTACGAACTACGAGAGGCCATCTGGGAGCCCCCGTCAGGGACCACATCGGAGATGACCTCAGCAAGACCATCGCTTGATGTCCAAGGTCGCGACGGTGCCTCGGCGGAAGACCCGGTACGAGGAGCGTTGGTTTGCCGACAACACGTTTCACGACTTGCTGGGGCAGCGGGGCGTCGAGTCGGGAGCCCCGGAGGGCGCTGGCGGGCGTTCTATACAGGAAAGGTGCTGGTCACGCTCTAGGCAAGATCGAGGGTGGGCACCTTCCCGTTTTCACCGGGGCCTCCGGCGCCGCGCGGAGGTTCAAACCGAGGCAGCAAGGCGCGGTATTCCTCATAAGCTCGCCTCCATGAGAAATTGTCCTCGACACGTCGGCGGAGGCACTCGCCCAGAGCACTTGCGAGTTCGCGGTCGAAAAGCACTCGATTGAGCGCGGAGGCGAGCGCTTCCGAATCACCGGGCTCAACCAAGAGCCCGGTCTCGCCGTCGATCACAATTTCCGGAATCCCGCCTACGCGGCTTGCCACAACGGGGAGACGATACGCCCCGGCTTCGAGGATTGCGATGCCGAACGATTCCGTGCGGGACGGGAGGCAGAAGGCCGTCGCGTACTCCAGGAATACGCCGACCTGCGGATGGGGAACGTTCTGGAAGAAGAACACGTCCTGGGCAATCCCAAGCTGGCCCGCGAGCGCTCGGAGGTCGGGTTCCGCGCTGCCGGCGCCGCCGACCAAGGCGAGGGCAAGACCCGGATTCACGCGCTGCACGTCAACGAATGCTCGCAGGAGGACGTCGAGCCCCTTCTTGTCGTCGAACGTGGATATGCTCAGAACGAACTTGCGCTCGCGCAAGGCGGTGGGCAGTTCGAACCTGCGATCGACCGTGTCCACGAAGTGGTCGATATCCAATCCATTGTGAATCGCGTGGACGCGCTCCCCTCTCTCACGTGCGAAGTCGGCAACCTCGGCGGCGAACCCTCGCGAGCACGCCACAATCGCGCTCGCACGGCGAAGCACCCATTTCAAAAGCGCACGCTCAATTCGCCCGGCTCCTCGGGCGGTGCGTAAATCGGTACCGTGGAACGAGAGGATCAAAGCTCCTCGATATAGACGGAAGAAGCGCAACAACGCGATCGGGAAGGCGCCGAGCCATGGATAGTGGAAGTTGAATGCCAGGACACGGTGGCGCCGACAGAACCGCAGCAGATCGGTCAAGAACACTGGCGCCGCAAGAATCCACTTCACCACACCAATTAATGAGCGGGACTCCACCCAGGGTGACCATAAGCGCAACTGAACCGTGCGACGCCCGTCAATCACCGCCTCGATCGGGCGAAAGGCCAACCAGTTGTCAACCATGACCAGCGGCTGAATCTCCTCGGCAATGAGCATCTCGCGATAGAGACTCTTCACGACCTGATTCACGCCTCCCACGTGCTGCAAACCCCATGGAACGACGATTACGTAGCTCGGCCTCGAGGACCGCGCGTGAGCTGCATGAGATGATCGATCTGAAGTCATGTTCCTCGAACCGGCTGAACCGCCCTATCGCAATGCCTTGAACGAGTGCGGCTGGCGAAGCATCAGATTTCCTTCAACACGTTGACAAACGCTCACGGAGTCGCCGCACCACCCTTTCCCCCGTTCGCTTAGGGTTCAGCAAGAGATCCACGACATATGAGATCGTGTGGGCAGCTAAGCGAGTTGTGCTTAGGGGATAGCCCAGTGCCGTGAGCTTGTTCTCGTGAAAGCTCCAGAAATCTCGGCCGCGTCGCTTCGTTACCTGCCAGCCTAGGTACCTGTGATAGGCCCGGAGGGATGCGCGGATCCGCTGTGTCAACTCCCCCTCGGCGAGGTACTTGGGGCCATACTGTGTCAGGGCATATAACGAGTACGGAAGATGTGTATTGAGCCGATCCGAGATGGAGGTCAACGATGACTCCTGCACGCGCATGAAGGTGAGGATCTGGTGCACGAAACCGAAGTCGTGGTGCTCCAGGAACTCGAGACACGCCTCAGAGTCGGCGTGAACGTTGGACTCGTTAAAGAAGGCGTGGCGACTCCGTACGATGTCTGATCGGAAGAGAAAGAAGGTGGCGGCCCCAAAGACCGACAGCCCGTCCTCCAGCAGATACGCCCGGCACACCTCGCGGCCTGGCAGAACGCTGCGCGCGTAGGGCACGCCTCTGCAATACACCCCCATTTCGGCGCGCGAGTACAGCCCGTAAGCGCCAACGATCGCCACAGCAGGATGTTCCTCGGCAAGGCGGACCATCTTTTCGAGGCAATCGGGCAAGATCATATCGTCCGCAGCGACTGGCTTGCAGTACTTGCTGGCTGCCGAGATCTGCCTGAAGGCTATGTTGTGGTTTTCGATGACGCGGACGAAGCTCTGATTGTTGTGGATCCGAATCCGTCGGTCCTTGGCCGCGTACTCGCGCGCGATATCGAGCGTTCGGTCGGTGCTGCAATTGTTGACGATGGTGTAGTCCCAATGCGTGTAACTCTGGGCTAACACACTCTCAATGCAATCCCGCAGGTAGGGCTCCCCGTTGAACACGGGGGTGACCACGCTGACCAAGGGTTCCTGGTTTGTCATCATCGATTCCGCGGCCGTGCCGGTGATCGCCGCCTATTGCGTACGGGCATGCCCGAGCTGGCTCGCGGCCCGGATCCGGTGGGCCCCGTCCGAGCTGACTCTTTCATGGGCGGTCCTTGACCGGCGACTCGCTTGGCGCTCCGGACGTTGGGTCTTTCTCGTGGATCGGGGCATCGCCGTCACCCACCTCGACCCGTTTGAGCCAGATCTCGCGCCAGTACGAATACAGGCTCCGCGGACAAAACAACCGATTCTCACTGTACTCGGCGCGGCAATAGGCACCCTCCAGGATGAGACAATCGCTGGAAAGGTTGATCAGCTTGCCGGTGCGTTCATCGATCAGGCGCTCCACGCGGGAGCGTACTCGGTGCACCCGGCCGCAGGACCGCACCATCTCCCTATCGAAGGAGAGGCCCCGATTGCGGTTCCCCTTGTTGACGGTCTCCAGGATCTCCTGGTACGACTTGACCTCGACCAACTCGCCTGGTTTGAGGCCAAGGGTTGCATGCGGCGTCTTATCTAAGGTTCCTGCGAGGAGCGGAAACGGCGTCCCCCCACGCCAGGACTGCAACCGGTTGTAGCACCACATCCAGAGCCGGTATCCGCGAAGCCGTAACAATACGAGAAACATACGAAAGGCCACGGCACCAACCACTTGCGTCACCCGCACGTTCCCTGAGCGCACGTCGCGCACGTATTGACGAACGTCCCACCAGGGCAACGGCGTCGATGCACGCAGGAGCTCGGTGGCTTGGCATCGATATCGGACCTCGTCGTGGTTCGATTCAGCGCGATACCAGGTGGTCTCCGACAGGCGCTCTGGATCAGAGATGGGAGCCGGCAATTGCGTGGCACCGTCGGTGCGGGAAGGTCTGCAATCCGCCGGTTCCGACGCCCGCACCGGTTTCAACCACGCTTCCTTCCAGAAGGTGAGGCACAGGGCCTGGCATCCACCATGAGCCTGACCGTCGCATCTCGTCCCCTCGAGGTGCACTGTGTCGTGCATCCGCCGACCACCGCTAGAGCTGATCGTATCGCATGTCTTGTCGGCGCGCTTGAACACGCGAAACCGCCGACCGCAGAATTGCAGCATCTCCGGCATGAACGGGAGGGCGTCCAGACAGCCCCGCTGGTCGAGGCTGGCGAGGATCTCCTGCGCGCTCCTCACCTCTACCCAGTCCCCCGCGAGAAAATCGAGCGTACTCTGATGTGCCCGAGGCCCGGCCATCGCAGGCATCTCTCGTGAATTGATTCTGGCGGGGACCCTCTGGGTGATCATCAGCATGCGCCGTCGAACGCCTCGGCGGCCGCGAGCGTGTCGCCCACTGCCGCCTTCTCACAATGGACCAGGGAAGGCGCCAAGTTGGCAACACCACGCACGGTCGGCGTTCCTGCGATAAAGAACGTCGCGGCTGACAACCACCGGTCGAAGGGTCGGTCGGTGACGTAGCGATGGAGGAATGCGTTAACGTGAAAGGTGCCCTGGGCGAGGCGCAGCTGCACCCGGAAGGTACAGGTCAGCGTCTCCGCGGCCGCGAGTGCCAAAGGCCCGGAGCCGAGTCGCTGCGTACAGGTGTCGAAGACAGCGTACTGATTGTCATCCACGATCTGTATCACCACACTCATGTCCTCATGACGTGTGCGCGCCGTAGCCTCCACGGTGATATCCATGAACTCGTCGGTCTCGAAGGTGACGCGGGACGAGCCGGGTGGGCCAAGGGTTACACTCGTGATTCGGATGTCGCTCCCCGGCTCCAGCACGCGGGCGTGATGCCCGCGGGTGAGATAGGCCTTGATCGTTTCGTTGGAGGGACCGATCTGCACCACGCGACCGTGGTCCAGCAGCAGGCTACGCTCGCACAGGGTCGCGACCGCACGCAGATTGTGCGATACGAAGATTATAGTCGCATCTCCCGCCATTATCTCGTTCATGCGCTCAAGGCACTTCTGCTGGAAGAGGTAGTCGCCCACGCTCAGCACCTCATCCACGATGAGGATCTCCGGCTCCACGTGGGCTGCCACGGAGAAACCCAGGCGGGCGAACATTCCCGAGGAGTAACGCTTGACCGGCGTATCGAGAAAGTCCTCGAGCTCCGAGAACGCGACGATGGCGTCGAAGCGCTGACGGATCTCCGCGCGCGTCATCCCGAGGATCGTACCGTTGAGGTAGATGTTCTCGCGCCCGGTCAAATCAGGATGAAACCCGGCGCTGACCTCGATCAAGGCCGACAGGCGCCCACTGACCTGTACCGTGCCCCGGGTCGGTCGCATTATGCCGGTGATCAACTTGAGAATCGTGCTTTTGCCGGCGCCGTTCGAGCCGATGATGCCGAAGGCCTCGCCACGACGCACCTCGACGCTCACGTCTTGGAGGGCCCAAAACTCCCGCGCGCTCAAGACGTCCCGGACCGGGCCACGGAGGAGGCGCTTGCCCAGCGCCGGAACGAGATCGCGCAGAGAGTCGTACAACTCCCCCTTGCGGAATTTCTTGTAGACGCCGTCGAGGCGGAGAGAAATGTCACTCACTTGAAATCAGACGCTCTCTGCGAAATACGGTTCGAGTCGATGGAAGACGGCGACCGCGCCGCCGAGGATCCCGAGCGCGCAGAGCGCGCTGTAGCCCACCCAGGGGAGCGGCGGCGCGGTGTGGCGGACGACGACGTCCGCAATCCCCTCCAACAGCGGCGCCACGGGGTTGAGCATCAGCAGCGACGCCCAGTGGCCGAACATGCGAGTCTCGTAGAATACCGGTGTGAAGAAGATCGCGAACGTGAGGATGACTTCGACCAGGTATTTGACATCGCGAAAGAATAGGCTGATCGCGGCCAGCACAATGCCCAGACCGGTCGTCAGAACAACCAGAACGAGGATCAACCAGGGCAGCCAGAGGAGCTGGGCACTCACCCCCACGTGCATCACCGTCAGCACGACGACGATAACCAGCGAGGCCACCGCGAAGTCCATCAACTGAGATAGCATGGCGGCGATCGGAAAGACCTCGCGCGGCAGATAGACCTTGGTTACCAGGCTCGTATTGGCCACCAGGCTCATGGTGGCGAAGCGGATTGACGAGACGAAGAAGGCCCATGGGACAGCCCGCACGCTGACCGACGCGAGGTCCCCAGTCTCCAGCGGCCGGCCGGAGGCCATTGAGAATCCGACCCGCACGACGATCCCTGCCGACACGATCACGGCCGGCATCAAGACCGCCCATAGGATCCCCATGACGGACTGCTTGTACTTCACTCGGATCTCACGCCACGTGAGCATGTAGAGGAGATCGCGCTGGGCCACGAGCTGGCCGAAGGGCCCGTTGTACACGCGATCCCGAGACGCAAGACACGGACTCCGAGTGCCGAGCCGCCCAACTAGTTGACGTACAATGGGTTGCCCTGGCTCGCCATTTCCCGACCGATCCATGCACCCACGCTGTTGTTGCAGCTGCGCGACACCCGTTGTCCGCGAGTGGACGGGGCCTGCGCACCCAGACGCTGTGCAAGGCCGTCTCATGGCCTTTTGTCGCTACCCCGCGACAGTCCCAAGGAGGTGCGCGACCCAGGCAAGGCCAGAATGAGCCCCGCTGGCGGCGCGGACCTTGCCGCACTATCCGATGCCCTTACAACTGAAGGTACGGCCACATGCTACGCAGCCGACTGACGTCTCTATTTGTGACCCTCGGGTTCCTGACGGTTCTGGTATCCTGCGCCCACAATACCGTCGGCCCCCCTGGCGGCGAAGCGACCTTCGCCGTTAGCGCCGACCTCTCCGGCACGCTGGTCGCAACCGTCGTGGTGGAGGTGTCGGCGTCCGATATCCCGACGACGCTGGTGTTCAACCTTACCATCGTCAATGGCGTTGCCGCTGGGACGTTCACGGTCCCAGCGGGCTCGAATCGCACCATCCTCCTGCGCGGGTACGACGCTGGCGGCGTCGAGACGCACAGCGGATCGATCACCGTCAACGTGCAGCCCGGCACCAACCCCCCCATGGCGGTTGTGCTGACCGGCCTCACAGGTCAGCTGCCGATTACCGCGACGCTCGGGTCCTTCATCGTCACGGTCACGCAGCCCCAGCCCCCAGTCCCCCTGTCGATCGGGGGAACGCTGCAACTCACCGCGACAATCAAGGATTCCAATGGGAATCCGCCGACCGGGAACATCGTCATCACTTGGGCGACGAAGAACCCGGGCGTCGCCATCGTTGACGGCGTCGGACTCGTGACCGCCACCGGTGCGGGCAGTACCACGATCTCGGCCGTCTACCAAGGAGTCGCGGGTAACGCCACCATCACCGTCGCTCCGTAACGAGGCGTTCGGATGCGCCGGCTGATCACCGCGACACTGCTATCGCTGATCGCGTTTGGTTCGTGCCTGCCGCGCGAGCCCGCGGGAGTTGACGGTGGCGCCGTCCTGACGAAGCTCTTCATCAGTGCGGCGCTCACCGGAACAACGGTCGCAATGGTCGTGGTGGAGGTCACAGCGCCCGACATCGGGACGCCGTTGGTGTTCAACATCCCCACCGTCAACGGTGTCGCCGCCGGCGCTATTACTGTCCCCGCAGGCTCGAATCGTACCATCACCCTACGCGCCTATGACGCCGGTGGCGTGGAAACGCACACCGGATCGGTGACCCTCAGTATCCAGCCGGGGATGAACCCGGCGGTCTCGATCGTGCTGAATCCCCTCACCGGTGACGTGCCGATCACAGTGACGCTGGGAAGCTTCAGCGTGGCGGTGGGACCGGCGACGGCCACATTGGCGCCGGGGGACACGGTGCGACTCACGGCCACCGTGCTCGATCCAAACAGCAATCCGGTGACGGGTCAGGTCGCTTGGGCCACGGTTGCCCCCGGGGTGGCGACGGTGGTAAGCACGGGCCAGCAAACGGGGCGCGTCACGGCGGTGGGGCCAGGGCAAACCACAGTCGTCGCCGTCTACGGTGGAATTGCGGGACCGGCGACGATCACCGTCACGCAGCCCGCCTTTGCGGGGCCACTGCGGGTGAGCCCTGTCAATCCCCGGTACTTCACGGACGGCAGCGGGCGGGCGATCTACCTCACCGGCGCGCACACCTGGCCGAACTTCCAGGACGTGGGGCTCACCGATCCGCCCGTGGCATTCAATTGGGCCGGCTACCTCGACTTTCTTGAGCAGCACCACCTCAACGTCATGAAGCTGTGGCGCTGGGAGCAGGTCAAGTGGAGCGCCGAGACTCCCGACGTGGTCTGGATCGACCCCACGCCCTACCTGCGCCCCGTGGGGCCAAACGCGCTCGACGGCAAGCCGAAGTTCGACCTGACGCAGTTCAACCCGGCGTACTTCGACCGCATGCGCCAGCGCGTCATCGAGGCTGGCCAGCGCGGCATCTATGTCTCGATCATGCTGTTCGACGGCTGGTCAATCGAGAACAAGATCGGCGGGATCCACAACCCATGGACCGGCCACCCATTCAATCGCGACAACAACATCAACGGCATCAACGGCGATCCCAACAACGACGGGGAGGGACTGGAAACCCACACTCTGCAGATCCCCGCGGTAGTCGCCTTCCAGGAGGCTTACGTCCGGCGGGTCGTGGACGCCGTGAACGACCTCGACAACGTCCTCTACGAGATCAGCAACGAGAGCCGTGCGGGAACGGGCGCGGAGGCTTGGCAAGAACACATGATTCAATTCATCCATCAGTATGAGGCCACTAAACCCAAGCGGCATCCCGTGGGGATGACTGCCTTGTGGCCGGGCGGTGCCAACGCCGACCTGTTCGCCAGCTCGGCCGACTGGATCGCACCAAATGGGGGCATGGACTTCGTAGTCCCGGCAGACGGTCGCAAGGTGATTCTCCTCGACTCCGATCACCTCTGTGGACTTTGCATCGACGAGCCCTGGGTGTGGCGGAGCCTCACGCGAGGGGTGAACCCGATGTTGATGGATCCCTTTGACGGCGCCTACGCCCCCACGGCGGGCCACTATGATCTCAGCGATCCCGGATGGGAATTGGTGCGGCGCAACCTGGGCTATGCGCTAACCTTCGCCACGCGCATGAACCTCGTGGCCATGCAGCCGCGCATGGACCTGACCTCCTCGTTCTATTGCCTCGCCAATCTCGCGCCCGTGGGCGCGGAGTTCCTCGTCTACCTTCCGACGGGGGGCGCGGAATTGGTCAACCTAACCGGGATTACGGGCTCCCTCACCGTCGAGTGGCTCGACCCCCGCACCGGCCAGATCACCGTTGCCGGAACCGTCACCGGCGGCGCCCCGCGCTCTTTCACCGCACCCTTCAGTGGTGACGCCGTCCTCTACCTCCATCAGCAATGAGGATGGGCCCCCTCCATCCGTCGGCCTAGTGTGAGTGTAGAAAGTCTGCTCCAGCGGTAGGGGCGCCTTGAGAGGCGTGGTGCGAGACCTCGAAGACCGAGGTGGTCCCCGTCTTGCGTACGCCGGTGAGCGCGACCGACGCGCCGCCCGTGATAGGCTGCACATTGTTGAAGGAGCACCCACGCTTCCATGACAGGCGTTCCCCCGTTCTTTAAAGCACCTGGCGCGGCACCAATCCCTCAGGGGCGTCTGCTGCTGATCAGTTACCATTTCCCGCCCGGTCAGGCCGCTGGGGCGTTACGGTGGCAAAAGCTCGCCTGCCACGCCGCCGAGCGTGGATGGACATTGGATGTCCTCACACTCGATCCAAGGAATCTTTCGACAGGAGACCTGCCCCGCCTCGGGACACTCCCCCCCGGCACGCGGGTGTACGGCGTTCCGCGGTCCCCGATGTTCCTCGAACGCCTGGAGCACATGGCGTGGCTTGGCTACCGTGGGCTATGCTCGAGGTCACCCCGTCGAGCGGCTCCGCCCGCATCAGCGGTAGCCCCCGACGGGATCGTGCGGCGGGAGCGGTCCCGACTGCGCGCGGGGCTCGGCGCAACACGACGCGCCTACTACGCCTGGCTGGAATACTCGAGGGACCTGCGCTGGGCTCGCAGCGTTGCCGCGCTCGGGAGTCGCCTAGTCGACGTCGAGAGCCACCTCGCCGTCATCTCTTGCGGCCCGCCCCACATGGCTCACTGGGCCGGACGGCTGGTGGCAGAGCACGCCGGCGTGCCGCACGTGATGGACTTAAGGGATCCGTGGAGCCTCGTCGAGCGACTCGCGGACGACATCGCCAGTCCGGTCTGGCATCGGCTCGCTAGACGTTACGAGCGACCGGCCGTCGCGCGGGCGGCGCTGATTGTGATGAATACGGAACCGGCTCGCCGCGCTATGCAGCACGCTTACCCGGAAGCCGCCCATCGCATCATCACGGTCACCAACGGCTACGACGAAGACGAGGTGGTGTCTGCGCGGTCAGCCGAAGGCCGGTTCACGATCGTGTTCGCCGGCTCGGTCTATCTCGATCGGAATCCACGCAGCTTGTTGCATGCGCTCGCAATCGTGGTGAAAGACCTGCAACTCACGCCTAACGACATCCGGATCGAGTTTATCGGCGACACCGATCAATCATCAATTGCGGGGGTGGCCCGTGACGAAGGGGTCGAGCCATTCATCCGAGTCACCGGCTTCCGCCCTCGAAACGAGCTGAGCGCGCTGCTCAGGAAGGCCACAATGCTGGTGAGTCTGAATCAAGACAGCAAGATGGCGATTCCTTCCAAGATCTTCGAGTACATGCAGTACCCGGCGTGGCTCGTCGCGCTGGCCGAGACGGGGAGCGCGACGGACCTCTTGCTCCGCGGAACCGGAGCGGACGTGGTTGCGCCCGCCGACACGCCTGGGCTCGCCGACGTGCTGCGGCGGCGATACCTCGGGCATCGCCGCGGCGAGCACCCTGTTCGCTTGAGCGCCGATCCCCGGTTCAGCCGCCGAACCCAGGCTGGGCTGCTGTTCGACGCGATCGAGCGGGTAGTGGCCCGGACCCGGACCGGGTCCGCTAAGCCCGAGATGGCCTGGAGCCTCCGATGAACCCGGCCGTGCAGCGCCTGCTCCGCATCGCGATGACCACGCAACCCGTCCGGCGCCTCTGGGCCCCGTTCATGCGTGGCCGCGCCACGATCTTCATGCTGCACCGGTTCGCCGACCCTGAGCTCGGCGTGAACGGCCACGATCCGAGATTCCTCCGCGCGGCCCTCACCTACCTGCGGCGCGAGCGCTACGAGCTGATTGACCTGGTGGAGCTGTTTCAACGCCTCCGGGAATCGGCGCCGAACCTCGATCGCGCGGTCGCCTTCACTATGGACGACGGTTACCACGACCAGGGGGCTGTCGGAGGCGAGATCTTCGCGAGCTTCGACTGTCCGGTGACTACGTTCGTCACGACCGGGTTTCTCGACGGGTCGCTGTGGCTCTGGTGGGACCGCATCGAGTACGTGTTCCAACACACGTCGTGCACGTCGCTCGAGGTCGAGCTGGGTTCCGCCCCACTGCGCTACGACTTCGCCCCCGCAACCAGGTATCGCTACGCGCAGGCGGACTTCACAGAGCGCTGCACGAAGGTGGCGGAGCCGGAGAAGCTGGCGGCCATCGAGCGCCTCGCCGCCGCAGCCCACGTAGAGTTGCCGGAGCGGCCTCCGCGGCAGTACGCGCCGATGGCCTGGGACCTGGTCCGCGACCTCGAGCGCCGGGGCATGCGGTTCGGCCCTCATACGGTCACCCACCCCGTCTTAAGCCGCACGTCGGCGGACGAGAGTCGCCGCGAGATCGCCGAGTCGTGGCGCCGGCTGCGAGAGCAGGCGAAGCAGCCGGTGCCGGTCTTCTGCTACCCGAATGGGCAAGTAGGCGACTACGGGGATAGGGAGATCGGCGTGCTTCGTGGCCTCGGGTTTACCGGAGCCGTCGCGGGAACGATCGGCTACGCCGACGCCCCGGCTTTCCACGCCGGCCCGGAAGGCCCCTTCCGCGTGCGCCGGTTCGGATACCCTCACGAGCTCAGCCTGCTCGCCCAGTCCGCAAGCGGCCTTGAGCGGGTCAGTCAGCTTGTCCGAGGACAGGCATGAGCGTGCTGGACCCGATCATCGAGTTGGCAGCGGTACTGCGGTCGCGCGTCGAGGCGTTCCGTATGGAACGCCGCTGGGCCAAGCTGCGCCACTTGGGCATGCGGATCGGTCAGGGTGTCACCCTTCCCGACTCGACATGGATTGACACGAGCCACTGCTTTCTCATCACCATAGAGGACTGGTGCTTTTTCGGGCCGGACTGTTTGATCCTCGCCCACGACGCCCAGATGGACGAGTTCTTGGACGCGGGACGGATCGGCCAGGTGCTTATCCGCTCACACAGCCACATCGGAGCACGGACCGTGATCCTGCCCGGGGTTGAGATCGGCCCGCGCACGATCGTGGGTGCCAATTCCGTCGTGAGCCGGACCTTGCCGCCGGACACGGTATGCGCCGGGAATCCCGCTCGCGTGCTCCGCACCCTCGACGAATATCTCGAATGGCACCGCTCACGCATGAAGACATGCCCAACGTTCGATTACATGTCGTACGACGACCGGTTCTTAACACCGGAGCGGCGCGCGGAACTAGTGGCTGCTGTTGCCACTTCTGACGCCTACATCGTCGGTGGGCATTCGGCAACGCTGCGCGGTGAGGGGGGAGGAACAAGGATGACAGATTTTGGTCGCCGGCAACCCAGCGATATTTCTTAACGAGTCAAGCTGACTCGACCTGGCGCACAGGGACCGCATCGCGCCGCGTCGGCTCCCAGGTGGCGTGACGCGCCCCTCGCACTGCCCCAATCGAGGCAAGCAGCGCCGCAACGTTGCCGCTCACCAAGTACGCGGGGATCGCCAGCAGCCTGGGCGTCACGCGCCCAACCGGCCAAGCCCAGCCGGCGGCAGCAGCGATACCGATCACCGCGACACCCCCGAGCAGCCAGCGTGCCCATGGCGCGGTCAAGCTCAGCACGCCTAGCGCTGCCAGCGCAGCGAGCCCGGCCCAGGGTGCCAGCCAGCGGCACACCTTATGACTGAATAGCATCCATGCGAACAACCCAAAGCGCACAGGGTTGAGCAGGTGACGCTTGTACATCAGCGTCTGCATCCCTCGCGTCATCGTGCGCACCTTGCGACGGAACTCGTTGCGCACCGACGCAGTGCGCGGAACGAAGCAGATGGCTTGCGGGACTGAGGCCGCCCGATATCCGCTTTCTCGCGCGACCAGCGCTGCCGCAAAGTCGCGACTCAGACCGTCGGGCACGCGGACCTGATGCAGGTCCGCCCGAATGGCATAGAAGCAACCGGACGCACCGACGATCCCGTCGACCCGAGTTTCCAACTCCCGGAGCCACATTTCGTACCCGACGTAACCCGACTCCCCCTGGTTGCTTTGATCTCCCAGCCCGGTGACGCTCACGTCCCGGCCGGAGGCCACGCCGACGCTGGGATCCGTGAATGCAGCGATCAGAGGCCGGAGGGCGTCCGGGGGGACGTGGATGGAGGCGTCCGTGTTCACGATGATCTCGCCGCGCAACAGGGGCAGCGCCGCGTTCTCAGCGGCGGTCTTACCGCGCCGTACGGGAACGCGCAGCAATTCAACGCCCCGATCGGCGAACCCTTGAACGATTGTATCGGTGTCATCTGTAGAGGCGTCGGAGACCACGACGATCTGTCGGCGCTCCGCAGGATAGTCGATCTCCAGGGTCCGGCGCAGCGTCGCCGCAATCGTTGCCGCTTCGTTGTAAACCGGGATCGTGATGCTCACAGCCGGCCAGGAGGTCGGCGCATTCGGCGGGCGGCGCCCTGGGTGAAGCAGGCTCACGACCTTGAGCAGGCACGGGTATCCGACGTACGCGTATCCTACAAACGCGATGGCGACCGCGAGTACCGCAATCGCGAACGAGTTCATGGGCCCGCTAGCGCGGCCCCGCGCCGCCGTATGGTGCCATACAGCGTCTCGTAGCGCTCGAGCCACGGCTGCACGGCGAACTCTCGCTCCAGCCGCCGTCGCGCGGCGCGCGCTCGGTCGCGTGCGGCTGCGGGATTACCGAGGGTTTCACGGACGGCGTCCGCGAGGCTCGCTGGATCGTCGGGGGGTACGAGGATGGCCTCGGCTGCCGAGACAACATCTGGCACCCCCCCGACCGTGGTCGCCACCACCGGCACACCCGCGGCCATCGCTTCAAACAGCGCCATTGGCGTACCCTCAGTGCGAGAGCTCAGGACGAACACGTCGAACGCGGGAAACAACGGAGCGGCCTCATCCACGGTCCCGTGCCACGTCGTCCGCGCCGCGACTCCGAGTACCTCCCCACGCGATTGAAGGCGGGTGCGTTCCTCCCCGTCGCCGAGCATGGACAGCTCCACCGGAGCATCGCCGAGAAGCGCGAGTGCCTGGAGGATGACGTCGGGACCCTTTTCACGGCTCATCCGGCCCACCCACCCGACTCGGAACCCCTCGTCAGGTACGCCGAGTGCTCGGCGCGCGGCTGGCCGTTCTAGCAAGGCGACGGCGCCATCCCACGCATTCTGGATCACGTGGAGGCGGCCCCGCGGCACGCCGTCCGCCGCCAGGGCGTTGCCAAGCGGCCTCGAGACCGCGACGACGGCGTCGAACCGTCGGAACGCACGCCGCTGTAGGAGCTCGTACAGCCGATTCTTCCAGTCTCCGCCCGTGAAGCCATGGACCGTCGTGAGCGTCGCGATCCCCAGGCGCCGGGCCACGCCGGCGTCCACCACATCCGCACGGTATCCATGCGTGTGCACGACGTCTGGGCGCAAGCGATCACACAGATTCGCGATCGCGGCGCGTTCGGCGTGGTACGAACGGGCCGCGACCTGGATCGGCACGACCTCGAGATCCCTGCCGTGCAGCGAGCGCACGAACGGGTGTTCGGACTCCATCGGCTCGAGCACGACCGCAACGCACACCCGATGCGTCAGCGCCCGATGGCCGGCGGCTAGCGACTCGACCACCCGTTCGAGACCGCCGACCGTGCTCGCGGCGAGGACGTGCAGAATGACCATGGGGCTTGTGGATGTCAGTCCGACGGGTGACCGAGGTAGATCGCCTCGTATTGCCGCACCATCCGGGCGAGGCCGTAATCAGTCTCAATCCGCCGTCGCGCCACGCGACCGATCCGGGCGGCGTCGCCGTCGAGGAGGTTCTCTAGACACCTCGCCAGGGCCTGGACGTCTCCGGGTGGAACCATTTGCTGCGCCAGCTCCACGCCGAGTACGTCGGGATTCCCCCCCACCGCAGTCACGGCGGGTGGCAGGCCGCAGGACATCGCCTCGGCCAGGCTCACCGACGTCCCCTCGCTCCACGAGCCGAGCACAAAGCAGCGGAAGTGCGCGTACAAGTCGAGGGCGTCATCGCGCCAGCCGAGCAGGAACACCCGATCGCGGAGTCCGAGCCGCTCGATCAGTGCCTCGAGGGCGGCGCGCTCCGATCCATCGCCTGCGATTACTAGGACCGGCCGATCGGCACGGCCGCGGCTGCAGAGCTGCGCGAATGCCTCGATGACCACCTTATATCCCTTGACCGGCTCGAGGCGTCCAATACTCCCGACAATCGGCTGACCGGGTGACAAAGCCAGCTCGCGCCACAGGGCACCGCTGGGAGTGCGGGGACGGAACGTGTCGGTATCGACTCCGTTTCGGATGACGCCGATCTGCGTTTCGGGAAGTCGCAGCCGATCAGCCATGTACATTCGCAGCGGTTGGGACACGGCGACCACGGCGTCGGTGAGACGCGCCGCGCGCCGATCAAGGAATCGAGCCACGCGATCTTCCGGCTGTTGCCCGTGTTCGGTGTGCGCAATCCGCCGAACCCCGGCGAGTCTCGCGGCGCGCGCTGCCTTGTACCAAACGCCGCTGTGGGTGTGCACGACGTCCGGTTGCAGCGTGGCGATGAACGCTGCCAGCGACGCTGGCCACAACAGAGACAGGCGTGACATCTGAGGGCCGAGATGGAGCACGGCATGACCTTGCATCTCTGAAGCGTACCGGCCCAGGAACTGGAGCGCGACCACATGAGACTCTATACGGGTCTTGTCCACATGCCGCACAATGTCCGCCAGCAGCTTCTCCATGCCGCCATAGTGGAGGTTCTGGATGACGTGAAGGACCCGAACGCAAGCGGTCACAGCCACTCCTGCGGTTTCACAAACCATGTCCGAGGATCCAGTTGATGGATTCACGTGCAAAGGGGAGCGGATCGCTCACCCTGAAGATCTCGGTGCGGTCGCCGGGTCGCCAAAACTTCAGGAATTCGACCACGGCGCGCCAGCGCGATGGCGCGTCCGGCGGCAATGCAAGGTGCTCGTCGTTGTGGCGCAGGCGCGTCAGCAGATGGTCCACGTCCCCCCACCACCACCGGCTGCGCAAGCCAGTGCGGTATCGCAGCACTGGGGCCGCCTGTTGTCCTCGGGCCGCAGCCAGCAGCTGCTTGGGGAAATCAACCCCCGCGTCGATGGCCAACTGTAGCGATCCCCAGAACCGGCCGTTGATCTCCATGAGATACGGGGTCCCGTCATTGCGATCGACCTTGTACTCGACCATCGCCACACCCTGCCACCTGAACTCGTTCAGCAATCGAATCGAGTGCTGGACAAGGTCCGGGGCCGCCGCAATGCTCTCGCGGTACACGCTGACCCCACCACTCGGCGGCTTTTCCCTGATGCGACGGTGCGCAAACAGCGCGCGAACCTCGCCGTCCCACAGGAACAGGAAGATCCCGATTCCGGGACCCTCGATGCGCTGCTGTAGCAAGAGCGGGTAGCTCTCGGGCTTGTATGAGGAGAGCACAGCGTCGAGTTTTGTCCGATCGGCGACATAGCTTGCAGCGGACCTGACCCGAACGCCATCCACCTCGTTCACGGAGCGCGCCGGCTTCACCACAAGGGGGAACCGAAGCCCGTCCGCACCCAGACGAGCGGGATCGTCCGAACGCGCCAGCGTGCGCTGAGTGGGCGTCGGGATGCCAAGACTGCTCGCCACTCGCAAGACCGTCTCCTTGTCGCAAATCCGGCGGAACTGCTCCTTCGAGGCAAAGGGGAGGCACACTCCATTGAGCCTGGCTCGCTCCGGCAGGAGGGCGAGGAGCGCTCCTTCGGAGATCGGAATCAGCATGTCGATGCGCCGTTCGCGAAGCACCCGTTCGATCGCCGCTGCGAAAGGCCCAGCTGCCAGCAGTGGATCTGGAACCCGAACGTCGGCGACACAATACCGCGAGGCTCCAGCCAAGGACCGCCCAGTCGATGAGCAGACAATCACTCGATAGCCGGCTCGCCCCAGCGAACGCACCACGGCGAGCGCGGGGCGCTCCTGGCCGTCCGTCACCAGCACCGACAGCACCGACAGCACGGACGGCGTCACCTGTCGTGGGACATGGTGTCGCGAAGACACTGAGACGCGCTGTCTGGCCTCAACATGTTGGTCCGGCAAACGGCTCAGGCGTCCCAGTTTGGAAGCCAATTCGAGCTACCGACACAGGATTCACGGTCAGACTCCTGGCCGCACGTGCAAGTCGGATCCGGCGCCGTGATGGGCCGGGCGAACGGGACCTCCAGAGGCAAGCATCGTACCGGGAACCATCGCCGAGGCTAGTGCTTCCCGCACCAACTCTGGTTAGCGAGTGTCGCGCTCGCGCAACACCTTGGGCTTGAGCCATCCAATGTTGCAAGTCCGCGACTGGAACCCCACTAAGGCGAGCGCATAGCCTCCTGCGAGCACAGGTCTTGCGAAGGCGAGCGTCTGAATGAACGCGGTAACCGTCGCGGCCGTGGGTGACTTGCAGCTCGGGGATTCGCCCATCTGTGTGGGCTTCGGCTTCCGGAGCGTGCACTCGTCCGGAGACGAGCTTGCTAAGGCGCTCGAAGCCGTCCGGCCGCAGCTCCGAGGTGCCGACGTGGTCTTCGGCAACTTGGAATGCACGATTTCCGAACAGGGCCTCGCACCTTCGCGCTGGCGGTCGGTACAGATGCGAGGTCGCCCGGCCTTCGCCAGGGCCCTGCGCGACGCAGGCTTCAACGTTCTCAACGTGGCCAACAACCACGCAAGCCAGCACGGCGAAGCGACGTTTCGCGAGACTGTGCAATTGCTTCGTGCTCAGGGCATCTCCTGCTGCGGCATCCGAGGCACCGGTCTCTGGCGCGCGGAGCCTGTCGAACTCGTCACTCGTCACGGTGCCCGAGTGGGCGTGCTCGGGTATAGCCGGCGCCCCCGCCAATACGGCCAAGGCACACCCCCCTACGCGGAGGGGACGGATGACGAGATCTGCGCGGACGTGCGCCGGCTCAAGACCAGCGTTCCCCGCGTGATTGTATCACTGCATTGGGGCGAGGAGTTCGTCACGCAGCCCTCGCGGGCGGAGGTTGGGTTTGCCCATCGCGTGATTGAGGCGGGAGCCTCCCTCGTTCTCGGCCACCACCCGCACGTGCTGCGACCCGTGCAGCAGTTGGCTGCGGGGGTGATCGCTTACAGCCTCGGGAACTTTGTCGGCGATATGATCTGGTGCGCCGGATTCCGGCTCGGTGCGATCCTGCGCTGCAAGCTCGCGCAAGACAGCGCGACCGTGGTTGAGATCACTCACACGTTCATCGACGACGCATTTCGCCCAAGCGCCGACGGTGAATGGGTTCCGGAATTGGTCCGGTCACGGATCGAGGGTCTCGACGCAGATGCTTACCGCCGCGAGGCTCGCCGAACCGTCCGGAGTCAGCGATTCGCAGCCTATCGATACGCAGCCGCCAACGCACTCCGGTATCCCCCGAGCGTCCTCGCGCAGTTGGTGGCGGGCACGGTCCGGGGCAAATTGCTGGGTGTGTTCGAGTGAGCCGCGGCATCACGCTATCGCTGTACGGAATCCGTCTGCGCCGGCTCCGGTAGAGCGGGGCGCGGCGTCGCGTCGTCGCCGAAGTCGAACAAGCCTTGGTAGGCCCGGAGCATGCCATCGCCGATGACTTCCCAGCTGTACGAACGTTCGGCCGTCTCGCGAGCGCCCTGCCCCAGCCGAGTACGAAGGGCCTGCTCGGCCAGCACCGTACGCACTCCTTCCGCAAATGCTTCAGGGTCGTCGCGCGTCACGATGTTGACCCCGTCAGCCACGGCAAGACCTTCGCTCCCGATCGACGTGCTGACCACCGCTTTCCCCATCGCCCACGCGTCGAGAATCTTCAATCGTGTGCCGCCGCCGACGCGGATCGGCGCGACATAGCAAGCGGCATCGCGGACAAACCGTCGGACGTCGCTCACGTATCCAGTGAGCTCGACCCCGTAGCGGTCCCTATAGCGACGTACGTCGCCGTCGCCGCAGCGCCCCACCCAGCGTACCGCCAGACGGTCGCCACAGCGGAGGCGAATGTGCGGTAAGATCTCCTCGCAGAAGTACTCGAGCGCGTCCCGATTGGGGAACCCGTCCAAGCTGCCGACGTACACGAGACCATCGTCCCGCCCTGGCTCGGGCCGAAACGCGGTCACATCCACCCCGTTCGGTACGACGACCACCGGAGCCCCCGGCGCCATGCTCGTGAGCTGGCGGCCGTCCACCTCCGACACCACGACGTTCAGCGCGACCCGAGGCCACCACGCACGCTCCACCCGTGCTAGCAACCTCCCCTGCAGCGCGATGTAGGCACGCCGCCACAGGGAGCGCTCACTCCGTGCGCGGCGCCGCAGCAGCAACGACTCGATGTTGTGATGGACACACACCGTCGGGAGCCCCTGCAGCATGGGCAAGTACACGGCCAGGTCGAGACTGTCGACGTGGGCGAGCGCGTATCTCCGACTCGCAAGCAGTTCACGCAGTCGCGTCCGGAACGCCGATGAGTCGTACGTGTAGGTCGTGTAGGCGCGTCCGCTGAGCAGGCTTCGCGCATGATCCCAAAGCAGTCGTCCCTTGTGAAACTCCTGTGGGATGGGGAACGCTTCGACGTGTGCAAACGGCCGGAGACCGTCTATGCCGGCTAGGACCGCGTCGCGGTTGATGCGCTCGCGCCGCCGATAGAAACACAACGCGTCGATCTCGAACTCCCGGGCGAGCAGACGCAGTACGTGATAGGTCCGAATGCTGACGCCGCCGTCCGGGGGGTACGGTAGGGTCTGGCACAGAAACAGGAGCCGAGGGCGCGTCATCACACCGGCTCGGGGGCCCACGGGAGCCGACAGTCGTGCCGCACGTGAGAAATCACCCAGCGATACTTTCCCGAGGACTCACACGGGATGTCGTTCACTACACGCACTTCAATGATCACCTCGCGCCCCAAGCGCTCCTGCAGGGCAGTCACGAGCTGACGCTCGTGCTCCGAATCGAACCGATCCGACGGCACGATCTTGACAAGCAAATGGTCTGGTCGCTCCTGGACGAGCTGCGACTTCACGATCTGGTCCAGTGGCTTGAACGGGTGCGTGAGCACAGACGGAGATATCATTCGGCCGTCCGGCGTGACGACGATATCCTCGGCCTTCGTGGTGACGTCGCGGAGCCGAGGCGACGTGCGGCCGCACGCACAGGGCTCGGTCAGTACCGCCGAGTAGTCAGTGGTACGATAGCGGATCATCGGCATCGCCGTATTGTGGAGACTGGTGCCGACGAGGTAGCCCGGTTGGCCCGGCGGAACAGGGATGCCCTCCTCGTCTACGACCTCCACATACCCGAACTCCGGCGAGATGTGCTTCCCCACGTGCCGCTCACACTCGCCGGCGAAGATCACGCGCTCCGCCAGCCCGTAGAAATCGAACAGCGGACAGCCGAAGGCCGCTTCGATAACGGCCCGCTGCAATGGGAGTAGCGTCTCTGACGAGCTGAAGACCGCGCGCATCGGGAGCGTCATGCCGCGACGCCGCAGATAGCTGGCCAGGATGTACAACGTCGACGGATACCCCTCAAGGAACTGCAAGCCGCGGCGGCGCATTTCCGCTACGTACGTTCCAAGGGTCTCGTGGCTCATGTGGAAGGACGAGAACCAGATCTGACGCAGCATCCAATTCGTCCGCCAAAACGATGGACGCCGCTGCGCAGGAGGCACGATCACGCGGCCCAAGAGCAGTCCGATCCAGGCGTCCTCGGGCATTCCGCCCCAAGACTTTTGTCGCCGATCCACGGCGTTGTTCATAACGCACGCCGCGCGGTCGTACCACAGTGAAAGCGGCGAGCCCGTCGTGCCACTCGTATGTCCGTGCAACCAGCCACGGCCCGGCCGCGGGCGCGTCATCAGCTCGGGGCCACGATCGCGGACAACGGCCTTGCTCAACACGGGGAGTTTCGGAAGATCGGCGACACCCTGGATTTGCGTGGGTGAGATGCCCGCGTCGTCGAGTAGGCGGCGGTAGTAGGTTGTCTCGCGGTAGGCGATGGTCACGATCTCGCGAACTCGCGCATCCTGATACTCGCGGATACCTTCCGCCGTCCACTTCTCTTGCTCAAGAAGGTGCCGGACCGCCGCCCGGTAAGGCGCGCCGTAGCGGTGCCGCCCAATCTGCCACCCGTAGGCGTTGAGCAGAACGGTTTGCGCCCACTGGGGCGATTGCAGGTAGACGGTTTGCGCGACGCTCATCGTTGCGTGCCTGCAGCAGGGGCAACAAGTATGCCAGAGCGGGGTCCCTCAAATGCAGCCCTACGGAGCGTATCCCCTGATGCTGGATGATGATAGCCACTGGGTGCGGGCGAGTTTTTTGGCATGGTTCTCGCTCTCCTGGGATTCGAACCGTTGCGCCCGCGCTGCAGTGGGCAGCTTGGAGCAGGCATGTGTGGCATCTGCGGGATAGCGTATGCCGACCCGACCCGTCAAGTGGATCGAGATCGGCTGGTTTTCATGCGGGACCTGCTCGAGCACCGCGGTCCCGACGGCGCCGGTGTCTATTACGGGCAGGGTGTAGGACTGGGCCATCGCCGGCTGAGCATCATCGACCTCGAAGGCGGGTCGCAGCCCCTCGCCAACGAGGACCAGACCGTTTGGGTCACGTTCAACGGCGAGATCTACAACTACCGTGCGTTGGCAACAGACCTCGCCGAACGTGGCCATCACTTCCGCACACGATCGGACACGGAAGTCCTGGTTCACGCCTATGAGGAGTATGGGCTAGACTTCGTTTCCCGCCTCGAAGGGATGTTCGCGTTCGCGCTGCACGACACCGTTCACCACCGCACCGTTCTTGCTCGCGACCATTTCGGGATCAAGCCCCTCTTCTATGCTCTCGCCGATGGCGGCCTCTTCTTCGGGTCGGAGGCCAAGGCCGTGGTGGCTGCGCTCGACCGAACGCCCACCATGGATTCGGCCGCCCTCCAGGAATACCTCACGTTTCGCTACGTGGCCTGGTCCCGCAGTTTCTTCGAGGGGATCCACCGGCTTCCCCCAGGGCATCTAGCCGAGTGGGAAGGCGGACGGCTCAACGTGCGACGCTATTGGAGCGTGACCGAGCGATCAGTTTCCGAATCGGCCACGCTCCCCGAGGCAGCTGACGCCCTCGAGGCGCTGCTCGACAGGTCAGTCCAATCCCAGCTGATGAGCGACGTGCCGCTCGGCACCTTCTGCAGCGGGGGAGTGGACTCCGGTCTCGTGACGGCATACGCCGCCCGTCACAGTACAGGCGCGCTGCACACGTTCTCTGTCGGGTTTGACGACCCCGCCTGGGACGAGACGCCCTTGGCGCGGGGCACGGCTGCGAGGTTCAACACCCAGCACCATGTCCTCCGCGTTCGCGGCGACACCTTCGCGGAGTCACTGAGCCGGCTCATCTGGTATCACGACGAACCGCTCAGTCATCCGAACTCGATGCCCCTCTACATGCTGAGCGAGTACGCCCGTCGGTACGTTAAGGTGGTGCTCACCGGCGAGGGGGCGGATGAGCTGTTTGGTGGCTATCCGCGATACCACCTTGCCCGTGTCGGCGCCGCCGCGGCCCGGTGGCCGCGATGGGCATCCATCGTCGCAGGCCAGGTCGCACGCTCCCTCCCGGGTCATCGCGCGGCCCTGGTGGCAAGGCTGCTGCCGCGGACCTTCGAAGACGCGATCCTGCTCAATTCGGCCTACGTTGACCCCCACGTTGTGGAAGCGCTCACGGGCAGACTGCTGGACGACGCCACCGCCGAGCGGCGCCGACTCGTTCACGATAGTGTCGTGCCGAACGACCCGCTCGCTTCGATTTCGAGGTACGAGCTGCAGACCTATCTGGGGTGCGCCCTGGACCGCATGGACACGATGTCGATGGCATCCGGCTTGGAAGGCCGCGTGCCATTCCTTGATGTGCCATTGGCGGAGTGGGGATTGTCGCTCCCGTCGTCTCTCAAACTCAGTGGGCGCAGCACCAAGCGGGTGCTCAAGCTGTTGGCCGAGCGAACTTTGAGCCCCGAGATTACCCGAGGCCGGAAGTCTGGGTTCGGCCTTCCCTTGAACGCATGGTTCCGTAGTGGGCCGCTTGCGTCGCTTCTCGATCGCTTGCGGGATCCGAGCCATCCCGCCGCCGTGCACTTCGATCGCCGAATGCTGGGGGCCCTCGTTGAGAGCCACCTACGGGGAAGCGCAGATCACGGTGAGATCCTGTGGCTGCTGTCGAACGTGTACCTCTGGCACGAGGTCCACCTTGGTGGCGGCGACCTAGCACCCCTCGAGAGGGCGCCGGGTGCAGCCTACGCTCTGGGACCGGTGGTCACATGAAGCGGCGCAAGGCCGGTGAACCTATCAGCGTACCATGTGGCGCGCGAGACGCTCGTATTCGACTTCAAACCTCTGGTACGCCCCCGCCTCGGCGTACATGAGATTTGGTGCGTTCTTCTTCGCGGCAATGCCACTCGTCCAGGGTGTCCCCCGCTTCTGCGCCAAGGACTTCAGCACTTCTTCGAGCAATCGAGTTGAATTCTGCCAGCCGGTGTGCTCAGCCGCCCACTGGCTCGGCCTAAAGCGCTGCGAGTTTCGGACGACATCGAGGATCACCTCCGGCAGTTCCTGATCGTCTGCCAGACGACCCACCTCCTCGATCACGATATCCACATTTACTCCCCGGTGATGCCTGTGCACTATCACCGGGGTTCCACAAAAGAGGCTCTCGTATAGCGCTCGATTGGCACCTTCACGCCGGGAGAGGAGAACGTATGCCCTCGAATCGGCGACAACCCTGGCGACCTCGGCGTGCGGAATGTTCTCGAAGATCGTGCACTGCCCTTCGACGCCATACCGACGCATGAGCCTGACGATTTCGTTCCGACTCCAAACGGAAGGGTAGCCAACGAGGGCAACACTCAAGGTCTCCCCATAGCGCGCTCGCAGCGTGCGCAGCGTCCGAAACAAGAGCTTGTGACGCTTGTTTGGATTCCACGCCGACACCATCACGAGATCGAAGGTACGGTCCACCCCTTCTTTCGGCCGAAAGCGCGTCGGGTCGACCCAGTCTCCTGCTCCCAAGCGGACGGGGACGATGTTCGAGTTGAGGTCAAGCAGAAACTCGTAATCATCGCGGCACTGGGCCAGCACTACCACATCGAGGTCCGCACCCAGATACAGGAGAAAGGTGGCGTTTTGGTAGCCCCACCAGCTCGGCTCGAGGACGATCACGTACTCCGAAGCAAGGCTTCGCAGATCGAACAGGGCCGGGAGTCGCCGAATGACCTCGTCGTACATGATGAAGAGAACGCCCTTCTCACCCGATGTCGGATCGTACGCCTTCAACACCATCAGATCGCCCTGGCGCTCCGGATCATCGTTTGGGCGGGGATAGCGCAGCCGGACTCGATGCCCCGGGGCGAAAGCCGCGTAGTGCTCCCGTGACCGCCGCGCCTCGGGTCGACCTTCGAACTCCCTCAGGAACCCATTCTCCGCCACGCGACCGAGCTGCCGCCCGCGAAAGCACTGGGCTTCGATCAGTTCGCGCACGATCCTGCGGCGCTTGGCCCCGAAACGTTCATTGCCCAGAAGCCTCCACGCCCCCAGTAGGGCTTCCGCTGCGGAGAGCGCTCGCCCTCGCCGCCGTGCCCATGCGGCACGACCGTCGGCCGCCAGGGCGTACGGGACCTGCAGCGAACGAGAATCCATTACCAGGTCACTAAGCAGCGCGCGCACACCCATTGACCCACCTTCTCAGTAGAGGCAGCGATCTGCAGCTGGGCCGCAGAGAATGAAAGAATCGAGCCAGAACCGGCCAGTTGCTCAGTGGAACGACGCGCTCAACTCATTCATTACAAAGCGCTTAGTATGGCGCGCCCCGAATGCCGCCGGCTCGCATCCCTGCGCGGATTCCTCCCTGTAGCCCCGCCGCCACACGTTTTCGAAGGCACGCGCAGCGGAGGTTCCGCTCCCGGGATGCTGCCTTCGAGACAAGGGAGGGGAGCGAGGCGCGTCGGGGGCGTCCCAGAATTAGTTGGGCGCAGCGTGAGAACCGGTTTTTCCAGTCGCCGCCGGTGAAGGCATGAACGGTTGTGACCGTGGCGATCCCACGTGGCGCGCAGCCGCGGCATCAACCACGTCCGCGCGATACCCGTGGAGCGGGCCACTCGTATCGCTTCTCGATCGCGTGCGGCATCCGAGCCATCCCGCCGCCGTGCACTTCAATCGCCGAATGCTGGGGGGCCTCGTTGAGAGCCACCTACCACCCCTCGAGAGGGCGCCGGGTCGCAGCCTACGCTCTGGGACCGGTGGTCACTTGAAGCGGCGCAAGGCCAGTGAACCTATGAGCGTACCAGGTGGCGCGCGAGACGCTCGTATTCGACATCAAACCTCTGGTACGCACGTCGGGGCGGAGCTTGCGTTCACGTGGCCGCCGAGCCGTGCGGGGCCGATACTCAGGGCGCCTTCACGATGCAGTGGTCAACCCAGAAATAATTCGCCACCGTGGAATGCTCATTAGGGAGATTCGGCCCCCAGACAGGAATGAAGCGCCAATAGGTGAAGGTATCCGACCACGATGGCAGGGTATGATTGCCGACCAAGACATTGTCCATCCAGAACTTCAAAACATGTGTGGGGGCGTCCCACAGGATTTCGATCTGGTGCCAGACGCCTGGCGTGAATTTCTTGCCCACGACGTTGCTCGGGGCGTTCATGCCGTTCCCTTCGAGGCGCATGGTCCACGCCGCGCTGCCCTGATTCTCGCCCTCGATAATGAGGGCATAGCCAAAATTGTCACCGGCGGGATACCACCCTTGCTTGAAGCCCTTCGGATTCTCGAAGTCACTATTGACCTTCGTCCAGAAGCCGACATAGTGGGAGGTGCGATTGCCTGACAAGCGACTCACGGACCCACCCCCGTTCCCTGCGGTCAGCCCTACCGGGAACACGATTTGCATCACGCTCGATGGTGACAGGGGTGCCGTCGGATCACTGATCAAGCTGGCACCGCTGTAATAATACCAACCTTCTGGTCCATTCTGTGTATCTGAACCTGCAATGCTAAAGGGCGTATCAAGGAGCGTCGTCCATCCAGCGGGCGCGTTTGGCCATGGATTGCTGCCGGGCGGCGTGACTGTAATCGCGGAGGTCCCGCTGCGGCCTTCACTACTCGCGGTGATGGTCGCTGACCCGCTCGCCACACCCGAGACCAAACCGCTGCCACTCACCGTCGCCACCGCGACATTGCTGCTCGCCCACGTGATCACGCGCCCCGTAAGGGCGTTGCCACTCGCGTCCCGGGGAGTCGCTGTGAGTTGCACGGCGGACCCCGTCGTCACGCTCGCTGACGCCGGACTGACGCTCACCGACGCCACCGGCGCCGGCGTCACGGTGACCGCCGCCGTGCCGCTCCGCCCCTCGCTGGTCGCGGTGATCGTCGCCGAGCCCGCCGCCACACCAGTGACGAGCCCGCTGCCGTTCACCGTCGCCACGGCCGTATTACTGCTCCCCCACGTCACCACCCGCCCAGTCAGCGCGTTCCCGCTCGCATCCCGGGGCGTGGCCGTGAGCTGCACCGTTTGCCCCGCGATTACACTTGGCGAGGCCGGGCTGACGCCCACCGAGGCCACCGGCGCCAGGACGGTGACGGCGGATGAGCCGCTCTGACCCTCGCTCGTCGCCGTGATGGTCACCCCGCCCACGGCCACACCCGTCACCAGGCCGCTGCTACTCACGGTCGCCAGGCTGACGTCGCTGCTCACCCATGTCACCACACGGCCCAAGAGAACGTTCCCGCTCGCATCGCGTGGTGTCGCTGTGAGCTGCACCGTCTGCCCCACCGCCACACTTGTGGACGCAGGCGCCACGCTCACCGAAGCCACGGCCGCCGGCGTCAGCGTCACCGTGATCCCCGCCGTGCCGTTCTTGCCCTCGCTCGTCGCCGTGATAATCGACAAGCCGGCGGCCACAGCGGTCACAAGACCGCTACCGTTCACCGTCGCCACGCCCGTGTTGCTGCTCGCCCATGTCACCACTCGCCCTGTAAGCACATTCCCGTTCACATCCTGCAACGTGGCCGTGAACTGCGCCTGGTCGCCTACCGTCGCGCCCACCGCCGACGGGCTCACACCCACCGACGCCACGGGCACCGCAGTCACGTTGACGACTGCCGAATCACTGAGCCCGGCAGCGGTGCTCGTCGCGCTGAGCTCGGCAACGGCGCGCCGCGCGCTGGGCCCGGCAGCGGTGATTTGGATAATGACCTCGTACTGCCCGGGCTGGCTCGGTGCCTTGTAGTCAACGTAGTGCCTTCCACCGATCGTGCTGGTATCGACGATGCTACCGCCGCTCGCGCTCCAAGTCACGCTGAAGTGGGCGGTGTCACCGGTGGACGTGAAGCCGACAACAACGAATTGCGCAATCTGGTCCGTGCCGAGGGTCACAGTCTGGGGAGAAAGCTGCAGCAGCGCCACATCGCCGGACGGGTCCGACTGCCGTAACGGTATCTCACAGGCGATCGTCGCGACGACGGCCATGATGAGGGCTGTCCTCAGACGAGCCAGTCGCTGGGCCAGCTTGTGCAGGAACGTCATCGCGGTCTCTCCCCTCTCGATCAAGTCAGTCAAAACGAAACAGGCCCCCCCCGGCCGACCCCGCGGGATCGCTACGGGCTCGGGAGGGCGGGGAGAATGACGATGTCGTCGACATAGAGCTTTCGCGTCGTCGACGTGGGAGCCGATGAGGCTGAGATCTGGAACGCATTGAGCGTTAGATCCGTCGTGTTGCGAAACCGAAACCCTGTCCAGACGCCCCGGAGCACGCCGTCGACCCAGACTTTTTGCGTAGCGTTGTATTGACCGGGAGTATTGAGCTTCACCCAGAGCTCGACCTTGTGCCACACCCCGCGACTCAGGGCAAGGGGAGGCACATACGTCTCTGAGCCGTCGCCATAACGCCCCCAGCATGTCACCCCGTCGGGTTCACGGGCCATGTCGGGATAGTAGGTGTAGAAGCGGACGTTGCCCGGGTCTCCCGTCCCGGTTTCCGTCGTGAGGAATGCGACGAAGAAATCCGTTCCGTTCGGACACCGCCCGGCTGTGCCGAACCCCGACCACTGATTGTCAGTGCGCGACCCGTAGAGCCCCATCAATTTTGTCATACCAGTCCATGACGAGTCGAACCGGATGTAGTAGCTGACATAAACAGAGTCGTAACCCGGCATGAAGAAGCGTGTGAGCCATCCGCCGTCACCGCCCGCCGGTAAGGTGATCTCGAGATATCGGCTCCCCGACCGCGAGAACGCCGGGTCGGTGACCACTCGCTGTCGGGAGGGATCCACGCCGTCCTGCCAACTACTGAGGCTTCCGGACTCGAAGCCCTCTGCGTAGATGGTGTCGGTCGACGGCCCCGGCGAGTTCACGACCGTCACGACCGCGCTCCCCGCCTTGCCCTCGCTCGTGGCCGTGATCGTCCCCGACCCGGCCGTTACTCCACTCACCAGCCCGCTACCGTTCACCGTCGCGACGCCCGTGTTGCTGCTTCCCCACGTCACCACCCGCCCCGTGAGGGCGTTCCCGTTCGCATCGCGCGGGGTTGCCGTCAGCTGCACGGTCTGCCCCGCTATGACGCTCGCGGAGGCTGGACTCACGCTCACCGACGCCACTGCCGCCGGCGTCAGCGTCACCGTGATCCCAGTCGTGCCGTTCTTGCCCTCGCTCGTCGCCGTGATGATCGCCGGGCCGGCGGCGACAGCGGTCACGAGGCCGCCACTGCTCACCGTCGCCACGCCGGTGTTACTGCTCGCCCACGTCACGACCCGCCCAGTCAGCACGTTCCCGGTCGCATCCCGCGGCGTAGCGGTGAGCTGCACCGTCTGCCCCACCAGTACGTTGGCCAGGGTTGGGCTCATGGTCACCGATGCCACCAGCACCGGCGTTACGGACACAGCTGCGGTGCCGCTCTTGCCCTCGCTCGTGGCGGTAATCGTCGCCGAGCCGGCCGCAACGCCGGTCACGAGCCCACTCGCAGTTACCGTCGCGACGGCCGCATTGCTGCTCCCCCACGTGACCACCCGCCCCGACAGCGTGTTGCCGCTCGCGTCGCGCGGGGTGGCCGTGAGCTGGATCGGTTGAGCTGGGTCGAGACTGAGACTTTCGGGGACGACGACGACTTGGACGACCGAGACACCTGGGTCGCTGCGGACGGGAACCTCGCATGCGGCAAGTGCCGCAACCGATGCGAGGAGCGGCAGTCTATCCCTTATCAGGGCCAGGCGGCACGACAGCTTGTAAGTGAACGTCATCGTCAACCTCTGCCCCCTCGAAATGAAAAAGCCGGCCCACCAAGTCGACGCACTCGTCGATCGCTGGCGGCCCGGCGGACATGGCGAGGTTTCTCGCGGTAGTCCCGTAGCTCTGCGTCACCGCCTTTCGGCAGTTTTGCTCTGAGCAGCGTGCTCTAAGACTGGTGGCAATGATGGCCGTGCCTGGGTTCTGGGGTCGGTGACCCACAGCACTAAGGGGCTGGTAATGTGTAAACTGTTCACTGGAAACGGGGTGTCCCGACTCGCGAGGCACTGCGGCGTTGACATACATTGGTTCGCATGCGTTACAGGACTTGGACGGCGCGCAGCTTCGTCCCTTACCTCGCGTGAGGGCTGCGTCGCTGTACTACGCCGGCCTTCGCGTCCTCGGTCTGCCCGCTGCCACTCGTCAAGTTCGCAACGCCGCGGTGGTACTGTGTTATCACAACGTGGTGTCTGAGGAACCGGCGGGGATGGTAGCCTCTGGGCTCCATATTACGCAGGCGCGGTTCCGGGACCAGATGCAGTGGCTGGCGGGCCACTATACCGTGATTCCGCTCCGTGAATTGATCGCCCGGATACGCGCCGGGACGCCGCTACGCAGGACGGCCGCAATTAGCTTCGACGACGCCTACCGCGGCGTGTTCGAGTACGCCTGCCCGATTCTGCAGGAACTACGCCTTCCAGCAACGGCCTTCGTGGTGACCGCCGCGGCAGCGGCCGGCGAGCCCTTCTGGTGGGACCACCCAGACGCGATTCGACACGCCGGCGGCCCATCGTCCCGCCGCTGGCTCCGGGACCTGCGGGGCGACGGACAGCTGATACTGCAGGACGTCGGCGTCACGGCTCCTCTCCACGGGCCGCCCGTGACGCGCCCCGCAGACTGGGACGTGATTCGTGCGGCGGCTCGTGCCGGTTTCGATCTGGGCGTCCACTCCGCCACGCATCGCACGCTGCCCCGGCTAACCGACTCGGAATTGCGAGCCGAGTTAGTCGACAGTCGTGAGACGCTGGCGCGTAACGGCGGGGTGACCGCCGATCTGTTCGCCTACCCCTACGGACTGTGGGACGAGCGGGTACGGAATGCCACTCAAGCGGCCGGTTACACGATGGCGCTTAGCCTGAATCCCCGTCTCGTCTCTCCGAACGCCGATCCTTGGGCTCTCCCCCGAGTGAATATCCCGGCACGAATTACCGATTCGGCCTTTCAGGCCTGGATCACGGGTTGGAGTCCTCACCGGGTCCCGCCCAAATGATGCCCGCGCCGCTCGACCAGCTGGGAGGCATCCCGATCGCACTTCATCGAGACCGACTGACAGGCGGGCGCCGAACAAGCGAAGGAATGCGCTACACCGTAGCCGTACGCGGCGGCGTGCGACTGATTACCCGCGGAGGGAACTTGTACAGGCTGCTTTGGCTTGGGGTCGATTGCGGCACCGCCAGCTTCCGCTCCACGCATATGTACATCCCCGTCATGAATGCCGCGAGGATGTAGATCGGATCGAGGAACGTGAATGAAACGAAGAACGCACTGGCGGCGAACCCGGTGAGCGCCACTGGCAAATAGCTTGTCGCAAGGTAGAGGAACCGTTGCTCCGGATCCCCCACAGCCCAGTTTCTGGGAAGCCGTCGCCGCAACCGACCCATCGCGACGATGCCGCCGAGCACGAGTGAGCTCCACAGCACGAGACCCGGTACGCCGAGCTCGGCCCCGGCCTCCACGAACGAGTTGTGGGGAGCGGACCACTTAATGCCCGCTTCGCCAGGAGTCCAGTTTCTGGCTCGTTCCGAAATGGTACCCTCGGCGCGCCCAAAGTTGCCGATACCGATACCGAAGAGGGGATAGGATCTCATGTAGCCCAACCCGCGTAGCCAGATCTCCTTCCGCCCGCCCGGCACCGTCCAGTTGTAGTCCTCAGTGGGTCGCAGGATGGTCTCCATCTGCTGCCAGTACCCGGGCGGGCTTGCCACTGCCAGCCCGGCGATCACCAGGACGACCATGGCCAGGCGCGAGACCACCGACACTTGCTTCACCAGCACGAGCAATGCCACGAGAGCGGCGACGAGCCCGATCAAGGCGCCGCGAGATCCGCTGCGCGCCAGCGTCACACCAATGCCCAGGAGAATCACGGCACTGACCAGCTTACCCTTGCGCCGCGAGGTGTGAAAGGTGAGCAGCGCAAGCCCGAGAGCCACCAGGAGCACTACGCCCACGTCGTTCGCATCATAGGAGTATCCAAAGCTCAGGCGTGCGATGCCATCCGGCCCTGCCTTGGTCAGGCCGAATACAAAGAGCGACATCCAGACAAGCACACCACCGGAGATGACATACGCCCAAACGTAAGCGCGCAGGTCCTCGGTCCCGCGAATCGTCGCCATGAGCAAGAAGGCGAAGACCAAGACCTTGGAGTAATCCTCCACGATGGTTCTCGCAGATCCACCCAGCGAGATCCCAAAGACCGCCGACAGACACGCCATAATGCCCAACGCCACAACGACCTTGGCGGGCCAAGTTCGGAGCCACCGTGTCCCACCGAGTGACCTAGGGTGCAGGAAGGCATACGCGAAAGCCAATCCCGCCAGGACGAGAGCGGGACGAAGGGCCGAGAGCACCCCGAAGTGCTCGTGAATGCGGCTCACGGTCAGCAGCATGAGCACGAACAGAGCCAGTCGGAGCGGATCGAGCCAGCTCTTGGGGCTTACCGCGGCGGCGGCGCTACGAGAGCTCAATTGCCGAGGCCGGATCATGCTCTCCCTCACCAGTTCCGTTCGTACGCCTGGAGCTGTTGAATCAGCCCGGCCCGGTCTGCTGCCGTCACGAGCGAGTGCGTCGGCACTGTGCACAGCGTGCGGACCAGCTCCTGACCTCCCGGCCAGTAAGAGCTCGCGTCGTCCACCCACGGCCGGATTTGAGGGATGGCCGGGAGGATGGACGGGTAGCTATGCGAAACCGCGAGCCGGCTCGCCGCCCCTGGCTGCGGGAAGCCCGCGAGGCCGCGCGCGAGCCGCAGTGGCAATCGCAGGTATCCGGACGTCCCGCCTGGGAGCGGGCGGACGGGGCGTATGCGCGCTGTAGTGCCAATCGCGGCAAGCAGCGCCGCTGCTGTCTCACGTCGTGCCTCCGCTTCCCGACCGGCAGCCGACCGGGTGGCCGCAAGACAGGCAGAGGCTGCGCGTGTCATGGGACGCGGCGACACCGGATCCCGGTACACGGTCTCCCCCAGTTGGAGCCATGGAAGCGCATGCGGGATCGCAAACCATGCCGGTCGGCCGAGTGCCCACTGCACCGCCAACGCACCGAGGACACGGACTTCGGCGCCCCGCCAACTCCGCCTCGCTGCGAGTTCTCGCGCCGCCTCGCGCAGCCCATCCCAGGGTGGCTGTTCGCGAACGAGCATCGCCCCGCCGTTGCCCCCCGTCCACCCCTTCCCTCTCCCAAAGCTCAGGACGCTGATCGGAGCCAGACTCCCCAGCATCCGGCCACGCCATTCAGCATGATCCCCCTGCGCGGCATCCTCAACAGCAATCGCGCCGTATCGGGCGAGGAGTTCTGCAATCGCATCCCAGTCGACCGGGAAGCCGTACAGGGGAGTCATGACCGCGACGCGCGTGCCTCGCTTCAATACGCCCTGCAACGACTCCAGGTCGGGCCCGAGAGTGCTCGGATCGACATCGTAGAACCTGATCTTTGCGCGCGCGCCAACCGCGGCCGATGCAACGTCGAAGCAGGTGAAGGCCGGGAGTGCAACGGCGGCATCTCCAACCTGTCGCATGGCCAACTCGATGGCGACCTGCAGGGCTTGTGTGCCACTTCCGAGGAGGACCGCGTGGTCGGCGGCATACTTACGCTCCAGAGCTGCCGTGAGATCAGCCTGTCCATCCATCCCCGGTCCTAACCCATGCACGACCGCCTGCCCGATCGAGGCGGCGTTCAGCGGAGAGTACGCCGGAAGCTGGCGTCGCAGGATCATGGGATCAAGCGTACGACGCGCGGTCCGAGCATGTTGGCGATCGGCAGCGGCAGTCGCTTCCACACCCGTGGTCCCCAGACCTCGAGGGGCCGACACGTCTGATTCAACACGGAATCCACCGTCTGCGGGAGCCATTGGGCTCGATTGTACGTGGGAATGACTACGCTGACGGTCGGCATCTGCGATTTCTCCCTTGCGTCAGAATCGTGTGGCGCGGCCACGTCGCTCGTGGCCTTAGGCACCCTGGCTCGATGCAAGAGGTGGGCTCTCGCCGCCGTGCAGCCTCATCTGTTTAACTTGTTCCTCGACAATGGCTTAGGTAACCGAACGGCGATACGCCCCGGCATGTGTTGCCCCGGCGCCACACAGGGGAGGCCTCGTTCGATCAGACGTCCACACCGACGCCATTTGGACTGCGCCCGGTTCCGATCACGAGCATGCTCGGTGTGAGAACCAGCGTGTGACGAGAGAAGTAGCTGACAATTGACGCCAGCTTAAAAACCGCAGACTGTGCTGCGGACCACTTGGCACTCGTCAGGAGCGGCGCGGGAACGAAGTCGACCCGTTTCAAGCCAATACTCTTGAGCCAGTCCCGAAGGAAGGGCCGGCGGAAGACGAAGATGTGCTCGGGATTGTAGAAGGGAACGTTATCCTGCAGGATCCGCCTGACTCCCGTATGCGTCAGATGAAACCATATCTGGCCGAGCCGTATGAACGGAACGCGGTTCGGGACGCGAATCACGATTGAGCCGCCCGGACGTATGAGGCGGGAAAGCGCGGACCATAGCACCTTCAGGTTCGGCTCGTAGTACAGGACGTCGCTGAGGACCACCACGTCATACTGCTCTGAATGCGCTGCGAGCGTGTTGGCATCGCCCGTCAGCGTCGCCAAGCCGAAGTGCTCGGATGCCCAGTCCGTGGCCGTTTTCGAGAGGTCATGGACGGCAGGCCTCACGTCAGGACGTCGTGCGGCGACGGTAGCCATCAGGTCGCCCCGCGCACCACCGATATCGAGTATTCGAGCGCTTCGGGGAGCCAGGCTATCGATTACAGCCACCAAGTGCTCGAACACAGCGTTCCGAGATTCCCGAAAGTAGGCGTCGCCCTTGTAGGCTCCTTCGAAATGCCGCCGGATGATCTCTGGGTCGATGTGCGCGTCTGCCCACACCAGGCTACAATGCTCGCACTCCAGCAAATGGATTAGGGTACTGTAATAGACATATTGCCCCCAGACGGGCCTACGTGGAGCTGCTGAGCAATTGGGGCAGCGCGGCACCTTGACTGCTTTGACTGGTTTGAAGCCGTGACGCTGGGCGTAATCCATCCAGAGCGCGGGCTCGTCAAAGCCCGTGTTGGATTCCAAGATTGCTTGGAGTCCTTCAGTGTGGTTGGACATCCTGGATCGAGGCTGCGCTCAGCGGGGAGTATGCCGGAAGCTGGCGCCGCAGGATCATGGGATGAGGCGCACAACGCGCGGTCCAAGCATGTTGGCGATGGGGAGCGGCAGTCGCTTCCACACGCGCGGACCCCACGAGAAGGCTCGGTCGTCGGGCGAAGGCGTCGCCGCCCGCTGCCCCGCGGCGTGTTGATACCACCACAGGGGCACGTCACGTCCACCCCATTGCTGTTTGAACCGGTGCGTGCCGCTCCCCGGCGTGCAGCGGCCGAAGTTAAACGTCGCGAGGCCCTGCTCGGCCGCCCGCTCGATGAAGGCCCAATAGAGCAGCATGTTCGGAGCGACGGCGTTGTACCGCGCGAGCGACGACGCCCACGTCATCTCGAACTCGCCGTTCCACCGAAACCCGCAGCCGGCCGCGACCGGGTGAGCGCCGTCGTACGCGCACCCGAACCACACTTCGGCCGGAAACCTCTCGGCCAGCGCTTCGAACAGGCGGCGCGGCTGCGTCGGCGTACCGAGGTCTCGCATGTGCCGCGAAAACACCTGGAAGAATGGGTCCACCTGATCGAGACCGAACCGCACAACGATGCCTTCCTTCTGCGGCCGGCGGACCTGACTGCGCACCTTCGCTCGGAGGCTGTCCCACACCTGGCCAGGGTCACCGGGCGTGAGATCGCGGACCACAGTGATCTTGCGATGCGAGACCAGCAGTTCCACTGGCAGCGGGTTGCGGCTACGCATTTCCAGAAGCTCGATGTCGCCGCTCCTGGCGAGCTCGAGGGCGCGAGCCACCAGCGCCTGCACCGCCCGGTCACTGCCGAGCGCGCCGCCGTAGTTCAGGAACGGCATCGAGACGAGGTACGAGCCGAACAATCGGCTCGACACGCGTACGAGCGGCAGTACCCCGTCGACTCTGCCGTCCGGAGCCCGTGCGGCCAGATAGATGCATTCGTGACCGAGCACGCGCTCGATGACCGACTTCCATCCCCACACGTGGCAATGGGTGCCTCGTTCGGCGAACCGCACGAACGCGTCCCACTCGGCGGGCGAACCGGCGAATCGTTCAACGGTGAGAGTCATGGACGACCCGCCGGCTGCGCCTCGAGCGCGCGCGGGAGGAGGCGCGCCAGGGTGCCGACCCCGCGCACCGAGTTGAATCGAAACTCGGCGAGCAGCCGCTCGAGCCGCGGCACGGTGCGCGCCAGCCCGCCGTAGTGGCGCGCCCGGGCAGACCATGACACGTCTAGTCGGGGCTGGTCCGGGTCCACCTCCCAGGGGTGCACGTAGAACGTCCCCGGCACGCCGCGACGAGCGCAGTCGCGGAACGCCGCGCGCGTGAGCGCGTAGGGGAGCAGCCGGAAGTATGCGCCGCCGGCGGCCGGAAGGTTGATCCCCGCGCGACGCAACGTCGTCGGCGGCAGCTCAACCAACGTCCCCGCCCGTGACCTCAGCAGGTGCGGGTCGCGCACGCCGCGGGAGTAGCCGTAGCCGGGGCGCGTGATGGGAAACAGACTCGAGTCGTACCGATAGCCCTCCTCGATGAGTAGGTCCAGAGCCCATTCGCGACCCGGCACGATGGAGAAGCTCGGGGCCCGGAACCCAACCACCGGCTCTCCGATGATGCCTTCGAGCACGCCCTTGGTGCGCCGGACCGACTCGCGGAACTGCTCCCGGCTCTGCTCCGTGACCCGGCGATGATCCCACCCGTGCGACGCCACTTCATGGTCGGCGGCGGCAATCGCCTTGACGAGAAGGGGGTGTCGCTCGGCGACCCACCCGAGCACGAAAAAGGTCGCCCGCGTTCTAAACCGCTCGAGCAAAGCGAGCAGGGTGTCAACGGCGCGGGAGACTCTGCTCTCGAGGCGTTCCCAGTCCGCTCGAGATACGTGCCGCTCGAACGCCAATACCTGGAAGTACTCCTCCACATCGACGGTGAAGTGGTGCTCGATCGCTACCTCTCGCTCGCCGGCGGCCACCTTGGCGTCGTGCGGTGTGGTTGGCTCAAACGGTGCCGCGCCTCGAGAGGCTATGCGTTCGGTGTTATGGGCCACGATTTGAACGAGCTGGCGCACACAGCGATCGATCCGCGAATAACATCGCTCGAACACTTCCTTCGGCTGATCGAAGGGATCCTCAATGTGCCTCGTCTCGATCGGTTCCGGATCGAGGTCGCCGAGGATGAGCACATCGCGAACGTCGCGGTCGAATAGCCGACGCAGGGCCCGCGCTTGTAGCTTGTCCATTACAACGATCAGGTCCGCGACAGACACGCCGGGTGGCGTGAGCCGGTTCGAGCGGTACTTCGACAGGTCCAGGCCGCGCGCGGCTGCCACCTCCACAGCCATCGGCGGGCAGGGCCGGCCCCATCCCACAAAGCCAGCCGACTCGACCCGAATCGCGCTCTGCGCGGACTGTGTCAGCTCGCGATCCAGCAGCGCCGCAGCATATGGGCTCCGGCAGATGTTGCCGTGACACGCGACGAGCACGAAGCGCGGGGGTGGGCAACTGCGCAGGTGGCTTAGGGCCTTGCGACGCCGGAGCGGGTGAAGCAGCCGCTCCGGCATGCGCCGCAGGTATCGTGCGAAGCGCCGCAATCCCCAGTTCGCGGTCACGGACAGCTCCTCGGGATGCTAGCCAGGAACTTTCGCTGCACGATTCCCTTGGGGGGGAACGAACTCCCGCCCATTGCTGCTGCTCGGACCAACGGATTGGCTCGCATGCGCGGGCGAACCCGCCATTAGCCACTTCCACGTTTGTCCCAGCCCCTCCTCCAGCGAGATGCGCGATTGGTACCCAAGCAGTCGCTCAGCGCGCTCGAGATCGGCTACCGAGTCCCTCACGTCGCCGGAGCGGGTAGGCGCGGCAACGTACCCGACTGCTCGCCCGGTAACGCCACGGATCAGGCTGAGGAGTTCGAGGAGGGAGGTGCGTCTCCCGGCGCCGATGTTGACCACCCAACCATTCGCCGTTCCGCTGGGTGCGGAGGCGGCCAGGAGGTTCGCATCGACCACGTTGTCCACGTAGATGAAGTCGCGCGTCTGGCGGCCATCTCCGTACAACGTGGCGGGACGATTCTCGAGTGCCGCCTCAAAGAACTTTGGGATCACTGCTGCATACGCCGACCGAGGGCTTTGTCGCGGGCCAAACACGTTGAAGTAGCGCAAGGCGACGCCTTCGATCACGCCCGCGCGCGCGAATGCCAATACGTACTGTTCGCCGGCCAGCTTGGACGCGGCGTAGGGAGAACGCGGCAGGAGCTCCGTGGCTTCTGCCCTCGGCGTGGCATCCGTGTCACCGTACACGGCACTCGAGCTCGAGTAGACGACGCGCGTGACCTTCGCCGCGGCGCACGCCTCCAACAAGCGCATGGTTGCGCTGACGTTGGCCGTGTGAGCGGCCCATGGCTCGAGGAGCGACTGGGGCACGCTGACTTGGGCCGCGAGATGAAACACCACATCGATTCCAGCCACCGCCTCGCGACAGACCGCGGCGTCGCACAGATCGCCGTGCACAAACTCGAGGCCCCCATTCAGGGCGGCGAGGTTGGCTTTACTGCCGGTACTTAGATTGTCGACGACCCGCACCGAGTGACCGAGCGCGACGAGTCGCTCCGCGATGTGCGAGCCGATGAACCCGGCGCCCCCAGTGACCAAGCACTTTGATCCGTGTGTTGCCAGCATGCCTTGGGGCGGTTGCAAGGCTGGCGCCGCCGCGCCAAGGCTCTAGGCCGAGCGGTAAGTCGCATCAAAGCAATGACATAGTGCGGGACATGTGCCGCCCGAATTCGGCGACGATCGAGGAGTGTGGCAACATTTCCACACTAGAGTGTGCGGTGTGGACGAGGCTCCGCAGGCAGACGTTGGAGAGTTTCAATCCTGTGGAGCACTCTCACCCCGTTCGGAGGGTTGCGCTCGGCTAAACCCTATGGATGATTTTCACCCGTCTTCCTGCCTGCCTCTGCCTTGACCACGCACCAGTCGATCAAGCAATCCGTTGAATGGCACCGGACTTGCCCGCCTCGGAGCGCGGCCCAACGGAGGTGTTGTTACACATGCGGCTTCCCGTGCCAAGTCCCCATGTCATCTATCGAGCGGTGAACGATGGCGCCGTGCTGCTCAACATGAATGACGAGGTCTATTACGGGCTCAACGAGGTTGGCAGCTACATCTGGGAACACCTTCCGCCAGTGCTCGAAACGTTCGACGAGCTATGCGCGGCGATGCAAAGAGAGTACCCGGACGTGCCGGACGAGACCATCCGTACCGACGTCCGCACGCTCCTGGGCGACTTGTTGACAAACGGGCTGGTGTCCTCGCCCGCACGAATGGATGCGACGAATGAAGCGCTTGCAACTGGGGAAAGTCACCAGGCTGCATCGCCGCGATTGGGGTGATCTGCTCGCGGCACAGACCGCGCTCCTGCGCGCCCAACTGCTTCTCTGGACCCAGCGGCGAGGAGCGCTTCTGACGCCGGTGCATACGACGTCGACCCAAGCTGCGAATGTGGGAGAGGTGCCTCCCCCAGTCGGGCGGTTGGCGTTAGCAATCGCGCGGGCGGCTCGCCACGGGTTGTTTCGGCCGAGCTGTCTGGTGCGCGCCCTCGCGCTGCACCGAATGCTCGAGGCTCGCGGCTTTCACGACACCTCGCTCTGCATTGGTGTGCGCCGCCAAGCGCAGCAGCTGCTCGCGCACGCCTGGGTGGAATACCGCGGTCTGGTGCTCGCCGATGAGGAGTGGCTCGTGAAGCAGTTCGACGAATTGGCGCGCCTCGGCATGAGCGAAGCGTCATGAGCGGCGTGCTCGGCGTGTTCGCCTCCGCCCCAGGGCGGGGTTCCCACGAGGACGGGGTGGTGCAGCGCATGCTCCAGCGAATGCGCGGGCGCGGCAGCGACTGCGCCGCGGTTTGGCAGCGACACGGCGCGGCGCTGGCCGTCGCCCGGAACGCGTGGGAGCTTGCGCCCGAGTTCAGCGGCGACGCGCTGGTCATGTGGGAGGGCGATCTCGTGCTCGCGGCGGACGCGTCGCTGTATTACCGCGCCGATCTGCTGAGGAAACTGGAGCCGACTGGCGCGCGGCTCGCGGGCATGACCTCAAGCCATCTCCTCCTCGCCGCCTATCGTGCCTGGGGCGAGCAATGCGTGCGCTATCTCGAAGGAGACTATGCGTTCATCGTGTGGGATCGCGTCGCGCGCCGTCTGTTCTGCGCGCGCGACTTCGCCGGAAGTCGACCGCTGTTCTATGCCGAGGTCGGTCGCACCCTGCTAGTTGCCTCGACGCTGACCGCCCTCCGAGCCCACCCGGAATGTCCATCTGACCTCAACCGGGCCTTCCTCGCGGAAACCGCCGCGAACCTCTGGCTTCCACCGGAGGAGACCGCGTACGCAAGGGTCACCGCGATCCCGGCTGGGTTTAGCCTGTCATGGACCACCGACGGCCCAGTGGCCTTGTCACGGCATTGGCAGCCGCCCGCCATCGAATCGCGCCAGGCGCCGCCGCTGGCCGACGCCGCTGTGGAGTTGCAAGGGCGCCTGAGTCGTGCCGTCGAAGAACGTCTCGCCTCCCGCGACGTCACCACAGTGTGGATGAGCGGCGGCAGAGACTCGACCGCAGTGTTCGGGAGCGGGCAGCATGTATTGCGCCGGGGGCCTGGTGCGCGGGAATTACGTCCCGTTTCGGTGAGCTACCCCCCGGGGCATGCAGGACGCGAGGACGAATTCATCAGCTCCGTTGCCCAGTTCTGGAAGGTCACGCCTCAGTGGCTGGACATCGGGCAGATCCCGTTTTTCGAGCATCCCGCGCAACGTGCCGCTGGACGCGATGAACCCTACGAGCCGCTGTACGAGATGTTCAGTCGCGCGCTGGCGCGGGGAACTCGAGCCGTCGGCGCACGCGTGGCCTTGGACGGTTGGGGGGGCGACCAATTGTTCGAGATGTCGCCCGTGTATCTCGCGGATCTCTTTCGCACCGGCCGGTGGGTATCCCTGGCGCGCGAGTGGCGCGCGCTCCAAGTCCGCGACTTCCGCTACTTCTTCCAGATGGCGATTGCGCCTACTCTGCCACCATTCCTCCGCGCCGCGGCGGCGGCATTGCGGGGCGGCCGACGTCTGCCCGGCCAGAACGAACGGTGGATGCCGCCTTGGATGAGCGCGCGGTGGATGAAAACACTCACGGAACGTCAGCGGTTGCACCTGCCGGCGCGTGACAGCAACTCCTTCTCGAGTCACGAGCTCCTGGTGTCATTGGCTGCTGCTACAGCGGCTCGCGTCCGCGGCTGGCTGACGGCGGTCGCGTTCGAGCAAGGGGTGGAGGTGCGATCCCCTCTCTACGATGGACGCATAATCGAGCTCGCCGTCCGGCGCCCCGCGTGCGAGCGGCGCTCGGGACGGGAGACCAAAACGCTCCTGCGGGCGGCGATGCGCGGCCTACTGCCGGAGGACGTGTTGGCTCCCCGCAGGATCCGCACCGGCGTCATTGGCGACGTTTTTCGAAGCGCGATGCAGACCATGTATCCGCGGCTGGTGAACAAGGTGCTCGATTCCCCTGTGCTCGCTGAGCTCGGGATCATTGACCCGCGGGCGCTGCGCCGCGTCGCCGACATCTCCTTGTCGCGTACCTGGAATGACGAGGTCGCCGCGGCGCTCTTCTTCACGTTGCAGACCGAGCTGTGGCTCCAAGCCCGAACGCGGCCCGATAGTAACGACAACACCAATGGTTCACACGCTGATGGCCACTCGGTGGCCGTCCTTCCACCGGGCAAGCGGCCCGGCCACACCCAGACAATGGAGGTGAACGGTGTACAGTACACCGAAGCTTGAACGTTTCGGAACGTTCCGGGATCTGACGCAATCGGTTGTGGGGACCGGGACTAACGATCTGTTGTTCGGCGGGAATCTTGTCCCGCCCCCGACCGGCTCGTAGCTCGAGCCATGCTGGGGGGGGCTTTACGACCCCCCCCCCGGTAGGTCCATAATGCCTACGTACTCGATCTTCGGCAGCTCCCTGCATTCCGAGATCGCTCTCCCCGAACTCCGCCCAACGCGCAAGAGCGGAGCGCAGTGGGCGCTGCGGGTCGCCCACACCCCGCTCTCACT
Source organism: Gemmatimonadota bacterium (assembly GCA_041499375.1). GTDB lineage: Bacteria > Gemmatimonadota > Gemmatimonadetes > Gemmatimonadales > GWC2-71-9 > 20CM-2-65-7. The sequence continues at coordinate 68,729 of JBGQKD010000005.1, forward strand.
CGATGGCGCCGAGCTCCTCGGCACCGAGACCGTCATACCTGGGGTCGACGTACGCCTCTACCGGGTCCCGGGTGGGTATCGCCTCGTCTACGACGACACCGGGAGGTTCGACATCTCGAGCGACGGCCGCGAGATCGTCTGGTCGAAGGGACCGAATGCGTGGCTCGGCGCGGCGCGGCTCGACATCATCAATCGGGTGCTCCCGGTGGCCCTGCACGCCGCGGGAATGCTCTGCCTGCACGGCAGCGCGGTCAGCATGAGTCGCGCGGCCATCGCGTTTCTTGCGCCCAGACACTACGGCAAGTCGACGCTCGCCCTCGCGATGGCGGATGTCGGCGCTCGGATTCTGACGGATGACCTCTTGGCCGTGGAGCCGCAGGCGCCGGTGATCGCGCGGCCTGGCGTGCACAGTGTCAGACTATTGGACGACGCCGCACGGGCGGTCGTCGGCGATGCGGACACGCTCAAGGCCGTCGGGGCTTATCCCCTTCAACGCCGGGACCTGAAGCAGCTCTCCGGGGATCAGCCTGTCGTCACGAAGCGGATTCTGCGCGGATTGCCCGCTCGCAAGCTCATGGTCGATCCCGTCCCGCTCGCCGCGATATACATTCTGCGGCCCATCCGCGCGGACGGTGCTGGGGTGGCTGCGACACGCACGGCATTCCCCGCGGTGCGTGCTGCGCTGGCACTCGTGGAGCACGCTAAATCGGGCGCGCTGCTTAGGAAATCGGAAGCGCCGGTGTTGTTCGACCGCACCGTCCGCGTGGCTCGGGAGGTGGCGGTTTACGATCTGGCGGTCGTGCGTGACCTCGCGCGAATCGCGGAGGTTGCGGAGCAAGTGGCTCAGTGGCATCAGGCACCGAATATGGCGCGGTCGTGAGTACCCCCTCACAACTCACGCGCGCGTCCCGCTCCCTGCTTTCACGTGAGGCACAGCTGCTGGTCCTGACGGCAGGCGACCCCACCAATGAGGCGCGACTGCGCCGCTTGCTCGCGACGGACCTCAACTGGCACGAGCTGGGCTCCCTCGCTCAACACGAGAGGGCCACGTCGGTCCTCTGGCAGTGGCTGCTGCGCGTCGGGACCGACCGAGTCCCTCGGGCTGTCGAAACGGCGTGGCGGCAACTCGCAATGGCGTCGGAGTTTCAATTGCTCCAGCTCGAGGGGCTCCTGCACGACACCGTTCGGACGCTCGCTACTGCCGGTATCGACGTCATGCTCCTCAAGGGGAGCGCGCTCGCGTATACCATATACGGTTCGTTTGCCGACCGGCCGATGGGAGACCTGGACCTCCTGATCCGCCCGCACCAGGCGCACGAAGCCTGGCGACTGCTTCAGACCAATGGTTGGAAGTGGCCGTCGGCGCGGTGGCCTGCGGAACGGTACCAACAATATCAACACCTGCCGCCACTAGTTGACGCGCAGGGGCGCGACTTCCGTCTAGAGGTGCACACGGACCTGTTCCGTGGTGGGCACCCGTTTCGGCTGTCTGCGGAAGCCCTATGGCGTACCGCAAACCCCGTGCGTCTGAATGGGCAGACCGTCTTTTTTCCCAATCCGCAACAGCAGCTCCTTCATGTGTGCATTCACTTCGCGTGGTCGCACGCGATGCAGTGGGGGAGCTGGCGCACGTTTAGGGACGTCGGCGCTTTGACACGCCATGGGGCGATTCACTGGACGAGCCTGGTGGACATCGCACTCGCCAGCCGCGCCGCAACCTGTTGCTTCTGGACACTCAGACTGGCACGCAACCTCACCGGCGCCCACGTTCCCGAGGACGTGCTGCACGCGCTTCGCCCCCCGCGGCCGGCGTTCCTTCTGGACAGGCTCGAGCGCCATTATGCCCTTCAACTGTTCCCAACCGAGCGCGGCTGTCCATCCGTCATGTTGGGCAACCGGCTGTGGGAGCTGGGCATGGCGCCGCGCTGGAGCGAGCACGGTTCGGTCCGCCCCTGGGACGCCGCCGACAACTGGCTCGACGCGGCGGATGATCCGCCTCGCCCGACGCCGTGGCCGCGACAACTCCTGAACCACGTGAGGCACGTTGGCCTTTCGGTGGGTTACCTGGGTAGGATAACCGCACCGCCTGGCCACCCCGCGGCGCGTTAGGCCCAGCCGTGCGCACTACGCTTCCCTCGTCCCCCTCCCCGCTTCCCCCTTGAGTTTCTCCCACGAGTCGATCCGCTCCTTAATCGTCTTCTCGTACCCGAACTCCGTCGGCAGATACCATTTCTGCCCCCGCAGCGCCTCGGGCAGATACTCCTGGGGCAGGTAGGCGTTCTCGGAGTCGAACGCGTACTTGTATCCCGCACCGTATCCCAGCTCCTTCATTAGAGAGGTGGGCGCGTTGCGAATATGCATGGGCACCACCTCCGCAGGATGTTCCTCCGCAGCAGCCTGCGCGTCGCCGAACGCGGTATACACGCGGTTGGATTTGGGCGCCGTGGCGAGATAGACGGCGGCCTCGGCGAGGGCCAGCTCGCCCTCGGGACTGCCGAGGAAGTGGTACGCATCCTTGGCCGCGAGCGTCACCGTCAGCGCCCGCGGATCCGCGAGTCCGATGTCCTCGATGGCCATGCGTACCAGCCGCCGCGCGACGTACAGCGGGTCCTCACCACCCGCTAGCATGCGGGCGAGCCAGTAGAGAGCGCCGTCGGGATCCGAACCGCGGATCGCCTTGTGGAGGGCCGAAATGAGGTTGAAATGCTGCTCCCCCGACTTATCGTAGACCGGGAGCGGTTTCTCCAGTACCTGGCGCAACACTTCAGCAGAAATCGCGGCAGGTCGCGGTGTCAGCGCCGCCGCGTGCTTCAGTAGCGCCTCGAGCGTGTTCAACGCGCGTCGCGCGTCGCCTTGAGCGTGCATGATCAGCAGGTCCAGTGCGGTGGATTCGAGAACGCCTTTGTTCTCGGTCTCCAGCGCGCGCCCCAGCAGGATCCGGATGTGCTCGTCCTTCAACGGCTCGAGAACAAAGACTCGACACCGCGACAGCAGCGCGCTCGTCAGCTCGAAGCTCGGGTTCTCCGTCGTCGCCCCAATGAGCGTGATGATGCCGTTCTCGACCCACGGCAAAAACGCGTCCTGCTGCCCGCGGTTGAAGCGGTGGATCTCGTCGCAGAAGAGAATCGTGCCCTGCCCGTGATACCTGAGCCGCTCTTCTGCCTCCTTGATGATCTCGCGCACGCGGGCCACGCCTTCGGTCACGGCGGAAAACGGCTCGAAGTGCCGGTCGGTGTAGTTGGCGATGATCTTGGCGAGCGTCGTCTTGCCGGAGCCCGGCGGTCCCCAGAAGATGCACGACCCGACGTCGCCGCGGCGGATCAAGTCGCCTAACGCTTTCCCCGGGCCAAGGAGGTGCTCCTGGCCCAGGAACTGATCGAGGGTCTTGGGCCGCATCCTGGCCGCTAGCGGCTCGGTGGATCCCTGAAATAGTGTTGGTTCGCTCACGAAACGACCGGGACTGGGGAAGCGGGAATGGCGCGCGTCGCTTTGAACACCGTTTGCATGCTTTGGATTCGAGAGAAGAGCCCCCATCTGCTAATACTTGAACCATGAAGCAGCTCGAGACCCTGCAAGCCTGGAAATGCGGACAGCAACTTGCCCGTGCGGCCTACAGCCTCACCCTCAAACCACCGCTCAGTCGGCATTTCGGGATGGCGGATCAGATTCGTCGAGCGGCGACTTCCATCCCAGCCAATATGGTTGAAGGGTACGCCCTGGGTACGACGGCTCAGTTCATCCGTTGCCTCAGAATATCTCTTGGATCGACCGCGGAGCTGCATAGTCATCTAAAGATAAGCATGGATCTTGAATTGCTTCCCAAGGCCGATGGCGAATCGATCGTTGCGCTGGCCGAACGCACTCTCCGGCTACTTATCGGCTTGCTGCGTTCGCTTGATTCCCGACGCGGGCGAACGCCATTCCCCAGTCCCCATTCCCCTAGGTAGCGGCGTCCATAATCAATTTCGTCCCAAGGAATACAAGGGCGCCGGCAAAGAAAGCAGCCGGCATTGTCCAGCCAGGTTTGCCCTGGAGCTCCGGGACCAGATTCGACGCGGCCACGTAGATCGCGACTCCCGCCGAGATCGCCAACCCATGCTGGACGAGGAACCCGACGTGATCGGTCATGATCACGCCGGCGAGCGTGGCGAGCCCGAGCAACGCAGCGGCTCCCACGGCACGGCCTCCCGTCCTGCCACCCGCCATCATGATGCTGGAGATCGTCACGCCCTCGGGCAGCTTGTGCAGAAAGATCGCGATGAACACCATGAGCCCAAGCTCGGGACGAACCAGGAAGGCGCTCGCAATCGCCACGCCGTCGAAGAACGTGTGGAGGAGCAGGCCGATCAGCGCGGATGTGCCGGCCACGGAGCTGATCGCGTGCGTTTCCTCGCCAAAGTGGAAGTGCGGAGTCAGCGTATGCTGCGTGAAGTGAACGGCGAGATAGCCAGCGAGGACCAGCAGCGGGGCGACTCCACCGCTGCGCGAGAACGCCTCCGGTAAGAGCTCGATGATCGCGACCGAGAGCATGAAGCCGGCGCCGAACGCGAGAAAGTGCTCGATGACCTTGAGCTGCAGCGCCGCGCGCCGCGTAACCGCCAACGCGCCGAGCACGTTCCCGGCAGCTGCCACGAGGGCGTAGAGGAGGGCCTTAGACACGGGAGAGCAAGTACTCTTTTGTGTTGCGCGTCGGGTCCTCGAGCACTTCTTCGAGCAACCGCGCCAGCGTCTCCCCGACTTCCGGCCCCGGTCGCACCCCGGCAGCGATCAGATCATCCCCGCGCACTGCGAGATCCTTCAATGCAAGCGGAGGATTCTTGGCACGGATGTTCGCTACCGTCTTCTTGAGCGCGTCAGACGCGCCGATGAGCAAGTCGTCCGCGTTCTCGCCCGTTTCGGCGAGCCACTTCCGCACCCGCGCCGCGTCGCCCGGTTCAGGATAGTGTTCGCGCCATTTGCCGATCGCCCGGCCACGCTCGATGTCGCGATTCGAGCACTTGAGCCGCGTGAGCAGCGAGGCGGGATCCTTACTAATGTAGGCTGTGACGATAACAGGATCACGTGGCAACCGATCGACGCCGGTCGCATCCCCGAGCTCCGGCAGCCAGATCCGTTTTGCTCCGGTGTCCACCCAGAGCGCGACCAGCTTCGAGACCTTCTTCGCGGTCTGGATGCCCTTGAACCATTCATCCCGCACGCGCTCCGCGGACAACTGCGCGAGGCCTTGAATGTTCGCCTTGGCCGCTTCGAGCGTCCGGGGGTGGATGCGAAATTCGAAACGCGCGCTGAAGCGCAGCGCGCGCAGAATCCGCAGATAGTCTTCCTGAAACCGCCAGTTGGGATCACCGACGGAACGGATCAGCTTCTTTTCGAGGTCCTGCTCGCCCTGGAAGGGATCACGCCACTCGTGCCGGATGGGGTGATACGCGATGGCGTTGATCGTGAAGTCGCGACGCGCCAGGTCGTCCATGAGCGACACGCCGAACTCCACCACCGCATGGCGGCCGTCGGTCTGGATGTCCTTCCGAAAAGTCGTGACCTCGTGCGGCTGATTGTTGGCGTCGAGCACCGCGACGGTGCCATGCTCGATCCCGACGGGCACGGTACGCTTGAACAGCTTTTGGACTTCGGCCGGCGGCGCTGCCGTCGTGAGATCGAAATCGTGATTCTCGACGCCAAGGAGATTGTCGCGGACCGCCCCGCCGACGCACCACGTCTCGAACCCCGCATCCTCCAGCCGATTGGCGATTTGCACGACTTCTGCAGGGATGTGAAGCTCAGCCACAGAGGACGGAGCCCCCGTTGACGTTCAGGACTTCGCCCGTGATGTGTCGGGCCAACGGTGAGCTGAGAAAGAGAATCGGCCCGGCGATGTCTTCTGCGCTCGCCACCCGCCGCAGCGGAATCGTCTTCTCGATCGCCGCACGGCCGCCCCCGGCGTATGGCTTTGCCGACATTTCCGTATCGACCCACCCCGGCGCGACGCAGTTGATCGTGATCTTGGGCGCAAGCTCGACGGCGAGCGACTTGGTAATCGAGATGACGGCGCCCTTCGTGGCGGCATAGTCGGCGTGAAACGCCTCGCCGCGCTGGCCGGCGGTCGACGACACCAGCACGATCGTGCCACCTTCTTTGATGTTGGGAATCGCGGCGCGGCAGACGTAGATCACCGCGTCGAGATTGGCACGGCGCGTGGATTCCCACTGCTCGTCGGTCATCTTGGCGACCGGCACGTCGTCGGCCGGCCAGACGCCGTGATTGATCACGAGAATGTCGAGACCGCCGCCGAGCGCACGGAGCGCTTCGGCGACGGCCTTGCTGGCCCCGGAAGGCGTGCCGAGGTCGCCGCGAACGGCTGCGGTGACGTGCGTGTCGGCGGCGGGTTTGCGGCTGCGATATCCCACGGCCACCTTGGCGCCGGCCCGCGCCAGCATCACCGCCGTCGCGCGCCCGATGCCGCGGCCGCCACCGGTGACGAATGCACGCTTCCCGGTGAGATCGATCAACCCTTCAACCGATCTTCGACCAGGTCGCAGATCACGTGCTCGATCGCGAGATGCAGCTCCTGAATGCGCGCCGTCTCGGTCGCGGGGACCACGAGGACGAGATCCGCGATGTCCTTGAGCTGGCCGCCACTTCGTCCCAGCAACGCGACGACCCCCACCCCCCGAGCCTTGGCCGCCTGCGCGGCGCGAATCACGTTGGGACTCTCCCCGGACGTCGAATGCAGCACCAGCAAATCGCCCGGCTCGGCCAAGGCTTCGACCTGCCTGGCGAACACTTCATCGAAGCCCATGTCGTTGGCGCAGGCCGTGAGTAACGAGGTGTCGGTCGTGAGCGCGACCGCGCGCATCGCCGGTCGATTGGTCTGGTAGCGCACCACATACTCGGTGGCGACGTGCTGGGCGTCCGCGGCGCTGCCGCCGTTGCCGGCGAAAAACAGCGTGCCGCCGCCGCGCAGCGTTGCCTCGTACCGGTCCGCGATGGCGGCGATTGCGTCCGCCTGCTCCGCGGCGACGCGGCCGGCGAGTGTCGCCAGGCCGTTCAGCGACTCCCGGATCCGTGTGACCTCCACGCTCACTTCACAGCCTCGACGAAGGCCTCGAGATCGCCCTGGGGTCCTTCCTCGATGACGGTACCGATGACCACGAAATCGGCCCCGGCCTTCCGGGCCGCGCGCGCCTGCGCCGGTGTGCGAATGCCGCCACCCACGAACAGGGGGCGCTGCGGCACCGCCGCGCGGCACGCCCGAATCACCTCCGTCGAAACGGGGTGCTCCGCCCCGCTGCCCGCGTCGAGGTAGACCGCTTGCATCCCGATCAGCGTGGCGGCGGTGGCATGCGCGGCAGCCAGCTCGGGCTTGTCGGCTGGGAGGGGGCGCGTCTGGCTCACCGACTCGACGCTCGTCACGCGCCCGCCATCGATCAGGATGTACGCGGTGGACAGCGTCGGCACCGGGTGCTGCTGCAGATACGGCACTGCGCGCACGTGCTCCTCGATCAGATACTGCGGATTGCGACCCGACACGAGCGACAGGAACAGGATGAGGTCCACTTGATCGGTGAGCTGCATGGCGGAGCCGGGAAACAGCGCGACCGGAATACCGGGCGCGTTGGCCCGCAGCGCGCGCGCGACCTCGTGCGTCTGGGCCGCGCCGTCGAACGACGAGCCGATCAACAGGCCGCGCACCCCGGCGGCCTTCGCCGCGCGCCCGATGCGCGCCGCCTCGGCGCCGCTGGTGCGGACCGGATCCACGAGCACGAGCAAACCCTGACCGTCGAGTATCACGAATCGGTTCTCCCTTCCTCAGCCTGGGCCTCGAAGGCGTAGGTGGCGAATGCGTCGGCCGCGAGGAGATCGAGCGCTAGCTCGCGGCCACCTGCTGGTTTGCTCGCGACGCTATCGAGCAAAGCACGCCCGAGCTCCGCCAAATAGGCGGGCAGCGGGGAGCTGGGAGTCGGGAGCCGGTGCTCCACCGCGCGGTCGAGCCGCTGCCGAAGCGTCTCCGGCGGCGCTGGACGTCGAGAATGCAGCCACGCCAACACTTCGTCACGCGTCATCGAGCAAGATCTCGAACGATCTCCGGCGTGCGTGCGCGAGCCTCTCCCAATTTCGTGACGTCACCGACGCCCGCCGAAGCAAAATGCGGGCGCCCCCCGCCTTTCCCGCCCGTGGTGGACGCGATGGCGTTGGCGATCTCACCCGCCTTGACACCCTTGGAGACCAGATCATCCGTGACGGCCACGTGGATCCCGGCTCGCTCGCCCTTCGTGAACAGGACGGAAATAGCGCGCTTATGCTGCGCGCGGAAGCCATCCATGATCGCGGCGATCTGGCCGCGGTCGTCGAGCTCGGACTCGTCGATATGGAGCTCCACATCGCCAATGCGTTCCACGTTTCCCGTTTCCCGCTTCCCGCCTCCCGATTTCAGCAGCTCCTGAACTTGCCGTTCGAGCTTCCGGTTCTCCTCCAGCATCGCCTCGATGCGGCGGGTCAAATGCTCGGGCTGCGTCTTGAGCAGGCCAGAAGCCTCGGCCAGACGGTGTTGAAGCTCGAGCGCGTACCGGTACGCCGTGGGACCAGTGAGCGCTTCGATGCGTCGCACGCCCGCGGCGGCGCCGGTCTCGTGCGTGAAGCGAAACAGCGCGATCTGACCCGTCGCGCCGACATGCGTTCCCCCGCACAGCTCGAGCGACACGCCCGGAACGTCCACGACGCGCACCACGTCGCCGTATTTCTCGCCGAACAGCGCCATCGCGCCCGCCGCCACCGCGTCTTTATACGCCATCTGCCGCGTCGCGATCGGGAGATTCTCCCAGATGTGCGCGTTGACCTCGGCTTCGATGACCGCCAGCTGGTCGCCCTTGATGGGGCCGTGATGGCTGAAGTCGAACCGCAGCCGCTCGGGCGCGACCACCGATCCCGCCTGGCGCACATGCGTCCCCAGAATCCTTCGCAGCGCCGCGTGCACGAGATGCGTCGCGGTGTGATTGCGCTCGATATTGCGGCGCCGCGCCTCGTTGACCTGGGCGAGCGCGGGCGTCGGCTCGAACGGCTCTCCGAACGTGCCGACGACGGCGTTCCGGCCGTCCACCTTCTCGACGCCCTCGACCGTCAGCTCCCAGCCGTCGCCCTTCACGACGCCCGTGTCGCTGACCTGGCCACCTGACTCGGCGTAAAAGGGATTCTCCTCGAGAATAAGCTCGAGCTGATCGTCCGTCTGCCGGAACGCGATGGGCTCTGTCTCAGCCTTGGTCGCTTCGTAACCGATCCACTTCTGCTTCCCCTTTTTCTTTATCTCGACCCATTCGCCGCCCCTTCGTCGCCCTTCGCCGCCGACCTTCCTCGCTGCCCTTGACCTCTTTCGTTGTTGCCCGAGAGCGAGATCGAAAGCCTCGACGTCGACGGAATGTCCGTGCTCCACGGCGATCATCTGCGTGAGATCGAGCGGGAAACCATAGGTGTCGTAGAGCTTGAACGCATCCTCACCAGAAATCACGGGCTGGTGGCGTAACTCTTCCATCCGCGACAGTCCCCCCTCGATCGTCTCGAGGAACCGCTCCTCCTCGGCGCGCGTGACGCGCTCGATGTGCGGCTCCTTCGACCCGAGCTCCGGATAGACATCCGCCATCACACCCGTGACTGAACGGGTGAGCGGCGCGAGCGTCGGCTCGCGCCGGCCCAGGAGCCAGGCGTGCCGCACCGCGCGCCGCAGAATGCGCCGCAGGACATAGCCGCGCCCCTCGTTCGACGGATAGACGCCATCCGCCAGGAGGAACGCAACGGCGCGCGCATGGTCGGCGAGGACGCGATAGGGTGCGCCGGACGGGCCGCGGTCGTACGGCCGCCCCACGATCTCGACGGCCTGCGCGATGAGCGGCTGAAACAGGTCGGTGTCGAAATTCGAGGGCACGTTCTGCATGACAGCCGAGATCCGTTCCAGGCCGGCCCCGGTATCTACGGACGGAGCAGGGAGCACGGAGCGGGTGCCGTCCGGCTGCTGATCGTATTGCATGAACACAAGATTCCAGATTTCCAACAACTGACCCTCTTCGCTGATGTGCGCGAACTCCTCGAGTGCGAGGTTCCTGCTCCGTGCTCCGCGCTCCGTGCTCCGGATGTCGACCAGAATCTCCGAGCATGGACCACACGGGCCGGTATCGCCCATCTGCCAGAAGTTGTCCTTGTCGCCCAGGCCGAAGATCCGGCTGTCCGGGATGCCGGTGATCTGCCGCCACAGCTTCCGCGCTTCATCGTCGGAGTAGTGCACCGTGACGTACAGCCGGTCGGGATCGATGCCGAGCCACTGGCTGCTCGTCACCCATTCCCAGGCGTATTCGATTGCCTCCTTCTTGAAGTAATCGCCGAACGAGAAGTTGCCGAGCATCTCGAAGAACGTGTGGTGGCGCGCGGTATGACCCACCTGCTCGAGGTCGTTGTGCTTCCCGCCGGCGCGAACGCACTTCTGGCACGTAACCGCGCGCGTGTAGTCGCGGCGTTCCAGCCCCTGAAACACCCGCTTGAACTGCACCATGCCGGCGTTCGTGAATAGGAGCGTAGGGTCGTCGGCGGGAACGAGGGAGGAGCTTGGTACCTCGTTGTGGCGACGAGCCTTGAAGTAGTCAATAAACTTGCGGCGGATTTCACTGGACTTCATGCGGGTAAAATATAGTGCAACTAGGAGTTAAGGGACTCGACCACCTCCCGCACCTCCCCGCCGTTGAACCCGCGCCGCACCAGGAACGCCACAAGTCTCCGCTTCCGCACCACCGGCGGCAGCCCCGCAAGCTGTTTCGCCCGCTTCTCCGCCAACGCGCGCACGGCTCGCGCTGGGTCCAGGCCTTCGGACGCGAGCGAGGCGCGCACCGCCTCTTCCGCGACGCGCCGATCGACACCCTGCGATTGGAGATCACGCATCAAGCGAGCCGGCCCCCGACCGCGTCGGACTTTTGCCGCGGCATAGTCGCGCGCGTACTGAGCGTCGTTCAAGAGCCCGGCGGCACTCAGCCGATCGAGTGCGCCATCGACGGCGGCAGGGGGATGCTGCTTCTGCAGCAGGCGCCGCCGCAAGTCGAAGCGCGCGTGGGCGCGGCGCGCGAGGGCGCGGAGCGCGGCGCGGTGCGCCGCCTCGAGATCAGCCAGCTCCTGCAGCCGCTCGAAGACCAGGGGCGGGATCTCGCGCCAGACGACGAGATCGAGCCCCGCCAACGATTCGCCGGGGAGCGAAGCAAACCGCCCCCGATCCATTTCGACCAGCCTATAGTCTGGCCGGCGTGGATCGGGGGCGAGTCCGGTAAGAATCACTCTTCGCTCGCGGCGCTCTCCTCGTCGGCGACTGCACCACCCCCACCCCCACCCGTCTCCACACTACTGACGCCGAGGTGCTGCTTCACGCGTGCCTCGACTTCGGCCGACATGTCCGGGTGGTCCTTCAGGTACAACTTGGCGTTCTCACGCCCCTGTCCGATTCGCTCTTTGCCGTACGAGTACCAAGCGCCTGACTTCTCGATGATGCCGGCCTCCGCCGCGATATCCACGAGCAGCGACTCGTGGCTGATCCCTTCGTCGAACATGATGTCGAACTCCGCCTGGCGGAACGGCGGCGCCACCTTGTTCTTCACCACCTTCACGCGCACGTGGTTGCCGATCACGACTTCGCGATCCTTCACCGGCGCGATACGCCGCATGTCCAGCCGCACCGACGCATAGAACTTCAGCGCCCGGCCGCCACTCGTCGTCTCGGGGTTGCCGAACATGACCCCGATCTTCTCGCGCAGCTGATTGATGAAGATGACCGAGGTGCGCGAACGGTTGATCGCGCCGGCGAGCTTGCGCAGCGCCTGGCTCATGAGCCGCGCCTGCAAACCCGGCAGCGAGTCACCCATCTCCCCTTCGATTTCGGCCTTAGGCACCAGGGCGGCGACCGAATCGATGACCACGACGTCGACCGCACCCGACCGCACCAGGATCTCGCAGATCTCGAGGCCCTGTTCGCCGGTGTCCGGCTGGGAGACGAGCAGGTTCTCGATATCCACACCCAGCTTCTTGGCGTACTCGACGTCGAGCGCATGCTCGGCATCGATGTAGGCGGCGGCGCCGCCTCCCCGCTGGGCGTGCGCGACGACGTGCAGCGCCAGGGTCGTCTTGCCGCTCGATTCCGGCCCGAAGATCTCCGTCACCCGGCCACGCGGGATGCCGCCGATGCCGATCGCCGCGTCGAGATTGATGGCCCCGGTGGAAATGCCCGCCACCCGGACCTGCGGCGAGTCGGCGCCCATCCGCATGATGGACCCCTTCCCGCACGTCTTCTCGATCTGCGTGATCGCGAGGTTCAGCGCCTTGCGACGGTCATCCGTGAGCGAGGGGGAGGAAGACTTGGCCGGTTGCTGTTCTGCCATGGTTGACCTCGACATAAGGTGGCGAGCCTCCTAGGAAGCCCGAATATATACCGAAACCACTATCACCGCCATCCGGGACGGAAGGCGTCCTCCAGATGCTCTAACTTGTTGTCGACAATGCCAATACAGTCAAAGCGGTAGACATCTCCCTGGCCCCCGTAGCGGTCCATCCAGACCCGCGCCGCTTTCACAATCTCTCGCCGCTTGGCGCCGGTTACCGCCTCGAACGGACTGCCGAATGCCGTGCCGCGTCGCGCCTTCACTTCGACGAACGCCACCAGATGACCGCGCCGGGCGACCAGGTCCAGCTCGATCCGACCGACGCGAAAGCGATGCGCGACGATCTCCCAGCCTCGCGCCTGGAGGTAGCGGATCGCCTGCTCTTCCCCCGCGAGCCCGCGCTGATGCCTTGGGTCTGACCAATTGGATGGATCACTGTGAACGCCGCTCGACATGCGCCAGAAGTTATCTTGCGCTGATCGTCGCACGTAATCGGAAAACCGCTCACCGGTACGAACCCGCGCACTAGCCGGTCGAGTTCGCACTCTCCGGACCGGTCAGGTCGTCCAACTCCTCCAGACCGAGCAGGACATCCCGGGGCTTCGAGCCATTTGCCGGTCCGAGCACCCCCGCGAGCTCGAGTTGGTCGATGATCCGGGCGGCCCGTCCGTACCCGATGCTCATGCGCCGCTGCAACAGCGACGTCGATCCCAGTTGATTCTGGATACATACCTCGGCCGCGTGCCGGAACAGTGGATCGCGATCGCCCGCTCCCAGCTCCCCGCTCCCCGCTCCATCTTCTCCTTCTTTCTCCGCCTTCTCGAGTGCGGCGACTTGTTCGTCGATCGAGGCGCCCGGCGCGGCGGCGACGGCGGCCGCATGCGCCTTGTACCACTCCATCAACCGCTCGGTCTCGTCCGTCGAAATAAACGCGCCCTGCACGCGCATCGGCTCGCTCTTGCCGGGCGGCAGAAACAGCATGTCGCCGTTGCCGAGCAACGTTTCGGCGCCGTTCTGATCGAGAATCGTACGGCTGTCGACTTTCGCCGAAACGCGAAACGCAATCCGGCACGGGAAGTTTGCCTTGATCAATCCCGTGATGACGTTCACCGAGGGACGCTGCGTCGCGAGGATCAGGTGAATCCCGATGGCGCGCGCCTTTTGCGCGAGCACGGCGAGCGGCGTCTCGATCTCGCCCTGGACCGTCAGCATGAGGTCGGCGAGCTCGTCCACGATCAGCACGATGTACGGCAGAATCCCGCCGCTGTACACCGCATCGAACGGCAGCTCTTTCTGAATGCCCGCCTGCGTCGCGAGCGTCTCCCGCGGCCCTTTGAGCGGCGCCTTCGACTCCACTTTCTTGTTGAAGTCGGTGATGTTGCGCGCGTGATTGGCGTGTAACAGCCGGTAGCGCCGCTCCATCTCCCAGACTGCCCATTTCAACACGTTCGCCGCTTTGTGATGACTCGTGACGACTTGCAGGCCGAGATGTGGCAGCGCGCTGTACATCGACAGCTCGACCATCTTCGGGTCGATCATCAGCAGCTTGAGCTTGTCCGGTCCGTGCGCGTACACGAGGCTCGTGATGATGGCGTTGATGCACACCGATTTTCCCGAGCCCGTCGCGCCGGCGATGAGCAGATGCGGCATCTTGGTGAGATCATCCACCACCTCCTCACCTTCGAGGTTGCGCCCGAGCACGACGGCCAGCACGCGCGCGCCGCGGCGGAATTCCGCGCTGTCGATGAGATCGCGGACGTGCACCAGCCGCGGCGTCGGATTCGGCACCTCGATCCCGATCGCCGCCTTCCCCGGAATCGGGGCGACGATGCGCAGCGACTGCGCACGCATCGCGAGCGCCAAATCGTCGGCGAGCGAGGAGACGCGTCCCACCTTCACGCCGCGCCCCGGCTCGAGCTCGAAGCGGGTCACGACGGGACCCACCGTCTTGTTGATGATCTGCGCGCCGACGCGGAACGTCTCCAGCGTCGCCACGAGCCGCCGGCCCATGTCTTCGATTTGTGCCGCGTCGGCGTCTTCGACTGCTCCCGGACCTTCGGTGAGCAACTCGATCGGCGGGATGAGAGAACCCGGAGGAGGAGGCGGAGCGGGCCTCGGTGGTGGCGCCGGTTTCGGCTTGCGTGCTGGAGGAGCACGGAGCACGGAGCTCGGAGCAGGGTTTACAGGCTCTGCACCGTCCTCGACGAGCACACGCGCGGGTTTGGTCTTCTCCTGCTCCCTGCTCCGTGCTCCCTGCTCCCGCTGCCTCAGCAGCGTCAGCGGATGCCACCCGACGGTGAAGATCCCGAGCGCGGAGAACGCGAACAGTCCAACCAGTACGGCCCCCGCCGTGCCGACCACGCCTTGAACGCCGTTCGCGAGGAACCCTGGAAACAGGCCAACCAGGCGTTCGCTGCGCGTCCAGCTCGTGTAGTCGGGAGGGAAGGTCGGGCCAAGTGCGAGCGCGATGCTGTAGGGGATGAGGAGGACGAGTCCCGCGCCGAGGACGGCTGCCCGGCTCCACGACAGCGCGCCCAGACGGTCAAAGGCGGCGAGCGCCCACCCAACACCGAGGATGGGCAGGACGATCGCGCCGACGCCGAACAGCTGCCAGAGCGCGTTGCCGATCGTCCGTCCCCAGCTTCCCGTCAGCGCCACCGGCAGCAGCGTTAACCCGAGAAAGAATCCCACCAGCAGGGCCGCGATGCCGATGAGCTCCTGGCGAGCTTTAGGATTCATGCCGCGATGCGTCGATCCGCGTAGACAGGAACGATCGAGAGCCGGTCGGGATTGGCGCAGAACTTGACGTCGTCCCCCAGTCCCGCCTCGGCGAGCTGCCGGGCGGCGTCGCTCGCGCCGAGCGCGTCCTGCCAGCCGCCCTGCTGCGCCGCGAGATCGAGCGAAACCTGGGCAGCGTCGTTGAGGGCGAGCTTCTTCGGCGGGACGCCTTTCTTCACCGCCTTGATCAAGCGCCCGGCGGTATAGGCATCCTCGAGCGCGAATTGCTTGTCGCGCCCCGCGCAGATGATGACGAGATCGCCGCGCTCGGTGAACAGCGCGCGGGCCCGCTCGGCCACGGCGCTGAAGTTCAGGGCCGCCGCGACCAGCACCGGGTCGCCGCCCTGAGCCGCCAGCAGCGCGGGCGTGCCGTTGGTAGTGGCCAGAAACAACGTCTTCCCGCCCACGGCTTCCTTCGTCATCTCCCGCGGGGAATTCCCGAGGTTGAATCCCTCGATCTTCAGCAGGCGGCGCTCGCCGGCGAGGACGATCCCGTTCTTCTCCAGGTTCGCCGTGAGGCGGACGACCTCTTCCGAGCTGGCGGCGGGGACGATGGCCTTCGCTCCGGCGGCGAGCGCGGTGACGATCGTGCTCGTCGCCCGCAGCACGTCAATGACGACGACCGCTCGGCCGGTCAAATCTCCCGCATTGAGGCCGAGTGGTGTGTGGTAGACATCAATCTTCATGTTTGATCTTTGAGGAGCTGTGGCTCGCGCTCGAGGAATTTCGTGTCGACCTGGCCCGCGACGAAATCCGGGTGGCGCATGACCCGGCCCAGAAACGGAATCGTCGTGGTCACGCCTTCAATGATAAACGAGTCGAGTGCCTGGCGCATGCGGGCGAGCGCCTCGGTCCGCGTATTGCCGTGCACGATCACCTTGGCGAGCAGGGAGTCGTAGTAGGGCGGCACGGTATAGCCCGCGTAGATGTGCGTGTCCACCCGCACGCCCGGTCCGCCGGGCGGATGATACGCCGTGATCAATCCCGGCGAGGGCTGGAAGTTGCGGCTCGGGTCTTCGGCGTTGACGCGGCACTCGATCGCATGGCCGCGCAGTCGGTGGCCGTTCATGACGAACGACAGCGGTGCACCCGCCGCGACGGAGATCTGCTCCTTCACGAGATCGAAGTTGGTGCACATCTCGGTCACCGGATGCTCGACCTGGATGCGCGTGTTCATCTCCATAAAGTAGAAGGAACCGTCCGAGTCGAGCAGAAACTCGATCGTCCCCGCGCCCACATAGCCGATCGACTCCGCCAGCTTCACGGCGGCGTCACCGATGTCCTGGCGCAGCGTCTGGTCCACCACCGGCGACGGCGCTTCCTCGACCAGCTTCTGGTGGCGTCGCTGCACCGAGCAGTCGCGCTCGCACAGGTGCATCACCTTGCCGTGCGTGTCGCCCATGATCTGGATCTCGATGTGGCGCGGGCGCGCGAGGTACTTCTCGATGTACACCTCGTCGGAATTGAAGGCGGCGAGCGCTTCCTGTTTGGCGAGCGTGAACGACTGGGCGAACTGATCGAGATCGTTGGCGACGCGCATGCCCTTGCCCCCGCCGCCCGCCGCCGCCTTGATGATGACCGGGAATCCGATCTCCCCGGCAACCTGCTGACCTTCCTCCAGCGACTCGACCGGCCCGGGCGAGCCCGGCACCGTCGGCACGCCCTTCTCTTGCGCGAGCTTGCGCGCCGCCGCCTTGTCCCCCATCTGCCGGATCTGGTCCGGCGTCGGCCCAATGAACGAGATGTTGGACGCCCCAACCTTCTCGGCAAACTCCGCATTTTCCGCGAGGAACCCGTAGCCGGGATGGATGGCATCGGCGCCGGTGATTTCCGCGGCGGCGATGATCCTGGGGATGTTGAGATAGCTGTCGCGGCTCGGCGCGCGGCCGATGCAGACGTCGTCGTCGGCGAAGCGGACGTGCAGCGACTCGCGGTCCGCTTCCGAATACACCGCCACCGTCTCGACGCCCAGCTCCTTGCATGCGCGGATCACCCGCAGGGCGATCTCCCCGCGGTTCGCGATCAGCACTTTCTTGAACATCAGGGCGTCAGCTCGATCGCCCCGGCCGCGTCGGACCCACCCAGCCGATTCCCCGAGGAATCGACGCCGGACACCTTCAGGGCGAACTCGCTCGGGTTCGTCGCGTAGAAGATCGCGCTCTCATAGCTGATGACGCCTTGGCTGTACCAGTGGAAGAGCGACTGGTCGAAGCTCTGCATTCCGTACTGCACGGAGCCTTCGGCGATGAGATCGGGGATGCTGAGCTGCTTGGAGAGATCACGGATGTTGTCGGCGACGGCGGCCGTATTGATCAGCACCTCGGCCGCCGGAACGCGGCCGCGCCCGTCCTTGCGCGGCACCAGGCGCAGCGAGACGATCGCTTGAAGCGCCGTCGACAAGAGATGCCGGATTTCGTCGTGCTGGTGCGGCGGGAAGAACGAGATCACGCGGCTGACCGTCTGCGTGGCATCCGTCGTGTGCAGCGTGGAGAACACCATGTGTCCGGTGTCGGCGGCCTTGAGCGCCGTGTCCAGCGTCTCCATGTCGCGGATCTCGCCGATGAGGATGAGATCGGGATCCTGCCGCAGCACATGGCGCAGCGCCGAGTTGAACGTCAGCGTATCGTTGCCGACTTCGCGCTGGGAAATGTTGGCGTGCTGGTCGCGGTGCAGGAACTCGATCGGATCTTCGATCGTGATGATGTTCACGCGCCGGTTGGTGTTCACGTGATTGATCATCGCGGCGAGCGCCGTGGATTTCCCCGACCCCGTCACGCCCGTGACGAGGACCAGCCCGCGCGGCTTGAGCGCGATCTCCTCCAGCACACTCGGCAGATTCAGCTCGCGGATCTGCTTGACCTCGTACGGAATCGCCCGGAACGCGAACGCCACCGTACCACGCTGCTGGTAGACGTTGGTCCGGAAGCGGCCCACGCCCGGCACGCCGATCGCAAAGTCCGCCTCCTTATGCTCGGCGAACTCCTTGACCTGCCGCGGCGTCATGATCTGCTCGGCCAACGACTTGAGCTCCTCCGGCTTGAGCGGCGCGGTATCGAGCGCCACCAGGTCGCCGTTCACCCGGATGGTCGCGGGACGCCCGACCTTCAGCAGCAGGTCGGAGCCATTGCGCTGCACCATATGCGTGATTGCTTGTTTGAAGTTGAACTGCGGCAGATTGCTCTGCGTCGCCTCACCCATGCGGATCCACCCGGAAAAGGACCTGGCCGAACTCCACCGGCTGCGCGTTTTGTGCGCTGACTTCCCGAATGACGCCCCCGACCTCGGACTCGATTTCGTTCATGATCTTCATCGCTTCAATGATGCAGACCACCTGTCCCACGTTTACCCGGCTGCCGACCCTGACGTACGGCTGCGCGGCGGGCTCAGGGGACTGATAAAATGTCCCGACCATCGGCGATTTGATCTCGAGGAGTTGGGAACCGGCGGACGGGACGGGAGGTGCGGCAGAAGTGCTCGGCGAGGCGGTGGGTGTTGCAGTGGGGTGCGATACAACGACATGGGCGGGTCCATCCCCAATGATATTCCCGCCGTGCCCCGCCTTCGATACCCGTACCGATGACCACGCCCCAAACAGACCGCGCCGGATCTCGATGGCCCCCACCTCGGGCGCGTCCTTCAAGATCTGCACGATCTGGGCGATGATGTCGAGCTTCATACCGTGAAGATACCCCCCAAGAGGCCCTACACCAGTTCCAGGAGATCCGTGCAGCCGTCCGTCAGCAGCACGGGTCCATCGCCCGACAGATGCACGTCGTCTTCGATGCGCACACCGCCCCGCCCCGCGACGTAGACACCCGGCTCGATCGTCACCACCGCGCCCTCGGGCAGCGGGTCGGCGGCGGTGCGCGCGAGCCGCGGCGCTTCGTGCACCTCGAGACCCAGACCATGCCCCGTCGAATGCCCGAACGCCGCACCGAAGCCGCGTGCTTCGATGGGATCGCGCGCGAGCGCGTCCGCGTCACGCCCGCTCATGCCGGCGTGCACACCTTCGCGCGCGCGCCGCTGCGCCTCCTGCACCAGTCCGTACAACGCGCGCTGCGACTCATCGGCCCGCGCCCCGACCACCACCGTGCGCGTCATGTCGGCGCAGTAGCCGTCGACGACGGCGCCGAAGTCCAGCAGCAGCCACTCCCCGGCTGCCACCGTGCGGCTGCTCGAGTGCGCGTGCGGCAACGCGCTCCGCGGCCCGCTCGCCACGATCGCCGGGAACGGGTGTGCCTCGCTGCCGTGGCGGCGCAGCGCCCGTTCGAGCTCTCCCGCAATCTCGAGCTCCGTCTGGCCGCAGCGCACGGTGGCCAGCGCGTCGCGCAGCGCCCCCGTCGCGAGCGTCGCGGCAGCGCGAATCGCGGCGACTTCACCCGCATCCTTGCGCACCCGCAGCTTCTCGACCAGCTCTCCCGACGCTTTCCATCGCCATGCCGCGCCCGGACCGGATGAAAACCGCTCCGCGTCCTTCACGCTCAAGGCATGCGCCTCGAAACCGATCACGCCGAGCGTCCCGAGCGTCGGCAGCTCCCGCAGGAGCCGGTCCCAGACACTCGTCCCTTCGATTTCGACGCGCGCCACGGCGCCAGATTGTTCCCGCGCTTGCTCGTCGTAGCGGAAATCGGTGACCAGGAGGACCTCGCCCCGCGTCGCCACCGCCACCCCTGCCGACCCGCTGAATCCCGTCAAATAGCGGATGTTGGGCCGCGACGTTACGAGCAACGCGTCCAGACCTTCCGCTTCGAGCATTGCGGCGAGCGCCGTTTGTCGCTCGGCGCGCTTATCGCGACTCGAGGTACCTGGCAAGCGCTTCGAATCCCAGCCGATAGCTGTCGGCGCCGAATCCCGCCACCACGCCCACTGCAAGATCCGCGAGCAACGACCGCCGCCGCTCCGGCTCGCGCGCGAATATGTTGGAGAGATGCACTTCCACGAACGGCACGCGCACCGCGAGCAAGGCATCGCGCACCGCCAGACTGGTGTGCGTAAACGCCGCGGCGTTGATCAGCGCGCCATCGGCATGGCCCTTCAGACCCTGGATCGCCTCCACCAACTCGCCTTCATGATTCGTCTGAATCCAGGTGCATTCGACGCCCAGCGTGCGCGCGCGCTCTTTCGTGGCGCGCTCGATGTCCGCGAGACTCGTGCGACCGTAAATCTCAGGCTCGCGCTCACCCAACAGATTCAGATTGGGGCCGTTCAGCACGGCGATGTGACGAGACACTAGGACTTGAGCTTCTTCAACCACTGCTGGAACTGATCCGCCTCCACCTCATCCTCGGGCGGCCGGTTCGTCCGGCCGGACGAACGGCTCCCGCCCAGCGTTTTGGGCGACGCGGCGTCGCCGCCCTCCGCTGTACCACCCGCGGCGTCAGGTGTCCCGCCGGCGAAGAACTCGTCGAACGAGAATCCGCCCGTCTTGGAGCCTCCGGCGGGTGCGGCCGACGCCTCAGATGAACGGGCGGACGGTGCGGCATCGGTTGGCTGCGAGTTCGTGCGCTTTCCCGCTTCCTCGCCAAAGACCGAGTCGAGCGAGATGTGGTCGTGGGCTGGATGGGACGGCTCGCCAGGCGTAAGCCCCGCAACGTCGAACGCAGCCGACAGCGTGCTCTGCTCTACCGGAGCGGGTGGGGTAGCGGCTCGTCCCGACCAGATCCCCTTGAGGAAGGCCTGCGCCGAAACACCCGATTTCTTTCTGCCGCCCGACGACAGCTTTTCGACTTTGCTCTTCAGTCTCGCGTCGTTGGGTCGCTGCGCGAGCAGCGCCCGATAGACACGCAACGCGTCCTGTGGATGGCCCTGTTTCAGATACAGCTCGGCCATCGTTTCCGTGAGCACGGGCTCCGCCTGTGACAACGCGGCCGTGTCTGCTGCCCCATCGTCGTCCGATAGCGCGACGGCGGCGGGAACACGCGCGGTCGGCGCTGGGGGCGGGGGAGCTGGCGGTGGCGGTGGAGGTGGCGGGGGCGGGGGCGGCGCCGGCGGTTGTGGCGGCCTCGGCGCAGGGGCGCGCATCTCGTCGTCGGGCATGATGAGCGGCAGATCGACTTGGGGCAGCGCCTCATCGAGGTCCGGGTCGCCTTGCGATGCCGCGCGGTCCGGCGCGTCCAGCTTGAACATCCCGCTGCCTTCGTATTGCGTCCGCGCCAATCCTTCGATCTCCACCTGCTCGATCTGCTGCGAATTCAGCTCGACGTCTTCCTGGACTTCCAGCCCCTCCGCTTTGGCGGCGGCGTGGGCGTTCGGGTTGAAGCTGATCGGGTTCTCAAAGTTCTCGACTTCCGGCACGCTCCCCGAAGGCCGGGACGGCTTCTTCAGCTCGACCGACTCCGGCGTCTCGTGGTCGACGGCAAAATCCGGCTTGGTCATCGGCGTTGTCGCCGCTGCCGGCGATGCGGCAGCCTTTCCCTTGGCGCGCGCCAACGCTTCGGCCGCGTCGCCATTCATCGGGTCGGCGTTCAGAAGCCGAGACAGCCACTCGACCTCTTCGTCGTACTTGCCGTTCCGCTCAGCCAGCTCCGCGAGCCCACGCAGGGCGATGATGTTTTCGCCGTCGAGGCCCAGGACCTGCTTGAAGACGCCCAGCGCGCCGGCGTCGTCTTTCTTGTCGACGAGGCAGCGGGCGTAGACGATGTAGGCGCTGACGTAATCGGGGTGCAGCTTGAGACCGTTCTGACAGAGCTCGACCGCGTTATCTATAAGCCCTGCTTTACGATAGGCGTCCGCCAAGGGGGCGAAATTTCTGCCCTTGGGGTTGTCCCGGTAGCGCGCTTCGAGCTTATCGATCTCGCTGGTGTAGGCCACGCCTAAGTCTATGTGGGAATTGAACGAAGATAGTGTTTGGCCGGCGCCGCTGTCAAATGACCCGAGACCCTGTGCGCTTGAGTTTGTGCGTTGTCGTTTTTAGACTTATGCCCCTTCACCCCTCCTCTCGAGACGGAGTTCGAAGTCGCCATGCTGCGCACGATGCGCGCCAATGCCAAATGGGTGTTTTACATCCTCGCCGTCTCATTCATTGGCTGGCTCGCCATCGGCCAAGTCATGAGCATCCTCGGTCCCAGCGGCAACGTCGTGCTGCGCGTCAACCGCAAGGAATACTCGGTCACCGATTATCAGCAGCGCGTGCAGCTCGCCTCCGAGCAATACCGCCAGCAATACGGCACCGCTCCGCTGACGAAGGAAGAAGACCGGCAGCTCCAGGATCAGGTCATCAATCAAATGATCCAGGACGCGCTCCTCGAACAGGAGTACCGCCGTCTCGGGATCCGGGTCAGCGATGAAGAGATCGTCGCGATGGCGCACAATTCCCCGTTGCCCGAAATTATGCGCGATCCGCAGTTCCAGACCGACGGCCAGTTCGACATTCGGAAGTGGCAGCAGTTCCTCTCGACGACGAGTGACCGCAACCTGCTGCTGCAGCTCGAGGGGATCTACCGCCAGCAGATTCCGCGCATCAAGCTGTTCGAGTATCTCGCCAGCGATGTCTACATTCCCGATGCCAAGCTGTGGCGGCTGTACAAGGATCAGCGCGATTCCGTCCGGGTCACCGCGCTCGCCGTGTCGCCGTACACGATCCTCGACACGACTCCGATCAGTGACGCCGAGCTACAGGCCTACATCGCGAAACATCCCGACGACTTCAAGCGGCCGGCGGTCGCGTATGTGCGGTTCATTGCGGTCCCGCGCCTCCCCAACGCCGACGACAGCGCCGCGGCGCGGGCACACGTTACGCGCGTGCGCAGCGAGCTCGCCCGGGGCGCAAGGTTCGAGGACGTGGCGAAGCGCGAGTCGAGCGATTCCGGCAGCGGGCAGCGGGGCGGCGATCTCGGCTGGGTCCGGAAGAGCGACACCACCACGTTCGTTGCCCCGTTCATGCGGGCCGTACGGAGCCTGAAGCCGGGCGAGCTGTCGGCCCCCGTCCCGACGCGGTTTGGCTACCACCTGATTCGTATCGATCAGGCCAAGGGCGACTCGGTGAAGGTCCGTCACATCCTGATCCCCGTGGCTCTGCAGGGTGCGCACCTCGATCAAGTCGAAGCCCGCGCCGACACGCTCGAACGACTGGCGGCGGAGCGCAGTGATCCAACGACGCTCGACACGGTCGCCCGCCGTATGAAACTGCAGGTGTCTCCGGAATACCGCGTCACCGAGAATCAGGGGTTCACGCTCGGCGATTACAGGATTCCAGACGTGAGCGTGTGGGCATTCGAGACGCCGGTCGGCGAAACGAGCCCGGTGATCGACGGCGAGGCCGGCTACTACGTCTTCCGGCTCGACTCCGTCACGACGGCAGGCGCACCGCCGCTCGCGCAGATTCGGGCGCAGGTGACCGACCTCGTGCGGGTCGAGAAACTGAAGTCCGTCGCGCGCCATCGCGCGGACTCGCTCGCCGCCCTGCTCCGCGGCGTCCCGGATCTGGCGGCCGCCGCCGCAGCGCACGGTCTCCAGGTCCAGCGCCTCGGCCCCTTCACCCGCATGCGGCCGCCCCGCGATCTCACGGAGGCGCTCGTCGTCGGGACGGCGTTCGGCCTGCGCGTCGGCGAGCGGAGCGGCGTCGTCGACGGTGAGGGCGCCTATTTCATCCTCGAGTCTTTGGTACGCAAGTTCGCGGATTCCACCGCGTGGCTCGCGCAAAAAGAGGTCCAGCGGACGCAGCTACGGCAGGCGCTGCAGCAGGCGCGGATTCAGCAGTATCTGGAGGGAGTCCGCGCCAAGGCCAAGGTTGTCGACCGGCGCAAAGATCTCTTCAAGTCCCAGACCTCGGCGGACGCCTCGACCCTGCTGCAGTAGCGCTACTCGACTAGGCGCTTCGGTTTGGCATTCCGCGGTTGCTCCTCTTCACGCGCGGAGGGCAACTGCTGGATACTGTTTTCCGCGTCAGAGAGCGCGCGCTTGAATTCGCGCAGTCCCTTCCCCACCGCCTTGCCCGCTTCCGGCAGCCGATTCGCGCCGAAGACGAGCAAGACGATCAACATCAGAATCAGGATTTCGCTGCCACTCAAGTTTCCCAGCATGACACGCCGCCCTTATTGATTCAGACGCTTCGGGCTGCCGCCGGCCGCAGGGGGAAGCGGAGAATCAGAAGTCGCCGGCGGTTCCTCAGCCGACACATCCTTGAGACCCTTCTTGAACTCCTTGATGCCCTTGCCGATCGACGCGCCGATTTCCGGAATGCGCTTCGCGCCGAAGAACAGCACCAGGATGAGCAGCAGGATCGCGATTTCCGTGAAGCCGAGATTGCCGAGCATGATTCGCCTTTCTAGAAGAGCGAGCGGGCGATGAGATACGCGACCGCGACGCCGACGACGGCGAGCAGCGACACATCGAGCCCGATCGGTCCCAGTGTAATCGACATCACCAGCAGATCCAGGTGCACCGGCCCGATCGTCGGCGTCACCGACCAGGTGAACAATTCCTTCGCCGGCCCCTGAGGTAAGAAGCGCCGCAGGAACGCTTGCAGCAAGCCCCCCACCACGAAGCCCACCGCCAGAACCCCCAAATAGAAGCCGGGGCGACGCGGACCGTGTGACATCGCTTAGCTGCGCCGTTCCACGGCGTAGGCGATGCTGCCTTGCAGGGCGTCTCGCGCGGGCGACGGTGGCAGCACGTCGAGCTCCGCTTCCGCCTGCTGCGCGAGGTCCAGCGCCCGTTGGCGCGCCGCCTCGAGCCCGCCCGCGCTCTCCACTAGTCGGATCACTTCAGCGACCAAATCGTCACTCGGCTCCGCGGCTTCCATCAGCTCGGCCACGACTCGCCGGCCCCCGCCCCCCCCCGCCCCGTCGGCCGGCATCCGTGCGAGCGCCGCGATCAGCGGCAGGGTGACCTTGTGCTCGCGTAGATCGAGCCCGGATGGCTTTCCGGTCACCGCCTCGAGCTCGGTATAGTCGAGCAGGTCATCCGTGATCTGAAACGCCATCCCGAGAAGCATCCCGAACCGCGCGAGGGCCTGGCGGTAGTTCGCCGGCGCCGTGAGGGCGCCCACTTCACACGCGCCCGACAAGAGCGATGCGGTCTTGGCCCGAATCAAGGCGTCGTAGGCTCCTTCCCCGTAGGCGAGTTTGTCGTGGGCCTCGAGCTGCCGCATCTCTCCCACGGTCATCTCGTTGGTGACGCGCGCCAGCACGCGGAGCGCCTCGTGGTCGTCCAGGCGAACCAGCTCGATGATCGCGCGTGAATAGAGATAGTCCCCCATGATCACCGCGATCTGATGCGAGAACAGCGCATTGATCGTGGGCAACCCGCGCCGCAATACGGAGTGGTCCACCGAGTCGTCGTGCACGAGGGTCGCGAGATGGATCAGCTCGACGACGGCGGCGAGCGTCACCGCACGCGGATCCTTGGACCCCGCCGCCTGGTGACTGAGCAGGAGCAGCGTCGGCCGGAAAAGCTTTCCCTTCATTTGCAGGAGGTGGTCATTCACTTCGCTCACGATGGGGAAATCCGCGGCGATGACGCGGCGCAGCTCGACGACCACCTGCTCCAGCTCACCAGCCACCGGCCGCTGGACGTCACGGAGGCTCACGCGGGCGACTTGTTGACTCACGCTATTTCGCCTTCGCGAGCGCTTTGACGCGCTGCTCGGCGTCGAGGAAGCGGATGTCCACCGCGAAGACGCGTCCATACAGATCGCGGGCGTCGGCTTTCTTGCCCTGCTGCTCGAGCGCGCGGCCCAGCCAGTACAAGACGCCGAGACGCTCCTGATCGCCGGAGGCGGGGAGATCGAGTCCGCGGCGCAGGATCGATTCGGCGACGCCGAACGCACCCTTCTCGAAGAAACAGATCCCCAGCATCTCCGAGGTCCGCAGCTTGCCTTCCGGCGCGCGCAGCGCTTTCTGCAGCTCCGCAATCGCCTCGTCGAGCAAGCCCATTTCCTTGAACGCGACGCCGAGGTCGTAGTGCGATTGGAAGTCGGCCTCGTCGATGTTCTCGTCGATGCCCTGTTTGAAACGGGTCAGCATGTCCTGGAAGTCCTGCTCTTCGTCGCCCGTCGGTTCTTCGTCGGCGACGGTCATCCGCGTATCCCTGGCCGGCGCGCCTTCGTCTTCCTCGTTCAGCATCGAGCCGAGGTCGATGAAATCGCCGTTCACAGCGGCTTCGTCGCGGACTTTCATCTTGGCGTCTTTGGCCTTGACCTTCCCCTCGGGCTTGCCGGGGGCCGCGGCCGGGGTCGCAACGGCTGGGGCGAGCATCGAGAGCGCGGCCTTGGCACGCTCATTCTTGGCATCGTGCTCCGCGACGCGCGCGTACACCGCGCGGGCCTTCTCCGGCAGATCGGAGCGCAGCAGTGCATCGGCGAGCTCGAGATAGGCGTCGATCAGCTTCGGCTTGTCCCCGGCCTTGAACGCGAACTCCACCGCCTTTTGCCGATGACGCACGCTGTTCGGGTCGAGCCGCAGAACCTCGTCCACGAGGTGGCGGGCGTGCGAGAGATTGCCGGCGTTCTCATAGCCCCCGGTGGCGAGGTCCAGCTCTTCGATGCCGCGGTCCCGCTCCCCCTGCTCGATTAGCGCTTCGCCGAGCGCTTGATGGGCTTCGGGATCATCGGGGTTGTCGGCCACACGCTCTTCGAGCTCGTCGATGCCCGGCGCGGCCGGCGTCTCCTCGATGTTGGAGAAGACGAGCGAGCCGGCCTGGTCCGCGCCGCTGCTGATCTCATCGATGCCGAGGTCGATGAAGCCGGAGCGGCGACCACCGGAGGAAATCGAAGTCTCGTCCTCGGTCTGAATGAAGCTCGGATGCCGCGGCGGCTCGTCGACGGCGAGCGGCTGATCGTCGACATCGTGCCCCCTGTCGGTCGTGGCAGTCTCGAAGTCGGGCTCCAGCTCGAGCGGCGGTACCTCGACGACGGTTTTGCGCTTGCCGGGCCCACCCCCCCCTCCCCCCCCGGGGGGTGATGCCGGCCCGGGCGGACGCTTCGGGACCACGGGCTTCACACGCGGCGGTTCCAGCGCGGGTTTGCCCGCTGGTGCACGCCCGAGCGGCTTGAGTGTCGGCGCCGCCTTTTTCGGCGGCGGCGGGGCGGGCGGCGTATCGACGACGTTGCCCTCGAGGACGAGATCGGCCCCCTCCAGCTCGATTCCCTCGTCTGGGGCAGGGCTCACATCGGGGATCGTGGGCTCGAGCTCCGCCACCGGCTCGAGATCGAGATCCGCCGGATTCAGTTCCTCGCGGATCGACGGGGTCTTGGGACTCTCCTGGCGCACCTGCCCGAAGTCCGCAACCGTCGTCTCAAGACCCTCGAGCATCCCGCTGCCACCGCCACTACGCGGAGCCTCATCGACGAGACTCGTTGTCTCGATCTGCAGCGACTCGTCCAGCTCGGGTACGACTTCCTGAATGAGCTTCTCGGCGACCGGCGGAGCGGGCTCTGGTTCCGGTTCTGGCGCTGGCGCTGGCTGTTTCGGAGGAGCCGGCGGCGCCTTCTGACCTTTCGCGACAGCCGGCGCATCGAGATCGAGGAAGACGAGACTCGAGGTCTTCCTGCTGCCCGACTTGTGCACGTCGTCGCCACCCGCGGGCGGGGCCGTTTTCGCCGCAGGAGGGGTCGGTCGTCCCCCCGCTGAAGAGGCGCGCTTGCCTGGATCGGCGCCATACATCTTGAGATGCTCCGAGAGCATTTCACGCAGCGAAGCGCTCTCGGGTGAGATATCGGTGAATTCTTTCAGCGCCGCGAAGGCGTGCTCGATCTTGCCGACTTTTTGCATCCGTTCGGCGTACTCGACGAAGTTCTGCTTTGCCTCCGCGATGAACCCCTTGGCGGCATAGAGCTTCGCGAGCTTCAAATACGTCGTCTGCCGCGCCGGCGCGTTGCGCAGCACCTTGTTGCACATCGCGATCGCGTTGTTGTGAAACCCGAGCTCGGCGTATTTGTCCACCGCCTGGTCGTAGTAGTCCGCCGCCAGGGCCGGGTCCTTCAGCTTGATGTAGAGATCGCCGATGCGGTTGTAGATGGAGAGATCAGGATTCGTCTCGTCCTGATTGTTGAGAGCGTCGAGCCAGATCTCCACGGCCCGCTTCGGATCCTTGGCCTCGAGACCTTTCGCCTTCTCTTTGAGCTGCTCGAGCTTAGACATATGGAACGACTAAGATATCGGGGCCGCCGAGACGGGACAAGCCGAACCTGCTGTCCAGACGGCGCTTACGACGTCTTTCCCCATCCAGTACGCGACCTCCCGCCAGTCGTCCACGGCCGCCGCAACGAGGTCCGCGACACATCCGGCCGCAATCTGGCCACGGTCCTGGGCTAGTCCGAGTGCCGCGGCGGCATTGATGGTCACCGCCGTCACAACTTCCGCGTGACGTAGCCCGAGTTGCGAGACGCCCAGCGTCATGACGAGCGGCAGGCTCACGGTGGGCGACGTCCCCGGATTGAAATCGGTCGCCAGGGCGACGGCCGCCCCGGCGTCGATCAACCGGCGGGCGGGCGCCTGCGTCCGCTTGCCGAGAAAGATCATCGTCGCAGGGAGGAGCACGGCGACCGTCGTGCTGGCGGCGAGCGCGCGGATGCCCGGCTCGGAGATCGCGGCCAGATGATCGGCCGACAAGGCGCCCAACTCGGCCGCCAGCTCCGCGCCGCCCGAGCCCTCCAGCTCGTCGGCGTGCAGCTTCACCGCGAAGCCGTGCCGGCGCGCCGCCGTGAGAATCTGACGACTCTCCGCCACAGAGAAGACGCCGGGCTCACAGAAAACATCGCAACACCGGGCCAGGCCTTCGCGCGCCACTGCCGGGAGCATTTCCTCACAAACGAGCCGCACATAATCGGCGCGCTTGTTCCGATACTCCGGCGGCACCTCGTGGGCACCGAGGAATGTCGGGATCAGCGTGGCGGGCAGCTGCTCGCTCAGCCGCCGGATCACCCGGAGCTGCTTCAGCTCGGCTTCGAGCTCGAGCCCGTACCCCGATTTCACTTCGATCGTCGTCGCGCCGTGCGCCGTCAGCGCTGCGAGACGCGATCGGGTGAGGGCCTCGAGCTCCGCTTCGGGCCGGCCGCGGACATCGCGAACCGATTGGAGAATGCCGCCGCCCGCCGCCGCAATGGCTTTGTAGTCGACGCCGAGCGCCCGCCGCTCGTGATCGTCGAGGCGGGGCGCACCGAAGACACCGTGCGTGTGACAATCGATGAAACCGGGGAACAGGACTCCGGTGATCTCCTGTCGACGGATGCCGGCGTCCTTCGGCGCGTCTGCCCGCGGCCCCACCCAGCCGATCCGCTCACCGTCAATCAGCACCGCAGCATCGGAGAGCACCTCGACGTCGGCCATCTCGCGCCCGCGACGCGCGCGTGCAGGCCCGCGACACGTCACGACCTGCCGCGCGCCGACAAGCAGCGTCTTCAGTCGAGATCCTCGGTCATCGGCAACCGGATGTGGTGGCGCCGGGCGGTTTCGATCGCTTCGGGATAGCCCGCGTCGGCGTGACGCGCGACGCCGATCCCGGGATCGTTGGTGAGCACCCGCTCGAGCCGCTTGGCCGCCGCCGCTGTCCCATCGGCGACGATGACCTGCCCCGCATGCAGCGAGTTGCCGATGCCGACCCCGCCGCCATGGTGAAACGAGACCCACGAAGCGCCGGATGCGGTGTTGAGCAACGCGTTGAGAATCGCCCAGTCGGCGATGGCGTCGGAGCCGTCGCGCATCGCCTCGGTTTCTCGGAAGGGCGACGCGACCGACCCCGTGTCGAGGTGATCGCGACCGATCACGATTGGGGCCGACAGCTCGCCGCGTCGCACCAGCTCGTTCAACGCGATCCCGAAGCGCGCGCGCTCCCCCTGCCCCAGCCAACAGATCCGCGCCGGGAGCCCCTGGAACGCCACGCGCTGCTGCGCCAGCGTGATCCAGCGCTGGAGATGCGCGTTGTCCGGAAACAGCTCCAGCACCAGCTGATCGGTGCGTTGCAGATCTTTGGTCTCACCGGACAATGCCACCCAGCGGAACGGTCCCTTGCCCTCGCAAAACAGCGGCCGGATGTATTCCGGCACGAAGCCGGGGATCGAAAACGCGTCGGTCACGCCGGCATCACGAGCCTCGGTGCGGATGTTGTTCCCGTAATCAAACGCGACGGCGCCGCGTGCCTGCAGGTCGAGGATCGCGCGTACGTGTTTCGCGATGCTCGCCCGCGCCCGCTTGACGTAGTCGTCCGGAGACGTGCGGCGGAGGTCCGCCGCCTCCGCGAGCGTCAACCCGCTGGGGACGTAGCCATTCAACGGATCGTGCGCCGACGTTTGATCCGTAACGACGTCGGGAGCAAAGCCGCGGGTCACGAGCTCCGGCAGGACATCGGCGCAGTTGCCCACCAGACCAACCGACAATGCGCTGCCGCGTCGTTGCGCGTCCGCGCACCATGCGAGCGCCTCGTCCAGCGATGCCGTCGAGCGATCGAGATACCGCGTCTCGAGACGACGCTGCACGCGTGCGGGGTCGACGTCGACCGCGAGGCAGATGCCCTCATTCATTGTAGCGGCCAGGGGCTGCGCTCCTCCCATGCCGCCCAACCCGCCGGTGAGCACGACGCGGCCCTTGAGTGAGCCACCGAAGTGCCGCGCGCCAACCGCGCCAAACGTTTCGTACGTGCCCTGGAGAATTCCTTGCGTGCCGATGTAGATCCACGATCCCGCGGTCATCTGGCCATACATGATCAGGCCGCGGCGCTCGAGATCGCGAAACACGTCCCACGTTGCGAAGCGGGGGACGAGATTGGCATTCGCGATGAGCACGCGTGGGGCATCCGGGTGGGTGGTGAACACGCCGACCGGTTTGCCGGACTGCACGAGCAGGGTCTCGTCGTCTGCCAGGACGCGTAGTGTGCGGCAGATCGCGTCGAACGACGCCCAATTCCGCGCGGCTTTGCCGGTGCCGCCGTATACCACGAGATCTTGCGGACGCTCCGCCACCTCGGGATCGAGGTTGTTCATGAGCATGCGGAGCGCCGCTTCCTGCACCCAGCCCTTGCAGCTCTTCGTGGAACCGCGGGGAGCGCGCACCGTCCGCGGGCCCGTCACGGCGCGAATTTCCCTTCACGAATGCCGCTCGCGACCTTCTCGATGTCTGTCGTCATTGGCCGATCGCCAGTGAGCGCCGCAGAGTACTGGCGCACGGCGGCGTGGAGCCGCCCAACAGCCTTCGCCGGTCGCAACGGTTTCAGGTATTCGAGTCCCTGCGCGCCGGCAAGCAGCTCGATCGCGACGATGCGCTCGGCGTTGGCGAGGATGCGTCCCGCCTTCCACGCGGCGGTCATCCCCATCGGCACGACGTCTTCCTGGTTTCCTTCCGTCGGCACCGACTGCACACTCGCCGGAGTCGCGAGCACGCGGCACTCGGCGACGAGCGCGGCGGCGGCGATCTGCGCGATCATGAAGCCCGATTCGAGGCCGGGGTCGTGAGCGAGAAAGGCCGGCAGTCCTGACGACAGATCGGGATTCACCACCCGCTCCAGGCGTCGTTCCGCGAGTCCCGCGAGCGTGGTCAGGACGATGCCGATCACGTCGAGCGCGAGTGCGATGGGCTGTCCATGGAAATTGCCGCCCGACAGCACATCGTCGCCGAAGACGAGCGGATTGTCGGTTGCCGCATTGAGCTCCGTCGCCACCAGCCGTTCGGCGAACGCGAGCCCCTCGCCGACCGCGCCGAGCACCTGCGGCGTGCAGCGCAGCGAATAGGCGTCCTGCACCCGCGGATCGTTTTTACGATGCGACTCCCGGATTTCACTGTCGGCAAGGAGGTCGCGCAGCAAGGCCGCGGAGCGCTGCTGCCATGGGTGCGGGCGGACGTCATGGATGCGAGCGTCGAACGGATCGGGCGAGCCGCGGACCGCCTCGAGGCTCATCGCGGCGGCGGCGTGCGCGCTGCGCCACAGCGTCCAGGCATCGGACACGAGTAGCGCCGCGAGACCCGTTTGTGCCTGGGTCCCGTTCACGAAGGCCAGTCCCTCCTTGGCCTCGAGCGTGATGGGGCTCGGCACCTTCACATCCCCCTCACCGATCATCGCCAGCGCGAGATGCGACAGGGGCGCGAGATCGCCGGAGGCGCCCACGCTGCCTTGTGAAGGCACGGTGGGATGGAGCTTGCGGTTCAGCATCTCGACCAGCAGCTCCGGAAGAACCGGCCGCACTCCGCTCGTGCCGCGCACGAGAACATTCGCCCGCAGCACCATCATCGCCCGGACGGCATCGGCCGGAAGCGGTTCACCAACGCCGGACGCATGACTGCGGATGAGGTTGAGCTGCAGCTGGCGAGCCTGGTCCGGCGGGATGCGCACGTGGGCGAGTTTCCCAAAGCCGGTATTGACGCCGTAGATCGTCTCGCCGCGCGCTACGGCCGCTTCGACTGCCCTCCGGGACTGTTGTACGGCTGCGAGCGCGTTGGCATCGAGCGCCACGGGAGCACCGTGACGTGCCACGGCCACGACATCGGCGATAGAGAGGGAATGGCCATCCAACGTGACGGGTTTTGCCATGGCAACCAAAGCTAAAGCGCCGGAGTGGCTGTTGCGACCACTCCGGCGCCTTGAGTTGACCCGGACTACCTATTTCGAGCCTGAAACCCCGGTGCCAGTCGCCATGGCGGTCGACTGCCCGGCGCGAATCTGCAGCTCAGGGTTGCCCGGATCAGTTTGGAAGCTCCAGTCGAAGATCAAGTAGTCCCGGCCGACGTGCGTCATGCGCAGGGCACCATAGCGCACGGTCGAGCCTTCGACGATTTCGAAGACATAGGCGTAGCCCGGAACTGCCTGGAACATGCTGCGCGAATACCCGGATGCCGGTGCGAAGTCGATCGACGTCAGATCGGCGACCGGAGCGGTGCTGTACAGCCGCATCTGAGTCCCCGAGAACTCCGGCACCAGCCACAACGTCGAGTCTGTTGGGTCGCGATACACCCAAAAGTCGATGCTCGTCAGATTCCCGTCCTGCACGCGGCCCAGCTCCGATGTCTGGGCACGGCCGTCGGCGTTGAGATCCTGCCAGAACCGGAACCCCGACTGGGCCTGGTTGGCGGTATACGCGTACATGAGCGTGTTGCGCGCATCGGGACGGGGCGTGTCCTGGCGCAGCGGCGACCAAAGACTCTCGTATCCTTCCCGGCTCACGGCGGAGACACCGAAGCAGCGCGGCACACCGTTGCTCATCGCGCTGGCGAGAAACTCCGGCGCGACGGTCGTGCCTTCGAGCAGCCAGCTCGTGCCGCAGAGACCGCTGTCGAGATTGTAATCAGTGCTGTAAATGCGATACCACTTGAAGCGCGTCGGTGCCGTGATGTACGAGCTGTCATCCCACTCGAGGTGAATCGCGCCGTTCAAGGAGATCGAAGACAGCCACGCCGGGGCATCGAGCTGCAGCCGCTCGTCCACCGTGATCACGTTGCTGCCGCCGCTTTCCTCGCCGTTGTCGTTCACGGCAGTCACGTAGTAGTCGAGATGGGGCACACCGTTGTCGTGGAAGGTGTTCGAGCTGGTTTCGCCACGGAGGCCGTAGGAGCCGCTGCTCGAGGAGCGCGAATAGACGCGATAGCTGGCAAGGTTCGCGTCGGTCACGTCGTCCCACATCAGCAAGATGCCGAGCGGGCGATTGGGATCGCCGCTGGGCTCGAGCTCATAGGTCAGGTTGGCCGGCGTGGATGGCACACCGCCGCCGGGACCGACGACGGCAGGCTGGCATGCCACAGCGAGCAGTAGCAACAAGAGCAGGAGCACACGCATAAGAGCCTCAGGACGGGGATCGCCCGAGGTGTAAGCACGCCTCATGCCCGAAGCGAAGTGGATGATTCTTAGAGGGTTACCGCAGAGGCCGGCGCGGCGGTGTCTCCGCCAGAGGACAACGCAGTCTACCGCACGTAGGTGTTCTGATCGTAGTCAAACTTGATGTCCGGCTGATCGGTGAGCGTGATGTTGAAGCTGAAGGAAAAGTTGCCCGCCGCCGTCTTGTTGAAGCTGAAGCTCGCGCGCCAGCGCCGCAGGTCGCGCTGGAACGTCAGTGAGTGATAGGAGAACTGCCTCGTACCCATATCGTACGACGTGCTCCAGTTGGCCGTCCAGTTGCGCGTCGGGCTGAACGACAGATTCAGGTTGGTCGTCTGCCGTCCGGGGGCGTGGCGGAGCTGCGGCGTCGTGTCGTTCCGGCTCCGCGTGCTCGACAGCGAAATGCCGAGCGTAAAGCCTCGGCCTCCTCCGAATGCACCGCCGCCGATGCCACCTGGGCGCGGCCCGTATTGCGCGCGTGAGCTTCCCTGATACCGACGGAAGTCATCCGACGGCGAGCCTCGCGTCGCGGTCGTGTCCGGTGCAGGAGGAGCGACAGCGTGCGGCCGCAGTCCGAACAACCGGCCCAGCCCCTGCAACGTCGCCGGTGTCACGGTGAAGGAGGCGGATATGCTTTGGAGGAAGGGCTCGAACTTCGCCGTATCGGTGCCCACCTGCCCCTTCCACAGATCGTGGGAGATCGAGAGCTGAAAGCTCGGGAGCAAGTCGGACAAGAACGTGTTCGTCAGCGAGGGCGTCTGCCACCCGGTGTGGTGCGGCAGCTTGGCCTGTTCGAAGTTGTAACCGATCCCGCTCGTGCTGATGCTGAGCAGCCGGATCTTGCGCGGTTCCTTCTCGCTCGCCGTGTCACCGGCGGGGGGCTTCAGCTTGGCTTCGAAGTTCTGCGAAAACCCGATACTGATCGTCTGTTGCGGATCGGTGCGGGAATTGTTCAGGCGGCCGCTCGGGTCGATCGCGTGCGCAAATGCTTCCGGTACCTGCACTCCAGGAGCGTACTGATAGCTGATCTGTGGTGAAATCGAATGCCGGATGCGCGACAGTGGGCCGAAACCGGGGAAGAATCCAAAGAACGTCGGTGACGCGCTCAGGCTGAACGCCGGGCGCTTGCCCTGACGGACGAACTGGCCGCCGGTGAATTGATTGCGGATCATGAAGGGGCCCGCGCCCGTCGTGTTCAATATCCCCACGCTCGGCTGCAGCTTCCACGTGCTCGAGAAGAACGACGGCAGATTGATGCTCGTGTTCCAATCGACGCGCGTCTCGAAGGTCTCGCCGTACAGGACTTTCCGGAGGCCCCCCGTGCTGTCTCCTGGAAGGTCGAATTCCTGGCGCCCGTGGACCCTCACGTCGCTCACGGTGATGCTGTTCCCCCAATTCCACCGCCCCACGCGCAGCGGCGTACTGACGGAGATACTGGTATGGCGATTGTCGTTGAAGAGGTGAAGCGTGTCGGGGAAGGCGCTGTCACCGGGAACGAGGAGCGTGCCACTCGCGACGTGGAATTGCTGGTCATTGCTGAAGTTGAAACCGGGGGACCAGGTCATCCAGGGAGTGATGTTGACCGAGGATGGCGTCAGACTGATGCTCGGGAAGCTCTGGCTGACGTTGGCGGTCGAGAGATCCTGTGAGCGCGTGCCTCCGATGTTCAGGGCTCCCCACGAAAACCGCTTGTCGAAATTCAGACTCGAGCCGATCCGCGCCGTGACCTCCCAGGGGTTGAGCGAATTGCGCGTGATCAAGCTTCCGTTCGTCGAATAATCGACGTGGGCGTTGAACGACGTCCGCGAGTCGAACCGCTGCGAGTGATTCCAGCCGATCCGCGAATTCACGCCGGGACGGTCGATCTGTGACATCCGCGAGTAGGTCAAACTCCCGTCCACAAACCGGTCGATCCAGTGATACTGCGCCTGGCCGTGAAACTGCACATAGCGGTCGGCGAACCAGTCGCCGGACACGAGCACATCGATGTAGTCGTTGACGGCGAAGTAGTAGCCGAAGTCGGAGATATGCCGCGAGTAGCGGCGCGTGGGGCGCACGATATCGTTCAACCCGAAATGCGGGAACAGAATTCCGCTGCGCCGTCCTCCGCGAATATCCTGAAAAATGAACGGCAGCCACATGATCGGCACATCGCGGACGTACAACACCGCGGGCCGCGCGATCATCGTTCGCTTGTTGATCCACTTCGCTTGTCCGGCCGCGAAGTGGTAGTCGGGCACGGGTTGGGGATCGGACGTGAACGTCGCGTTCGCCGCGTACACGCGTTTCGAGCCGGAGTCGGATGCGAGCCCTTTTCCCCGCATATACCACGTGACGCCGCCCTGCTGGAAGTCGGTGAGCGCATCGCGCACGGTGCCGCGGCGCAGGCAGGTATCGTAGGTCATGCCTTCTCCGACCAGGACGGTGCCCGCATCGAACAGCTGCGGATCCCCGGAGGCGTTGAGCCGGCAGCTCGCCTCGTGATAGCGAATCGAATCGGCCTGCAGCTGCGTGGTCTCACGCTCGACGTACGCCTCGCGCCGCAGGAAGATCGTCTGGCTGTCGCCCACGACGACGACGGTGTCGGACATGTAGTGCGTGATCTGGAAGCCTTGGAGTTTGAGCAGCGAGTCCATCACGGCATCGGAGGGGGGGAAGGAACGGGACGGGCCAGTGGGGAGTCCGATTTTTCGTGCGGTCGCCGTGTCCACGCCTCGGTAACCGCTGTCCGCCGGCGTCCCGGGCGGCTTCACGACCGCCGAGGTATCGCGCCGTGGTGGCGGCGGGGGCGGATTCTGCGCCTGTACGGACCCCAGACCGAGCATCAGCAGCACGATCGTGGCCGCCGCGATGCGGCGCGCGCGCCGGCGACTCGCCACCCACGCGCACCAGATGCTCAGCTCATACAGCAGCAGCAGCGGTCCCAGCATCAGCATCATGGAGACCGCGTCGGGTGGCGTCAGGAGCGCCGCGAGGAATGCCGCGATCACGATCGCGTAGCGCCGCTGCCGTCCCAGAAACTGCGGTGTGACGATGCCCAGTGACGCCAGAATCGTGACGACGAGCGGCAGCTCTGCGACGAGCCCGCAACCGACCACGAAGGGGACCGCCATGCCGAAGTAGCGGTCGATGGTGATCATCGCCGTCAGGTCGCTGCGCTGGAAGCCGATCAACACCTTGAGCGCCGCCGGCAGCAGCCACTGATAGCAGGCGATCGCCCCGGCGAGGAACAGCACGACGCCCACGGCGAGGGCTGGTATGATGAGCCGCCGCTCGCGCTCGTACAGCGCCGGCGACAGGAACGCCCAGATCTGGTAGATGACGACCGGCGACGCCAACAGGCAGCCCAGCGCGAACGCCACCTTCAGCGTGAGCATGAACGGCTCGGCGGGGCTGGTGAAGACGAGGCGCCACCGGGCAGGTACGGCGCGATGGGCCGCTTGAGGACGTCGATGATGTCGACCTTATCGAGCAGCCACCAGCCGACGACCGTGCCGACGAGGATCGCAACCAGGCTCCAGAGGATGCGCCAACGCAGCTCCTCGAGATGGTCGAGAAACGGCATCTCACCGTGTGGCGTCATCGTTGGGCTACGGCCAGGAGGTTACGGTCTGAGACGCTGCTGATTTTGCCGCGCGAGATCGGCCTCGGGCGAGCGCGGATACCCCGCGATCACCCGCGCGTAGAAGTTCCGCGCCGTCGTCTTGTCTCCCCGCTGTTCGGCGAGGACACCCTGCTTGTAGAGCGCCGACGGAGCGCGCGGCGAATTGGGATAGGTACGCACGAGTTGATCGTACACCGCCGCCGCGGAATCGGGTGCGGCCTGCTCGAAGCTCTCAGCGACGTAATACATCGCGTCCGGCGCGCGCTCATGTGTGGGGAAGACGCGGAGGAACTCCCGGAAGCCCAGCCGCGCGGTCGCGACGCTGCCGCGCCGGTATTGCTGCAGCGAGACGTCGTACATCTGATCGGGACCGGGGCCGGCGGGATTTCCGGACGGCCCCACCGGAGCTCCGCCGGCCGAAGCGCCGGGATCGGGTTGCTGCACCCGTGCCTCGATCCGCGACCGCAGCTCCGTAATACGTTGCTGGCTGACACCCGCGAGCTCCTGGAGATTCGTGAGCTGTTGCTGTACGGACAGCAGCTCCG
The DNA here is from genome assembly GCA_041499375.1 of Gemmatimonadota bacterium. GTDB lineage: Bacteria > Gemmatimonadota > Gemmatimonadetes > Gemmatimonadales > GWC2-71-9 > 20CM-2-65-7. Next base: position 106,789 of record JBGQKD010000005.1, read on the forward strand.
TGCGCAGATCGCCGCGCAGCTGGACGAGATACGCCTGCTGGGTGGCGAGTGCCTGCTGCAGCAGCCGGACGGCGGCCAGGATGGTGTCCCGTTCCGCCGCCCGCGCCGCATCGCTCTTGGCGAGATCAGCCCGCAACGCCTCGACCTGGAGCTCGACCTTCCGGACATCGCCTTTGAGGGCGCAGCCGGCGACGAGCCCCAGAGTCAGGACAAGCGTGTTACGGACGGCGGAGGTTGTCGCCACCGCTGGTCACTTCGAACTCGTCGCGCCGGTTCTGCGACCACGCGTTCTCGTCGTGGCCATCCACGAGCGGCCGCTCCTCACCCCACGACTGCGTCTCGATGCGGCTCGCATCGATCCCGTGGCTCACGAGGTACTGCTTCGCCGACTGCGCGCGGCGATTGCCGAGGGCGAGGTTGTATTCGTCCGAGCCGCGCTCATCGCAGTGTCCGCCGATCCGAACCTTGAGCTCGGGATTCGCCTGCAGAATCGCGACTTTTTGATCGAGGGCGCCCATGTCGTCCGAGCGAATGTTTGACTTGTCGAGGTCGAAGTGGATCATCGCGGCCAACGTGTTGCGGACCTCTTCTGACGAGCGCGCGAGCGCGGCGATCGAGTCGGCCTCCCGCTGGCGTGCAAGCCGATCCGCTTCCTCACGGGCCTGCCGATCGCGCTCGGCCTGTGCCGCGGCGATGGAATCGCGCATCCGCTGGTTCTCGGCCGCGGTGTCGACCGCCGGCGCCGTATTCTGCGGGGGCGGATTGCCGCCGCACGACGAGGCAGTCGCTACGGCGGCGCCCAAGGCCAGCGCGAGGAGCAACGATACCGATTTCATCCTGTCTCTCCGATCAGGGGGTGGTAGAAGGGGCCTCCGTAAGCCGCGGAGACCAAGCCGGCAAACGCGCCCCGCTCTGCTGCAACAGTGGCCGGATTCGGCCGGTGTCGAGATCGATGATCCACAACTGGCGGTAACCCGACCGGTCGGAAACAAAGGCGAGATGACGGCTGTCGGGAGCCCAGGTCGGATCCTCGTTGCGCCCCACTGAGGTGAGCTGCCGAACTGTGCGAGTCCGCACGTCGAGCACGAACACCTGCAGTGTGCCCGCCACGTCCCGGTGAAATGCCACCGATTGCCCGTCGGGCGACCACTCTGGCGCGTTGGACGACCCGGTCACACCGTAGTCGAATGGTGCGAACAACTGCTGGTCCGTTCCATCCGCCGCCATCACATAGATCTGCGGCAGACCCGGGCGCGTCGAAACGAAGGCAATGCGCTGCCCGTCAGGGCTGAACGTCGGGGACAAGTTGTCTGAAAAGCGTCCCACGGTCAAGCGGCGTAAGCAACAGTTGTTCTTGACGTTAATCGTGTACAAATCAGTACCTTCCTCCGTCGCGCGGCTGAAGGCGAGGGTCTGACCATCGGGAGAAAAGGCCGGGGTGAAGTCGAGGGCGCTCCCGGTCGTCGAGACCGCGATGCGCTTGCCCGTCGCCATCTCCTGCAGGTACAGCCATCCCTTCCCAGCCTGGAATTCCATGTACGCGAAGTGCCGGCCATCAGCTCCCCACGCAGGCGACATCGCCTGCCGGTCGGTCGAAGACACGAGCTTCTGATCGGCCCCGTCCTGGTCGATCTGGTACACCTTGCCGTCTTTCACGAACAGGATGCGAGTCGCGGCGAATCCGGGCGTGCCGAGCGCAGCCTGCAGCGCCTGATCGGCGAGCCGATGGACGGCCTGGCGGAAATCGGGATCGCCCAGACGCGGCAGCCGGACGCGCACCGTACGCCGAATGCCGGCGGCGGCGACGTCGTGCAGCGTAGCCACGGTCGTGTCGCCGGCGGCGGTGATGTCGAGCGCGAAATCGGCACCCAGCGCCTGATACAATGGATAGTTGAGCGTACCGGACTGCGCACCACCAGTGGCAGTCGTGCCCGGTCCGCTCCGGCGTGTGCCGGTCCCGCGCGGCGCGGCCGATGAGGTCGCGAGGCGGATCGAGTCGCCGCCCGGCAGCGTGATCACCTCGAAGCGATCGCTGTAGTCGAGATCGCGGGCCACGATCGTGCGGACCGAATCGAGACCCATGCCGGTGCGCGGCAGCATCACCAAGCCGGGGCGGACGCCGGGACGATAAATGATGCCGATGCGAACGCCGCGGTCGATGGCTGACGTGTCCTGGGCGACGGTAAGTAGCACCGCGAGGAGAACCGGCGTCATTGACGTTGACCGGAAAAGTAGAACCGCACAAAGAGAATGTCGGGGGTCCATCCCTCTGGGAGCGGTCCGAATAACCGACGCTGGCCCAGCTCCTCGATCACGCCTTGTGCCTCCAGATCGAACGCGAAGTTGCCGGAACGTCGGACGAATTGTAGGTCCGTCACTGTACCATCGCGATGGACAAGAAACGAAACTTCCGCTTCCAGCGGTGTGCGTTGCTCAGGACGTTGCCAGACGCGCAACACCTGCGAGACGATGTTCTGCAGATACTCCGGGAACGGAAACGCGACGCCCTCGGTGCTCACGGTCGCGACATCGTTGCCCGTGGATGGCTTCTCGCCGGGCAGCGGCTGGTTTTGCGACGTCGTGCGCGGTGCGGCTTCGCGTTGCGTCTGATCGCGATTCGCAGGCGGGGTCGCGCGCGAGACGGTGTTTTGTGGCCGTTTGGCTGCGGGAATCGGCGCTGGTTTCTCCTCCGCCGGACGATCGAATGCCTCGGGGGCCTTGCGGGATTCCATGTCGGGCGCCGGCGCGGCCACCAGATGCACCCGATAGGTCGGCGGCAGCCGGGTGTGCGCGCTGCGCGTGCCGAACAGCAACACGATCACCAGCCCGTGAACGACCAGCGTTCCCGTCACCGCCATACCAACAGGGGCCGGAGTGCGGCCGCGTCCTCTCATCGATTGATCGTCTCCGGTTCGGCTACGAGTCCCACGTCCTGCACGCCTGCCCCGCGAATGACCGCCAACACCTGCACCACGCGGGCGTAGGCTACGCGACCATCGGCCCGCAGATACACCCCCGTGGGCCGTTTCGTTCGCACAAAGGCCGGAAACGTGGCCTGGAAGTCGTCATACGAGAGCGCGGCCTGGTCGAGATAGATCTTGCCGTCCATATCGACCGTCACGACGAGCCCTTGCTTCGGCTCGATGGCGCGGACCTGCGCGCGCGGCAACCGCACATCCACGCCGCCCTGCATGATCGGCGCGGTGATCATGAAAATGATGAGCAACACGAACGCGACATCTACCAGCGATGTCACATTGATGTCGGCGTTGAGCGGCAGCTCGCCGTGTCCCCGAAGACCACCACCACTGCTGCCGCCGAGTAGTCCTGCCATCAGATCCGTCCTTCCCGGGCCAGCGTCCCGACGATTTCCTGGGCAAAGCCCTCGAGCTCGCCGGCGAACAGCCCCAAGCGATTGACGAAGATGTTGTAGGCCATGACCGCGGGAACAGCCACCGCCAGGCCGCCGACCGTAGTCACCAGCGCTTCGGCGACGCCGGGCGCGACGGCGGTGATGTTACCCGAGCCGCCGACGGCGATCCCGATGAAGGCATCCATGACACCGAGCACCGTGCCGAGCAGGCCGAGCAGCGGGCTCACCGAGCCGAACGTCGCCAGCCACGGAATGAATCGCGCGGCGGTGTCGCGCTCGGCCGCGACTTCCTTCGCGAGCACCATGCGCAACGCTTCGAGCTGGGTCGTCGTCAGCGTACCGGATGACGCCGCACTCCCCCCCCCTCCTGGAGGGCCGGGAGGTCCCCCGGTGCCTTTCAGGCTTCCCGGTTTCAGCTCGGAAAAGAAATGGACAGCCTCGCGCAGTAACCGGTTGTAGGGCGACGGCGGCAGCCGCATCGCGGCGTGATAGGCTTCCTCGAGGCGCGGTGCCTTCTCGACCTCGGCGAGAAAACGGTCGCCCAACTGTCGCATGCGGCGGAATTGCCACCACTTGAGAACGATCAGATACCACGACACGAGTGAAAAGACCGCGAGCACGGCCAGCACGAACTGTGTTTCGCGACTCGACGTGAGCACCAGCTCCCACGGCGTCGTGGGGATCGCGCCTCGGACCTGAAAAAGCACCCTAACCTCCTCGATATCCCTGCGGGTGTGCCTGATGCCAGCGCCACGCGCTGCTCAAGATTTCCTCCAGACTCGAATGCGACGCACGCCATCCCAGCACCGTCGCCGCGCGGCCGACCGCCGCGACAAGCTCCGGCGGATCGCCGGGCCGGCGCGGCCGCTCGACCATCGGAATCACGGCGCGCCCCGTCACACGGCGCGCCGCTTCCACCACCTCGAGGACGGAGCGTCCGGTCCCCGTGCCCAGGTTCACCGCGACCGCCGAACCTCCATCGAGCTTCGCGTCCAGCGCGCGCAGGTGCGCATCGGCGATGTCGGCGACGTGGACGTAATCGCGAACCGCCGTGCCGTCGGCCGTCGGGTAATCGGTGCCGTACACTTCGAGCGCCCCGCGCCTGCCGAGCGCCGCACCCAGCACGTTGGGGATCAGATGCGTCTCCGGATCGTGGTCTTCTCCCCGCTGCTCCGTCGCCCCGGACGCATTGAAGTAGCGCAGGCTGACCACCTCCATGCTCTGCTTCGGGGCGACTGCCGCGAGCAACCGCTCGAAATCGCGCTTCGTCTCGCCGTACGGATTGACCGGTGCCAGCGGCGCGTCTTCCGTGATCGGAATCGTCGCCGGATGGCCATACACCGCGCACGAGGACGAGAAGACAAAGCGGCGGATCTTGGCCTGGACTGCCGCCTCCAACAGTACACGGGCGGCCGTCACATTGTTGGTCACATACTTCTGAGGCTGGGCGACCGACTCGGGGACCAGGGCAAAGGCGGCCAGGTGGATGATCGCCTCGATGCGCTCACGCTCGAGCAGCGACCCGACCAGCTCGCGGTTCCCCACACCTCCCTGGACGAAGCCCGCCCCCCTGGCGACCGCCTGCCGGTGCCCGCGGCTCAGGTCGTCCAGCACGACGACCTTGAAGCCCCGCTCCAGGAGTTGATCTACGACGACGCTGCCGATGTACCCTGCACCCCCGGTGACGAGAATCCGCCTCACTCGGGTGGCTCCATTCCGAAGAGGCGGCGTAATGCCTCGAGCAGGCCGTACCCGCGGCCCGCCTCAGCCGCCTTCTTCAGGGTGATGGTGGGCTGGTGCAGAAACTTGTTCAGCAGCGCCTGACTGAATTGCTCGACGTGGGCGCGATCGTCTGGACTCAGATGCTCGAGCTGGCGCAGCACCCGCTCGAGCTCGGCGGCGCGGACGTGATCCATGCGGGCGCGGAGCTCCTTGATGGTCGGGACGACACCCAGCCCACCGTACCACGCCCAGAAAAGATCGGTCTCCTCTTCGACGATGCGTTCGGCGGCGGGAATTTCATCGCGGCGCCGCGCGGTCGCCTGCGCGGCGACCGTCTGCAGATCGTCGACGTCGTACAGGAACACGTTCTCGAGCTGCGCGATCGCCGGATCGACGTCCCGCGGCACGGCCAGATCGAGAATGCACAGTGGTTTCCCCCGACGCGCGCCGATGATCGTCCCCACGCGCTCCCACGTGACGACCGCATGCGGCGCCGCCGTTGAGCAGAGGGCGATGTCCGTGGTGGCGAAATGCGGCCACGCTTCCTCGAGCGATACGGCCTTGCCACCCAGCCGCTCGGCGATCGCGCGGGCGCGCTCCTGTGTGCGGTTGGCAACCAAAGTGATCTGGACGCCCTGATCGGTGAGACAGGTCGCCGCGAGCTCGGCCATGTCACCCGCACCGAGGATAAGCGCGCAGCGGCCGGCGAGGTCACCAAAGATCTTGCCCGCGACGGCGACCCCCGCCGAAGCAGCGGACGCGGTTCCCATGCCGAGGCCCGTTTCGGTGCGCACGCGCGACCCGACGTGCAGCGCCGTCTGAAACAGCCGATGCAGCACGGGACCGGCCTGCGCGCGCGATGCTTCCCAGGCCTCCCGCACCTGTCCCTGGATCTGCGACTCGCCGAGGATCATCGAATCGAGTCCCGCCGATACGCGGTAGAGATGGCGGACCGCGTCACGGTCGCGGACGATGTAGCCGTACTCCCGCGCGCCGCCTGTCACGGGCGGCGGGGCGGGAGCGGGGGGGGGACCACTGGTTGGAAGCCGCTCCCCCAGCAATGACCACACGGCCTCCAGCGCCGGCTCGTCGTCGGCAACCAGATAGAACTCGGTGCGATTGCAGGTGGAGAGCAGGACGCCGCCACTGGCACCCGCCGCCATGACGCGCGCCAGCGCGCCCGGCACCTCGTGCGCACCATGGGCGAACCGCTCGCGCACGTCGAGCGGCGCGGTGCGGTGGTTCACCCCCAGGACCTTGATTCCCATCTCCGCATGACCTGTCACAGGAACCGTGCGGCACCGGGCTGCGTCAGCTTCAGCGCGACGTACACCAGCAGGACGGCGCAGAAACCGGCGATGCTCGCGAGGGCCGCGCGGCGGCCGGCCCAATGGCGGACGACTCGAACCCAGACCGCCCAGCCAAGGACCACCCAGGTAAAGATCCCCCACACGATCTGCGCCTTGGCGACATGCAAGCCACCGGAGAACTGCGCGCCGTAACCGAGCGCCAGCAGGACGCCGAGCGTCAATGCGGGGAACCCCGCGACCAGTGCGACGCGATTGAGCTGATCGAGCCGCTCGAGCGGCGGGAAGAGCTGGAAGATCTGGCCGAAGCGGCGGGCCTTGAGCTCGCGGAATTGCAGCAGGTAGAGCGCCGCGGCGATGAAGGCGAGCGCCATCAAGGCGAGGCCAAGGACGCTGAGCGCGACGTGGAGCACGAACCAGGTGTTGCGGGCGCCCACGGTTTCCGCGCCGGGCGCGAGACCGCTCAGAATTGCGAGTCCCACGAGGCCCGTGGCGAGGGGCCCCGCGAAAAACGAGACGGCCGAACCGCGTAACACTCGCTCGCTCGCGAGCTGGAGGAGCACGAGACACAGTGCCAGCATCGACAGCGCCGGCCCCAGACCAACGAGCGTGAGCTGCGAAACGGCGACGACGTGCACCGCGGCGCCCGCGCAGGGAATCGCGATCGTGAGTGCGCGCGGCGCCGGCCGGAAGCCCATGAACGGCGCCAACGTCAGCGCCGTGGCTACACCGTAGAGCGCCAGGGCAACGAGATGCAGAGTGACAGTCACACCAGATACGGGCCAGGCCCACGAAGCGGGGCCCGGCCGCCTTTCAGGAAGGCATCTTCTTGATCAGCCGTACCGGAAGACCCCGATCCAGGCCCGGATGATTGATCTGCAGCAAGAGTCCTGTCGCAGAGCGCTCGCGAGTGTGGACGATCATCATGACCGCGCGCACCTCTTCCGAGGCGGACCCCGCATAGCCCTGTGCTGGTTTGACCACTTCGAAAACATCGCCGAGCGCGACGCCATCGCGGCGCCCCTTGTCGATGAAGAAGTACTGCTGCGCGCCGGCGAGCGAATGCGGATCCCGCGGGTCCAGCAGCTTGCCTGCCAGACCCTGCTCGACGGGCGTGGGCCGCACCTGGCCGGGATCACGGAACGGCTCGAGCGGCATCGCGAGCTGGTTTTCATGCACGCGATCGAACTGCGCGACAACCTCCGCCAGCACCTGCTCCGATTCGATCGATGTGACGCGGGCAATGCCGGTGGGAACCACGACGTCGCCCCAACGGCCGTACGCCAGCGTCCGATCGATGCGAGCGATCAGCAACGAGTCGCCCACATGGTAGGAGGCGTTGCGCGGCGGTCGGACGGAGATCTCCTGAAACGTGGTCGCGGATGTACGATCGGTAAGCCTGGGAATCGCCGGCTGGGCGGTCGCGCCGAGCACCCGACCCCACGGCAGCCGTTCCTCCTCGCTCAAAAAGCCGGCGGCGTAGAATTCGCCGGCACGGAGGGGACGGTAGGGCTGATGCACGTAGGCGCGCAGCACGTCCTGGACGACCTGCCGATTCGTGCGGCGGCGATCGAATATCGTCTCGCGGCTTTCGGCGACGTTGGTGGGCGGCGGCGGCTCCACCATGAACTGCGACGTGTCGGCAGGGATCGTGTCTATGACAGCCGTATCGAGCGGCACGACTGCGGGAACCGTGTCGCCGGGGATGACTCGCACCGTGTCGGCGGCAGCCGGCGTGGTGTCCGGCCGCGTAACCACGGTATCGACACCCTGGGCGACGGTGATCATTTCCGAGAGATTCAGGACCTCACCGGGATAGATCCAGTGCGGGTCTTCGATGACGGCGGTATTGAGGCGGTAAATCTCCGGCCACAGCAGCGGATCGTTGAAGTACATCTGAGAGATGGACCAAAGGGTCTCACCGCGTGAGACCGTGTGACTGGCGGGAACCTGTCCCTGAAAAGCGGCGGCCGCTTGGGTCGTGTCCTGTTGTTGCACCGTTTGGGTGGTGTCCTGCGCCGGCAGGACTCGCCACAGGAGCGGCAACGCCGCCAGGGCCAGCAGTATGGCGCGGTCAGAACGGCAGATCGTCGTCCTCCTCATCCAGCGCCTCCGGGAACGCGTCGAGCGATTCTGGGGCTTTGCCGCCCGCTTCCGAAGCCCCCTTCACAGCCCCCGCCCCCGCTCCCACCGGAGCGGCTCCGCCTCTCGACCCCAGCATGATCAACTCACGCGCGATGATCTCGGTGACGTAGCGCGTCTGCTTCTCGCGATCTTCCCAGGTCCGGTACTCAATCCGTCCCTCGATATAGACCTTGTCGCCTTTCTTCAGGTACTTCTCGGCGATGTCGGCCAAGCCAGAACCCTTGTTGTTCCAGCAGATAACCCTATGCCACTCCGTCTTTTCCTGTTTTTCCCCGCCGTTCCCGGTCCACTGGCGACTGGTCGCGAGGGACAGGGTCGCCACACGGGATCCGTTATTCGTGCTGCGCACCTCGGGATCCGCACCCAGATTCCCGATGAGTTGGACTTTGTTAAGACTGCGGCTCACAACAACCTCCGACGAAAATGCGGGTGGGGGCCCAAGGGTGCCCAACACTATATAAGTCGCAAGTCATTCTGTCAATCAAAGATACGCCACTTGTACCGAAGTTATGCATCAAGTCTGAGGACGATGGCATCCTCTACCGGCCGACGGTAATACTCCTTCCGGCGACCCACTTCCCTGAACCCCTGGGCCGCGTACAGAGCCCGCGCCGGCGCGTTCGATTCCCGCACCTCGAGGTAGACCTGCCGGACGCCGCGCGCGGTCAACGCTTCGACAATGCGCTCCACGAGGGCGCGTCCTAGCCCGGTACGCCGACCCGCGGGGGCCACAGCGAGATTGAGGATCTCGCCCTCGTCCGCGGCGTCGAGCGCGACCACGTAGCCGATGATCGCCCCCTCCCCGCCCCCGGAGCCGCTCGCCTCGACGACGAGAAAGTGCGCATCCGACGTCAGGCAGTCGCGAAAGTCCTGTGTGGACCACGGGTCGGCGAAGACCTCCTGCTCGATCGCGCGGACTGCGGGGACATCGCCGAGCCTAGCGGGACGAATTTGGTAGGGGTCGGCCGTAGCGCGCCTCCCATTTCACTTGAGCTTCGGCGGGCCGGCCGTAGACGGGCTCGGCCACGCGCGGATCATCGATCGCGCGGCGCGCGCCGTCATAGGAAAAGAGCGCCAGCAACGATCCGGCAAGCGGCGGCAGAGCATCGATGGCAACGGGAGCTCGTCCGGTCCAGGCCACAATCTCTTTGCGATAGCGCTCTGCGCCGTCTCCCACCGCGAGATCTGGTGATCGTCCGGCCCGTACGACTAGCGCAGGGATCGTGAACAACCCCGGCGCGACGAGCGTCTTCACCTGATCTCCAACAAAGGTGTACATCGCGCCGAACACCTCGCCGCGTAGCGCGTCATAACATGCCGCGACGGTCTCCACCCCGGCGGCGTGCGCCGCGGCGAGCAGCGATGGAATAGCGATCAAGGGCAACCGTCGCTCCTGGACGAAACCCTTTGCCGCGGACCATCCGATGCGCAGGCCCGTAAAACCGCCAGGTCCATCGCCGACAATGACCCCGGCGATTTGCTCGAGCGACAGCTGTCCGACCTCCAGGACCTCGTGAACGAGAGGCAGGATTTGCGCGGCGTGTTGGCGTGCGCCACGAACCGAGCGCGCGATCGTCTGCTCACCGGCGCGGATCGCGACGCTGGCGATATCCGTCGTCGTGTCGATTGCGAGCCAGGCTTCATTCTTCAACGACGCGACTCCCCGGATCAGAATCGTAGAAGAGCTTGAAGTGCCGATCGAGCGGAGGAACCCAGGCCCCCGCCCGCTCGGGCCACTCGATCAGGATGATGGCGCGCTCCCGGACCATGTCGTCGAAGCCGAGATCGCGCGCTTCGTCGGGCTGGCGCAGACGGTAGCAATCCACGTGATAGACGGGAATGGGGCCGGCGTCGTAATGATGCACGAGCGCGTACGTGGGACTGGTGGCCCGCGCGCGGGCGCCCAGGCCGCGGCAGATGGCCTGCACGAGGCTCGTCTTCCCCGTCCCCAGCTCTCCCGACAGCCCGATTACCGCGGGCGCGCGGAGCTGGCGGCCGAGGTCTTCACCGAACCGGCTGAGCTCGCTCGCGGAGAGGCGCATCGGCCTTGAGCTCCAAGAGCTGATCGCGCAGTACCGCCGCCAGCTCGAAATCGAGCTCCTCAGCCGCGGCCTGCATCTGCTGCTCCAGCATGCGGATGAGAGTTTCGCGCTCGCTCGCGTCCGCGGGGCGGCGGATCTCTCCGGCCCCGGGCTTTGCCACCCGCGCGTCGGCGACGCGGGTGACGAAGCGGATGTCGCCCACCGACTTCACAATCGACCGCGGCGTGATGCCATGCTCGACGTTGTAGGCGACCTGTGTTTCGCGCCGCCGGTTCATCTCGTTCAGCGCCCGCTCCATCGAGCCGGTGACACGGTCGGCGTACAGAATTGCTCTGCCGCTGAGATGCCGCGCCGCCCGGCCGACGGTCTGGATCAGCGACCGATCCGATCGCAGGAAGCCCTCCTGGTCGGCATCGAGCACCGCGACGAGCGACACCTCCGGCAAGTCCAGCCCTTCGCGCAGCAGGTTGATGCCCACGAGCACGTCGAACTCGCCGAGGCGCAGACCCCGAATGATCTCGACGCGCTCGATCGCGTCGATTTCCGAATGCAGATAGCGCACCCGCACGCCATGCTGCTGCAAATAATCGGTCAGATCCTCCGCCATGCGCTTGGTCAACGTGGTGACCAGGACGCGCTCGTTCTTCTTCTCGCGCAGGCGGATTTCGCTGAGCAGGTCATCCACCTGCCCCGCCACCGGCCGGATCTCGACGGTGGGATCGACCAGCCCGGTCGGGCGGATGATCTGCTCGACGATGACGCCGTCGGAGAGCTTCAGCTCGTCCTGCCCGGGAGTCGCCGAGACGAATACCATGCGCGGCACCAGCCCCATGAACTCGTCGAATCGCAGCGGCCGGTTGTCGAGCGCCGACGGAAGCCGAAAGCCGTAATCCACCAGGGTTTGCTTGCGCGAGCGGTCGCCTTCGTACATCGCGCCCAGCTGCGGCAGCGTCTGGTGCGATTCGTCGAGGATGCAGAGATAGTCCTTCGGGAAGTAGTCGAGCAGGCACGCCGGTCGTTCACCGGGCTGGCGGCCGCTGAACAGGCGCGAGTAGTTCTCGATGCCGGCGCAGCGCCCCACTTCCATCAGCATGTCGATGTCGAAATGCGTACGGGACTCCAGGCGCTGCGCTTCCAGCAGCTTGTTCTGCGCGCGCAGCTCCGCCAATCGTTCCGCCAGCTCGGCCCTGATGCGCGACACGGCGCGCTCGATCGTCGCGCGCTGCGTGACGAAGTGCGTGGCAGGATAGATGGCCGAGCGGTCCATCGGCTTGATGACGTTGCCGGTCAGGGGATCGATCTTCGCGATGCGCTCGATCTCATCCCCCCAGAACTCGATCCGCACCGCCTGCTCGTCGTACGCCGGGAAGACCTCCACCGTATCGCCCCGCACGCGGAACGTCCCGCGCTCGAAGCCCACGTCATTGCGCTGATACTGAACGGCGACGAGATCGGCGAGCAATGCATCCCGGCCACGCGACTCGCCCTGCTGCGCGGTGACGAGCAGTTCGCGATACAGCTCGGGGTCGCCGAGGCCGTAGATCGCCGAGACGCTCGCAACGATGATGACGTCGTCGCGCTCCATCAGGCTCGAGGTCGCGCGCAGCCGCAGACGCTCGATGTCGTCGTTGATGGACGAGTCCTTGGCGATGTACGTGTCGGTCGACGGCACGTACGCCTCGGGCTGGTAGTAGTCGTAATAGGAAATGAAGAATTCGACGGCGTTGGACGGAAAGAACGTCTTCAGCTCGCCGTACAACTGTGCAGCGAGCGTCTTGTTGTGCGACAACACGAGCGTCGGCTTCCCGAAGTCGGCGACGACGTGCGCCATCGTCATCGTCTTGCCCGACCCGGTGACGCCGAGGAGTGTCTGATATTTGTCGCCGCGGCGCAGGCCGGCGCTCAGCTCGCGAATCGCGCGTGGCTGATCACCCGCCGGCGGCGGGGCGTTCCCGAGCTCAAAAGGCATACGAGGGAAACCTAACCGACGACGACTTCAGCGGGACCGCTCGAATCCCGTCGCGCGATCTCCGTGACACCTTTCACCTTGCGGACCGCCTTCAGGACCTTGTGCAGGTGGGTGTTGTTCTCGACTTCCACCAGGACCGAGCCGAAGACGACGCCGTCCTTCGACGCGAGCTCGGCACTGCGGATGTTGGTTCCGGTGCCGCTGATCGCCTCGCAGATATCGGCGTAGAGGCCGCGCCGGTCCTCGCCGCTGACCGCCAGCCGGACCACGAAGGTCTCGCCCTCGACCTCCCGCCAGTCGATTTCGACCCGGCGCTCCTCGTCGCCCGAGAGGGTGAGCAGGTTGGGACAGTCGTTGCGGTGGATCGAGATGCCGCGGCCCTGGGTGACGTAACCGACCACGGGATCGCCCGGGACAGGCTGGCAGCACTGCGCGTAGCGGACCATCAGGCCTTCGACACCGTGAATCTTGATGCCGCGTCCGAGGCGGAGACGTTCGATGACGCGCCCGAACGCCGTCGGCTTGGGGGCGTGCTGTTCGTCGGGCGGTATCTCGGGATACAGCGCGTTGATCACCTGGCCGATCTGCACATCCCCGCGGCCGATCGCGGTCTCCACCTGCTCGGCGGCGCCGAGTCCGAGCTTCTGCGCGGCCTGTTCCAGCTGCTCGGGGGAAGGCGACTCGAGACGGCGGCGCCGGATCTCGCGCGCGAGGATCTCACGACCCAGCGTCACGCTGCGCTCCTGCTCCTCCTGCTTGATCCACTGGCGGATCTTCTGGCGGGCCCGGCCCGTCTGGACATGCGCCAGCCAGTCGCGCGAGGGCTTCGCCTGGGGACTCGTGAGCACCTCGATCGTGTCCCCGTTGCGCAACGGCCGATGCAGTGGCGCGATCCTGCCGTTCACGCGTGCGCCGTTGCAGTGCTGGCCGACCTCGGTGTGCACCATGAATGCGAAATCGATCGGGGTCGCGCCCTTCGGCAGCCGCTTCACGTCGCCGCGCGGCGTAAACACGAAGATCTCGTCCTGATAGAGATCGATCTTGAGGAACTCGAGGAATTCCTCGGGGCTGTGCGCATCCTGCTGCAGCTCGATCAACTGGCGGAACCACGAGAGATGGTGATCAAGCTCGTCCGCGCTCTTGCCGTTTTCCTTGTACAGCCAGTGCGCCGCGATACCATACTCGGCGGTGCGATGCATGTCGCGCGTGCGGATCTGGATCTCGTACAGCTGCCCACCCGGGCCGAACACGGTGGTGTGCAGCGACTGATAGCCGTTCGACTTGGGGCTCGCGATGTAGTCCTTGATCCGCTCCTGGAGCGGCGTCCAGGTGTGATGGATGATGCCGAGCACGTGGTAGCAGTCGGTGATGCTGTTCACCAACACGCGGACGGCGAGGAGATCGTAGATCTCCTCGAACGGCTTGCCGCGCTTCTTCATCTTCTTGAAGATAGACCAGAGGTTCTTGGGCCGGCCGACGATCTCCCAGCCCACGATCCCGGCGCGGCGCAGCTCGTCCGAGAGCGGCGCACGCATCCGCTCGATCGTGCGGTCGCGCTCCACCCGCCGCGCCTTGACTTGGCGCGTCAGCTGCTTGTAGTCGTCGGGCTCGAGATACTTGAAGGCCAGGTCCTCGAGCTCGGCCTTCACCCCGGCCATGCCGAAGCGGTGCGCCAGCGGAGCGTACAGCTCCCGCGTTTCCAGCGCGATCCGCTTACGCTTGTCGGGCGGCAGCGGATCGAGCGTACGCATGTTGTGGAGCCGGTCGGCGAGCTTGATGATGATGACGCGCGCATCGCGCGCCACGGACATCAGCAGCTTCCGGTAATTCTCCGCCTGCTCTTCGGCGGTGGAGCGGAAGTTGAGGGCCTTGATCTTGGTCAGGCCGTCGACAAGATCGGCGACTTCATTGCCGAAATCCTTGCGCAACATGTCGAGCGTGACGTTGGAATCCTCGACCACGTCGTGCAGCAGCGCGGCCGCGATCGTCGTCGTGTCCATCTGCTGCTCGGCGAGAATCGTGGCGACTGCGACGCTGTGCGAGACGAAATCGTCGCCCGACATGCGCTTCTGCCCCTGATGCGCCTGCGCGCTCATCTGGTACGCGCGCGACAGCACCTCGAGGTCGAGGCGGTCGCGTTGCGCGGCGACGGCCTTCGCCAGCTCGGGTGCGAGAATAGGCGCCGTACTCGTCACAATAGCCCTGCCTCCGCGAAACTCACGTACCGCTCTCCCCCACCAATCACCACGTGATCGTACACCGGCACATCGAGCACGCGCCCCGCATCGACCAGCTGGCGCGTCACGGCGCGATCGTCGGCAGATGGCGTGGGATCACCGCTGGGATGATTGTGCACCACGATGATTCCCGCCGCCGCCTCGGCAATAGCCGCACGAAACACCTCCCGCGGGTGCACCAACGAACTGTTCAGAATGCCCCGCGTAATCAGCAGATCCGCCAGAATCTGGCTCTGACTGCCTAGGGCGAGGACGTGAAACTCCTCGACCGCGAGGTCCCGCAGGCGAAGGCCATAGTACCGCTGCACATCGCCCGGTCCCCGAATCCGGTCTGGCGCCGGCTCCGCCTCACTCCCGACGCGGCGACCCAGCTCAACAGCCGCGGCCAAGCGGGCGGCTTTCGCCCTCCCTACCCCTGGGATCCGGGCCAATTCGGCCCATGGCCGGGTGGCGAGCCGTCGCAACGAGCCATCCCCCCGCACAAGTATCTCGGCGGCCACCGCGAGGGCATCCTGCCCGCGCGTCCCTGTTCCAAGGAGAATGGCCAGAAGCTCTTGCGCCGTCAACGCGGCCGGCCCGACCGCCCAGAAACGCTCGCGCGGCCGGTCGTGTTCGAGGTGCTCGGACAAGCGGAGCGGCATCCGACCACGCTAGCCGTGTTGCACCTTCGCCACATAGTCTTTTCTATGCAGTGACTTCCCGCGGAATGCGTTTGGTGCGATTGTAGCCCGGCCACCCCGTGCCTGCCGACTGATCCACGAGGCGACGCCGTCCCCGACTCTACCCCAACCTCGTGGAGGCTCCATGCGTGCTACTCCCGCCGTCCTGGCTCTAACTCTCGCTCTCGTCGCAGCCTGTGCGACCGATCGCCCCGATCCCATTGCGCCCAGGCTCTCCGGGGGGTCTGGCATCAGGGCTAGCGCCTGGGGGCCGGAGACGCCGCCGTTCAATAACGAAATCATCCTTCGTGACGTCGCGGGAACTCGTGGGTTCGGGCATGTGAAGTTCCGGCAGCCGAACGACGCGGATCGGATCGTCTATCTCGATACCTGGGTTCGCGACTTACAACCCAACACGGACTATCAGCTGCAGCGCGCGACAGATGTGAACGTGAACGACGATTGCACGGGCACGAATTGGCTCACGTTGGGACGGGGCGCAGTTCCACAATCGATTACAACAGATTGGCGGGGCACGGGCCGTGAGGCGTTATTTCGCAACCTCGGTATGACCGCGATTGGATCAACGTTCGACATCCATTTTCGGGTGATCGAGCAGACGAGCCACGCAGTGATGTTGGAGAGCGACTGTTATCAGTTCGTCGTGACTCAGTAGGTAGGGCAGGCGACAGACCAACAAGTGGCACAACGCTCGTGCCCCTCGAATGGCCAGACGCTCTTGCGGCGTCAACGCGCCGCGCCCGAAGGAGGTTCACAGGTCAAAACTGCCACCCATTTTCCATCACGCTGTTCAACAAGGAGTACAATATGCTCGCGACACGGCTTCGCCCGCATAGCGTCCTCATTATGGTGGTCGTCGCTACCGGAGCGCTCGCATGCAAAGACACGACGACACCGAGAGGGTTTTCAAACACGGGGATCGGTGAGCCAAGCTTCACGCTCGCCAAAGATTTTACCAGCACACTGGTCGGACGCGGCAACCTCGGCACGTTTCACATTCAATCCAAAGCCGCTGGTTATGACGTCGAGCTCAAGTCTCACGACAACACCGACATCGCAGTCGCGAATATCGTCGTAGCGCCCGGTGGGCATTCAGGTTGGCACTATCATCCTGGTCCCGTGCTGGTCGTCGTAAAAACCGGAGTGATCACGTTCTACCACGGGAACGATCCCACTTGCACCGGAACGGTTCACCCTGCCGGTACCGCATTCCTTGAGGAAGGCGGGGATGTGGGGATCGCTCGGAACGAAGGAGCGGTCGAGGTGAACAATGTGGTGACCTTCTTCGTGCCCAAGGGTAGTCCAACGCGTATCGATGCGCCGCGACCGGGGAATTGTACGTTTTGACTCGAGCCCAGCTTCAACCGTATGCGACGAGGGGCACCGTATTCGGTGCCCCTCGATTCGTTCTACAGCGTTGCCCCGTGGCACTTCTTGAACTTCTTGCCGCTGCCGCACGGGCACGGATCATTGCGACCCACGCCGGCATACGGATTCGGCGGGGCCATTCCAACGGTGGGCGGGACCGGTCTGGAGGGCACCGGTCCGTTCGACGCCGCCGCAGGACTGACCAACCCGTCCGCCGTCGGTTTGGTCGCGACCATGGGCGTCGGCTTTTTCGGCCCACTGCCAAGCCCGCCCGTCGTGGTGGTCTGGCTCGGACCGCCGCGCGGCGGGCCGATCTCGATCTGCAGCCTGAGCCACCGTTCCGCGAACGTGGTCTGCAGATCGTGCATCAGGCCGACGAACATCTCGTACGCTTCCTGCTTGTACTCCACGAGCGGGTCCTTCTGCCCCCACGCGCGGTAGTAGATGCCTTCGCGCAGCTGGTCGAGATCGTAGAGGTGATCCTTCCACTTCTCGTCGATCACGCCGAGGGTCACGTGTGACAGCGCCTGCTCGGCGAGGTTCGTCGCGCCGACCCTGGCTTCGACGTCGCGGAGATAGCCGAGCTTCTGCTGGAACGCGTCGCGTCCCGCCTTCTGCGCCGCGCGCACCAGCTCGTCGCGCGTCTTGACCACCGCGGGATCGGTGACACCCGGGACCGACGTCAGGAACTTCTCTAGAAAATCCGTATCGATCAGCGCGCGGTCCCACTGGCCGGAATCATCGTAGTCCACGATGAGACTGTCGGCGTATTGCTCGAACGCCGCGTCGATCATCCGCTGCGCCTCGGCCTTCAGCTCTTCCCCGCCCTCGAGCGCGTACAGGCGCTGCGAGTAGATGACCTCGCGCTGCTGGTTCATGACGTCGTCGAACTGCAGCAGCTTCTTGCGCGCCTGGAAGTTCTGGAGCTCGACGCGCTTTTGCGCCTGCCCGATCGCGGCCGTCACCCAGGGATGGGTGATGACCTCGCCCTCTTCGGCGCCCGTCCGATCCATGATGCGAGCGATCCGGTCGGAGCCGAACAGCCGCATGAGGTCATCTTCGAGCGAGAGATAGAAAATGCTCTGGCCGGGATCGCCCTGGCGCCCGGAGCGGCCGCGCAGCTGGCGGTCGATGCGGCGTGCCTCGTGGCGCTCCGTCCCGATGATCACGAGGCCGCACGGCGGGTCCTCGTTGCACTTGAGCTCTTTGATCTGCTCGGCCGTCAGGTCGGGCGGTTCGATTTTCTGGCCGAACGGGGCCTCACGCGACTTGATGCCGCAGACCTGACACTTCTTGACGCCCGGACCGAGTTTGATGTCGGTGCCGCGGCCGGCCATGTTCGTCGCGATCGTGATCGAGCCGGGCTGGCCCGCCTGCGCGACGATCTCCGCCTCGCGCTGGTGATACTTGGCGTTCAGGACCTCGTGTTTGAGCCCGCGGCGCTTCAGCAGCCGGGCCAGCGTCTCCGAGACCTCGACATTGGTCGTCCCGACCAGGACCGGCAGGCCGCGCTTATGCTGGCGCTCGACCTCTTCCATGATCGCGTCGTACTTCTCCTTGCGCGTCTTGTAGACGAGGTCGTGCTTGTCGATTCGCCGCACCGGCCGGTTCGTCGGAATCACGGAGACTTCGAGCTTGTAGATCTGGTGGAACTCGGTCTCTTCCGTCTCCGCCGTGCCCGTCATACCGGCGAGCTTCTCGTACATGCGGAAGTAGTTCTGGATCGTGATCGTGGCGAGGGTCTGGGTCTCTTCCTTGACAGCGACCCCCTCCTTCGCTTCCACGGCCTGATGCAGTCCGTCGGACCAGCGGCGTCCCGCCATCAGGCGGCCGGTGAACTCGTCGACGATCAGCACCTGGCCGTCCTGCACCACGTACTCGACGTCTTTCTCGTAGAGCGCGTGCGCCTGCAACAGCTTGTGGATGATATGCAGCGTCTCGCTCTTGATCGCGTACTCGCCCTCTACGGCGCGCCGGCGCTCGATCTTCTCAGCGGGGGACAGATCGGGGTCGTGCTCGATCTCGTGCACGGCGTGCGAGATGTCGGGCACCACGAAGAGTGTGGGGTCCTGCGGCGACATCGTCTCCACGCCCTTGTCGGTCAGGTGCACCGAGCGGCCGCGCTCATCCATGACGAAATACAGATCGTCCTCGATGTCGCGCATCTTCTGATCGCGTGCCGGCAGCTTGCGGTCGGCGAGGCGGTCGAGCTCGACCCGTTGCACCTGCTGCTTGACGCCCTGCTCGTTCAGCAGTTTCAGGAGCTTCTTGTTCTTGGGCATGCCGAGCTGTGCCTTGTACAGCAGCTTCGCGCCCTCGTAACTGGTATCGGGGTTGTCGAGCAGCGGCTCCGCTTTGGCAATCAAATCATTCGCGATCGCGGTCTGCTTGCGCACGAGCTGCACGACCTGCGTGTTGAACTGCGCGTATTTCTCGTCCGACTCGGCGCCCACCGGCCCGGAGATGATCAGCGGCGTGCGCGCTTCGTCGATCAGGATCGAATCCACCTCGTCGATGATCGCGTACACATGGCCGCGTTGGACACGGTGCTCCAGGCTGAAGACCATGTTGTCGCGCAGGTAGTCGAAGCCGAATTCGTTGTTGGTGCCATACGTGATGTCACACAGGTAGGCGGCGCGGCGCTCGGGGGTGGACGGCTGTGTGTCGTCGATGCAGCCCACGGTCAGGCCGAGCCATTGGAAGAGATGGCCCATCCACTGTGAGTCGCGCCGGGCGAGGTAGTTGTTCACCGTAACGAGGTGTGCGCCACGGCCCGCCAGCGCGTTGAGATACAGCGGCAGCGTCGCGACGAGGGTCTTGCCCTCGCCGGTCGCCATTTCGGCGATCTTGCCTTGATGGAGCACGATCCCGCCGATGAGCTGCACATCGTAAGGCACCATGTCCCATTTCATCGGGTGCCCGGTGACGACGACCTCGCTGCTGAGCAGACGGCGGGCCGCTTCGCGCACCGTCGCGAATGCTTCCGGCAGCAGCTCGTCGAGCGTGCGCTGCAGCGCCGCCACGAAGTCCTGCTCTGCTTTTCTCAGCTGGTCGCTGAGATTCGCGCGCTCCTCCGGATCGGGGCAGTCGTGCTTCGCCTGCTTGAGACGCTCGACCTCGGCGTGCACCTCGCCGGTGCGCTGCGCGATTACCTCGCGGAACTTCGCGGTCTGCGCCTGCAGCTCGCTGTCGGTGATCTCTTTGAGGCGCACTTCGTGCTCGAGAATCGCATCCACGATCGGCTGGATGCGCTTCAGCTCGCGGTTGAACCGCGTCCCAAAGATTTTGGTGAACCAACGATTAGCCATTACACTCCTAGCGATACAGCCCGTGCGCCCCGATGTACTCGTGCACCGGGTCGGGCACTAAATATCGAATGGAACGCCCCTGTTTGACGCGCTCCCGCACTTGAGTCGCAGAGAGGTCGATTGAGGGCACAGGAATAACCCGCTTGATCAGCGGATGACGCACCACGCTGGCACCGGGCCGGGCGAAGACGACGATGTCGGCAAGTTCCGGAAGCGCTTCGACTTCCCACCACTCGGCAAGATCGCGGGCGGCATCCGCCCCCAGCAACAACGTGAACCGGTTCCCGGGCTCCCCCTCCCGCTCCCCCAATGCCCGCAGCGTCCGGACCGTATACGACGGCGTCGGCAGCCCCAGCTCGACCCGCTCCACGCCGAACCGCGGGTTCCCCGCGATCGCCAGATCCAGCATTTCCGCCCGCTGCTCGGGCGTCGCCTGAGGGCCGGCCCGAGCCCCTCGCTTCAGGGGCTGCTCGCGCGCGGGCAGAAAGCGCACGTCGCAGCCCAACGCGTCTGCCGCGGTTTCTGCCACGATCAAATGTGCGACGTGGACGGGGTCGAACGAGCCTCCGAACAGCGCCCCCCCCCCCGCCCCCCGGGCCACGCCGGTCAGGGTGTGGAGGGGGTCGACGGGGTCGCGGTGGAATCGGCCGTCGCGGGACAGGCCCGGTCGAGCGCCGTCGCCTTGGGATAAAAGCGCCGCAGGTGCTCGCAGGTCTCCTGCACCTCCTGCTTGTAGCCGATCGCGCGATAACTGTCCACCAATCGCAGCAAGGCGTCGGGCGCCCGCTCGGTGGTGGGATAATTCGCGATCACGTCCTTGAAATAGATGATCGCGGAATCAAACGCCTTGCGCCGCAGATAAAAGATCCCGGTCTTGTAGGTCTTCTCCGCAAACTGGTTCTCGAGGCGACGGACGTGCAGCCGCGCGCGCGCGGCCGCATCGCTCTCCGGAAAGCGGCCCGCGAGCTCCTGATAGACCGCCAACGCCGTCTCACCGTACGACGGGTCGAGCTCGGGCCGGTGCCACAGACGCAGATTTGCGTCTCCGGCTCGCAGCAGCGCCGGCGGCGCGTACACCGTGGTCGAGAATTCGTCGGCAACCTTTCGGAATTCGCTCGCGGCCTGCACGTAGTCGCCGACCTGGAACCAGGACTCCGCGCTGTAATACCGCACCTGCGCCAGCTCGGGAGCGCCGGGCGTGAGCTCGAAGATGACGCGCTGCAGAATCAGCTGCGCGCGGCGAAAATCGCCGCGGTGAAACAGATCCATGGCACGGCGAAGATCGACGTCGGGCGCAGCCGCCGGCGCGGCCTGCGGGGCACGGCCACGCGGATGACACGCGGACAGTGAACCAGCGGCCACAGCCAATGCGAGCATCCCGATCGTCCGTCGCATCGTCATTACGGTTCAGCCTTTCCTAACGCGTTGAGCTTTTCCTGCGCGCGCTGCGAAATAGTATCTCCGGGCGTCCCGCCGGTGAGCGCCTGCTGATAACTCTCCATTGCGCCGGCCACATCGCCCTGCGCGAGGCGAACGTCGCCCAGACCCAGGAACGCGCCCCGGACGACATCGGGTGACGCCCCCGGTGCCGTCGCCCGCCGAAACCATGCTTCGGCATCCGCGGGGTGCCCCTGTTCGAGTGCGATTTGGCCTTCCGCCAGCGCGCACAGCCCGAGGCCTTCGCGCGCCTGCTCGACCACCGACACCGCCCGCTGTCTCCGGACGACACCTTCAAAGACGCGCACCGCCGTGCTGCAGTCGCGGACCCGGACCAGCGTCATTCCGTAGACGAACAGTAGCGAGTCGGCCCGGGCGGCGTCGACCGCCGAGGCCGCTGCAACCGGCAACAACGCCCTTGCCTCGGCGGTGTCGCCCCGGTCCACGGCGTCCAGGGCCGCGAGCACGACGTATCGTCCGAGCGGCCGCCGCGGTGCGACTTCGCGAAGTCCGGTCAGCGCGCTCGCCAGCGCTGTGCGGTCGTTGGCCGCGAGGGCGGCCCGCGCCACCCGCTCCAATCCGGCGGCGGCTTCGTCGGCGCGCGAGCGGTCCCGCTTGGCGAGGGAGCGGTAGGCATCGGCCGCCAGCTCATAGTCCTCGGCATGCATCGCCGCGGCGCCGACTTTGGCGAGCAGGGCGGCGCTCCCGGCGTTCGCCTTGCGTCCCAGCTGGTATTCGGCCAGCGCGTCCACATAGGAGCCTGCGGCATACGCCCGATCGCCGAGGTCCTCGTGATTCGCGGCAGAACGCGTGCAAGCCAGCGCGAAGATCAGTGGCACCGCCAGGAGCCGTCTCACTTCTTCTTCTTCTTTCGATCGGGTTTCGCCGCTCCCCCGGCTTCCCCGGCTTCTCCGGCTCCCCCATCGCCGGCGCCAACCGGCATCACGTCCGAGCGGGAAAGCAGCGCCAGGTAGGCCTCCACCCTTGGATCTTCCGGCCGGCGCGCGCGCAGCCCTTCCCACACCGCGCGTGCGGCCAACCCATCCCCCGCCAGGTAGCAAGCCAGTCCCAGCATTGCGGCCGCATCCAGGAAGGACGGCCGCTCGCGCACGATGATCTGGAAGTGCTCGTGCGCGTCCAACGCGCGACCGGCCTCGAGCAGCATCCGGCCGAGCTTGTACCGCAGGTCGTGGAAGCCGGGCCCCAGCTCCAGCGCCGCTTCGTACTGTGCGATGGCTTCGTTCAGTCCACCCGCCTCGTAATACGCTTGGGCGAGCGCGGCATGGTGGTTGGCGAGCTTCGCCGCGACGTGTCCGTGAAATCCCGCCCGCCGCTCCGAGGTCACCTGACGGGCGTGCCGCAACACCGCGTCCGCCTCTTCTTCGCGACCCATCTCGTTCAGCACGAGCGCGCGATGGATCAACGCCTCGATGTAGTTGGGATTGAGCGCCAGGGCGCGATCCAACTGCTCCAGGGCCTTGTCGGGCTGTCCGGCGAGCGAGTACGAGAGCCCCAGCAGGTGATGCGCGTCCGCAAACGCTCGGCCGGTCGCGATGACCTCCTCGAGGAGGTGAATCGCGCCGTAGTAGTCCTGCAGCTGAAACCGCTCGTTAGCCTGCTCGACCAGACGCTCGGGACTGACGTCCATGAACCTCCTCGTACCAGTCAACGAATTTGCGGATGCCTTCGTCAATACCAACGCGCGGCTCGAAGCCCAGTACGCGTCCGGCATGTACGAGATCGGCATCCGTCAGCCGCACGTCTCCCGGCTGATCGGGATACCGCTCGATGCGCGCTTCCTGACCCACCGCCTTGGCGATGAGCGCGATCAGGCGGTCGAGGCGTACGCGCTCGCCGCCGCCCAGATTCACGGTCTCGACCGTGCCGGGGGCGGCACGCGCGGTCCAATCGAGCGCGGCGAGGATGCCGTCCAGACAGTCGGTAATATAGGTATAGTCGCGCTCGCTCGACCCATCCCCATGCATCCGCACGGGGCGCCCGCGGGCGATCAGATCCGTGAACTTGTGGATCGCCAGATCGGGGCGTTGCCGCGGCCCGTACACGGTGAAGAACCGCAGGCAGATGATCTTGAGCGGATACAGGTGCGCGAAGGCATGGGCCAGCAACTCTCCCGCCCGCTTGCTGGCGGCGTACGGCGAGATCGGCAGGACGGCGGGTTTGTCCTCGGCAAACGGCGCGGGCGTTGCATTACCGTAGACGGACGACGACGAGCCGAACACGATCCGCGTCAGCCCTGCGCGGCGCGCCGCATCGAGCAGACGCGCGGTCGCCGTCACGTTCGCTTCCATGTAGGCGCCGGGATCGTCCAGGGAGGGACGGACGCCCGGTTTTGCCGCCAGATGGATGACCGCCTCGACGCCGTCCACCGGCATGGGATCGCGGGCAACATCGGCCTCGACGAACCGAAACCCGGGAAGTTTGAGGAGGCCCGAGAGGTTGCGCTCCTTGACGTCACGCGCGTAAAACGGATCGAAGTTGTCGACACCGGTCACCGCATGGCCGAGCCTGATGAGCGCCTCGCTCAGGTGCGATCCGATGAACCCGGCGGCCCCGGTGACGAGCAATTTGTGCTTCAGGACCTATGTGCTCCCTCGCGGGCCACGATCTCACGGAAATACTCGATGGTGCGGCGCAGTCCCTCGTCGAGCGAAACCGTCGGCTCCCACCCCAGTGTCTCGCGGGCGTGCCTGATGTCGGGCTGGCGCACCTGCGGATCGTCCACCGGCAGCGGTCGCTGGACGATCGTGCTCTTGCTGCCCGTCAACGTAAGCACGCGCTCGGCGAGCTGGCGCACGGTGAATTCATGCGGGTTACCGATATTGGTCGGCTCGGAAGTGCCCCGCTCGAAGAGCCGTATGATGCCCTCGATTAGATCATCCACATAGCAGAAGGAGCGTGTTTGCGAGCCGTCGCCGTAGACCGTGAGCGGGTCGCCGCGCAGGGCCTGCACGATGAAGTTCGACACGACCCGCCCGTCGTTCGGGCGCATGCGCGGCCCGTAGGTGTTGAAGATCCGAACGATGCGGGTATCGAGCCCGTGATAGCGATGATAGGCCATCGTCAGCGCCTCCGCGAAGCGCTTGGCCTCGTCGTAGACGCCGCGCGGGCCCACGGGATTCACGTTGCCCCAGTACGACTCCGGCTGCGGATGCACGAGCGGGTCGCCATACACTTCGGACGTCGAGGCGAGCAGAAACCGCGCCTGCTTCGCCAGCGCGAGGCCGAGGCTGTTGTGGGTGCCGAGCGCGCCGACCTTGAGCGTGGGGATCGGGTGCTCGAGATAGTCGATCGGGCTCGCCGGACTCGCGAAGTGGAAGGCGCCGTCCAACGGCCCCGGGGCGTCGATGAACATCGAGACGTCGTGGCGCAGGACCTTGAAGCGTGTGTTGCCTTCGAGATGCGCGAGGTTGGCGGGGTTTCCGGTGAGGAAGTTGTCCATGCCCACGACAGTGTGACCGGCCCCCAGCAGGCGGTCGCACAGGTGGGACCCGAGGAACCCGCCCGCGCCGGTTACGAGGAGGCGCATCCGAGTGGGCGGCCGATGCTGTCGTAGGTGAATCCTAGCCGGCCGAGCTTTTGCGGATCGTACAAATTACGCGCATCGACGATCAGCGGCCGCTTCAAGAGCTGCTTCATCCTCGCGAAATCAGGATTGCGATACTCCAACCACTCCGTCACGATCGCCAGCGCGTCGGCGCCGTTCAGCGCGTCGAAACCATGGCCGGCGTACGTCACGCGCTTGCCGAGTTGGCGCGCCGCGGTTTCCATCGCGGCGGGATCGTGCGCTTGCACCTTGGCGCCGGCGGCGAGCAGCTCCTCGATGAGCACAAGCGCCGGGCTCTCGCGCACATCGTCGGTCTCCGCCTTGAAGGCGAGACCCCAGACGGCGATCACCTTTCCCTCGAGCGATCCGAGGTGCCGCTTGAGCTTTTCGAACAGCCGCTTCTTCTGGCGGTGATTCGCGTCTTCCACGGCGGACAGAATGTCGAGCGTCAACTTGTTCTCGGAACCGGCGCGGATCAGGGCCTTCACATCCTTAGGGAAACAGGACCCGCCGTACCCGGGGCCGGGAAACAGGAATGCCTGGCCGATGCGCCGGTCCGAGCCGATGCCGCGCCGCACCTGAGTCACGTCCGCCCCGACGGTCTCGCACAGCTGCGCGATCTGATTCATGAAGGAGACCCGCGTGGCGAGCATGGCGTTGGCGGCGTACTTGGTCATCTCGGCCGAGGGAATGTCCATCATGATCAACGGATTGCCGGTGCGCACGAAGGGGGCATACAGCTCTTCGATCACCTTGGCCGCTTCGGGCGAGTCGACCCCAACCACGACCCGGTCGGGCTTCATGAAGTCATCGACGGCGGCGCCTTCCTTGAGGAACTCCGGATTCGAGCACATGTGAAACGGCGTCGTCGTTTCGCGCGCGATGTGCGCGCGTACCTTCCTGGCCGTGCCCACCGGGACGGTGCTCTTCGTGACGACGACCTTAGACGCGTTCATGTGCTTGCCGATCGTCGTGGCGACGGCGAGCACGTGCTGCAGGTCGGCCGATCCGTCTTCGTCGGGCGGCGTCCCCACCGCGATGAACACGATCTCGGAGCGCTCGACCGCGGGGCCGACGTCGGTCGTGAAGGTCAGCCGGCCCTCACGCTGATTGCGGACGACGAGCGGCTCGAGTCCGGGCTCGTAGATCGGGAGTTTGTTCGCCCTGAGGTTCTTGATCTTGGCCGCATCGACGTCGACACACACGACGTCATTGCCCGTCTCCGCGAGACAGGCACCCACGACCAGACCTACATATCCGGTGCCGACGACCGCGACCTTCACGCGCGGGGACCTGCTTTGGGCAACACATGCCGCGTATCCACGACGGAGCGCGCGTGTCGCGCGATCAATTTGTAGTCAATCGCGGCGTGATCGGTCACGATGATGACGCAGTCGGCCTGTTCGAGCATCTCCGCCGTGAGCTGCACGGAATTGAGCGCGATGCCCTCTTCCTTCAGGACCGGCACGTGCGGATCGTGATAGGACACGTCGGCGCCGCGTTGATGCAGCAACCGGATCACGTCCAGCGCCGGGCTCTCGCGGATGTCGTCGATGTTTTTCTTGTAGGCGACGCCCACCAGCACGACGCGACTCGCCCGCACCGCCTTGCCCTGGTCGTTGAGCGCGTCCACGACTTTCCCGACCCAGAACTCCGGCATCTCGGCATTCAGCTCGCCGGCCAGCTCGATGAAGCGCGTCTTGTAATTGAGTGTGCGCATCTTCCACGCGAGATAATGTGGGTCGAGCGGAATGCAGTGCCCGCCCACGCCCGGGCCGGGTGTGAATTTCATGAACCCGAACGGTTTGGTCGACGCCGCTTCGATCACTTCCCACACATCGACGCCGAGCTTGTCGCACACGATCGCCATTTCGTTCGCGAGCCCGATATTCACGCTGCGGAAGGTGTTCTCGAGGATCTTCACCAGCTCGGCCGCCTCGGGCGACGACACCGGCACGAGCGTGTCGATCGCGCCCTGGTACAAGGCGATGGCGACCTTCAGGCACGCGGGGGTAATGCCGCCGATCACCTTGGGGGTGTTGCGGGTGTTGAAGCGGTCGTTGCCTGGGTCGATGCGCTCCGGCGAGAACGCCAGGAAGAAATCCTGTCCGACCTTGAGGCCCGTGGACTCGAATGCCGGCAGCATCAGCTCGCGCGTCGTGCCGGGATAGGTCGTCGACTCCAGCACCACCAGCTGTCCCTTGCGCAGCGCGCGCTTTATCGACTCGGTCGCCGCGAGCACGTAACTCACGTCGGGATCTTTGGTCTTGGACAGCGGCGTGGGCACGCTGATCGAAATGACGTCGGGCTCTTTTAGGCGCGTCAGATCGGCGGTGGCCGAGAATTTCTTGGCCTGGACCGCGTGGCTGACCGTCGCGGCCGGGACATCCAGAATGTGGGACCGGCCTGCGTTCAAGGAATCGACGACACGCGGGTTGACATCCACGCCGAGCACGCGGTAACCGGCGCGCACCAGCTCCATCGCGAGCGGGAGTCCAACATAGCCGAGGCCGACGACGCCGAAGACGGCGGTGCGGTCCTTGGCCTTCGCGAGGAGCGTATCGACCATCGTGGGGGCGGCGGCAGTCACAGTCATGGTGTCTCCGGGGCGCCGCCGCGCGCGAGCGAGCGGGAGGCAGCCTCTAGCACGCGGACGACGCGAACGCCGTCCTCAGCGCTCGCGCGCGGCGCTTCACGGCCTTGCGCGACGCGAACGAAATGCGCCAACTCGGCCGCCAGGGGCTCCACGGCCGGAATTCGAGGAATGAAGATGTCGCCCTCGCGAATCGCCAGGCTCTCGCCGAACGACCCGTACTCGGGCGGGCGATCTACGCCTTTGTCGTAGATCCGCAACTTTTCGCGCGGCTCCATGTCGTCAAATACCACCATCTTCTTGGCGCCAACCACCGTCAGCTTCCGTTCTTTGTGGGGATCGAGCCACGACATCTGGACATGCGCAAGCACTCCGCTCGCGAACTCCATCGTCAGAAACACGACGTCCTCGATGGCGGGTTGCAGATAGCTCTTGCCGTGGGCTGCGACGCGTACAGGCTGCTCACCGAGCAAGTAGAGTGCCATTGACACGTCATGCGGCCCAAAGCTCCACAGAGCGTTCTCGTCCTTCCGCACCTGCCCAAGGTTGACCCGCAGGCCATATAGATAGAATACCTTGCCCAGCTCGCCTGTCTGCACCATCTCGCGCAGCCGTTCGACGGCAGGATGGTAGACCAGCAGATGGCCCGCCAGCACCGGCACCCCCCGCTCCGCAGCCTGCCTGGCGACCGCCTCGGCGTCCCGCACGCTCAGCGCGAACGGCTTCTCGACCAAGACCGGCTTGCCTGCCTCGACCGCTTGTCGGGCCACTGTAGCATGTGTCGCGGCGGGAGACGCCACGATGACGGCCTCCACGACTCCCAGGAGCGCCGCCACGTCCGCCGTCACCAGCGCCCCGGGGTACTGGCGCGCAATGCGCTCGCGGACCTTGGGGTCGGTGTCGCAAACCGCGGCCAGCTCGCCTTCCGCCAAGCCGGCGACCGTGCGGACGTGGTTGCGCCCCCACGCCCCGGCACCCACTACGCCGATCTTGAGCCGTTTCACCGATAGAATCCACGGATCGCAGCGATCACGCGGTCCAGCTGCGTGCGGGTGAGCTCCGGGTAGATCGGCAGGGAAATCGCCTCGCGGGACGCCTGCTCCGCCTGGGGCAGGCTGCCATCCTGGTAACCGAGGTGCGCAAAACAGGGTTGGCGGTGCAGCGGGACCGGATAGTACACGGCGTGCCCGATCCCTTCCTTCTTTAGATGTGCCTGCAGGGCGTCGCGACGCTCGGCGCGCAGCGTGTACTGATGAAAGATGTGCTCGTTGGCCGGATCCACGGCGGGCGTCTTGACCTGCCGCACCTCGGCCAGCGCGGTGGAATAGTAGGCGGCGTGCTCGCGCCGTTTCGCGGACCACTGCGCGAGGTGCGGCAGCTTGGCGAGCAGGACCGCCGCCTGGAGCGTGTCGAGCCGCGAGTTGGTGCCGACCTCGTCGTGGTGGTACTGCTTGGCCCCGCCGTGCAGCCGCAACCTGCGGAGCCGATCAGCGGCCGCGTCGTCGGACGTCACCATCATCCCGCCGTCGCCCCAGGCGCCGAGATTCTTGCTCGGGAAGAAGGAATAGCCCGTGACCCAGCCCAGCTCGCCCGCCACGCGCCACTCTCCGTCCATCTTGCGGCGCGCACCAATCGCCTGAGCGGCATCCTCGATGACCTTCACGCCCTTCGACCGTCCGATTTGCATCAGCTCGAGCATGTCGGCCATCTGTCCGTAGAGATGCACGGGCATGATCGCGCGGGTGCGCGGCGTGATCGCCCGTTTGACTGCGGCGGGATCGATGTTGAACGTATCGGGCTGAATATCCACGAAGACCGGTGTGCCACCTGCGTTATGAATCGTGCCGGCCGTTGCGAAGAAGGTGAACGGCGTCGTGATGACTTCGTCGCCCGGCTTCAGGTTCAGCGCCTTGAGGGGCAACAGCAGCGCGTCGGTGCCGCTCGCGCAGCCGACGCCGTGTTTGGCGTGCGACAGCCGGGCGATCGCGGTCTCGAGCTCCGGCACGGCCGGACCCATGATGAACTGTTGGGTCTCGACGACCTTCATCATCGCGGCGAGCACGTCGTCCTTGATCGTGGTGTACTGGGCGACCAGGTCCAGCATCGGGACGTTCATGACGCGCGCACCTTCGACGGTTTGGTTTGCCGCAACGCGCCGCCCGACTCCTGGTAGCTCGCGCCGCAGGCCGCGCAGGTCGCGCTCCCACCCGCGGGATGGAGCCGCTCGCCGCACTGGCACATCCACCCCACGCGGCGGGCGGGCACGCCGACCATCAAGCCGTACGCGGGCACGTCGGAGGTGACGACGGCGCCCGCGCCGATGAACGCGTACTCGCCGAGCGTGACGCCGCAGATGATCGTCGCGTTGGCCCCGATCGAGCCGCCGCGCTTCACGAGCGTGCGCCGGTATTCGTTCTTGCGCGGCACGTGGCTGCGCGGGTTCATCACGTTGGTGAACACACAGGAGGGCCCGCAGAAGACGTCGTCTTCCAGCTCGACGCCCTCATAAACCGAGACGTTGTTCTGGATCTTGACGTTGTTGCCGATTTTCGTCCCGGGCATCACGACGACGTTCTGGCCGAGGTTGCAGCGCTCGCCGATCACGGCACCGGGCATCACGTGCGAAAAGTGCCAGATCTTGGTGCCGCTGCCGATTACCGCTCCATCGTCGACATAGCTGGACTCGTGCGCGAAATAGCTCACGTCCCGATGATCTTGCACTCGAGCTCCAGGGTGATGCCGGTCTTCTTGGTGACCGTCTTCCGTACGTGCTCGATCACCTTGAGGACGTCGCTCGCGGTCGCGGTACCCTTGTTGATGATGTAGTTGGCGTGCAGCGTGGAGACCTGCGCGCCCCCGATCGTGAAGCCCTTCAAGCCGCACTCATCGATCAACATGCCCGCGGTCTTGGTACCGCCGGGAGGATTTGTGAAGGTCGAGCCGCAGCACGGTTGATCGAACGGCGTGCCGGCCTTGCGCCAGCGGAGCAACTTGGACTGCAGCTCCTTCAGCTTGGCGGGCGACTCCTCGCCCAGCACGAGCTTCGCCTCGATGACGATCCCTTCGAGGTTGGTCGCGCGGTACTTGAACGAGATCTGCTTGCGCGAGAGCTGCTTGACCTTGCCGCGTGCGTCCATCACGGTGACTTCGGTGACGACCTCCGAGAACTCGGCGCCGTGACAGCCGGCATTCATGAAGATCCCGCCGCCCACCGTTCCGGGAATCCCGATGAAGCGCTCCACGCCCGCGAAGCCCGCCTCGGCGGTGCGTCGCGCCAGGATCGGCGTCGGCATTCCGCCCCCGACGATCGCGGTGGCACCCTTCATCTCGAACCGGTCGAGCCCCTTCCCCATGCGGATCACGACACCGGGGAAGCCGCCGTCTTTGACGAGCACGTTCGAGCCCAGTCCGAGGACGACCCAGGGCAGCCCGCGGTCCTGCGCGAGCTCCAGGGCGCGCACCACGTCCTCGCTGTCGGCCGGCATCGCGAGGTAGCGCGCGGGGCCGCCGATCCGCCAGGTGTTGTAGCGGGCCAGCGGCTCGTTCTCGAGCAGCTTGCCGCGGAATTTGATTTTCGGCGGGGGCGGGGGCGGAGCGACTGCCTTCGCCGCCTTCGCAGACTTCGGGGCTGCTACGCGCTTGCTGTCGCGATCTGCCCGCCGCTCAGTGCCTTTTCGCCGTTCGCTTTTTCGTGCCATTCCTGTAAGCTCCTGACGCTCCCGGTGCGGCTGCGGAGCGCAATGATCGCGTCACACGCGGCACTCGCCGCGGACATGGTTGTCGTATACGGCACCCGATGCACCAGCGCGGCGCGCCGGATGGCGTAGTCATCCACCTGCGTGAACTTCCCCAGCGGTGTGTTGATCAACAGCTGGACTTCGCCGGACACGATCAGATCGATCGCGTTCGGGCGTCCCTCGTGCACCTTCAGCACACGTTCCGCCGGCACGCCGCGGCCCCGGAGATACCGCTCCGTACCCTCCGTCGCCAGGATGCGGAACCCCAGCTCGTGGAAGCGGCGGGCTATCGGCAGCACCGTCGGCTTGTCGTGGTCATTCACCGTGACGAAGATCGTGCCCTCGAGGGGCAGGCTGCCGTCCGCCGCGATCTGCGCCTTGGCAAACGCCATCCCGAAGCTGTCCGCCAAGCCCATCGCCTCCCCGGTGGACCGCATTTCCGGCCCCAACACGGTATCCACGCCGGGGAGCTTCGTGAAGGGGAAGACCGCCTCTTTCACGGCTACCCCGGCGACGGGAAGCTCATCGGGAAGGCCCAAATCGTCCAGTGTCCGCCCCACGATGACCGCCGCTGCAAGCTTTGCGAGGGGGACCCCGGTGGCTTTGCTCACGAACGGCACGGTCCGCGAGGCCCGCGGGTTGACCTCCAGGACGTAGACGACGCCGCCCTTGATGGCGTACTGGACGTTGATGAGCCCCACCACGCCCAGCGCCTTGGCAAACGCCATGGTGTGGCGCCGCATCTCGTCCACTTGCCGGTCGCCGATCAAATAGGGCGGCAGGACGCAGGCGGAATCGCCCGAGTGGACCCCGGCATCCTCGATGTGCTGCATCACGCCGCCGATCACGCAGCGCGTGCCGTCCGCGATCGCGTCAACGTCCGCTTCGAACGCGTCCTCGAGGAAATGATCGATCAGCACCGGATGTTCCGGCGCGACGCGCGCGGCCTTGACGAAATACTCCCGGAGCGAGCCGTCGTCGTAGACGATTTCCATCGCGCGCCCACCCAGCACGTACGAGGGGCGCACCAGTGCCGGGTAGCCGATCCGCTGCGCGACCGCCACTGCCTCCTCGACTGAGCGGGCGATGCCGTTCGGCGGCTGCGTGACGCCAAGCCTGTCGGCGAGCTCTTCGAAGCGCTCGCGGTCCTCGGCGATATCGATCGCGTCCGGCGAGGTGCCGAGGATCGGAACGCCGGCGGCCTCGAGCGGCTTGGTGAGCTGCAGCGGCGTCTGGCCGCCGAACTGCACGACGATGCCTTTGGGGCGCTCCCAGCGCGTGATCTCCAGCACGTCCTCGAGCGTGAGCGGCTCGAAGTACAGCTTGTCCGAGATGTCGAAGTCGGTCGACACCGTCTCGGGATTCGAGTTGATCATGATCGTCTTGAACCCGAGCTCACGGAACGCGAGGCCGGCGCGCACGCAACAGTAGTCGAACTCGACACCCTGCCCGATGCGGTTCGGACCGCTGCCGAGGATCACGATCCCCTGCTCACCGAACGGCTCGGACTCGTTCTCTTCGTCGTAGGACGAATAGAGATACGGCGTCGACGAGGGAAACTCACCGGCGCACGTATCGACCGTCTTGTAGGCCGGGTGGATGCCGAGCTGCCAGCGCTGCTCGCGAATCGCCGACTCGGTCGTGTTGCGGAGCGCGGCAAGCTGCCGGTCGGAGAATCCGAGGCGCTTCATGCGCTTGATCTCCGCCGCGCCGACGACCGAGAGCCCGCCGAACGAGCGCTCCGCCTCGACGAGCTCCTCGAGCTGATAGAGGAACCACGGATCGATGCCGGAGGCCTGCGCGACCTCGTCCACCGTGAGGCCGGCGAGGAACGCGCGCTTGATCTGGAAGATGCGTTCGGGCGTTGCCGTGCGGAGCGCGACCCGCAAGTCCTCGGGCGACGTACTGGTGAGCCGATCGTCCGCCGGCGTCGCGCCCAGAACCCACCCGGGCCGGCCGATCTCGAGGGCGCGCAGCCCTTTCTGGAACGCTTCCTTAAACGTGCGGCCGATCGCCATCGCTTCGCCGACCGACTTCATCTGCGTGGTGAGACGGAAGTCCGCGGTGGGAAACTTCTCGAACGCGAAGCGCGGCACTTTGACCACGACGTAGTCGAGCACCGGCTCGAACGACGCGGGCGTGGTCTTGGTGATGTCGTTGGGCAACTCGTCGAGCGTGTAGCCGACTGCGAGCTTCGTGCCGATGCGCGCGATCGGGAAACCGGTCGCCTTGGACGCCAGGGCCGACGATCGCGACACGCGCGGGTTCATCTCGATCACCAGCATTTCGCCATCGGCCGGGTTGACGGCGAACTGGATGTTGCAGCCGCCCGCCTCGACGCCGATTTCGCGGATGATCGCGATGGCGGCGTCGCGCATCCGCTGGTACTCGCGGTCGGTGAGC
>JBGQKD010000006.1:0-130706 GCA_041499375.1 Gemmatimonadota bacterium
CGCCCAGGTCGAGGTCGATGTCCGCAGGGACGGTGTCGTTGGGCTCGAAGATGTCGTTCTTCTCGACGGTCGTGATCGCGGTATCGAGGCCAAACACTCCGGCGCCGAGGAAGAACAATTGCCCGCTGTGCGCAGGCGGCGGAACCCAGTACTTGATCTGGCCGATGCCGGCGCTATCGCGCACCGCCGAGAACGGGTACTTGATCAGACCGATATCGCCGAGGTTCGCGACGAACAGGGAGTCCACGCCGACTCCATAAACCGTCAAGAGCTCGCCATAATGGACGTCGCGCGGGCGGATGCTGTCGATTTCGAGGGGATTCGCCACGCGCAATGAAAGATCGGCTGACTGCGCTTGTTCGAAGGTCACGGCCCGCGCGATGATGTCGACGGTACCGCTGTTCACGCCGGTCACGGTCGCGTAGCCGCAGCAATCCCTATCGACGCGGGCGATGGATCCACTGCCGCTCGTGAAGTCGAAATCGACGTTCGCGATGGCCTGTGTGTCGGCGCCGATCACGCGCCACGCCTGGGCGTAGATCGTGACTTCCTGACCGCGCAGGACGACGTGTGACGGCGCCTGGAGCGTGACGAAAACCTTGTCGCTATTGTCGTTGGGAAAGGCGCAAGTGACGCTCGTCAGCGCCACTGCCAGAATCACGATGGTAGCTCGGTCGAAACCGCGCATCCGGGACAATCCGTGTACGTGAGGTCCGAACATACAATACGCGGGTGGCCCGGGCCAGACAGTGACTTACAGCGTGCCTCGGCGTTTGAGGTCCAAGTACTTCGCTACCACTGCCTGCGCCGCGCGTTCTGGTGTGACGTCAATCACCAGGACCCCTGCCCGCCGCATATGCGCCAACGCCTCCTCCCGCGCATGCAGCAATTCCTCGGCAGCCGCCTTGCGGTAGGCGTCGCGTGACGTCCCGGGACGCTGCGTGGCCACCGCGTCGAGCTCGGGATTGCGCAAGGTCACGGCAAGAGGGAGGTGTCGCGGGCGCAGCGTGGCCACGTTCGCGACGAGCGCATCGGACGCGAAGCGATCGATCACGTCGGTGAAGAGCACGGTCAGCGCGCGTTTGCGATTGCGCGCCGCGAGAAAGCGGAACGCTCCCGGATAGTCGGGCTCGACGAGTTTTGGCTGCACTTCCGCCAGCACCTCCATCACTCGCCGCACACCGGTCCGCCCCCGCTCGGGCGCCACGAAGTGCTGCACGCCGTCAGCGAACGTCATGATGCCGACATTGTCGTCGTGTTGCGCCGCGGCGTACGCCAGCTCGAGCGCCGCCTGGACCGCGAAGTCGAGCCGCGCGAGCCCGGACCCGACGTCGGCGGTCATGAGCCGGCCAGTATCGAGCACGAGCAGCACCTGCTGGCGCCGCTCGGCTTCGTACTGGCGCGTGATCACCTTGCCGCGCTTCGCCGTCGCCTTCCAGTCGATGTGCCGCAGGTCGTCGCCGGGGACCCACTCGCGCAGCGATTCGAACAACCGCCCTTCGCCGAGCCGGCGAATCTGCTTCGAACCGACATCGCGCCGCCGCAGCGCTTCGGCGACCGAAGCCCGCAGGCGTACCGAGACGAGGGGTGGGTACACTACGACGTCCCACGGCAGCGGCAGCCGGGCACGGTGCCGCCCGAGACCGAGCGGTCCCATGCTGTCGACTACGAAGCCACCTGCTCCGCCGGTCTCCCGGCCGCGCCGCAGCGGAACCACCGGTACCGGTTCGCGCACCGCGGCACGCGGCGGAATGCCCAGCGCGCGCGGTGGCTGGGTGCCGCCCAGGATGTCGGGACGGACTTCGCGCACGTTCAGGTGCGCGGGGCGCGAAGAGGGGTTGGTCCAACGGTAGACGACCTCGCCCGTGTGACCCACGGAGAGCGCGGGTAGCGGCTCCCGGTTCACCACGACGGTTTGGGCGAGCGTCGCGTCGCGCCAGATCAGCACGATCAGGACCACGTCGGCGAGCAGCATCGCGTCGAGGCCCCACGGCGTCCAAAACCCCGCCGCGCCAAGCACCGCCAGGATTGCGGCGATCAGGAGCGCGCGCGGCGTCCACAGGATCCCCGCGACGGTGCCCAACGCGTACCACAGCCCGATGAACGCGGCGACGACGGCGCCCGCCAGCAACAGCGGCTGCAGGTTCACGCCGTCGGCGCCTCGGTCCGATCCAGAATGGCCTTGAGCGCCTGATCGGCTGTCACACCTTCGAGCTCGAGCTCGGGCGCGACGCTGACGCGGTGCCGCAGAATCGCCGGGGCGAGTCGTTTCACGTCGTCGGGGATCACGTAGTCGCGGCCGTCGAGCAAAGCGGCGGCCCGCGCCGCCTTGAAGAGCGCGACGCCCGCCCGCGGGCTCGCGCCCAGCGTGAGCGAGGCGGCTTCGCGCGTCGCGCGCACGATGGCCGTGACGTACGCCGTGATGCTCGGCTCGACGCGCACGCGATCGACCGCCTGCCGCAGCTGCTCGAGGCCGTCCGCGTTCATCACGGGACTCACCCCATAGGTGTCGGTCCGATCGGCCTCGAAGCCCTCCACGTACCGCGTCAGGATGCCCTGCTCCACGTCGGCCGCCGGGTAGCCGATCTGGACCTTGGCCATGAAGCGGTCGAGCTCCGCTTCCGGGAGAGGGTATGTGCCCTCGAACTCGATCGGGTTTTGGGTCGCGAACACGGTGAAGGTCGAGGAGAGCGGATGGCTCTGGCCGTCTACCGTGACGGTCCGCTCCTGCATCGCCTCGAGCAAGGCTGCCTGCGTCTTGGCGGGCGCTCGATTGATTTCGTCCGCGAGCACGAGGTCGGCAAACACGGGGCCCGGCCGAAACGAGAACTGCTGCGCTCCGGTCAGCAGCGTGATGCCCGTGATGTCCGCGGGCATCAGATCGGGCGTGAATTGGATGCGCACGAATCGCACGTCGAGCGCGAGCGCGAGCGTGCGCACCAGCAGGGTCTTGGCAGTCCCGGGGACACCCTCGAGCAGAATGTGCCCGCGCGCGAGCAGGCAGACGAGGACCTCGAGGGTCGCCGCCTCCTGTCCCAGCACCACTTTGCGTAAAGCGTCTACGATGCGTTGTGCGTCGTGCGCGGGCGCAGTTCCTCCCACACGTCCTCCACGGCTTGGGCGGCGAGAAGCACGCGTTGCTCGTCGCGAACGCGCGCAGTGAGCAGATGGTGCAAGCGGCGAACGGCGGCGCGACCCTGCGGGCCGCGCATCGCCAGCTCGAGGCTTTCGAGCCAGGGCAGCACGTTACCAGCCCCGAGGTAGCCGGCGCGACTCAGGCGCCGGCGCAATCCCAGCGTCAACCGCGTGATCGCTGTATCGGTGTCGGCGGCGCTCTCGAGACCGGCGCCCAGCGCTTCCAGATGCTCGAGCGGGGAGCGGCGCCGCCGTTCGATCACCGACAACGCGGGGCCGAACCGCACGGCCGTCATCGCGAGCCAGGCGAGAGCGACGGCGATGAGCTGCAAGATCGCCCACCCCGCCGGGTTGCCGCGGAGCCAGCTCAAGGTGCGGCCGGAGAACGATCCCTGATTCCCGGACCCGAATCCCTGGTGATACTCGTCCCACACGACTCTGCCGGGGCGTTCGCGCCGCGGCGTGAGCAGCGGCAACAGGGCGATGGGCACGTCGGTATCGCGCCACGCGCGGTTCGAAAACCACTGCGGATCGGCGACGAGCGTAACGGTGCCGCCGCCGCGATAGCGCAGACGCAGGATCGCCGGGCGATTGTTCACCGCGACGACGACCGTGTCGACGGCGAACGGCAGGATCGTGTTGCAGACATCCGGCTCCGAGTTTTCCGCCGAGCCTTTCCTCAGCTTCTCGAGGGGGGCGCGGCCTGACGTCACCGATTTGCGTGCCGTCAGCACCAGCTCGGTGGGTGGCAGCCGCGCCTCCGTCTCCAACGACCGGACGCCGACGGTGTCGGCGTTGCCGATACCGCCCGACTGCGTGCGCCATCCCGTGCACGCCGTGACGCCGCCGCCGTCGCCCACCGCCACCACCGCGCCGCCCGCGCGTACGTAGCGCGTGACCTGCGCCAGCTCGTCGTCCTCGAGGTCGATGATCGGGTTGACCAACACGAGGATGGCGGGGCGATGCGCCCGTTCCGTCGCGAGCGTCGTAAGCGGCGAGCGACGCCGCTCCGACAACCGGCCCAGGCGGACGAGCACATCGTACAGCGCCTTGCTGCCGCGCGGGCCGTTCAGGTACGTCGACGTGCGAAAGTCGAGATCCGGCGTCCGGGGCTGGCGGTTCGCCGCCCAGATGCCGATCGCGATGGCGACAGCGAGCAGCAGCGCGGTACCGATTTCAAGCCGGTACGACATACTGCCCTCGCGCCAGCTCCTGCGCCGCGTCGCCGAACGATTCGTACTCGCCGGCATCGCATGGCACCGCTCCGAACAGATGGCGGTACAGCTGCGCGACGAGACTGGCGAGCGATGCGCGCCCCCGATTGCTCAGCCGCGCTTCCCCGACATACTCGGCCGGCGTCTTGGAGGCGTGGAAGCGCAGCGCTTTCCGCCGGTCGAGCTCGAGGACGAGGGCGAGGAAACGATGCCCGAGCGCTTCGGCGTAGCGGCCGGCGCGGGCCAGCTCCTCGGCATAGGCGAGGTGCGCAGCGGCATCGGTGACCACTCGCGCGCCGACAGCGGTCTGGGTTGGTCCGGTCCGCGCCGCCGGGCGCACGATGCGCCACATGACATACCCCATGTGCACCAGCAGCGCGACGAGAGCGACAACGACGAGCGCCAGACCGATGTCGAAGCCGACCGGATGCTGCGCGGAGAGGCGATTGAGCCACTCGATCAGGTTATGCCATTGCCGCGCCAGCCAGGACACCACACGCCGTCGCTCGACCCACTGGTACTCCGGGCGCGCGAAAACCTGACCGATCACGCGCCGCAGTGAGTCGGCCGGGACCTGAAGCAAGGCTTCGTTCAGTGTATCCCCGTCCCCAGCTGCTCGCTCAGCACCTGAAGGTCGAACGCCTCACGCCGCACGCGCAGATCGTAGTACAGCAGCGTAAGGGCGCAGGGCAGGATCGGCGCCAGCACGATTCCGAGCAGGGACGCGAACACGACGAAGACGGGCTGGTAGGATTCGTTGCTCGCGACTCCCAGTGCGCCACTGATCGCACCAATCACCATCTGCGGCAGGAATTGAGAAATCAGCCACGTGACCACGATGGTGCCGGCGACCTTCCCGCGCGCGCCGCGCGTCAACTCCCAGGAGCGCCCGAAGGCGTCGAACGAGCTGGACAAGTCTTCGAGCACGACGATGGGAGTCGTCAGCGCGTAGGCACACAGGACCCAGGTCACGAGCCATATCGCGGCGATGGCCCCCCCGAATACCATCAATCCGCCAAGTCCGGGGCTGATCATTCTCCCCATGAAATAGAGCAACCCCACCACAAGCGCTGCCGCGATATAAAGGAGGAACAGCACCAGCGTTTTGCTGATCGCCACGAGCAGCAGCGGGACGATCTTCTCCGTGCCGAAGCGCAGCGACGCGCCCAGCTCCGGCTCGTGGCCCAGATACGAATCGGAAATCACGCGAATCGTTCCGGCCTTGAGGAGCAGGCTGCAGGCGGTCCAGACGACCAGCAGCAGGAGGAAGAGCCCGATGCTGCCGGCGATATTCTGCTCGAGCAGATTGAGGAGCTCGAACGGGCTGTTGCTGAACCGCAGATTCAGGTAAATGGCGGCTGCGGTTGGGAGCCACACCAGGATCAGACTCAGCCGCATGAACAGGCCGAAGTGACGCCGGTAAATGCTGAAACTCCCGTCGAGAATCTCGCCCAGCCGCATGGGCCTGAGATTGGTATTAATGGGTCGCTCCGCGATGGGACACGCGGTAAGATGAGGACATGACAGCGTCCGCGCGAGACCTGGATCTCCGGCAGCACCACGGCATCGAGACGCCGGAGCACGTGGACGTTCAGTTCGAGCTGGCGGGGGTCGGATCACGCCTGGCTGCGGGACTGCTCGACCTGCTGCTGCTGGTCCTGGGACTCTTGGCGCTGTGGATCGGCGGCGGGGCGATCATCGGGAGCGTGAGCTCCGCTCCCGGGATGCGGAGCTGGCTGAGCGCGGGGATGATCATCCTCACGTTCTGCTTCCTGTGGGGCTATTTCACGCTGTTCGAAGCGCTGAACGGCGGCCGGACCCCCGGCAAACAGGCGCTCGGCATCCGCGTCGTGATGGATACCGGCCGGTCGGTCACATCGTCGGCCGCGGTCGTGCGGAATCTCGTCCGGTTCATCGACTGTTACTTCCCGGTTCCGTTCGCCCCCGCCCTGATTTCGATGTTCCTCCACCCGAGCAACAAGCGGCCGGGGGACATGGCCGCCGGCACGATCGTGGTGCGCGATCACCCGACCGACTGGAGCCTGGGCCCACCGATCCCCACTGAGGAGACGGTCGCCGAGCCCCTCGAAGCAGGCCCGCCGGAGCTGTCGGAGGACGAGTTCCGCCTGCTGGATCGTTTCCTGGGCCGGATCAACGATCTGACGCCTGAGGTGCAGGTGCGCATCACGACGGACCTGGTGCGCCGGTTCGAGCCACGCATCCCGCGGCGCAACGCGGACCTGCAGGGCTATCTCGTGACCGTCTTCGCCGAGGAGCAGCGCAAGCGCCGCAGCCGGTTTGCCCCGCGCGCCAAAGCCGGCGCCGCCGGCCGCATCACCGTCCCTGCCGAGCGGTTCGTGCAGAAGAAACGGGAGGCCTGGGAGACGTTTCGGACCACGGCGCTCCGGATGGAGCGGTCAGGCGTGGGGGCGTTGGCGCCGGGGGAAATTCCCGCCTTTGCCGCCCAGTACCGCGAAGTGGCCGCCGACCTCGCGCGCGCCCGCACCTATCAGGTAGATCCGCGCGTCATCGCCTACCTGGAGCGCGTCGTCACCGCGGGGCACAATGCGTTGTACCGCGCCCGCGGCAAGGAGCGCACGCCGCTGCCGCACTATATTCTGCGCGACTTTCCCGCCGCCGTCGTGCAATCGTGGCGCTACGTACTGCTCGCCTTCCTGTTGTTCTCGGTTCCCGCCGTCGTCGGCTACGTGATGATTCGCGAACGGCCCGCGCTGGCGGAAGAGCTGCTGTCGCCCGGGATGGTGGCGCGCGCCGAGGCGGCCGCGGAGAACCAGGCGGAAGGCCGCGGGTACGCCGAGACCAGCAAGGACGATCGACCGCAAACCGCCGCGTGGATCATCACGAACAACATCACCGTCTCATTCGGGACGTTCGTGGGTGGTTTGACGGGCGGCCTGCTGACGGCCTGGCTCTTGTTCACCAATGGCATGATGCTGGGACTCGTCCTGGGGCTGTTCAAGAACTACCAGGCGATGAACTACCTGCTGACCTTCGTGCTGGGCCACGGCGTGCTCGAGCTCACCGCGATCTTCATCTCGGCGGGGGCAGGCTTCCGGCTGGCCAAAGCGATCATCGCGCCGGGCGACCGCACGCGCCGAGATGCGCTCGTCGTGGAAGGACGGATCGCGGCGCGGATGATCGGCGCGGTCGTGACGCTGCTCGCGATCGCCGGCACGATCGAAGGCCTGTTGTCCACGTCTGCCGCGCCGGCGATCTGGAAGTACGGCGTGAGCGCGGCGACGGCCGCGCTACTCGGGTTGTATCTGGCGAACGGGTACGGCTACCTCAATTCGGCAACGCCCCATGCAAGATCCCGTTTTGGATGACGTTGATTGAGGGATGATCGCGCTGGCGGGGGGCTGCTGCACAGTCGCCGTCAGGGAATCGGAGACACCGTCGGCCGTGGCGACGATGCGCGTCGTCCCGTAGCCGACTGCCGCCACGATCGCCTTATGAATGCCGCTGTCGGCCGCAGTCACGATTCCCGTATTCCGCGACACCCAGGTGACCGGGATACCCGGCACCGAGGTGTTCTGCGCATCGCGGACGTCGGCGTTCAGGATGAGCGTATCGTTGAGCGAAGCCAGGGCGACGTCGAATGGTTGAAAGACGATCCTGCCGATGCGCGAGCGAATGGGGAATGGGTCGCTCGTGACCGGCGTGCTCACCTGCGGCACCGCGGCGACCGTAATGCTCGCGCTGCCCAGCTGCAACGCCGTCACGAGCCCCGTCTGTGAAACGCGAAGCTTCGCGCTATCGGAGGAAAACCAGACGAACGTCAGACCGGTCGTGACCGGACGGTTCCCGGCGAGCGCCGTGGCCGTCAGCTGGAGTGTGCCGTGGAGTCCAACCGCTGAATCGCCCGTGATCACAACCGAAGTGAGCGAGGAGGGACCGGGGTCACTGCCGCACCCCGCGATTGCCAGTGCCGCGCCCAACAGCAGACACACACGCTTCATGCGTTCTCCTAGGGCCGATTGTGGAACGAATACCCCAGGGGCTCCCGTTTGGATCTGGACCAGTGCTCCGTTTCGCGAAGGACTCACCGCGTCCACTCGATCAGCGCACCGATACGAGGACCGAGGATCGAAACCCGTTTGTGGTCGGGGGGGGGGGACTGCAGCGCACCGAACGCGAACTGGGCCTGTAGCACGCCCGTCGCTCGATCGCTTAGCCGATACCGCAGGTCACTGCCGGTCCGGAACAGATAGCCCAGCAGCTCCATCTTTGCGCCCGGACCGGTCAGCTCGTGACGGAATTCGAAGAGGGGAACGAGCGTGGCTTTGGGATTGAGCGGTCGCTCGAGGCGCGCGCCCAGGGCCAGGACATTGCCGCGCGGGACAGGCAAGGCGCTGGCGCGCGCGCGCAGGCGCCGCATTTCCCACCCGTAGAGGGAAAGTTGAGACCGGCCGAGCGGCAGGCTCGTCGCACCGTACGCAAGGATCCGGTCCCCGATCGTGCTCTGCGTGCCGCCCTCGATCCCGTTGTCGCCGGTCGTCGTGTAGACGAGGGCGCCGCGGAAATACTTGTCCCCCCCGAACGGCCCTTCGATTCCGAAGCGCGCGCGAATCTCGTCGCCGGGCGTCAGCGTCTTGCCATCTCTGAGCGGCGTGTAGCTCGCGCCGTAGCGGTAGCTCGCCCCCGCGCCAATCGCCCAGTCGGTACCCATCTTGAACGCGGATGCAAATCCCGCCGACACACCACCGCCCGATCCGAAGTTCGGCGTCGTGAACCCGAGGAGATCGGTCGCGGTCGCACCGAAGAGCGGAACGGTCGTATCGGTGACCGCGGTGGCTCCCGTGGGAATCGTGCCGACGATATTGAAGACGAGACGCCCGGGAACAACGCCAATCGTCGCGCGGAGATCGGTGTCGACCAACCCGGAGTGATCGATCGTGTTGCCCCCCCCCCCGACGTCCGCCGATGCGCGCGTGAATGCCGTCCCGACATCGATCGCCAGGCGATCACCGAACCGCTGAGTAACGCTGATCGGAATGGTGAATTCGCTGATCCGGCGGAACCCGAGGCCGCTGCCGATGCTGTACGATTCGAAAAACGCACCGGTTCGCGCGGTGGTCCCGGTTTGTGAGGCGGCTCGACAAGGCGCGATGACGCCGATCATCGCGACCAGCAAGTATTCCCGACGGCGGGTCATGGCAGCCTGAAGATGATCCGGATCACGCCGAAGGTTTGGACGACATTTGTGACGCCCTGGCTCTCTTGAGTCGGATGACTCAGGGTGCTGGTCAGGCCGTTCTGGCCGGTCACGTCGGTCATCGTCTGAGAGACGTCCGTGGTGACCTGTTGCAGCGCGCCAACCGACGCCGGTTCCGCCGGCGCCGTGATCTGTGAGACCGTTTCAATCACGGTCACGACATCGCCGGGTGACGCCTGCACCGCCGGTGCCGCTTCGGCCGCTTGCTGATGCTCTCGGGCCGCCTGGAAGGACGGATCAGAACGCACCGCGGCGGCGAACGCGGCGGCCGCCGCCCGATAATCGCCCCGATCCATCGCGTCCAATCCGAGACTGTATGCCAGGAACGCCGCCAGGTTTTTGGGACCCTGCCGCATGATGCGCTGGCGCTCGGCGTCGGTGAGCTGAATGCCGAGCTCCGTCGCCAGACCGAACACGAGCTGCTTCTCGAG
Source organism: Gemmatimonadota bacterium (assembly GCA_041499375.1). Classification (GTDB taxonomy): domain Bacteria; phylum Gemmatimonadota; class Gemmatimonadetes; order Gemmatimonadales; family GWC2-71-9; genus 20CM-2-65-7. Next base: position 10,017 of record JBGQKD010000006.1, read on the forward strand.
ATCGAGCAGCTGCTCGAATCTGCCGTTCGCCTGCGCGCCCGCGCGCACGTCGCCATCGCCCCGCACCACCGTCGCCGACATGCAGACGGGGCCGTTCTCCGTAATCGTCGCGACGCCCTGCACCATTCGTTCGGCGCGGAGCAAACGCCCGACCCGCGCGGCGGTGCTCGGATCGGCGCGCCCGCTTTGTCCGAGCTTCAGCTCGTCGAGCAGCGCGCTGACCTGAATGCGCTCCAGCAGCCGGAGACTCCGGATCATCGCCAGGTCGGACAGCATCAGCTCAGCCAAGCCGCGCGAGAGGGGCTGCAGGCTCGAGTCGCCGGCGATCGTCATCGGCAGCACGGCTATTGTCGAGGGCTCGGGGGCCAGACTGGTCAGCGTCGACTCGCGCGCCAGCGCGAGCTTCGCCGTCTGGGTCGCCTGCGTCCGGAGCGCTAGCTGCGCCAGTGCGCGGACCGCGGCAACACCGCGTGCCTGCGGATATTTGTTGGCAAAGTCGGTATAGGTGGCGAAGGCAAGATCGTAGCGGCTGCCTTTCTCCTGGCAGCCGCCGACGACCATGGGCCCGAGGGCGTCGCCCGGCGCCAGCATCTGCCCGGCGTCTGCCGCCACGACCGCGCTATCGCACTGCCCCGCCGCCATGAGCGCGGCAGCGAGACGGAAGCGGACCTGGGCGTTTCGGGGTTGCTGTGTGGCCTGGGCTTTGAGGGTGGGGATTTCGGCGGGCGTAACGGATTTAGGCCGTGGCCCGCCTCCGCAGGCCACGAGCAAACCGCTCAGACTCAAGAGCAGGGACCTGCGACCAGCCAACGTCGGGGACTCCCGCCGAATGAAGGCGGGCTAAGCTACTGGTGTCTAACCCTAGCCGCTATGACACGCGTCACGGGCCGGGTGATGCGGTGAGAGACTCGTCTAATAAGGAAGGCGATGCGCAGGCGGCGCGGTGGCCACCACGCCGTGCAGGGGGCGAAGCGGGGGCGATGCCGCCGGCTCACTCTGGGCTTTGCAGCATCTGACGCATCTTGCGCGCCAGGTCCTCGATCTGCTTGAGCCCGGTCAGCGTCTCCTCGTCGTACTTCTCCGGCGCGAGGAGCAGCAGCTGAGTCTCGGCGAGTATCGCCGATAGGGGATTGGAAAGGTCGTGGCGCAGCTTGGCCATCGCCTTCAGATCAGCCATCACAACAACGAGCGGTACAAGTCCCGCAGGTGGTGATCCCGCAGGTCGCGCACCGATTGCCACAGATCCTGCTCCGAGCTGGCACAGAAGATCTCCGCGCTGGAGCGCTCCATCTCCGTCCCCTCGGCACCGAACATGATGCGGCCACGCCAGACACCGTCTTCGGTGCGGCGCAGAGAGAGTCGGATGTCTATGGGTTGTCCGTCGAAGCGAATCGGAGGCAGGTCGTGGACGACCGTATCGGTTGCAGCGGCTGGCGTGTATCGGGCAGGTTGGGCAGGCATGCCGATCCAGGTCTGGTTTGAAAGAACATTATGAATGGCAGAGAGTTACGCAATAGTACCGAGCCGACCGGCACCCCGTGCTGTCCGTCAGGGCGAAGGAGCCGGCGTGAAGGTCAGGATGAAGAGCAGCAGGCTCGCTACAAGAACCCAGACCCGCGACTTGGGGAGAGGTCGATACGCGTCCAGTACGGGGGGATGGCCGAACTGACCGCGGGAAAGAATCAGCACGACAAACGCCCACACGAACCAGCTCTTCGACAGGAACCCGAGCAGGAGGACGAGCACGAAAAAGAATCGGGCGACGTGCCGTTGGGCCCGGGGGAACGCGGCGTAGAGAATGTGCCCGCCATCGAGCTGGGCGATCGGCAACAGGTTGAGCATGGTGACGAACATCCCCAACCACCCTGCGAATGCCATCGGGCTCAGCGCCACCGGTCCCGCGGTGTGCGTGAGCTGCCGGAGCAGCAGCGTCAGAACCGAGTCCCCGAGCGCCCAGACCCCCCACCCGATCGTAACCTGCATGCCCGCCGCGACCGGCTCCGCCGGCAGGTGGCTATGCGCGAGTCCAATCCAGAGCACGGGGAGCGCGATGACGAAACCGGCGATCGGTCCCGCCGCGCCGATGTCGAGCAGCTGCCGGCGGTCGTTCAGAATCGTGCGGAGCCGAATGAAGGCACCGAGCGTCCCGATTCCGACGGGCGGCGGCGGTCCCGGAAGGAAATGGGGCGGCGACACATTCACCTGGTACTGGCGCGCGGTCAGATAGTGACCCATCTCGTGACACAGGAGGATGGCGAGCAGTGGGAGCGAGAATGAAAACCCCGCTGCCCAGCCACGAAAGAAGGCGAGATCCCAGGCGGCCGGATTGTAGAGCACGCCGAGATCAGGAGGGAGCGCGTTCGCGATCAGCGCGCCGGACATCGTGGTCAGGAAGAGCGTCGCCGCAAACAGCAACACGTGCAGCAGCCACGGTTCGCGCGGTTTGATCGTGGGTCGCGTGAGGACGAGATGACGCCCATCCCGCTCGCTGGACCAGTAGTACGTCCCCGGCCATTGGCGGAGGGCCGCGGCGAGATCCGCCGAGGGTGCGGCGTGGGCCGGATCTACAAGTGCGTCAACAACTTCGCGATCGTGGAGGGGAGTGGTGCGCCACGCCAGCAGAAACCTTGTGAGGGTCACTGCCGCGTACTATACTTGAGCGTTCGCACACCGCCAAAATCCCAAGTTTCCATTTTCAACCAGGACCAATCCCCATCCCGGGGTTCCCCCCGCCGTATCGCCAAACGGAGCTGAAGCACACGTGGATATCGCCGAATTAAAGAGAAAGTCCGTCGCAGAACTACACGCGATGGCCGAGAGCCTGAACATCACCAACTACTCTGGGCTCCGCAAGCAGGATCTCATTTTCCGCATCGAGCAATCACTCCTCGATTCCGACACCGTTCTCCGCGGCGAGGGCGTCCTCGAAATCCTGCCGGAAGGCTACGGATTCCTCCGCAGCGCCGACTGGAACTACCTGTACGGTCCCGACGACATCTACGTCTCGCCGAGCCAGATCAAGCGGTTCGATCTCCGCACCGGCGACACGATCACGGGCCAGGTGCGGCCGCCGAAGGAAGGCGAGCGTTATCTCGCCCTGCTGAAAGTCGAAGTCGTCAACGGCGAAGAGCCCGAAAAAGCCAAGCACCGCGTCGCCTTCGACAACCTGCGGCCGCGCTATCCGGAACAGCAGCTCAAGTTGGAGCGGAAAGACGGCGATCTGTCCATGCGCGTGATGGACATTCTGTCGCCCATCGGCAAAGGCCAGCGCGGCCTGATCGTCTCGCCGCCCAAGGCCGGCAAAACCATCCTGATGCAGAAGCTCGCCAACTCCATCATCGAGAATCACCCTGAGGTTTACCTGATCGTGCTGCTGATCGACGAGCGGCCCGAAGAGGTGACCGATATGGAGGAGAACGTGAAGGGGCCGAACGTGGAGGTCGTGTCGTCCACGTTCGACGAACCGGCGGACCGGCACGTGCAAGTGGCCGACATGGTGATCGAAAAGGCGAAGCGCCTGGTCGAGCACGGCAAGGACGTCGTGATCCTGCTCGACTCGATCACGCGGCTGGGCCGCGCCCACAACGTCGTGGTGCCGCATTCGGGCAAGATTCTGTCGGGCGGTGTCGACGCCAACGCGCTGCAGAAGCCCAAGCGGTTCTTCGGCGCCGCGCGCAACATCGAGGGCGGCGGTTCATTGACGATTCTGGCCACGGCGCTGATCGATACCGGCTCGCGTATGGACGAGGTCATCTTCGAGGAGTTCAAGGGCACCGGCAACTCCGAAGTCATTCTCGACCGGCGCATCGCCGAGCGGCGGACGTTCCCGTCGATCGACGTGCAGCGCACGAGCACACGTAAGGAGGAATTGCTCCTGACGAAGGAAGAGCTGAACAAGGTCTACCTGCTGCGGAACTTCCTGTCCGACATGCCGCCCGTGGAAGCAATCGAGTTCCTGCTCGAGCGGCTGAAGCGCACGAAAACGAACGCGGAATTCTTCCAGACGATGTCGCAAGGGTGAAAGGCAGGCTTCTCGCAGTCGACTGGGGCGAGCGCCGGATCGGCCTCGCCCTCTCCGACGAAACGCAGACACTCGCCCAACCGCTCACCACGCTCACCCGCCGCCCCGGGAAGCGATTCCCGATGGCGCAGCTGCTCGACCACATCACGTACAATCAGGTCGTAGGCATTATCGTCGGTATACCGCTGGATGAAGCGGGGGCTGAAGGTGACGCCGCTCACGCCGCTCGGGAGCTCGCCGATGCTATCAAACGGCGCGTACCCGAGGGGGGGGGGCTGGAGGTGACCATGTGGGACGAGCGAATGACCACGGCACGCGTGCTGGCCGCCGTCCGGGAAATGGGCGGCTCGACGCGCGGCCGCAAGGCCGATCTCGATGCCATGGCGGCGGCCTTACTGCTGCAACACTATCTCGACGCGAAGCGCGGATCGGCGCTGTGACTTCCCGTGCGGCGTGGGGTGTGTCGCGTGCGGCGCAGAAATGCAGGCTTCTACGCCGCACGTCGCACGTCGCACGCATGATGTTGGTTTGCTTCGCGGTTTCCTGCAGCTCACCGGATCCCGCCAGGTATCAGTCGGTGTCCGAGAAGATCATGGTCATCATTCCCCGCGGCGCGACCTACTACCAGGCGCTCGATTCCCTCGAGTCGCGGGGCGTGATCGAGAGCCGCGACTGGTTCAGCCTCTACGCGAGAGTGCGCGGTCTGCCGTCCAACCTGAAGAGCGGCGTATACACCTTCGACCGCGATGAGAGTTGGAGCAGCGTGGTCAGCACGCTGAAGAGCGGCCGTGGCCTCGAGGTCCGCTTCACCGTCACCGAAGGGATGATGGGATTCGAGGTTGCCGAGCGCGCCCGTTCCTGGCTGGGCGTGCCGCGCGACTCCTTCATCGCCGCCATGGGCGACACGTCGCTGGAGCGCGAGCTCGGCATTCTGTCGAGTCGGGCAGGCGTGGACGGCTACATGTATCCGACCACGTATGTCGTGCCGATGCGCATGCGCGCGCGCGAGCTCGTGAAGCTCATGACGCACGAATTCATCGCGCGCTGGCAGCCCGAATGGGACGGGCGCCTCGCCGAGCTCAACATGACGCGGCACGAGATCGTCACGCTCGCCTCCATCATCGAGGCCGAGGTACGGTATCGTCCGGACCGGCCGTATGTCTCCGCCGTCTATCACAACCGGCTCAAGCGCGGCATGGCTTTGCAGGCCGACCCGACGATCATTTACGCGCACGGCCGCCGGATGCGGCGGGTGTGGGAGAAGCAGCTGCAGATTCGCTCGCCCTACAACACGTACCTGAATCCCGGGTTACCGCCGGGCCCCATCACGCAGCCCAACGACTCGAGCATCATCGCGGCGCTGTATCCGGCGCCGGTCGGCTATCTCTACTTCGTCGCGCAGCCGGATGGGAAGCACATCTTCTCGGCGACGTACAATGATCATTTGGCGGCGATTCGAAGGGTGAGACAGCGGCGCTAAGACGCCGAAGGTCGCCGGAGGACGCCGAAGGCGCCGGCGGCAGCAGCCGGATCACTCGCCCCAAGCACCGCGCCAACAACCGCGACGCCCGTCGCGCCGGTAGCGATGATCGATCGAGCGTTTTCCGGCGTGATCCCCCCGATGCCGATCACCGGACAGCCCTCGGGCGCCAGGCGCGCGAGCGCGGCGAAACCGTCCGGGCCGAGGGGTGCTCCGGCATCGCCTTTTGTCGGAGTGGCAAAACAGGGACCGACGCTCCAGTAGTCGGCGGTTGCCGGCGCGCGGGCCGCCTCCTCCGGCGACCCGACGGAGAGGCCGAGCAGAAACCCGGCGGGCAGGTGTGGGCGCAGGGCGTCGAGGGGCGGATCATCCCAGCCGAGGTGGGCGCCGGCGGCGCCAGCGGCGAGCGCGATATCCGCGCGGTCATTGACCAGGACGGGAACCGGCAGGGCGGCAACCAGCGCGCGAGTCAACTCCACAATCTCGGCCGGCACGCCATCTTTCCAGCGGACCTGAATCATCGTCGCGCCGCCCTGCACCGCGGCGCGGCAGACCGTGACCGCATCCCGCCCCTTGAGGAGAACGGGATCGGTGATCACCATCAAGCGCAACTGATCGGCAAGCGACATGACCAAGATCCTGCGCGGCCTGCGTGGAGCGACCACAGCAACCGCCAATACGAGTGAGGCGATTCTCGAGGCGACGGAGGAGCTGCTCTCCGCGCTTCAGGAGGCGAACGGTTTCGCGCCGGAAGACGTCGAGAGCGCGATCTTCACGTCGTCCCCAGACCTCACCGCCGAGTATCCCGCTCGCGCCGCCCGCAGGCTCGGCTGGACCGACGTGCCGCTGCTCGGGGCCGCGGAAGTCGCCGTGCCCACCGGCTTGCGGCGCTGCATCCGAGTGCTGCTGCATTTCTACACAGCCAAGCCACAGCAGGCGCTGAAACATATCTACCTGCGGGACGCGGCGAAGCTACGTCCGGACCGATGACGGTCAAAATCACCGCCCGCGGCGCCGAGCGCTGGAAGCAAGGCCATCCCTGGATCTATCGCAGCGACGTCGCTGAAGAGCCCGATAAGAAGCCGGGCATCGTTCCCGTCAGGGATCGCAAGGGCAAGTTCCTCGGCCAGGCGCTCTACTCGCCGAGCTCGGAGATCCGGCTACGCCTCCTCACGCGTGGTAGCGAGTCCATCGATGCGACGTGGTGGACCGCGCGGATCGCGGCGGCGGCGGCTCGCCGCAACGGCATCGCCGCCAGCGCGTGGCGCGTCGTGCACGCCGAGGCCGATGGCCTGCCGTCGCTCATCATCGACAAGTACGGACCGTGGATCGTCGCGCAGCTGCTGTCGGCGGGGCTGGAGACCGCGCGGGCGGAGGTGCTCGCGGGAATCACGGCGGCGCTCGCTCCCGAAGGCATCCTGCTCCGCAACGACGCGGCTGTACGGCGTCACGAGGGCTTGCCTGCGGAAGTTCTGCTGGCCTTCGGCCAGGTTCCTGAAGTTGTGGAGGTTGTCGAGGATGGTCTGAAGTACCTCGCTGCACCTTGGTCAGGCCAGAAAACGGGTGCCTTTCTCGACCAACGTGAGAATCGGGCGCTGGTCGGACAGCACACCCGTGCGGGCGGTCGCGCCCTCGATCTCTTCACATATCACGGCTCATTCGCGTTGCACCTCGCGCGGAGGGCAACAGAGGTTGTGGCAGTCGATCAGAGTACCGAAGCGCTCGCACGCGGTGCCGCAAATGCCCGTCTCAATAGGATCAGCAACATCGACTGGCGCGAAGGGAATGCGTTCGACCTGCTCCGCGAGCTGGAGCGGCGGCGGGAGCAGTTCGACACGATCGTGGTCGATCCGCCTGCGTTCGCCAAGACAAAAGCCAATCTCGAGCGTGCCGTCGCCGGCTACAAGGAGATCAATCTCCGGGCGATGAAGATCCTGGCGCCGGATGGCGTGCTGTTTACGTCGTCATGCTCGTACCACGTGAGCCGCGATGTTTTCAACGCAATGCTGGTCGATGCGGCCCGTGACTCCGGTCGCCGCATGCAGTTTATCGCGGCCACCGGCGCCGCCGCTGATCATCCGGAGCTGCTCAATGTCCCTGAGACCGGTTACCTCAAGGGCGTCTTACTCCGGGCGTTGGCTTGAACATCCAGTCTGCGATCGCGTTGGCCACGTCCGGCATGATCGGCACGGTGGGATTCTGATAAGTCGGCATTTGGCCTACAAGCGTGGTGTCCGTCGCCTGTTTCAGCACGTGATTCGCCAACGGCACGATGACGAGCTGGGCATCAGGCTTGGCCGTATGCAGCCGCTCCGCATCCGCGACCGTCACCTGCAGGTCCCGACCTCCCTGCACGATGAGCACGGGCTGGCGGACCGCGCGGATCGCCGCAGGTGGATCGAACGAGGTCAGTGACTTCATGAATGACAGATTGATCGGGACGAAGAGGGGTCCGAGCTGCGGCGGCACGTCCTTCGGCTGCTCGCCGCGCAGATACTGCGCCATGGAGGTGTCGTAGCGGACCAGCGTCGCGCTGTCGAACTGCCTCGCGAGCTGCTCCCGCATCACGACACCCAGCGATCGGCCCAAACCGGACACGCTGATCACCCCCGCGATCGGCGCACCCTGGCGCGCCGCGATCAGGGCCAACGCCGATCCTTCGCTGTGTCCCAGCAACACCACCTTTGAAAATCGTGAATCGTGCGCCAGCGATTCCGCCGCCGCACGCGCGTCGGCCGCGAAATCATCTAACGTCATTTTCGTCATGTCGAACGTGCCTTTGGTTCCCGGCATCCCGCGCTTGTCGTAGCGCAGCGACGCAATGCCGTGCTCGGCCAATTGCCAGGCGAGCTGCGCGTAGGAATTCGGCCGGATCCCCATCAGCGAGTTGCCATTCCGATCGGTGGGACCGGAGCCGGCGATGATCAGGACGACGGGCACGCGCCCCCCCCCGGTCGCGCCACGCGGCATGACCAGCGTTCCTCCCAACTCCAGGGCGCCGCTCGTGATCGTGTAGGGCGACTCCACCGCTGCCGCTGGTGCGATGGTGTCAGCAGACTGTACGCTCATGGCGACGAGCACGAGGCTAAGGACGATCATGTTGTTCTCGCTTCCAGAGGACGTACGACTGCACGATCGGAATCACCGACATGATGACGACCGCCGCGATGAGCAGGGGCAGGAAGGCGCCCTGCGGCAGAAAGACAGACGCCGCGATGACGAAGCCTCCGAGGACCATTAACCACCCGCCGGTGCGATGTGTCTTCCGCCAGACGGTGTCACTCGAGAGCGTCCACGGCGTGCGAATGCCGACGAACCAGTTGGGCTCGACGCGCGTGAGGTAGTTGCCGAGGACGATGAAAAGCAAGCCGACGCCGATCGGCAGGAACCGGTCAACCTTCACGGGATAGCCGAGACCGGTGGCGATGATCATCCCGTGGCCGATCAGAATGAAGAGGATGACGGCATTGGCGATCAGCCAATAGGTGTCGATGAACTTGGCGTAGTTCGCCCGCCGCGGGTCCAGTTTGGGCAGCACGTTGAACAATCCCGTCAACGCGATGATGACGAGCGGCATGATCGAGACCGCCACGGCCCGGCTGGAAAACCCGTCCGGCGCGCCGCGCACGTTCCAATGCGTCGCGACGATCGGGGGCAGTCGCGGGTAGGCCCAGATCGAGACAGCCACGGCCACCGCTGCAATCACGAGACCAAACCAGCGGCTACGCATGCTTTTCTCCTTCCCCGCCAAAGCGGGTCATGAAGTAGCGCACGACTTCCTGAAAGACGGTCGTATTGAGCCGGTAGCGGATGAACTGGCCTTCGCGCTCGGTGGCGACGAGGTCGGCCGCCTTGAGCACGCCGAGGTGGTGCGACACGGAGGCGAACGCGATCGGGAACTGCTCGGCGATCTCCCCCGCCGTCCGATCTTTCTCGGTCAGCAGCTCGAGGATTTTGCGCCGTGTCGGGTCGGCCAAGGCCCGGAAAAGTGAATCGTCCATGGTATAGACATTTATACAATTGTCTAAATATTGTCAAGTAAGTTGACTAAATCAGCCCCCATCACAAGCTTACACACCATGTCCCCAGCGGACAAAGCCCTGGAACGGTCGCGCGCCGTGCGTCGCGTGCTCGGCGGACTGCTCGTGGCCAACATCGCCGTGCTCATCACCAAGGCCACGATCGGCTCCTTGGCGGGTTCACTCGCCGTGCTCGGCGACGCCCTGCACTCGTCGGTCGACGCCGCGTACAACGTCTTGGGTCTCGTGGTCGTGCGGGTCGCTGCCAAGGAACCCGACGAGGACCATCCGTACGGTCACGGCAAGTTCGAGACGCTGGGCGCGCTCGCGATAGTCGTGTTCCTGTCCGTCACGTGCTTCGAGCTGGTACGCAGCGCGATCGGTCACCTTGCTGCGGGAGGCCACTCCGTTCAGGTAACCAACATCGCCCTCGGTCTCCTCTTCGCGACGCTCGCCACAAACATCGTCGTCGCATGGTACGAGAATCGACGAGGTCACGAGCTGTCGAGCGAGCTGTTGATCGCGGACGCCGCGCACACCCGCACCGACGTCTTCATCACGATCGGCGTGTTGATCGGCGTCCTGCTTTCCCGCGGCGGGCTGACTTGGGTGGACCCGGTCGTCGCGATCGTGATCGCGCTGCTGATCGTGCGTGTGGCATATCAGATCCTGTCGCGGGCGGTGCCTGTCCTGGTGGACGAGCGCGCCATCCCCGCGCCGACGATCCGGCAGTCGGCGCAGGCCGTCAAAGGCGTGAAGAGCGCCTACGGCATTCGGTCACGCGGGGGTAACGCCGGTGGGGGCGTCCGCTACGCCGAGGTCACGATCGCCGTGGATTCTTCGGCCAATGTCGCCGACGCCCACGCGATCGCGGACGCGGTCGAAGAGCGTCTGAAGAAAGATCTGGAGCTCGAAGAGGTGACGGTGCACGTGGAGCCATGCTGACCTCCCTGCCGTTCGAACGCACCAAAAGCACGGGAATGACGCCCGTGCGCCGCACGCCGCGGTCTCTCAAGCAGGAGTATCAGGAGTTCATCCTGCAGCGGCTGGAGGAGTACAAGAACACGGTACCGCGCGCCGAGCTCCTGAAAATCGGCGACGAGGCAGTGCGCGAGCTGCAGGCGAGCGCCCAGGACCAATATCTGCTCACCGAGGTGCTGCTGCTCGAGCATGTCGATCGCATCATCGCCCGTCGCCTTCGGCTGCCGTCGTTTCCGCGCTGGCGCCAGAAGCATCGCGCGCTGCGGGAAGCGCAGCGGGCACCGACGCATTGGGGCCTGGACCGCGCTCATCCCATCGTCCCCTGGGCCGCCCGAATCGAGCCCGGCGACGTCATCGTCGTGCTCGGCGCCCCCGCGCTGGGCGAGGCGCTGTTCCTGGCGGCGCACGACGCCGAAGTGTTCCTGCTGGATCAGGATCTGGGAGCCGTCGAAGCGGCGGAGGGTCGCGCCGTCGCCGAACAGCTCGCCGGCGCGTTTCAGGCGCTGGTCATCAATTTCGGGAGCTGGTTCCCCGACCTGTCGCCCTCGTTGGTGGCAATCGCGCCGGGGAGTCTCGGCCAGCTGCGCGCCAAGCAGCGAGCGTCGCTGATCGCCGATCTTCAGGTGCGGACGCCGTCGGGGGGCGTGCATGTCATTCTGCCGCCGGCGAACGAGAATCGCGGAGTCATTCCCCTGGCCCCCGAAGCGCTCCAGATGCTGTACAGAGGCTGGCAGGTGCAAACGGGTCGCCGGTCCAAGCGATCCGGATTTACGGCGATCAAGCCGCCGCGTCAGCTCGACACGGCATTGAACGTGTCTGATTGACCCTTCGGGCTTCGCTCAAGTTCATAACACCTTGGTACGTCGGCACGTAGCAGGCGAGCCCAGCGGCAAGATTGTTGCTTGGCTGGCAGGCATGACAAGCCTTCCTATGATCCTCGACGATGAACCAATGGGCATCATCCTGCGAGCCGGCCGGCAGATTCTCCGGCCCGCCAAGATCTGGGCGTACTGCTGGTTCCTCGATGAAGGGGAAGATGGCGATCACACGCATCGCCACCTCCCGGTAGACCCCAAGATCTAGCCTTGCCACTCACACTCGGCGGCCTATTTATCAGGCATGCCGAGTCTCAAAGTCGATGGCCGTTCCTTAAGCGCATCTGACGGGCAAACCATCCTCGATGCCGCGCGAGCCGCCGGCATCGAGATACCCACCCTGTGCTGGTATCCCACCCTGCCCATCGTCGGGAACTGCCGTATCTGTCTCGTCTCCGTCGAAGGCCAGGCCAAGCTCATTCCGGCGTGCGCGACCAAGGTCGCGGACGGAATGGTCGTGACAACGCAATCGCACGCCGCGGTCGAAAACCGCAAGGGCGTGCTCCGACTCCTCGCCGAACGCTACCCCGCCGATCATCTCCGTAATGGTGGTCGGGCCAACCCGCGCAACGAGTTCGAGCGCTACCTCGTGCGGTACGACGTCGTCCCGACCGCCGTCGAAAGCCGCGATCTGCCGCTGCGCTCCGGCGACGAGCGGCCCGGCGATCCCATGATCCGGCACGACATGTCCACGTGCATCCTGTGCACGCGCTGTGTGCGCGCCTGCGAGGACATTCAGGTGGTGGGAGTGCTCGATGTCGGGTTCCGCGGCGAGCACGCCGAAATCATCGTCGGCGCGGACGGCGATCCGGATAAGGCGGGCTGCACCTGGTGCGGCGAGTGCGTTCGCGTCTGCCCCACCGGCGCGATTTTCGAAGTGATGCCGCGGCAGCGCTTCGCCCCCGAGCAGATCCGTCATCCGGACAGGGTCGTGCGCTCGGTCTGTCCCTACTGCGGGGTCGGCTGCCAGGTCGATCTGCACGTTGCCGCCAACAAGGTCATGCGCGTCACCTCCCCCGACATCGAGCTGAACACACCCAACCAGGGCTCCACCTGTGTGAAAGGGCGCTTCGGCTACGATTTCCCGCAGCATCGCGACCGGCTGACTCGACCTCTGATCAGGAAGGGATGGACGAAGGAAGGCGGTCGCTGGATCTGGAAAGGTCCAAAAGGGGCCGAGCGCCGGGCTGGTCCCTGGCGCACAATCGAGGGTGAGGGCCGGCGCGACAAGCCCGGTACCCCGCCCCGCGCGACCGGCAAGAGCGTGCGCGAGCTGCCATTGCTCGAGCGGCTCGACCTGGACATCCGCGATCGGGTCGCGACACCCGATGACTGGTACTCGCCGTTCCGCGCAGCCAGTTGGGACGAAGCCCTCGAGCTAACGGCGCAGGAGCTGCTGCGGATCAAGGCCGCCCGCGGGCCCGATGCACTCGCCTGCTTTTCATCGGCGAAATGCTCGAACGAAGAGAACTATCTGATGATGCGCATGTTCCGCGGCGCGCTGGGGACAAACAACGTGGACCACTGCACCCGGCTGTGTCATTCGACGTCGGTGGCGGCGATGCAGCGCGCGATCAACACCGCGGCGGCATCGGGCTCGATGCGGGAGATCGAGCAGGCGTGTGACGTGATCTTCATCGCGGGCGCCAACACGACCGAGTCGCACCCGGTGTTCGGCGCGGCGCTCAAGCGCGCGCACGAGAAGCGCGCCAAGCTGATCGTGGCCGATCCGCGGCGCACCGAGCTCGCCGGGCGCGCCGACATCCACCTCCAGATGCAGCCCGGCACCGACGTCGCCCTCTACTCGGCGATGTTGAACCACATCCTCGCGCTGGGACTCGAGAACAAGCAGTTCATTGCCGAGCGCACGCACGACTTCGACAAAGTGCGTGCTGCAGTGGCGCCCTACACGCCGGACAAGGCCGCCAAGATCACCGGTATCCCGGCGGAGAAGATTCGCCGCGCCGCCGAGATGTACGCGCGCGGCCCGAACACCAGCTCCCTTTGGGCGATGGGCCTCACGCAGCACGCCAACGGCACGGACATCGTGACCTCGTTCCTCAACATGATGTTCGCGTGCGGCATGATCGGCCGCTGGGGAGCGGCGATGCTGCCGATTCGCGGGCAGAACAACGTGCAGGGCGCGTCCGATGTCGGCGCGATTCCATTCGTCTATACCGACTATCAGCCGGTCGGCGATCGCAAGGTGCGCGAGCGCTTCGCCAAAACCTGGAGCGTGCCCGAGGAGTCGCTGTCGCTCAAGAGCGGCCTCATGGTCACCGAGGTGGTGAAGCCCGAGAGCGGCGTGCGCGGCATGTACATCATGGGTGAGAACCCGGTCATCTCGGACCCCGACATCGCCCACGCCGAGCACTGGTTCCAGGAGCTGGAGTTTCTGGCGGTGCAGGACCTCTTCCTGACGGAGACGGCGCGCTACGCCGACGTCGTGCTGCCCGGCTCGAGCTTCGCCGAGAAGACGGGCACGTTCGTCAATACCGAGCGCCGCATCCAGCTGAGCCACAAGGCGGTCGACTCGCCGGGCGACGCCCGCGGCGACCTCGAGATCCTGATGGATCTCACCAACCGGCTCGGCCTGTCCACGACGTTCCGGAGCGCCGAGGACGTCATGCGCGAAATCGCGCGCGTGACGCCAAACTGGCGCGGCGTCACGTACGAACGGCTGGAAGGCGCGGGTTTGCAGTATCCGGTTCCGGACGACACGCATCCCGGCACCGCATTCCTGTTCGACCACGCGTTTCCGACGGCCGACGGCCGTGCCACATTTGTGGCCGTCGCGTACACCGATCCCGTCGAGCTTCCTGACGACGAATATCCGTTCGTGATGAACACCGGCCGGCAGCTCTATCACTGGCATACCGGCACGATGACGCGGCGTGCGAGCGGCCTCGATGCCCGCGAGCCGACGGCGATCGTCGAGATCCATCCCGAGGATGCAAAGCAGATCGGCGTCCAGGAGGGCGAATTGCTCCGGATCACGTCGCGGCGCAACTCGATGATCACCGCCGCGCGCATCAGCGATCGCGTCGCGCGCGGGCAGGTGTTCGTGCCGTTCCACTTCCGTGAAGCCGCCGCCAATCTGCTGACCAACCCCGTGCTGGACCCGTACGCGAAGATGGCCGAGCTGAAGGTCTGTGCCGTGCGTCTCGAGCGCGCATGAACCTCGGACTCAATGGGCGGGTCGCGCTGGTCTGCGGAGGTACGCGCGGCATCGGCCGCGCGGTCGCCACCGTGCTCACGGAAGAGGGCGCGCAGGTCGCGATCAACGGCCGCGGCCCCAACGCGCCATTTCCCGCGGACGTCAGCGTCCCGGCCGAGGCTGAGCGGCTGGTCCACGACGTCGCCAAGAAATTCGGTCGGCTGGATGTGCTCTTCTGCAATGCCGGTGGCCCGCCCGCGGCATCGTTCAAAGACCAGCCCGCGGACGCCTGGCAAAAGGCGATCGACTTGAATCTGCTGTCCACAGTGCACCTGACGCGCGCCGCCGTGCCGATCATGAGCAAGGCGAAGTGGGGCCGGATCATCTGTCTCGTCTCCGTCGCGGCCAAGCAGCCGCTGCCCGGCCTCATCCTCTCCTCCACCGCGCGCGCCGGTGTCCTCGGCTTTGCCAAGGCGCTCGCGGACGAGGTCGCGACGGACGGAATCACGGTGAACAGCATCTGTCCGGGGTTCATTGCGACCGAGCGCATCGCAGAGCTCACCAAGGCCCGGCCCGAGATGATGAAGCAACGCCTGACGGAGATTCCGATGCATCGGGTCGGCACGCCCGAGGAATTGGCGGCTGCGGTAGCGTTCCTCGTCTCCGAACGGGCCAGCTACGTTACCGGCGCCGTGCTCCAGGTGGACGGCGGGTTCACCCGCTCGATCTTCTGACCCGTCACGCGGGCTTCGTGCAGACCGCCTTCACGATCAGAGTCTCGCCGAACGCCACGGGTGTCGAGTAGATCTGCCGGCGCACCTCGGCATCTCGCCGGCGCATTGCGGGATCCTTCTCCCACCGGCGAAACACCAAGCCCGTCACGAGCCACGCGAGCGGCAACAGCGGTGCGTACAGCCAACTCACCGGCTTTACCCGGTTGGCCGCGATGGCCGTGATTCGGAAACCGTTGCTGTGGAGCAAGTAGCGGATCTCCGGAAACGACATGAGACCGATGTGATGCCAGGGGTTCGGCGCCGTCTCGTCGAGCGGCGTCTTGCCCTTGTTGTGGAAACCGGTGAGCAACCAGCGCCAGCGTGAGCGGAGCGCGGTGATGTTGGGCGTCGAGAGGAGTAGCACGCCCCCCGGCCGCAGGATCCGCCGGGACTCGCGGACAAAGTCAAAGGGCCGTTCCAAGTGCTCGATCCCGTCGATGCACACCACCGCGTCGAAGCTGTCGTTGGCGAACGGCAATGGTGCGTTCATGTCTGCATGCGAGAACGGGACGCCAGGAATCTTGAGCAGGGACTGAATGTCGGCGGCGTGCACCTCGTACCCGGCGGCGCGGATGCGGTTTACGAACGCCCCCTCGCCGCAGGGGATGTCGAGCAAGCGGCGGCAACGAGGCTCTTGCGCGAGGAGCGCGGCCACCGTGGCATGCGTGTTGGGCGTCGTCGCTTCGCGAATCGTTGGGGGGGGGGCCACGCCCTAAGATATCCCGCCGGGCTCACGCTGCCGCCCCGTGCTGCATAGATTCCCTGCCGCCCATCGCCCGAATCGACGACCCACATGCAAGCGATTGTGAAAGCCGCCCGCGCCCCGGGCTTGTCGGTCAAGACCGTCCCGAAGCCGGTGGCAGGCCCCGGCGAGGTACTGATCGCCGTCCGTCACGCCGGCGTCTGCGGCACCGACGTGCACATTGCCGATTGGAACCCGTGGGCCCAGGGCCGCATCCGCCCACCCATCGTGGTCGGGCACGAATTCGCCGGCGAGATCGAGTCGGTCGGCGACGGCGTCACGGGGCTCCGGGCGGGTCACCTCGTCACCGCCGAAGGCCACATCGTGTGCGGTCACTGTCTCCAGTGCCGCACCGGGAACAGTCACATCTGCAAGAACACGCGCATCATCGGCGTGGATCGCGACGGCGCCTTCGCCGAGTACATCGTGATGCCAGCGACCAACGTGCTGACGCTCGATGGCGGAAACATCCCCACCGAAGTCGGTGCGATCATGGACCCGATGGGGAACGCGTTTCATACGGTGCTGACCGCGGAGATTCCCGGCAGCTTCGTGTTCGTCGTCGGGTGCGGTCCGATCGGCTGCTTCGCCGTAGGCATCGCGCGCGCGGCGGGCGCCTCCAAGGTGATCGCGTCCGACGTGAATCCCAAGCGCCTGGCGCTTGCCACCAAGATGGGCGCGCACGTGACGATCAACGCTGCCAAGGACGACGTGGTGAAGACGGTGCTCGCCGAGACCGGTGGAGAGGGCGCCGACGTGGTGTGCGAGATGTCGGGTGTGCCGTCGGCGCTGCACCAGGCGTTCGCGGCCGTGCGACTGGGCGGGCGCGTGCAGCTGCTCGGGATCCCGGACGGCGAAGTCCCGGTGGACTTTGCCAATGAGATCATTTTCAAGGGGATCACGGTGTACGGCGTCATTGGCCGCAAGATGTACCAGACCTGGCACCAGATGCGTCGCTTCCTCACCAATGGGCAGTTCGACCCCCGTCCCGTCATCACACACAAATTCCCGCTCGCCAAAATAGACGAGGCCCTCGCCGCCATTCGCTCGGGTGACGCCGGCAAAGTCATTCTGGAGATCGCATGAGCTTCATCGCGCAGTTGCAGGACGAGCTCGCGGAGTTCAGGAGGGAGGGCGTCTACAAGCGGCTCAATTACCTCGACTCACCGCAGGGGCCGCGCGTGCGGATGGAAGGACGCGGCGAAGTCGTCATCCTCTCCTCCAACAACTACCTCGGCCTGTGTGCCGTCCCCGAGGTCGTCCAGGCCGGCAAGGACGCGCTCGAGCGCTGGGGCGCCGGCACCGCGTCGGTGCGCTTCATTTGCGGGACGTTCACCGTGCATCGCGAGCTCGAGAAGGCGCTGGCGCGATTCGTCGGCTGCGAGTCGTCACTCAGCTACGTCAGCTGCTGGAACGCCAATGAAGGGCTCTGCGCCACCGTCCTGAGCGAGCCAGACGTCGTCATCTCCGATCAGTTGAACCACGCGTCGGTCATCGATTCGATTCGCCTCGCCAAAGCGATCACCAAGTGCCAGACCGCGGTCTACAAGCACTCCGACATGGCCGACCTCGAAGAGAAGCTGCGCGCCGCCGGCAAGGCGCGACGCAAGTTGATCTTCACCGACGGCATCTTCTCGATGGAGGGCGATGTCGCGAAGCTGCCCGATCTCGTCGAGCTGGCCCGGAAGTACGACGCGGTGCTCGCCGTCGATGACTCCCACGCGACCGGCGTCCTCGGGAAGACCGGCCGCGGCACCGCCGAGCATTACGACATGCTCGGCCAGATCGACGTGATCACCTCGACGCTGGGAAAAGCGCTGGGCGGCGCGGCCGGCGGATTCACCGCCGGCCCGGCCGCGCTCACCGACTATCTCACGCAGCGGTCCCGGCCGCAGCTGTTCAGCAACGCACTCCCGCCCACCGTCGCTGCCAGCGCGCTGGCAGCGGTTCAGTATGTCGAGGCGCACCCTCAGCTCGTCACCCGCCTGCATCAGAACGCGCGCTATTTCCGCGAGCAGTTGCTTTCCCTCGGCTTCAAACCGCTGGCGGGCGAGACGCCGATCGTCCCGGTAATCCTGGGCGAGACGGCGAAGGCGATTCACATGAGCGAGCTGCTGCTCGCCGAGGGGGTCTTCGTGACCGGGTTCGGCTATCCTGTTGTACCGCAAGGACATGCGCGTGTCCGCTGCCAGCTCTCGGCCGCGCATTCGCGCGATGACCTCGATTTCGCTCTCCGTGCCTTTAAGAAGGTGGGTTCAAAACTGGGGCTCATCTGATGACACCTCTCCTCCTGCTCGCGTTGTTACAAACCGCCGAACCGCCCATCCGCCCATCCGCCGCTCTTGGTTTCGAACCGGGAGCCGACTCGAACCTCGCCGATTGGAAGCAGGTCAGCGGTTATCTGAACGGCCTTGCTCTGCAGAGTCGCTACGTCCATGTGGACACGCTGGGTCGCACGACCGAAGGCCGTCCGTTCCTCCTGATGACGATCACATCACCCGCCAATCAGCAACGCCTGACCGAGATCAAACGGGCGCAGGCGCTGCTCGCGGATCCGCGCCGGCTGACCGATACCGCGCTGGCAGAGATCCGCAGCCGGCAACCCGCCGTCATCCTGATCAGCAATAACATCCATTCGACGGAAGTTGCGTCGAGCCAGATGGGCATGACCCTCGCATACCGGCTCACGACCGATCCCGAGCTGCGCCGCCTCCTCGACTCGGTGGTCGTGTTGATGATCCCGTCGATGAATCCCGACGGCCTCGACACGGTCGTGAGCTGGTATCGGCGCTACAAAGGGACGCGGTACGAGGGCGGTCCGCTTCCGTGGCTCTACCACAAGTACATCGGTCACGACAACAATCGTGACTGGTTCATGCTGACGCAGGTCGAGACGCGGCTCGTCACACGGATGCTGTACAAGGAATGGTTTCCCGAGATCGTCTACGACGTGCACCAGATGGGCGCGAACGGCGTGCGGCTCTTCGTGCCTCCGTTCCAGGATCCGGTCAATCCTAATCTCGACCCCGCGATCGTGGCGGGCATCAATCTCGTTGGCGCGCAGATGGCATCCGCGCTGTACGACGCCGGGATGACCGGAGTCGCTCATCAGCAGACCTATGATCTGTGGTGGCACGGCGGCTTTCGCTCGACGCCCACGCGGCACAACATGATCGGCATTCTCACCGAGGCCGCGAGCACGCGACTCGGCTCCCCGATCACGCTCTCCGTCGATTCCGTTCGCCAGCCCGGGCGGGGCGTGAACTATCCCGCGCCGTGGCCCGGTGGGACGTGGCACCTGGGTGATATCGTGCGCTACGAGCTCATCACGTCCGAGGCGTTGGTGCACCTGGCGGCGCGCGACCGCGTCAACGTGATCGACCGCTTTGTCGGATTGGGACGGCGGGCCGTCGAGGCCGGTCTCGCCGGCAATCCATTCGCGTATGTGTTACCGGCCGAGCAGAGAGACGCGGAGAGCTGGACGGCGCTGGCCAACGTCCTCGCGGCCGGCGGTGTCGAGGTCTGGCGCGCGGCCGAGCCGTTTTCCGTGGAGGGCCGGACCTATTCGGCCGGCTCGCTCGTCGTGCCGATGGCCCAGCCCTATCGCGCACACGCGAAAGACCTGCTCGAGCCGCAGCACTACACACCCGTCAACGATCGTCCGCCGTACGACGTCGCCGGCTGGACGTTGCCGTTCACGATGGGGGTGCGCGCCGATGTCGTGAACACGCCGTTTGCCGCGAATTTGGTGAAGGTCGACAGCGTAATCCCGACGCCGGGACGCATCGAAGGCAGCGGTGACGTCTTTTTCCTGAAGAACCGCACTAACGCGGAGTCGCGCGCTGTCGCGGTGCTGCTCGCCGCCGGTCAGACGGTCACGATCGTGGGGGACAGTCTCATGGTGCGCGGCCCGAGGGCGCGCGCGATCCTGAGCGAGCAGGCGGCGCGCCACGGCTTCACCGTGACGGCGGCGCGCGCCGCTCCGCCGACGGGCGTGGGCCGCACGCGCCAGCGTTTGCCGCGGATCGCGCTCTACCAACCGTGGACGGGCAACATCGACGAGGGATGGACGCGCTGGTTATTCGAGCAGTATGGGATCAGCTACGCGACAGTTCACGACAACGATTTCAAAAAGGGAGGGTTGCGCCAGCGATTCGATGTGATCGTCCTGCCAGATGCCGATGGTGGTTCGATTCTGCGCGGCATCGATTCGACTCGCATTCCGTTGCAGTACGCAGGCGGCATCGGGGAATCGGGCGCCACCGCTGTTTCGGAATTTGTTCGGGGTGGTGGGACGCTCGTTTGCCTCGATGGTTCAAGTAATTTCGCGATTGCACGCCTTAACCTCCCGGTGGTCAACGTTCTAGCCGGTGAGGCATCGGGTCCCCAAGTTTTGCGATTTTACGCTCCAGGCTCTATTTTCGGTACGGTTTTGGGGGGGGTCAAGGGAGAGGGGCCCAGAAGTGCGGTTACCCTCGGGGTCCCTGAGTCCCTCCAAGTCTATTTCGAGAATAGCGCCGCCTTCACCGTTTCGGCCCCAGCGAGGGCCTTGGCGACGTATCCCGAGCAGCCCCTGCGATCCGGCTATGCCCGGTTCGAGGAGCGGTTGGCAGGGAAAGCGGCGCTGGTGGAGGCACCGGTAGGCAGCGGACGGGTGATCCTGTTTGGGTTCCGGCCCCAGTTCCGGGGCCAGACGCACGGCACCTTCAAGCTGCTCTTCAACGCGGTCCTATTGGCGGCTCCCTAACTTGGGCGGGAGTCGTGGGAGGAGTCCCGATGAAGCGGCTGGTTCTCCTGGTGGGATTCGTAACCTTGGTGGCGGGTTCCGCCGCAGCGCAGCGCTCGCAGAACATCGAGTTCGGCGGCTTCGGTTCGTGGTGGCGGTTCGACCGCTCGTTTCAGATCAAGAACGGGTTCGGCGGCGGCGCGCGCCTCAGTTACAACTGGAGTGACCGCCTCAGCTTGGAAGCCACGGGCGATTACATCGCGACGACCAACACGGCTGGCACGCAAAACATCACCGTCCAGACGATCAGCGGCGCTATCGTGCTGAACTTCCCGATGAACGACAAGTTGACCCTGTTTGCCTCGGGCGGCTACTCGCACATGGTCTTCGGGAAGGATCCCCCCTACGACTTTACCCAGCACCTCGTTAACGGTGGCCTCGGGTTCCGCCAGTTCATCGGGCGGCACGTCGCGCTCCGCGGTGACGTCCGCGCGCAGTACCGTCCCGACAACCCGTACTACGCCAACGCGTTCACAGGTGAGGTCCAGGGCTCCCTCGGTCTGTCCTACTTCTTCATTCCGCCGCAGCAGGGTCACGGCTTCAACACGAACTTTCAGTGGTACTGGGGCGCGCAGGGTGGCTTCTTCCTTTCCAAGACGAACACGCAGCCTCTGGCATACGACCCGATGGTCGGTGGCCACTGGCTGATCACCTCGCGCCGCACCGCGCTATACGTCGCCTACGAGCAGGCGTTCTTTCTGGCTGATGCGCAGGCCGTCATCTTCGACCCGGCGTCCTCGAATTCGTCGGTCGGTCCCGGCTTCCGCGATGTCACGTTCAAGGATGTGCGCCGGCTGATGTTCGGCGTGGTGGCCTACCCGACGCAAAAGATTATCGAGCCGTTCGCCGGCGGCGGATTCGCCTTGATGCAGGTCTTGAATCCGGTAGTGGACTGCTCCAGCTGCACCACGCTGGGGGAGGCGGTCGAAGCGCAGGACCGCGTTCATGATCTTTCGAGCAAGGCGTTCTTCTGGATCATGGGTGGGCTACAGATCAACTACTCGAGCAAGCTGAACGTGTTCGCGCACTACATCCTGACGTCGAGCGCCGCCAACTTCCTGCTCGAGAGCAACACGCACACGCTCCAGGGAGGGATTCGCCTGAGCCTCGGCACCTCGAAGGAAGGGATTACCGAGAGGCACTAGGCAGGCGCAGGAAGTTCTAGCGCGACACCCAAGGCGAGTCCTTGAGATAAAACCGCAGCGGCCAGTCGGCGGCCTGCGTGATCCCGATGCGAGGACCGGTGGCAATCTCCCCGCGTTTCGGTGCCGGTCCCTGGACGATGCGGAGCAATCCCCGCTGCAGTGAGACGCCATTCAAGGCGCCGGTGACGCCGAGCGCCTCGCAGAGCCTGGCGGGACCGGAGCACAGCGGCTCTTTGCCGCGCCGCTTCCGCATCGTGGCGACGCCCGCAATCGGCTCGAGCGCCCGGATGAGGACGGCCGCAGGATAATCCTGCGGTTCAGTCACCGCATTCAGACACCAATGCATGCCGTAGGTGAAATACACGTAGGCCGTCCCGGGCGGCCCGTAGAGCGGCTCGGTGCGGGCGGTACGCCGATGGCCATAGGCGTGACAGGCCGGATCGTGCGGGCCGACGTACGCCTCGACCTCCACGATCCGCCCGGCGGTCTCTTGGCGCCGGCCGCCGACATCGCTGACGAGGATTTGGCCCAAAAGCCCACGCGCGACCGATTCTGTCGGTCGCGCGTAGAACTTCGCCTGCACGGCGCTGCCCCGCACCGTTAGGCTGCGCCTCCGCCACTCCCGGCGCCGCCACTTCCTCCGGTCAGGCCGCGTTTCACCTTCGACCAGAACGATTCGCCAGGTTCGGTCTCAGGGAGCCTTGTGACCGTCGGTGGAGGAGGTGGAGGTGCTGGAGGTTCTGAGCGCTCCGGTACCTGTGTCTGTACTGGCCGCGAATTCTCGACAGGGGTGTCAGAAGACTCGGATTCAAACCGCCGCGGTCCCCGACCCCGGCCGCCACGACCACCGCGGCGGCCTCGACCTCCCCGCTCGCCGCGCTCGCCGCGCTCGCCGTTCTCGGCGCGCGGTCCCCGATCTCTTCCACCACGACCGCCACGACTGCGGCCTCCACGTTCCTCGCGCTCCGGACCGGGTCCCGACGACGGGGCGGGAGGAGCCTTCGGAGGCAACACGTCAGCGCGCGGATGGAAGTTGGGATCTACTTCGACGACGCCGATCTTCGGGATCTCGGGAACCCCGCCTGGGCCCGGACGGCGGGCGCCACCGCGCGAGCCGCGGCGGAAACGCGCGCTTCGCATCGGAACACCGCCGGGTGTCGACGATGGCGTGCTGTAGGGCGGAGGCGGCGCCGAAGAAGTCGGCATGGGAATGTCGTCTTCTTCTTCTACATCGGGCGACGAGAGGACCGGACGCGGCGCCTCAACTTCATCACTCATAGGCTTGGCTTCATCCTGTGGAGCTGGCTCCTCGTCCGAGCCCATTCCGACGGCCTGCTTGATCAACCCGAACGCGTCGCCGAAAAACCCGGATTTCGCCGCCGCGGACGCCGCCGGTGCGTCTGGCTCCTCAGTCTGCGCGGGCTCGTCGGTGGTCTGGGGCGCTTCAGCAGCGGCCGGCAACTCTTCCCGGTCGCGGCCGCCGCGTCCTCGTCCACGGCCGCCCCGCCCTCCGCGGCTGCGGGGTTTCTCGCTGGCTTCGCTCATCGCCGCGAGCGCGGGCTGGGCTGCCGCGCCCTGGACTTGGGGACCGAGGGCGATCTCGTATTGTCCGTTGTCGAGTCTGGTCAGCGTGATGAGGCCGCGGCGGGCGGCTTCGATCACGAATTTGCTGAACCGCGAGAACCCGGCGTCCTTCTCATCGAAGTTGGGATCGATCTCCTGCATCACCTGCTTCAGGCGGTCGGAGCGCATGACGTCGTTGTGCGCCGTCATCTGCTTGACGGCCTCCACGACCAGCTCCCACGGGTCGCGCTTCACGTATTCGACGTCGCTCGTCTTCGTGAAGCCGGCCAGCTCGTTGTAGGAGTAGTACTCGTCGCAGTTCTGGATGAGGAGGTCGCTGGACGACTCGCGGATCCCCACGCCGATCACATACTTGCCGTATTCCTTGAGCTTCAGCACCAGCGACGAAAAATCCGAATCCCCGGACAACAGGATGAATGTCCCGATCTCAGGCCGGGTGAAGACGAGCTCCAGCGCGTCGATCGCGAGGCGGATGTCGGTGGCGTTTTTCTTATTGGCCCCGTGCGCCGGTGCGAAGATGAGATCGATGGACGATTCGGAGAGGGGAACGATGTACTGCGGGTAGCGGCGCCAGTCGGCGTACGCACGCTGGACGGCAACCTTGCCGCGGATCATTTCCGACTGGAGCAGGCGTTTCAGCTCGGTTTGGAGATCCGACCGAATCGCCATCGTCACGTTGTCGAAGTCGATCATCAACGCCGCATTCGGCGCGTGGGCGGGGGGTTCTTTGTGTGCGGGGCGTGGCAAATGATTGTGTGCTTGCTGCGGTGTCATAACGAACTCTGTTCCTGCCCAGGGGCCGGACAAGCTCGTAGCACGTCCCTCACAGTGAGGGAGTGTACGACGCTGTCCTGCCGCGTCGGGCTTTTGGTAAAGGCGTATTGCGCCGTAGTTAAGGCTGGCTGGTGCGTGGGGAGGGTCGCCGAGGTCACCGCGGCGCGCCGGTGCGCGCTACCTCGACCCAATGCCGAAGTCCGCAGGCGCCGCCTGATGTTTCGACCCCTCTGCCGAGGGCACTGCCAGACGAATGAACAATTGAACATAAACGACTGCCACTTCAGAAGCTAGGGTTTTGACTAAGATCTTGGCTTTTCGTGGTCGGTCAGCACCGGCAGGAATGGCACCCACGGGCCGACGTCGGCGCGGTACTGCTTGGCCATGACGCGAGCGACCTGCGCAATGTGCCCCAGGTCGTGAACCACCCAGGCCGCCAGGAGCTGCCGCAGGGTCACGGCGCCGAGGCTCGGATGCTCGCCGGGCAAATCGAGCTGTGCGTCGGTCAGGTGCCAGGACTCGAGCACCCGGAGGTTCTCGGCCCGCAGGCGCGCGAACTCGTCGAGCAGGGAGTCGAGCGTGCGCTCGGTGTTCCGCGCGCGGTGGCGGAAACGATCGTACGGCTCGAAGCGGCGGCTCCCGCCCTGCGCGAGAATGACGCGGGCCCGCGGCATCCAGTCGGTTTCCTCGCCGTCGATCAGGTGACCGATGTTGTCGAAGGGACTGAACGTCTCCGGCCCCTCCGTGCCGCGAGCCCACGGCGTACTGACTTCGCGCAGGAGCGCGCGTAGGGTGGCGGGCGTCCGTTCGAGAACCTCGGTCGCCAGCCGGAGCTCGAACTCCACGTCAGCGCGGCCCTTCGAAATGGAACAGATGCGCAATGCGGTGAATCACTGGCACGAGGAAGAGTCCCGCCACAACGAGAAACACCCCGCCCGCGTACAGGGCGAAGATCCCGGCAAACACCTTGCCACCGTTACTGCGCAGCGGATCCACGGGACCCATCCCTCCCAACAGCATCGCGGTGTTCACAAACGCGTCGCGCCAGGGCAGGTGTTCGTAGTGTTCGTAGCCACACATCCCAACCAGCAGCGACACGAAAACCAGCACGGCCGCCAGCGCGACGTGATCGGCCATGCGCCGCACAAAGCGTCTGGGGGGAAGCGGTGGCGTGTGGCGGTCTTCGTACATCTACTGTCCTGGTGGCTTGGGAGGCTCGGGGTCGCGCGGGATTCGCGCGGGCTCCCACGGTTCGGGCGGCCGGGGCTTGGGCGGCTGAGGGAGTTTGACTGGGCCTGGTTCTTTTTTTAGGGGGGGCAGGGCCATCGTTGCTCCTTGTGGTTCACTGGTCCGTTTCGGCCATGCGTGCTTTGACCAGTTTCTTGACGAGCCCCACCGGTATGGGTTTCGCCAGCGGCAGCCGGACGGTCCCCTTCGACATTTCGTATCCCTTGAGGCTGGTGCCGAACTTGCGCCGGATCGCGCCGGTCATCGGAAACAGGCTGCAGTGGTTCTTGAACGCGGCGTACCAAACGAGCGGACGGCCACCGAGCTTGAAAGCGGGAATTCGATAACTGAACGCCTCCTCGGCGCGAGGCGCGACAGAGCGAATGGCGGCCCGAATCTTTTTGAGGGCGGCGCGAGCCTTGGGGGGCGTCGCGGCGAAGTAAGCACGGACCTGCGGGATCATTGTTGAAGGATACCCGCGGGGAATTCTACGTCCATAGTCGCTCCCACCGGTAGCGCATGCCAGCGCGCCTCCAACGTGCTCCGCAGCTCACGCACCCCCGAGACCTGCGCATCGGTAAGCGGCTTGAACGCGTCGCGCTGAACCGCCGACAGGCTCGCGAACACCGTCTCGTTGAACTCGGCAACGCTCAGCGGCACCGGGAGCGCGCGCTCGCGATCGAACACGCTCACGACGTGCTCGGCGACGATTGCCTGGAACGGCATCGTCCAGCTCGCGCGCGGTTTCGCGAAATCATCGATGTCCCACCCCTTGGCGACCAGTCCAAAGAACGCCTGATCGAAGCCAAGCACGCTTTCGACGGCGCAGTGCGTCAGATCGTGCACGGGGAAAAACGGATGCTCCTTGCCCCAGGTGCGGCTGCCGTCAGCCCGCACGCAGGCGAGTGTCGCCGGACCGTCGCGACCTTTCTTCAGCTGGATGAGCATCCCAATCCCTCATTACGGCAGACTGAACGCCACATAGGTGTCACTCGACTTGGATCCCAATTTACCTCCGCCGGCGGCGACGACGACAAACTGTCTGCCGCGCACTGCATACGTGCTGGGGGTGGCGTAACCGGGCGCGGGGAGCATCGCTTCCCAAAGCACGCGGCCCGTGCTCTTGTCGAGCGCACGGAGCTTCGCGTCCTGGGTCGCGGCGATGAACACGAGGCCGCCCCGTGTGACGATCGGGCCGCCGTACTGTTCCGTCCCGGTGACGGGAATCCCGCGCGCCGTCAGTGCAGCGAACTCGCCGAGCGGAATCCTCCAGCGGTATTCACCAGTGTTGAGGTCGATCGCGCTGAGCGTGCCCCACGGCGGTTTGATGGCGGGAAGACCTGCCGAGTCCCGCCACCGTTCGTAGCCGACGAATTCATATGGTGGTGGGGGCGGCGATATGACGCCTGGCCGACCGGGCGCGGTCCCCGTCATGCATCGCTTGCCGAGGACGTACGTGATGATGCCGCATTTGTCGTCCTGTGACAGCTTCGCAAATGAAGGCATGAAGCCACGACCATGCGCGAGCAATTGCTCCAACTGCTCCACCGTTAGGCGCGCATCGAGGCCGATCAGCGACGGCGCACGATCGCGACCGCGGCGGTCGGCACCGTGGCAACTCGCACACTGCGCCGTGTAGATGGCAACACCTGTCCTCGGTTCACGGCTCGACGCACTCGCGCTTCCGGTCTCTCGCATGGCCGCGATCCACGGCACATCACTCGCGTTGACGTAGAGTGTGGCCGTTTCGGGGTCAACCGCTGCCCCGCCCCATTCGCCGCCACCATCGAAGCCCGGCAGCACGACGCTGCCTTGTCGACTCGGCGGGGTGAATAGCGAGCTGTGCCGCAGCGAGCGAAACCGCCGCCGCTCGGACGGCGTCACGTCCGCCTCCCGCATTGCTTGCCGCGCGAAGGGAGCCGGCTTCACCGGGAATGGCTGCGTCGGCCAGGCCTGCTCGCCGTGCAGATCCGACGCCGGCACCGCGCGCTCGACGACGTCGAAAAGCGGTTTTCCAGATGTGCGGTTGAACAGGAACACAAATCCGCTCTTGGTGATCTGCGCGACGGCCTCGACACGTGACCCGTCGCGGGTCACGGTGACGAGATTCGGCACCGCCGGGAGATCGCGGTCCCACAGGTCATGGTGCACGGCCTGGAAGTGCCAGAGACGCTTGCCGGTCGTCGCGTCGAGCGCGAGCAGCGAGTTCGCGAACAGGCTGGCGCCGATGCGCTCCCCACCGTAGAAGTCGGGGGTGGCCGAGCCGGTCGGGATGTAGACGACGCCACGGGCGGTATCCACCGTCATGCCGGCCCAGGAGTTCGCGCCTCCCGCCGTCTGGAAGGCCTCGGGAGGCCACGTGTCGTATCCGAATTCTGCCGGCCACGGAATCGTGTGGAAGGTCCAACGGATTTTGCCGGTCCGCGCATCGTACGCGCGGATGTGGCCCGGCGCCGAGCCCTCTTCCTCTCCAACGCGCGTTCCCCAAATCAGAACGTCCTTGTAGGCCACCCCGGGACTCGTCGAGACGAGGTACGTCCCTCCGACGTCCCAGCCGAGTCCCTCCCCAAGATCGACCCAACCTCTCCCCGAGTCGCCGAAGGTCCGAATCGGTTGGCCGGTCCGCGCGTCGAGCGCGTAGAGCCGGCGATCGACCGCGAAGAAGACTCGTCCGTCCCAATACACGACGCCGCGGTTGACGTGCGGTTGCGTGGGACGATTCGGGAACGCGTCGAATCTCCACAGCAGCGTGCCTTCGTCGGCGCGCAGCGCAATGACGGCGACTTTGGGCGTCGTCGCATACAGCACGCCGTCTACGACGACCGGTGTCGCTTGAATCTCCCCGTGCCCGTCGGGGGGGAGATCGCCGGTGTGGTAGACCCACGCCACCTGCAGCTGATTGACGTTCGTGATGTTGATCTGATCGAGGGTCGAGTAGCGGGTGTTGCCTGGCGCGCCGCCCGTCGTAGGCCAGTCAACCGGCGGTGGGTTGGCCGCCTTGCAGCCCGCGAGGAGTATGAGGAGAAGGCGGCTCGCGCGCACTCAGGGTTTTTTCCAGAGATCGATCGGCTTCGTCACGCCCTTGGGCCGGAACGGCAGCGCGATCTTGCGGCCCTGCCCCGCCGAGGCGTATGCGGCGTAGAGCACCTCCTGCACCACTCGCCCCGTCTCGCCGTCTGAGATCGGCGTCTCCTTGCCGCGGACGCACCGGGCGAAGTGCCGCATCTCCTGCGGGAAACCGTAATTCCAGTGCTCTTCGAACACCGGGTAGGTCCATCCCTTGGTCGTCGCCGCCTTCTCGACGGCATAACCGAATCCCACCTCGGAATACGTCGTGAGCGCATTCCCCATCAGCATGTCGGCGTAGGTCTGGCCCTTGTCGCCGAAGACCTCGATGCTGTCGTCCATGCCGCCGGGGCGATTCCAGCTGCTCTCGATCATTCCCACGGCGCCAGTCTCGAACTCGACGATCGTGATCGCTTCGTCCTCGCCTTCGGTGCGATCGCGATGCACTTGCGTCGCCATCTGCGAGTACACGCTCTTGACCTTCGGCTTGCCGAGGAACCACCAGCAGAAGGCGATGCCGTGACAGCCGAGATCCATGACCGCACCACCACCCGATTGTTCGACGTCCCAGAACCACGGCGAGTGCGGGCCGGAGTGCTTCTCGCCTTGCTTGACCAGATGGACGCGACCGAACGCCCCTTCGTCGGCCATCTGCTTCGCCTTCACGTATTTCGGTGCGAAGAACAGCTCTTCGGCGTAGAGCAGCAGCACACCCGCTCGGCGGCAGGCGTCGATCATTGCGTCGGCTTCCTCCAGTGTGATGCACAGCGGCTTTTCGCAGACGACGTGCTTGCCGGCCTTCGCCGCGTCGATCGTGATCTGCGCATGCAGGCGGTTCGGGGCGGTGATCGAAATCATCTCGACGTGCGGATCGCGCAGCAAGTCGTGGTAGTCGGTAAAGGCCTGGGGGATGCCGTGGCGCTTGGCGAAATCGGCCGCGTGACCTTTGGTCGGCGATGCGACCGCCGCGAGCTCCGCCTCTTCGGGGATCGCTTTCACGGCAGCGGCGATGCAATCGGCCTGAAAGCGGGAACCGACGATGCCGATTTTTACTTTAGTCATGGCGCTATTCTACTGCACCACTCTCCAGACCGCGATGCGGCGCACGAGACGATGGGCGGGAAGCTCACTCAGATCGCCGACGATCGAGTTACCGCGCGGCACGAACGTCCAGCGGGCGCGAATCCGGGTATTGAGATCCGCGAACCACTGATCGGCGGAGGAGTCGTAGCTCAGCCTGAAAACGCCCATGTTCTCGCGCACACCGTTCACGATCTTATCGGCTGAAATCCGAACGGGGCCACGTGGCCCTGCGGCGGAATCGATCTCGTAGATGACCTCTTCATCCTTGCAGGCGCGATCCACTTCCTTGTCTACGCAGATCGATTCGCCATGCCAGGTCCCGACGACACGAGCGGCAGGCCCCTGTGGATCCCAGATGGCGACACCTACGCGCGAGTCGGCGGTGCCGTAGTAGAGGTACCAGCGGCCTTGAAACGGCACGAGTCCTTCGACAAACGTCGTCCCCGCGGTGTACTGCCCCGTGCGCTCGTAACTCTCGGTTGGCTTGATGAACGCGCTGTCCGACCGTGTAATGAGCCTGGTGGGATCCCGCGCATCGAACAGTGCCTGCCCGGCGGAATACGTGCGTGACGGCAGACTTCCCGCGTTGTAGAGGACCAGTATGCCGCGGTCAGTCAGGAGTGCGGGAGGGCCCGCCTCGACCAGCCAGGAATCGAAGTAGCCGGGACGCGCTGACAACACTTTGACCGCCTGCCCATTCGAGTCTTCCAGCGGCGTCCACTCGAGCAGGTTATCGGAGGTCGCGATCCGGAGATCCGGCACGCCGAAATACATCCAGTACTTGCCGTTCACCCGCGTCGCGACGATCCGGTTCCCTTGGATCCGGCTGAGAATCGCCCCCGACTTCGACTCCGTGCGCAGATACTTCCCGCCGGCCACGCCCGCGAAGGCTGGGCCGTGCTTCGTCCAAGTGACAAGATCTCGAGACGTCGCGACCGCCAGGCGCGGCACGTCGCGATTCCACTGCGTGTAGGTGAGGATGTAAGTGCCGTCCTCCGACTCCACGATGCGTGGGTCCTCCACGCCGCCGGGCCACTCGTACTGACGCTGCGCGCTGTCGGGATACAACACCGGGGTGCCTCGGCGCGTGAAATGCAAACCATCCGTGCTCTCCGCGAGACCAAGGCGCGAGGTATGCCCGCCGATCTCCTGCGCGCCGCTCGCGTCCTCGGCGCGGTATAGAAGGAAGACCTTGCCGTCTTTCACCACCGCCGCCGGATTGAACGTGGCGTACGCCTCCCACGCGACAATGCTGTCGTTGGTCGGTGAGCGAAACCGGGAGGCGGGATTCGGCGTGATCACCGGGTTTACCTCCACCGGCTTCGCAAAAGGACCAAACATCCACGACTGCTGGGGGGCAGGGAGAGGGGGGGGCCCGCCGAGCAGGGCGAGCAGCGCGCAGCTACCGACGACGGATCTCAGGGGGTTTGGACGGAGCCGGGCCGCCGTCGCGAAATCAGCGCGGTGAGCGGAACAGCGATGAGCATCAGCAGCCACGCGCCGATCGGTACCGCCACAAACACGGCCGCCGCCTTCGACGCCGGCGGCTTCAGGACACCACGCCCATAGACCACCAGTGATGTGACGGCGACAAACACGATGCTGCCGTCGAGTACCGCTCGAGTGGACCGCGACCAGCTCGACGTGTATCTGCTGGCCAACGCGTAGCCCATGAATGGAGCCAGCACCCAGCCGGACATCAGGATCATGAGGAAGGGCAGATTGTTGGCGCGGCCGGCATAGAGGGTCAGGGCGACCGACCCCACCGCACCCACCACGGCGGCGGCTGCGGCGGCACGGTGCAGACGGTCTTTCATTTCCTCGCTACACCGGCGACCGGCGTCGCCATCGATCGGACGACCTCGTTCGTCACATCACGGCCGCCACGCAGGTTCGTGACGATCGTCGAGATGGTCCAGATGGGTCCCCAGGGGATTCCCCACCAGCCCAGTACCAACGAGATCAGCGAGAATGGCAAGCCCTTGGTGAACGCGCTGTCTTCGGGGCGCATGAAATAGATGTTGGACGCCCGTTTGAACGACATGACGAGGACCGAGATGCAGTACTGATAGATGACGAACCGCGCGCCTGCGGCAAGCTCGGCCTTGAGCTGCTCCGGACTCACGTTCTCGACGCCAATGATCTTCACAGTCCCTCCGGTCTGGTCATCGCGTGGTCACGGTGACGAGGCTAGCGGCTCCAAACATGGCGGCCGGCGAGATAACGCGCTCGTCCAGCGGAACCCGATCGCCATATTTGTCACTGCACGCCGAGCAGGCGCAGCGCCACGCCGGCGAGGACGCCGCCCAGCAGGGGTCCTACGACCGGGATCGACGCGTAGCTCCAGTCAGACGAAGTCTTTCCGGCGACTGGCAGCAGAGCATGCGCAATACGCGGGCCCAGATCGCGCGCCGGATTGATGGCATAGCCGGTCGTGCCGCCGAGCGAGAGCCCGATGCCCCACACCAGGCTTCCCACGAGATAGGCGCCGAGCCCGGCGGCCGGACCGCTGGCGGCGACGCTCTTCGAAAAGATCGCCCCGACGACAAAGACGAGCACGAAGGTGCCGATCACTTCGCTCAAGAGGTTCGGGATGAAGCGGCGGATGGCGGGGGCAGTACAGAAACACGCGCGCTTCAGGGAAGCGTCCGGTGTTTCCTTCCAGTGCGGGAAGTAGTGCACCCACACCAGCGCCGCGCCGACAATCGCACCGAGCATCTGGGCGACGAAATAGGGCGCGACCTTGGAGAAGTCGCCGGAGCGCGCGGCGAAACCGAGCGTCACGGCGGGATTCAAGTGCGCGTCGCTCGAGCCGCAGGCAATCGCGGTAAAGACGCCCGCCATCACCGCAAATGCCCAGCCGGTGGTGATCATGAGCCAGCCGCTGCCCTCGGCTTTCGATCCTTTCAAGAGGACCCCGGCGACCACGCCGTTGCCCAGCAGGATGAGGATCATGGTGCCGAGGAATTCGCCCAGGAGTGGTGAGGTCATCAAGTCCCTTTCAGGAGCATAACCTAAAGGCTCCGATCCGGGTCGAATAGGACGCCGCATCCTTCTTGAGATAATCGCCCACATACCAGATCGTACAGTCGTCGGTGGGATCGATTGCCGTCTGGCTGTAGTCCTCCCACCGCATTGTGTTGATCTGGGGAGCCTGGCCTTCCGCGAGAACCGTTTCGTGGAGGGTGAGCACGCCGAGCGGATCGCCTGCTAGCCGGGCGGCGAACCGTTGTCCCGCGAAATTCGGCGTGCCGCCGAACGAATAGCCGATCCCGATGTTGCCCTGACCGTCGATGGCCGGACTCGCCATCCACCGATAGAAGCCGTCCGGCGCGTAGGTGCCCTGCTGCCGCAGCTGCAGACGGCGATCCGACGCGATCGAGAACTCATACCACCGCACGCCGCCGCCCCCCGCCCCCCCCGCCGCGGTGGCAACGGAATGCACCGCCACGACCGACTCGCGGCCGTTCAGGTTGCGGTACACCACCCGCGCCATGAGCTTGTCGCCTTGCGCGTCGAGATGCTGGTCGGTTCCGGGCTGGCGTACGCACGTCGTGAGCTGGCCATCGCACAAGTAGTGGTAGGGAGCGACCGCAAGCTTCTGCGGCCCGGTGAGCCGCGTGCTGGCTGGATCGGTCCAGTCGACGGCGAAGCGCCACGCGAAGATGCCGTCGTCATCGAAGATGCCGTGCAGCTGTGTGCCGCCTGCGGCCAGGACGATGTTCGGGGCGCCCGCCGGCGGCAGCGTCCGGCCGTCGAGATCGGCGTTGTTCAGGAAATTCACGCCATCGACGACCATGCACTGCTCGGTCGCGGGCTCGCCGAGCAGCATGTGGCGCCGATCGACCGCGCAGGTGTGCTTCTGAATGACGTCGTCGCCCGTGCTCGTCGGCACGTAGTAACCGTCCGGCCACACCGCGGGCCGCGGATAATCCGGAAACAGCGGCCGCAGGAATTCATAGCGGTAGTACGAGCCGAGCGGATCGGGGCTCGCGCTGATCGCATAGCACATCGAGTACGGGCCCTTCTCTTCAGGTGGACGCAGTGGACGTGCTCGTGGCGTGGTGTCGGGTGGCGCTGGGGGCGCCGGGGGGACTGGGGGCGGCACGAAGAGCGGCGCGGCGGGGCCGGGTTGATCCGGCACACCGGGCGGGCTGACGTACGCGCGCTCCGACGCCTTCCACACCGGCGGTTGATCGGGTCGCGCGCGGCTGCGCGTAAAGGTCGGCATCACGATGAGCCAGCGCTCGGCCAGCTGATCGTACCGAACTACCGCGTCGCCGTTGTTGTGGGCTTCGCACGCACCGCCGAACCCTTTGAACACCGTGTTCGTCGGGACGGGGCCGTAGACGATCTCGCCGTTCTTTCGAAAGATCGCCATGCGGGTGTTGACGATCTGGAAGACGTAGTCGCGTCCCACGGCGAGCGAGTTGTCGGAGGGGTTGCGCGCCTCCCAGCGGCCGTGCGGGCCCTGCAGCCCGACGCCCAGGCCGTCGAAGCTCGTGAGGAGCGTGGCAGGCGGCCGGTTCCCCTGAGTCGTCTGCTCGATGCCACCCTGGGGGGAAAGTGTCGCCTGGCGGGATTGCGTGCATGCCGCGATCGCGACCGCACACACGAGCACAAATCGCGTTCGGACCATCGCTTATTTCATTCGCTCCCGCAGCTTCCGCACCGCCTGCATGGCAGCCTTGCGCGCTTCGCCTTTCGTCAGCCAGGACACCGCGAACGCGATGATCGCGATGGACTCCGGAATGAAGATCGGCGCGTGGGTACGCATCGAGCTGCCCGCCCAGATGATGCAGACGATCATCACGATTCCGCAGGCGAGGCAGGTATCATCGCGGTGTCGCTTGTCGAGCGGCCGGTCGCGCCGCCGCGGAATGTTGGACTTTCGAAACAGCCAAATGGCGAAAAGGATGAACGTCACGAACAGCACCACAGCCGAGGCATAGTGGACGACGGCCATGTACGAACGCCACCATGACGGCTCGAACAACCCCTCGGGAGCCGACGTGGGAAACACCCCGACCGCGATGGCTGCCAACCCGCCCGCCCGCCCCACGACGCGATCGACGGCGACGCCCTGGTATCCCGGATACGTGAGGAGGAACAGCGCGAGCGCGAATAGGACACCGACAAAGACGCTGACGGCTCCCGTGTAGTAGTACTCGCTGACCGAATGCAGCAGCCCCCACCGCGGGAGACCGACGGTCGGGAGCAGGCCGGCGAGGAGGAGAAGGAGGAACGGCAGCAAGAACCCGAGAATGCCGATCAGCCGGCGATGCGCCTGTTGCGACAGGTTGTCCGGTGTCGCCCCACCGGGTGGATCCTGGTTTGTGACGACCGGCGTCGAGTACGTCATGCCGTGTCCAGTCTAAATGACAAGCAGGATTCCGGTAAGAAAGGCCGCGACAACCAAGGCTTTCAGATGGACTGTGCGAGCCTGGCTTCTCACCTGCGCCAACTCCGCTGCATCAGTGATCGGCTCAGAACCGGTGTCCAAGTCGCGCCGACCGCGCGCCGCGAGTCGAACTCATGTTTTGTCGAGGGCTTGAAAGATTCCGAGCGCGCCAAACCAAAGGGGCACGAACACGATGAGGCGCAAGACGTTCGGCGGGCCAAGGAGGAGTACGAAAGCAAGGAGGGCTGCGATACCGAGCGACACAACGCCAAGTGTCAGGCGTTGTCGCCGACCGCGTGGACCGATGTTGGGAATCTTCACTACTTCAACGTTATGGAACGTTCACGCCCTTCACCAGGAGCCAGAGCGTCAAGGCGCCCTCCCCCAGAATCGCCACGGGGATAATGAAAGGGGCCAGATGCGCACCGATCGTCGGCGCGAGAACGTTCGTGAACGAGTTGATGACGTAGCTCGAGCCGCCGAGCAGCAGCAGCACACCCAGCAGCCGGGGAACGAGCGTCGATCGAGTGATGAGATATCCGACCGAAATAATCTGAGCTCCAAAAAACACCATCGCGATGTAGAAGCCCGGGACCGGCGGATTGAACTGACTCAGCGAGTCCACCGCTGCTCCACTGGCGACCCCCGCCAGCCCGCAGAATGCCGCGAAGAGGGAAAGGCTTGCGTCGACCGGTTTGAACAATTGGTAGAGAAGGACCGTCACGCCCAAATAAACGAGGCCACTGAATTGATTGGCGGCGAACGCCAGACGGGGCTGC
This sequence comes from Gemmatimonadota bacterium, assembly GCA_041499375.1. GTDB lineage: Bacteria > Gemmatimonadota > Gemmatimonadetes > Gemmatimonadales > GWC2-71-9 > 20CM-2-65-7. The sequence goes on from JBGQKD010000006.1 coordinate 45,910, forward strand.
CCAGTCTGAGTGATGACGCTGACCACACCCCCGGCGATGACCACCAACCACAAAGCGCCCGCGAGCCTCGCGACACGACGTGGGTCGTTCATCGCACCTCCTGCGGCGGTGCGACGCCTTTGACGATCAGCCACACCGCGACCACGAGCTCGAACACCGCGACCGGTATCCACATGAGCTGTGTCACGAGCCCCGGCAGCAGGTCCATAATCTGCAACGGCAGACCAATCGCGATCACGACAGATCCGAAGACGCCAAGGTCGGCCAGCCATTCGGGGACCATGCGACCTCGCAACAGCAGCCAGGAGAAGATCGTGCTGCCGACCGCGAAGAAGATGGCGCCGATCAGCCACGTCTGGTTGAGCACGAACGCACCGACTGCCCCGGCCGCTGCGCGGTCCGGCGCGTTGGCCCCGACAGCGGTTGCGATCGCAAGCAGTCCCAGCGTCGTCGGGATGGACGCGCCGCCGACTACACCCTCGGCCACGCGGCACGTCAGGCCTAACATCGCCAGATCGCGATCCTGCTCACGCGTGATCGCGTAGAGCGTCACCGCCAACACGAGCGCGCAGAAGCAACCGATCAACGACAGCACCGCGGCGAGGCGCACGTCCGTCGCGTGCACGGCCATGTTCGCGAGCTTCGCGGCCATGCCATCACCGCTCGTGGCTCGATTGCTCAGCACCATGCTGGGGAAGTCGGCCGCGATGTAGAGGAGGTAAGCGATGCCGGCTATTGTCGCGTTCGTTCTGCGCGTCATCGTGATCTCGATCGCTCGGAAGGGACACGGACCGGACGGCGCACAGTCGAAACAGGTTTCAAACGGCGACGGGCGCTTCAACGCGCAACGCGCGTGGCACGTATGTCCGTCACGCGATGCTTCCCGTCCTCCGGTACTGCAGCGTCGTCGCGCTGACGCTCCCCGCCATCGCCTGCCGTGCCTCCGATGCGGCGCCCGCGTGGCTGGAAGCGCGGGCGCACCAGGAAGCGCGGCTCGCTGCCGCATCCCCGGCCCTCCATGACTTCCGGTTCACCGATGAGCGACTGGCGAGCGGCATCACGTTCAAGAATCGGATCGTCGACGACGCCGGGAGGGCGTACAAGCTCGTCCACTATGACCATGGCAGTGGACTCTGCGCCGCGGACGTCGATGGCGATGGCCGCCCCGATCTCTACTTCCTGACGCAGCTCGGTATCAACCAGCTCTGGAAGAATGCGGGCACTGGCAAGTTCGTAGACATCACCGCCACAGCCGGTCTCGCCATGCCGGACGAGATCGCGGTGGGCTGCGCGTTTGCCGACATCGACAAGGACGGCGATCCCGACCTCTTCGTCACCACGGTACGCCACGGAAACCGGCTGTTCGAGAACATCGGACACGGGACGTTTCGCGACATCACCGCCGCCGCGGGCGTGGGCTACGTCGGCCACTCTGCCGGCGCCGTCTTTTTCGACTACGACGGTGACGGCCTGCTCGATCTGTTCGTCACCAACGTGGGTGTGTTCACGAGCAACACGCGCGGGCCCGGCGGCTACAACGTCGGTCTCAACGATGCCTTTCTCGGCCACCTCCACCCCGAACGCGCCGAAGCGAGCATCCTCTACCACAATCTGGGCGGCAATCGCTTCAAGGACGTCACGCGCGAGGTCGGGCTCGTGGATTTGAGCTGGAGCGGCGATGCCGTGGTGCTGGACGCGAACAGTGACGGATTCCCCGATCTATTCGTACTCGACATGCAGGGAGCCGATCACCTCTGGCTCAACCAGGGCGGTAAGCACTTCCGCGACAGCACCGCGGCCTACTTCCCGCGCACTCCCTGGGGCGCGATGGGAGCAAAGGTGTTCGACGCGGACGGTGACGGCCGGCTCGATCTCTTCATCACGAGCATGCATCCGGACATGTGGGTCGACCTGCGACCCGGGGACTGGGCGGGCGAAAGCCGCAAAGACGACCCCGCGCAGATGCCGGGCCAGATGATTCGCGAGCCGAAGAGCTCGCTCATCTTCGGCAACGCGCTGTTCGCGAATCGTGGCAGCGGCCGATTCGACGAGGTCTCCGATACCGCAGGAGTGGAGACCTACTGGCCGTGGGGACCGAGCGTGGACGACCTCAATGCCGACGGCTGGGACGACATCTTCGTGGCCGCGGGCATGAATTTCCCGTTCCGGTATGCCATCAACTCGGTGCTTCTCAACGAGAACGGCCGCCATTTCCTGTCGAGCGAGTTCGTGGTGGGCGTCGAGCCGAGACCGAACGGCGCTACCCAGCAGGATTGGTTCACGCTCGAGTGCAACGGTGCCGACCGCGGAAATCCCCTTTGTTCATGCAAACACCCCCCGTCGATGATCGTGGAATGCCGCCCCGGCGGCGCGGGCCGAATGACCGTTACCGGTGCGCTCGGCACGCGTTCCGCGGTCGTCCTCGATCTCGATGGGGACGGCGATCTCGACATCGTCACCAACGAGTTCAACGCGGCTCCGCAGGTTCTGGTCAGCGATCTCGCGCAACGGCATCACGTCAACTTCCTCGCGGTCCGGCTGCGCGGCACACGCTCCAACCGCGAGGGACTCGGCGCCGTGGTGACGGTCGTGGTCCCCGACGGGCGCCGGATCCTGAAGCAGTTCGACGGCAAATCGGGCTACCTCTCACAAAGCGACCTGCCGCTCTACTTTGGCCTGGGCGCCGCCGACAGCGCTGCGCAAATCGAGGTGCGCTGGCCGTCGGGAAAGCTGCAAACCGTCCGGGGCCCCAAGGCTGGGCAGACTATCGACGTCGTCGAGCCTTAGCCATAATCTGGTCCCATGAACGATGGGGACCTAAGCCGCCGCAGCTTCGTAAAGCAGTCGGCCCTGGCAGCCGTCACCACGCTGCCGCTCGCATCCACTCCCTCCGAGTCCGCCGCCGCTAGCCTGAAAGTCGTCTGCGTCGGCGCCCATCCCGACGATCCCGAGTCCGGGTGCGGCGGTACGCTCGCGCGCTACGCGGCACTCGGCCACGCGGTCACGATCGTCTACCTCACGCGCGGCGAGCGCGGCATCGCGGGAAAATCGTTGGACGAGGCGGCGCGCATCCGCACCGCCGAGTGCGAAGCCGCTTGCAGGATCATCGGCGCCAAGCCCTTGTTCTTTGGCCAAATCGACGGCGCGACCGAGGTCACCCGGGCACAGGTGGACGCGATGCAACGACTGCTCGCCACTCAGACCCCCGACCTGCTGTACACACACTGGCCGGTGGACACGCATATGGATCATCAGGTGGCAAGCATGCTCACGATCCGCGCGTGGATGAACCTCAAAACCCCACTCCTGTACTTCTTTGAGGTAGACACCGGCAGTCAGACGGAGGGGTTCCTGCCGAACACCTATGTCGACGTGTCGTCAGTGCTCGAGCAGAAGAAACGTGCCCTGTTCGCGCATGTCAGTCAGGACGGCCAGGGGATCTGGCGGGAGCATCACGAAGTCATGGCGCAGTGGCGCGGGCGTGAAGTCGGTGTCGCCGCTGCCGAAGCGTTCGTGCACCTCAACCGCGATCAGACCAGGAACCTGCCCGGCCTATGAAAAAATCCATCGGCGACAACATGATTCCGAAGGACTGGGGATTCGAGCGAGGCCTGGACCTCGTCAAGCGGGCCGGATTCGACGGCATCGAGCTGTGGCTGGGCGACGTTTCCTGGTTTGAGATGACCACCACCGACACCCAGGTGCGAGAGCTGCGGCGCAAGGTCGAGAACGCCGGGCTCGTCGTCTCCAATGTGTCGACCGGATTGCACTGGGCGTCGCCGCTCTCCGCGCGCGATCCCGCCGTGCGCGCGCAGGCCGCCCGTATCGTCGAGCGACAGATCGAAGCCGCCGTGCTGCTCGGCACCGACGCGATCTTGGTGGTGGCCGGGCTCGTAACGGAGGAAGTCCCGTACAACGAGGTCTATCAGCGCGGCGTCGATGCGCTCAAGCCGCTGGGCGACAAGGCCGCCCGCGCCGGCGTCAAGATCGGTTGCGAGAATTGCAACTCCGAGCAGCGCTTTCTGATCAGCCCGCGCGAATTCTGGCAATTCCTCAACGATGTGAGCAGCGCTGCCGTCGGGATTCATCTCGACGTCGGCAACATCCACGACACCGGATTTGCCGAGCAGTGGATCGAGATCCACGGGCCGAGGATCACGCGCATTCATCTGAAGGACGTGCTGAAGCATCGCGGGCGCTGCGGGGATCAGAGCGTCTACACGAATCTGTTTTTGGGCGACAACAACTGGCCCGCGATCCGCGCCGCAATGACGAAAGTCGGTTACGACGGCTGGTTGATCGCGGAAATGGAAGCGCGCTACCGCTACGCCCCGGATCAGCAGTTCTACGACACGGCGCAGGCAATGGACCGGCTGATCGCCGGGAGGTTGTAACATGGACATCACGCGGCGGGAGTTCGTGGGCTACGGCATCGCCGCAGGAGCGATGGGCGTTGGGTTGCGGTTGCCGTCCTCCACCCATTTGCCAGCTCGGACGCATTACCCGTGCATCGTGTCTCCCGTGCAGGGCCAGTGTTCGCTCCCCGAATCAGTCAAAGGATACTGCTCAGCTCTTCGCCCAACCGCAGTGACTCGGCGGGAGACCTGGATCGTGCCGGCGGTCGTGGATATCCCGTCCCCCATCGGCAAGAAGCTGGTGGAGTTCCTGCACCGGGGTTGGACGATAATCGTCGAATCGGGCGGCGGATTCGCCGGTCACTTGAATTTCCGTCGGCACCGCCGCGCACTCCGCGAGCGTCTACACGTAGACGTTCAGGCACCGGTGGCGTTGTGGACCGATGATTCCAGGTCCCGACGCACGCCGTATGTCGATTACACCTGGCCCAGTTCCGCGAAGGTCCGCGATTTCAGCCGCGTGGTGCCCGTCGGTGATCAGCCAGGCAAGATCATTGCCCGGATCGACGGGCTCCCTGTTGCACTCAAGCGTCAGGTCGGTGCGGGAACCTTGATCTTTCTCGGCTCACCGCTGGGCCCGGCGCTTTGGGCCGGCGATTCCGAAGCCAAGCGCTGGCTGCTCGCCCTGCTGGCGTGATCGTCGTCCTCACGCTGTGCCTCGTCGCGGCGCAGCAGCGCCCCGATTCTGGCGTGCTGGTGTGGGGCGGCGATGCCGAGGGCGGTGCCCCATTTGTCGAGGCCGACCCAGCCAATCCGTCGCGCGTCCGTGGCTTCGACGTCGAGGTCGCCGAGCGGATCGCGCGTGGCCTGGGACGCCGCGCGACGCGGTTCGTCCAGGTGCAATGGTCCAGCATCGACCAATCCGTCGAACGCGGTGACTTCACGCTCGGCCTCTCCGGGGTCGAGGACACGCCCGTGCGCCGCGCGCGGCACGCCGTCACCATCCCGTATTTCGAGTTTCGCGAAGTGCTCGCGGTACGGCCCGGAGACGCCGGCCGCATCCATGGTCTTGCCGACCTGCGCGGCCGTCGTGTCGCGACGCTCGGCGCCACGATCGCGTACGACTTGCTCGTTGCCGCGCGCGACTCGATGGGTCTGATCCCCCTCTCGTATGACGACGACGTTCATCCCTACGCCGACCTGATCGCGGGCCGAGTGGACGCGGTGTTGCTGGACCACATTATCGCGCAGCGCGCCTTGCGCCGCGGCGGCGGAACAGGGTTTGTGATCCTGGCGCAGCCGGTCGCGCTGGGCCACTACGTGGGCGTTTTTGCACGCGCCGATTCCATCCTGCGCGATTCGGTCGATGCCGTGTTGCGCGAGGCGATGCGCGACGGCTCGCTCGAGCAGATCTTCCGCCGCTGGGACGTGTGGGATCAGAGCCAGAGCGCGCCATTCGAGCGCGCCGTCCGCGCCAACGCCGTGCCGGCCGGGACGGCCGCCGCCTCGCACGCACTGGCCTATCTCCCTTCGCTCGGCCGGGCGGCTGGCGTAACGGCACTGGTCTCGGTGCTTTCGATGCTGTTGGCGGTCATCGTCGGACTCGCGCTCGCGTCGGCCCGGGTGTACGGACCGGGATGGCTGCGCGTGGCGACGACGGTGTACGTCGAGGTGATTCGCGGTACTCCGCTCCTGCTGCAGCTGTTCGTCATCTACTACGGGCTGGCAGGTGTGGTGCGACTGCCGGCGTTCCTCGCTGCCGTCCTGGCGCTCGGCCTGAACTATGCCGCCTATGAGGCGGAGATCTATCGCGGCGCGCTCGAGGCGGTGCCGCGCTCCCAGCTCGAGGCCGCACGCACGCTCGGCTTGTCCGAGCTCCAGATCCTGCGCCTCGTGCGCGGGCCACAGGCGCTGCGTTTCGCGCTGGCGCCGATGACGAACGACTTCGTCGCCCTGCTCAAGGATTCCTCGCTCGTATCGGTCATCACGGTGGTCGAGCTGACCAAGCAGACGGCGATCTACGCGACCAACGTGGGGAGCTGGGTCGTCCCCGGCGCGCTGTGCGCCGCGGTGTACCTGGCGATGTCGCTGCCGCTCGCGCGTCTGGCCCGACGGCTCGAGCGCCGCTGGAGGCCGGCCACATGAGCGCGTTGCTCGCGATCGACCGGCTTACGGTTCGCTACGACTCGCGCGACGTCCTGCGCGGGCTCTCGCTGGAAGTCGCGCGCGGCGAGATCGTGGCGTTGATGGGCCCGTCGGGTGTCGGGAAGTCGACGGCATTGCGCGCGGTGGCCGGGCTGCAGCCATTCGACGAGGGGCGGATCGTCGTCGATGGATTCGCGCTGGCGCCCGGGCCTGTGCCGCCCGAGTCGCGGCTCGTTCCGCTGCGGCGTCGAGTCGGGCTCGTCTTCCAGGCGCACGCGCTGTTTTCCCACCTCTGCGCTCTCGATAACGTGACGCTGGCGCTGCGGCACGTCCTCGGCCAGAGCCGCAGCGAGGCGGAGGAGGTCGCGGCGAAGCTCCTCGCGTCGCTGGATGTCGGCACGCGCGCCGCTGCGTGGCCGAGTCAACTGTCCGGTGGCGAGGCGCAGCGGGTCGCGATCGCGCGCGCACTGGCGCCCAATGCTCCGCTACTGCTAATGGACGAACCAACGGCGGCGCTCGACCCAGCACGCCGCAGCGCGCTGGGAGCGACGTTGCGTCAGCTGAGTAAAGAGGGCCGAGGGTTGCTCATCGCGACGCACGACACCGAGTTCGCGCGGGGGCACGCGGATCGAGTTGTACAACTGACGGTCTGACGGCAGGGGCTTTCTTCGCAACCTCGCGTCGCTCCTCTACGCCGCGGCTCGCTCATACACTCCAAACGTCCAGTATTGCGGCGACGGGAAGCGCGGACCGCGCCATCCCGCGGCACGGAGTCGCCGTGCGATCAGGATGTTCATCAATCCGTGTCCCACGAGCACAACCGCCCCGGACTCCTCGGCGTGGCCCGTCAAGACCGACGCCGCCTTCGCGGCACGCTCGCGAGCGGCCTTGAAGCTCTCCACGCCCGCTGACCAGCCGCAGAACCACGCCGTGCGTGCGAGCAAAGCCCACATCTCCGGGCGGAGGCGTAGGCCGGACCGGATCGCCGACGGCAACTCGGCCTCGCGAAAGCAAGGATCGACGAGCGACGGCGTTGTTGGCGCGAGCAGCCGCGCCGAGTCCCGCGACCGGCGCAGCGTGCTCGCGACCAGGCATTTCGCCTCCCGGCTAAGCCGCTCGAGCTCCGCGCCGGGACGGAGAGAGCCGTCGAGCGGCGCCTCCCCTTCGCCCCGATGCCACTCGCCCAGCGCGTGGCCCGGGATCGGCGTCCGAAAGTCCCACGCCGGTCTGCCGTGTCGCGCCAGGACGATCCTGGTCACGCCGATGTGGCCTGCGCTGAGGCCGCTCGGCCCCGGACCCTGAACGCCAGCCATGCGAGCACGACCGCCGGAAGGAGTACGACGATGGCCTCCTTTACGAGTTGTCCCGCTAAGGCGCCATTCGGATCACCCAGCGGTGTCCATGGAAAGCGGAAGCGCTGTTGTGAGAACGGCGCGAAGAACTCAATACCGAACGAATACGTCGACAGCGCATCGAGACAGCCGTGGGAGAGCAGCGCGAGGCCGAAAACCAGAGCCAGGCGCGCACGTTGCTGGGCCCATTGCGGGCCACGGAAGAAGATGAATGTCGCCGCGACGGCGCCGACGACAGCGAACGCGAGCGAATGCGTGATCGCGCGGTGCGCGACGGGCCATCCGAAATAATCGATATCGGGCAGGGCGGCGCAGGCCGCAGCGACGAGGCACACAGGGCGCGTCGGCGGTCGCTGCTGAGTCCAGGCAGCGATCGCAAAACCAACGGCCGCGTGTGAGATGGGGGTAGGCACCGAGTGGTCAGCGGCTAGTGAAGCGTGATCCCCAGGTAGAAGATGTCCGCGAACGCTTCGCTGAACTCGCGAATGACACGGGCCATCGCGCTCGCCGCCGACTCGAGTGACATCTCTCCTCGCAGATATCGAACGACGATCGGGTTCTGTCCCGGAACAGCGTTCATATGGCGCGCCTCCGCAAATACACATGGGTCGCACGCTCGCCGGCGACATGCTTGACCGTTTCGTAGCCCAACGCCGGGAGATCGATACCTGCGAAGAGCGCTTCGCCAGCACCCATGAGGACCGGTCTCATCGCCAGATGCAGCTCGTCGATCAACCCGGCGCGCAGAAACTGGCGAATCGTCGACACCCCGCCGCCCAGCCGAATATCACGATCTCCCGCAGCTTCTCTCGCCTGCTTGAGCGCTGAGTGAATTCCATCGGTCACGAAGCGAAACTCGGTGCCGCCCGTCATTCGCAACGGAGGCCGAGCATGATGCGTCAGCACGAAGACGGGCGTGTGATACGGCGGCTCCTCTCCCCACCAGCCTCTCCAGCTTTCATCCGGCCACGGTCCACGGACGGGTCCGAACATGTTGCGGCCGAGGATCCAGGCACCGAGGCCGGCCAGAGCCTGCGCGGCAATCTCGTCGTCGATGCCCGTCTCACCGCCGTCTTGACCGTGCATGTGCTGCCAAGTTCGCGTCGGGAAGAACCAGTCCATGAGCGCGACGCCGCCGACCCCGAGCGGATTCTGCAGGTCCTGGTTCGGCCCGGCGCCGAAGCCGTCGATCGAGACCGCGAAGCTGCTGACGCGGAGTTTGCCCACGACGTCTAGCGATCAGGCAAGAAGGGTGTGATCGACTCGGCGACCCCAGGACATTCGCCCGCCGCGCGCGGCCGCACCTCGAGGATCTGCTGTACCTGAAAGTAGGGCCGCCCGCTGTAGATGCTGCCCGAGCGTCTGCTGACTCCGCGGAGACGTACGAACACCGGCTTGTTTGGCACGGCGGTGGCGCGGTAGCGCGCCGTGAGCGCCGAGTCCGGCACCGCGATCGCGACCTTGGGGTCATCGCAAGGAAAGAGGGTGCCCGAGCTCTCGTCATTGACGTACACACCACGGACTTCTGTCGGACGGTGACAGGCAACGAAGAGCAGGCACCCGAGCACACCTGCGAATTGACGCATGTTTCTTAATCTACGCCCGGATCCAACCGCCCCAGAGCCGCCCGCGCGTCGGCGACGGCGAGCCGCCGCGCAGCGCGCTTGACCGCCGGCGGCACCCAGCGAGGGAACGGCACGAGCCGTTCTTCGTGCCGGCCGCTGGCCGTGTGGACTTCCTGCACCGCCGCCAGGTCGCGCCGCGCGAAGTTGCGCGCCAACCGGACGAGCGCCGGCCAGAGCCGTCGATGCACGTACGTGATCTTTCGGCCGACAAGCCGGCAGACGAGGACGTCGGTCGAGTCGCGCACCGCGCGTGTCAGCCGGAAGATTTCTTTCCCCTTGGCGTGGCCCCACCAGCTGCCGCGAATGCGCCCCCCGACCACCGCCTCGGCCAGATTCGGGACCGGACCCCGGGCGCTTTCGAGGACGATGCCGTTTCGTTTGACGAAGGAGAGCGCTGAGCGTCGGGTCACGGCTCCGGATACACCTTGATCCAATGGCTGCGCACTTGCGGCCGCAGTTGATGGCCGAGGGAGTTGGACACGAGTACCTGCGACGTCTGCAGGGGCATGTGACAAACGACGCAGCGGCCCACCAGCTGGTTTCCGTGGCGCGGAAAGAGTCCACAGCTCTGGACCGTATGACAGGTGAGACAGCGCGCGGAGAGCGCCACGAGGTCCCGCTGTTCGCGGTGCACATCGTGGCACGTGGCGCAAGTCATTTGCGATGCACGGAAGCACGCGCTGCGCTCCAGCAGCGCGACCTGGTTGCCGTGCACGTCGGCCACGCCCGTGTCGGGCGGGCTCGACAGGTCAAATCGCTTCTCGAGACGCTGCCCTGGCACGAACGAGAACGGAGCCGTCCGGAGCGGCGCCGTCCCGCTATGGCACAGGGCGCACGCGTCCACCTGGCGCGCGCGAGGCAAGCGCGCCGGGTTCACGATCGCGTGGGACCGTAAACCGGAGAGCACCGAGCGCTCGCGCGCCACATGGTCTCGACCCGAGCCGTGACAGACTTCGCAGGTTATCCCGAGGAGTGCGCCGGTGGGCTGATATCGGTTGAGGGCATTGGAATCGGCCACCGACTGGAACCCGGATGAGTGACACTCCAGACACCGCGGATAGATGGGGCGATCGAAGTTGAGTACTCCGTCCCGGTATCCCGGGCTGTTAGTCCATCCGAACCCCGCCCAATGAGACACCGGGTGCTGATACAGCCGGTCGCCGCGCCAGTAGAGAAAGGACTGACCCTTCCGCACGCCGGTGACGATGTCAATGCGCTCGCGCCGTGTCGATGTATCGGGCGGCCGTCCCACCACCGCGGTTTCATAGAAGCCCGTCGCCGTCGAGTCCATCCGGAAGTGCAGATTCGGATTCGCGGTCCGAAGCACATTCTCGCCCGGGTCGAAGCGGCCCTGAATGGTCGCGCGCGTCGGCAGGGTGGAGGTCAGGCGATGGGCAGTCTGCTCGAAGCTCGCCATCGTCGTGTGGCAGCTGAGACAGGTCGCGTCTCCAACCGCGTTACCCGGGCGCACCGGCTCGGTGTGATGCCGTGTCGCGAAGAGTCCAATGGTGACCCCCGCCGCACCGAGCAGCACGAGCCCGGCGATTCGTCGCCATGGCAACCTCATCCAGCCGCCGCGGGGGTACGTCGCGCGGTGCGACGCAGATCCCACCACATCGCCAGCGGCCCGACCATCGCGAGCGCCAGAATCGGGGGTGACACGTAGAACGGCCGGAGCCACCCTATCTGATAATCACCCGCGAGACGAATGAGGGTTTCGACCAGCGCGACGATCGCCACCACAATCATCCGGCCGCGCCGCGTGCTCACCGTGGTGCGCGGATCGGTGACCATGAAAAAGACGAACAGCTGATACATCGGACCGGTAATCGGCGCGAGCTCGGCGAACAGGGGCCCGCCCACGATAAAATGGCGTAGCAATGCGAAGAAGACGAAACAGGCGACGTAGGTCAGCGTGACGTGCAGTACCCGCGCGCGCCAGGCGATCACCAGGCCGAACGCCCAGATCACCAGGTTCGTGCCGAGATCGTTGCCCCACTGGTGACTGAGGATCGCGACGGAGTCGGACGCCACCAGCACGAGCAGCGCGATCGCGAAGTTGCTGGGATTCCACAGGTGGCGGCCGCGATAGGTGAGCACGTATTTCGACGCGATCGCGATAAAGGCACCCAGCGCGAACGGCCAGAGAATATTGGCCTGCGGCTTGATCAGCAGCGCCAGGCTGATCCCCGTGATGTACGCGCTCGCCAGATTGGCCACTCGGCCCCGCAGCCACCACGACAACAGCGCTTCGGTCGCCAGGCACACGCCCAGCGTCGTCACCAGACGCTGGTACCCGCCCAGAATGTGGTAGCGCGCTTCGCCCACCACGAGCACGAGCGTGATGAGAAAGACAATGAGGTACTTCGGATCCGTCACCCAGGCCGCGAAACCGCGCGCGTGGGCGGACGCCTGCGCAGGAGCAGCCGTCACCGCGGTTCCGTGATCACGTGCAGCTGATCGATCGCCAGACCGTTCAGCACCTGCGTCTCGCCCGACGGCCACCGAATCGTCACGCTCCCCAACCCTTGATCCCCCAGGCCAAAGTGCAGCCGCCGATCGTTCTGACTGCAGAACCCCGACCCACCGTCCACCACCTGGCGCTGCCGCCCGGGCCCGATCTCCGCCGTCACCTCGGCCCCGATGGCGCTATGGTTGCTGCGGGTGCCCTCGAGCTTCAACTCGACCCAATGGGCGGCGTTGGCCGTGTTGCGATAGAGCAGCGCCCTGCCCTTCTCGTTCGCAACCACCACGTCGAGCAGACCTCGATTGAAGAGATCGGCCATCGCGACGGCGCGGCCATCCAGCAGATCAGTGACCCCCGCTTCCTGTGCGACATCGATGAACCCGACCTGGCCGCGATTCAGCAGCACGCGCGAGCGCTCGTAGCCGGACAGGCTGGCGCTGCCGATCGGCGGCCAGTTCTTGGCATCCTCGAAGATGTTGCCCTGCGCCCCCGCGATCTTGGACATCGCGTACCAGTAGCTGCGCGTCGAATCGGCGGAAATGAATCCGTTCGCCACGAACAGATCGAGCATCCCGTCGTTGTTCAGGTCGCCGAACTGCGCGCCCCAAGCCCATCCCGCGTCGGCGACGACGCCGGTCGCGACTTCGTCGAAGCGTCCCAGCTGGTTCAAGAAATTGAGCCGCAGGTTGTTGCCCTGAAACAGGAAGCCCTTTTCGGAGATGTTCGTGATGAAGGCGTCGTGCACCCCGCGGTTGTAGACGTCGCCGAGCGCGACCGCCATGCCGCTCTTCGAGTCGTCCTCGAGGCCAGCCCGCGCCAACTCGAAGCGCTTGCCCTCATGGTTCAAGTAGAGCTCTTCGGGTCCGTAGTCGTTGGCGAGATAGAGGTCGGGCCAGCCGTCGTCGTTGAAGTCGGCGGCCGCCGCGGCCAGCGTCCAGCGCGTGCTGCCGACGCTCATCGAGTCGGTCACGTCCTTGAAACGCCCGTTGCCGAGATTCTTGAAGAGCAGGTTCTTGCCGCCGTTCGACGCGAACTCCCAGCTCGACTGCATGATGCGCGTCGTCTTCAGATGCCAGAAATCGATGTCGGAGCGGAAGTAGCCGGTGATGTAGAGATCGAGCAGCCCATCGCGATCGAAGTCGAACCAGACGGCGCCATTGGAGTTCATCCAGGTCCACAGGCCCGATTGCGCCGTCACGTCTTCGAAGTGCCCGTTGCCGAGGTTGTGAAAGAGCTGCGGATAGCCCCATTTGTAGACGAGCAGGTCCTCGAGGCCGTCGTTGTCGTAGTCGCCCCACACGGCGCCCATCGACACCCCTTCGCCGGCACGATTCACCGCACCGACGCCTGCCTCGGCGGAGATGTCGCGGAATGTGCCGTCCTTCTGGTTCAGGTACAGCGCGTTGGACGCGCCGAAGCGTGACGTGGTGAAGTAGAGGTCGGGCCAGCCGTCGTTGTTCACGTCCGCCACCGAGACGCAGGCGCCGAGCGCCGCGATGTGGGCGGCGATGTGATTGACTTTCGGATCGAGCGTCGGTGATTGATGGACGAAGTCGATCCCGCTCGCGTGCGCGACTTCGCTGAGATGAATCGTTTCACTCGCGCCGCCGCCGCTCGTCGCGGCGCCGGCATTCAGAATCACCACCGCAGCGATGGCGGCCACGAACGCCGCGATCACAATGAAACGACGCCCCGAAAGCATGGCCTAAACGATATCCGGCCCGGCAAGGGTGCGTTAGTTTCCCTGCCCATGTTACGCCTTGCGATTTGTTCGATCGGTATGCTCCTGCTGCTCAGCTGCCGCCGGGAAACGACCCCGCCGTTATTCACGCTCCTGTCTCCGCATCAGACAGGGGTCACGTTCGCCAACACTATCACCACCAGCGACTCGATGAACCTGCAGAACCACGTCTACCTCTACAACGGTGCGGGCGTGGCGGTCGGCGATATCAACAACGACGGGCTCCCCGATCTGTTCTTCAGCGGCAACATGGTCTCGAGCCGGCTGTACCTGAACAAGGGCAACCTGCAGTTCGAAGACATCACCGAGCGCGCCGGGGTCAAGACCACCCGGTGGTGTACGGGCGCAACGATGGTGGACATCAACAACGACGGGTTGCTGGACATCTACCTGTCCGTTTCCGGGCCCGGAGCCGGGTCCAGGGGGGTCGACCGCGCCAACCTGTTGTTCATCAACAACGGCGATAACACGTTCACGGAAGCGGCGCACCAATACGGGATCGCCGATACCGGCTTCACGACGCACGCCGCCTTCCTCGATTACAACGGGGACGGCTACCTCGATCTCTTTTTGTTGAACAACTCGCCACAAGATTTCGCCCGCGGTGCGGCCGACACGCACCCGCTCGGCGTGCAGACCATCAGTCCCGCGAGCTACAACACACTCTACCGCAACAACGGTGACGGGACCTTTACCGACGTCTCCGCACAGGCGGGAATTCTGCGGCAGATCGGGTATGGCCTCGGTGTGGTCGTGGCCGATGTCAACCGCGACGGCCGGCCCGACATCTACGTGTCCAACGACGTCTCCCCGAACGACGCCCTCTACATCAACAACGGCAACGGCACGTTCACCGATCGGGCCGCCGCGTCGCTGAAGCATGCGAGCATCGCGGGGATGGGCGCCGACATCGCCGACTTCAACAATGACGGCTGGCCCGACATCGTGCAGATGGACATGCTGCCCGCCGCCGCCGAGCAGCGCAAACGGATGAGCGGCTTTCTCACCTACGGTAGGCGCATGCAGCAGCGGCAGCGCGGCTTTCGGGACGACTACGACGCCAACGCCCTGCAGCTCAGCAACGGTGTGACGCCGCAGGGGACCGTCGTTTTCAGCGAAATCGCGAATCTGGCAGGCGTCGCCGCCACCGATTGGAGCTGGAGCCCCTTGTTCGCCGACTTCGATAACGACGGACGCAAGGACATCTTCATCACGAACGGCTATCCCAAAGCGCCGAACGATCTCGACTACCAGGCGGCGGTGTTTGGGGCGCGCCGCGGGAGCAATCACGCGGCGGCGCTCGAGGTGTTGCATCAGTTGCGCAGTTACAAGCTTCGTAACTATCTGTTTCGCAACAACGGCGACCTGACGTTCAGCGATGTCGGCAAGGCGTGGGGCATGACCCAGCCCGGCTTCTCGTACGGCGCCGCCTACGTCGATCTCGACAACGACGGCAAGCTCGACCTGGTCGTGAGCAACATCGACGCGCCCGCGTCGATCTACGAGAATGTCCAGCGCGACAGCGCCGCGCACTATCTCACGGTGGTCCTCGACGGCGCAGCACCGAACCGGCGCGGTCTCGGCGCCTCGCTGGCGCTGACGGCAGCGGGTCAGCGGCAGTATCTCTACGAGTCGCCGTACCGTGGCTTCATGTCGACGATGGACGACCGCGAGCACTTTGGGCTCGGCACGGCGACGCGCGTCGACAGCCTGGCGGTGACGTGGCCGGATGGCCGGACGCAGGTGCTCACGGATCTCGCCGTGGACCGGATGATCACGGTGCGTCAGGCCGACGCCTCCACCTCCACCAACCTTCACCAACCTCCACCGTCCTCCACCATCCGTTTCTTCCAGGCCGCGCCAGCGCCGCCCTACCGGCAGGTGCTGCCCGCCTCATCCGATTTCGAAGTCCAGCCGCTCCTGCCCTATGAGCCGTCGCGCCAGGGGCCTCCGCTCGCGGTTGCCGACGTCAACGGCGACGGTCTCGACGACATCTTTGTCGGCGGCAGGGCCGAGGTGCCGGGCAAGCTCTTTCTTCAGAAGAGGGACGGCAGCTTCGTCGAATCGGCAGTGGGCCAGCCGTGGACGGCGGACAAAGGCTACGAGGACTGGGGAGCCGTGTTCTTCGACGCCAATGGCGACGGACGGCCCGATCTCTATGTGGCAAGCTGCGGCTACCAGCATACGCCGGTGTCACGGTTGCTGCAGGACCGGCTCTACATCAATCAGGGCGGCGGCAAGTTCGTGCGCGACATCCCGGCATTACCGGAGATGCTCGCCTGTACGGCGGCTGTGGCGGCGGGCGATTTCAATGGCGATGGCAAGCCGGATCTGTTTGTCGGCGGCCGGCTCACGCCGCGCAGCTACCCCTACCCCGCGCGTAGCTACATCCTCCGCAACGAGGGTGGACACTTCACCGACGTGACGGCGCAAGTCGCGCCCGAGCTGGCGCAACCCTTCGGCATGATCACCGCGGCAGTCTGGGGCGATTTCGACGGCGACGGCCGCCTCGATCTCGTGACGGCCGGCGAATGGATGCCGCTCCAGTTCTGGCACAATGACGGCAACAAACTGGTGCCCGTCTCCGTCGGATTGCCGCCCACACGAGGCTGGTGGTGGAGCCTGGCCGCCGCCGACTTCAATCACGACGGTCGCCCCGACCTCGTCGCGGGCAACATGGGGCTGAACTTCATGTATCAGACGTCGCCCCAGAATCCGTTCGGCGTGTACGCGGCCGACTTCACCGGCGATCACGGGACCGATATCGTCCTGACGCAGACGATCGACGGGAAGGACTATCCGTTCTTTGGCCGGGCGAAACTCGGCCCCGTGATCTATCCTCTCGCGCTGCGCATCCCGCGCTACTCGACATTCGCGGCCGCAACGGTCGCGCAGCTGTTCAGCTCCGCGCAGCTACAGCGCGCGCTGCACTATCAGGCCGATACGTTCGCGAGCCTATACCTGCAGAACAACGGCAACGGCACCTTCACCGCGGCGCCGCTGCCGAATCGCGCGCAGATTTCGCCGATCCGTGGCATTGTGGCGCGCGATGTGGATGGCGACGGCAACCTCGATCTGATCGTCGCGGGGAATCTCACCGAAATGGAGCCGAACACCACGCCGCCCGATGCGGGCAACGGGCTCTGGCTCAGGGGCGATGGCCGAGGACACTTCACGCCGGTCTCGCCGTTCGAGAGCGGCTTCCTCGCGCCGCGGGGCGTGTCGGGATTGACGCTCATGAAAACGCCTGCAGGGAGCGCCGTGCTCGTAGCGAACACGGGCGACTCCCTGCAGGCGTTTACGATTCGAAACCGCTAGGGCAAGTCCGCTAGTTACACGTACCCCACCCGGTGTTCTGCACTAGCCGGCATTCACTCCCAACCTTGCTCAGCTCGATCTGTGTCGACGGAATCGGATAGTACAGGTACTGTGGCAACACGTACGGTGCGGCCAGGGTGAGGTACCTAATCCGCGTCTTCTCGCTCGCGAGGTAGTTCGTGACGACGGTGTCCGACCCGCCCCAGCGCCGCAGGTCGAAGAAGCGCTGCCCTTCCATCGCCAGCTCGAGACGCCGCTCGGCGCGAACCGCCGCCCGTGCGGTGGCCTGCACGGTCCAGGGCGTGGTGTACTGACCGATCTTGTAGAAGGCCCACGGCTTCTGCAGGGAGTCGAGCGTCCCCGTCAGATTCGCCAGCATCGGCTGCGCCAGGCGGGTGTCTCCAATGCAGGACGCATACCGGTTCGTGACCGTCGAATCGGCGCTGCCGCAGCCCTGCGCGGTAATGCCCGCCCGTGCTCTGATCGAATTCACGATCGCCCGGGCGTTCTCGAGGCTTCCGGCTTCGACCTCGGCCTCGGCCAGCATTAGCAACATGTCGGCGTACCGGTAGAGATGAATCGGCACGTCGTTCGTCTGCGATGCCACCCAGCCGACGTTGTTCTCAGCGTTCGGCGCCCCTTGCTCATGGATGTTCTTCTTGGGGCTGTACGGACCGCTGTAGGAGGCGTCGCGGATCCACTGGCGGATGTGCACGCCCCAATCCTTATAGGGGACGTTATCCCGGCCTACGGTCCAATCGAGCCGCGGATCGACCGCGTTCGGCATTCCCGCATAGGTCGTGTCAGTGTTCCACGCCGGGCCCGCCACTGCCAGCGGCAGACCGGCCGCATCGACCTTGAAGTAATTCGTCAGGTTGTACGACGGCTGGTGGAAGCCGCAGCAGGCGAAGTGGCTCGGAGCGTACGGGAAATTGAGCCGCTCGCCCCAGTTCGAGTTCCAACCACTCGGCTCGCCGTCCTTGACCGAGGCTTGGAACGCGAGGATGGTCTCCTTGCCGTTCCGGTACGCCGGAAAGCCGGTCCAGACGTGATCGAAGCTGGTCTCGAGCGCGAACACGTTGCTGTTCTTCACCGCCGTCAACGTGGTGATCGCCTGCGCCCAGTAGGCTGGGTTCAGCGCGGCGGCGTACACCTGCACGCGACCCTTGTACGCCCGCGCCGCCCACGACGTCACGCGGCCCTTTTCGCCATTGCGCGGCGCAGGCGGAAGCATGGCCGCGGCGCTGTCGAGGTCCGCGATCATCAGCTTGATGATCGAGTCGAGCGGCAAATCGTTCGGCTTCCGGAGATCGGTATCGGTCTCCAAGTAGTAGGGAATGTGCCCCCACATCCGGTAGGCCTCGAAGTGGTAGTGCGCCCGCAGGAAGAGCGCCTCGCCGCGGATCTGGCGTGCCACCCCCGCCGCGAACTCGCCCGGCTTCGATGCCTCCACGGCCTCGAGCAGGCGGAGCGTCGCGTTGGAGCGTGCCACGCCCTCATAGACCTGGGCCCACTTCTGGTTTATGTAGGTGTCGGCCTCGCCGACGCTCCACAGAAACGTCTCGATGTCGTTGATCGGCTGCTGATCGCCGAGGTCGGAGCCCTTGTACGCGTCATTGCCGGTGACGCTGCCCCACACCCAGTTGCTGGCGGCGCAGCCCCAGGAGCCGGAGGAGCTGGACTCGCAGTCCAGCGCCCGGTAGGCCGCGATGAGCGAGCCTTCCACGCCGACTTTCGTCGAGAGCGTCGATTGATCGACCGTGCCTTGGGCGGGCTGGTCCAGGAAATCTTTGCAGGCGTAGGTGACGCCGGCGACGACCACCAGTGCCGCCATGCTGTACAAGACTCGCTGCCACATGTGTCTGTTCATCGTCTTCCGTCCCTCTCCAGTCAAAGACGAAGTTCGTTAGAAGGTGGTCGAAATCCCGATCGTAATGATCTTGTTGCTCGGATACGTGCCCTGGTCGATGCCACGGGCCTCATCCCGAATGTCGCCTGTGTTCCCGCCGGAAGCTGCTACCGGGAGCGACGGATCGAGACCGGAGTACCCGGTAATCGTGAACAGATTTTCCGCCTGCAGGTACACGCGCGCGGCCGGGATCCATCGGACGATGGCGGGCGGGAGGTTGTACGAGAGCTGCAGGGTGCGCAGCCGCACGTACGAGCCGTCCTCCACCCAGTAGCTGCTCCACTGCCGGCTGAACGCGTCGCTGCCGTCGATCCGGGGATACTTGGCGCCCGGGTTGATCACGCGCGGATCGCCGCTGCAACCACGTGACGCGTCGCATGGTTTATCGAGCTGCACCGAATTGGCGAGCAGGTCCTTCGCGACGTTGGTGGCGAAGTACCGGTACACGTACCAGTACTTCTGCGTGTTGAAGATCTGGTTGCCGAAGGTCCCGAACACCGTGGCACTCAGTTCCCACGAACCGCGCCGCAGCGCGAGATCGAGCCCGGCCGTGAAATCGGGATGCGGGCTGCCGATGAGCGCCCGGTCGTCGGCGGTGATCAAGCCGTCGCCGTTCAGATCCTTGAACTTGATGCGCCCGGGGCGCGCGCCCGAAGACCAGTAGGGCGACGCATCCACCGAATCGACGTAGTAGCCGTCGGCCACCAGACCGTAGAACGCGCCGAGCGGCTGACCCAGCTCGTTGCGCACCGCGTTTTGCTCGCGCACCACCGAGCTGCCGCGTCCGAGGAAGAACGTTTGCACGCCGTCGATCTTCGTGATCTTGTTCTTATAGTGGCTGCCGTTGAACGACACGCTCCACACCGTGCGCGTGCCGATCGTGCTGTGATAGCCAATCGAGAAATCGATGCCGTTGTTGCTCATGCTGCCGATATTGCGAACCGGCGGCGCCGCGGAGCCGCCCGTCGCGGGCGTCGGCGGATCGAACAACAGACCATTCGTGTTGCGGCGATACACATCGACCGTGAAATTGCCGCGGCCGCTGAGGAACTCGAAGTCCAATCCGGCGTTCGTCGAATGGTTCTCTTCCCACTTCAAGGTCGGGTTGCCGAGCGCGGTGGTCTTGAAGCCCGGCTGAATCGACGACCCGGTCCCGCCGATGTCATAGAAGACATCGCCGCGGTCGCCGCCGTACTGATCGTAGATCCGGAACGGGACGTTCTGATTGCCCGTCACGCCCCATCCGAAGCGGAGCATGACGTTCTGCACCGGCAGGCTCTGGCCGAACGATTCCCGCGAGATCCGCCAGCCGCCCCCGACCGCCGGGAACGTCCCCCACCGGTTCGTCGGCCCGAACGTCGATGATCCGTCGCGCCGCAGCGTCAAGCTGAGATAGTAGCGGTCGCCGTAGTTGTAGTCCGCCTTGCCGAAGAACGAGAGTAGCGCGTGTTTGCTACCGGAACTGCTCACGTTCTTCGTCGTCGGATCGCACAGCGCGTCCTGGATGTAGCGCGAGTCCACGCTGTTGTTGAGCAGCTTGGTGCAATTGCCCGCCTCGAACCGGAAGTTGCCCTTGATCGCTTCCTGCCCCAGGAGCAGCGTGACGTTGTGCTGGTTCATCGTCCGCGAATAGTTCAGCGTATTGCTCCAGGTCCACTCCGAGAACAGGCTGTAGTTCTCGTTGATGCCGTCGATGTCCGTCACTTCCCGGTCCTCGAACGTCGTCGGCGTGTACCCGTGGAACGAGCCCTGATTGAGATTGAATCCGAACTTCGTCTTCAACGACAGCGCGTGCCCCGCATCGACGGTCCCGAACACGTTGCCGAACACGCGATCGTTCGTCGCGATGTTGTTCTGCGCAAAGGTCGCGATCTTGAGGGGGTTCGTCATGTTGCCGAGACCGCCGGCCTTGCCGGAGGCAAAGTTCCCGCCGACGTCGTAGATCGGGGTCACGGGCTGCTGGAAGATATTCTTGCCGACGATATTCCCTTCACCGACGTTGTCATCGGTGAGCCCCTCGGCGCCGTGGTGCTGCTCGCGCGAGATCGAAAGGTTCTCGCCGATGCTGGCCCGACCGATGTTGAACGTGGTGTTGACCCGGGCGCCGCCGCGCTGGAACCGCGTGAACGCCGCCGTGCCCTCCTGGTCGAGATAGTTCAACGACACGTGGTAGGCGTTGTCATCCCCGCCGCCCGAGAGGGCCAGGTTCGCGTCGCGGTACTGACCGGACCCGAACACCGCCTTCCACCAATTGGTCCCCGGGCTGCCGGGCATGATCAGGTTGGTCGGGTACGAATACGTCGCCGGATCGACGTTGGTGCAGGGCACCGGCGTCCCGTTCGCATTGTTGCAGTTGTTCGGAAAGATGTATGCCGGGACGCTGGGGTTGACTGAATCCCCGTAGATGTTGATCGGGATCTGCTGTCCCGCGTTCTGTTGCCCCAGCTTGACGACCTTGAAATAGTCGAGCGAATTCTGGATCAGGATGTCGTCATAGCCGTGCGTGGGGGTGGCCACCCCGGTCCGGACGTCCAGCGTCACCTGCCGCTGTCCCGGTCTCCCCTTTTTCGTTTCGATGATGATGACGCCGTTGCTCGCGCGCGATCCGTAGATCGACGTCGCGGAGCCGTCCTTCAGCACCTGCATGGACGCGATGTCGTCCGGGTTCAGGAAGTTGAGATACGACTCCTGCACCGGCGTCCCGTCGACGATGTACAGCGGGTCGTTGTTCTGAAAGCCCGTGACACCGCGGATCCGCACAGTGCTTTTTGAACCGGGAGCACCGCCGCTCTCCACCGTCACGCCCGGCACCCGCCCGTCGAGCCGCTGCAGCACGCTCGTCGAGGTCTGTTGCTGCGCGCCCTCGACGTTGATGCTCGACACGGAGCCCGTGATGTCCGCGCGGCGCTGCGCCGTGTACCCGGTCACGATCACCGGCTCGAGCACGGCGATCGCCGACTCGAGCGCGACGTCGATCTGGGGACGCCCCGCAATCGTGCGCGCGCCGCCCTTGTACCCGATCAGCGCGAACAGGAGCACGCCGTCGCCGGGCGCTGTAATGGTGTACTTGCCGTTTGCGTCGGTTGTGGTCGTGGTGGTCGTCCCACGCACCTGGACCGTAACGCCTGGCAACCGTTCACCCGTTATCGAGGTGACCGTGCCGGAGACCTGGGTCTCCTGCGCCAGAGCCGTGCCGCTCACGGTCAGCGTGAACAGCAGGCCCATTCCGAGTGCAGCGAGAGCACGAATGATTTTCTTTTCCATGAATCCCTCCGCCTCCCTCATTCGACGGGTCTCCGCATTGACTGCAGGCCTTCCTTGGCGATCACGTCTCGATACGTCAGCAGCACCACGTTGCGTGCCTTGAGCGCCGCGCTGAACCGCGGCGACGTCAGCGCCGTCAACTCGCCCTGACGGTTCTTGCTCATGTTGGGCAGCGGCTCGTCGGTATTCATGTCGAGCAACGCGCCGAGCTCCGCGTCGTCGATTCCGACGTGCGTCACGACCGCGTTCAAACCCGGCTGCAACCGACTGACGAACGCGGCCAGACTGTCCCCCTTCCGCTCCGGCGCCGCGGCATACTGCGGCGCGTCCATCGTCTCCCCGAAGTAGCCGGACATCCCTAGCCCGTACTCGCGCGCCAGCCGCTCCGTGACCTCGCGGAACTCCGGATAGCGCGTCGCCGTGCCCATGTGCTCATCGACGTAGTCGATCTTCACGCCGGAGCGCAGCGCTCGGTCGATCTGGGCGCGCAGCTCTTTCTCGACTTCGGCCACGCTGGGATTGTGCTGGTGCAACGCTTCGGAGGAGGGAAAGAAAAAGCCGTTCTCATCGACCAACGACGGAACGGCGGCACTGCCTGCGACGGGACCCCAGCGATAATTCTTCCACTCCGAATTCAGCGCCAGATGGATGCCGACGGAGACGTTCGGATGCTGCTTGAGAATCTCCACGGCTTCCTGGTACCACGGGCAGGCGAACAGCACCGACACCGAGACCGGCATGCCGGTCGAGACGAGCTTCTGCATCGCCATGTTCACGCTATGGCTCATGCCGATGTCGTCGGTGCGGATGATCAGCGAAACAGGCTGGGAGGTGGTGTGGAGGGGCGTCGCGGTTTGCGCCGACACGAACGTCACCGCGCTGGTCGACAGCAACCAGCTGAACCAGGTGACAGTGCCAATTACGCGCATCGGGGCGGCTCCCGTTAGCGAACGGTCTCGAACGTGTTACAACGGCGTAACATGACCCCACAGGATGGAACGACAAGACCCCCAACCCGGGTCACCTGATCAGGCTACAACGCGCGGTGTCTGCTCTCTGGACGCTTGCGCCCGTTGCTGCCGCGTTTGGGAAGGGAACGAAACTCGGCAAAGACGCGCACCAGCAGCTCCTCGCGGCTCTGCACCTGGAGCTTGCGATAGATGCGCCACAGGTAGGTGTGCACGGTGTGCGGCGACAGCCCCAGGCGGGCGGCGGTGTCTTTCTCGGAATTGCCGTCGAAGACGGCGCGCACGATGCCGCACTCCCGCGGCGAGAGGCCGAGACAGTTGGCGAGCGAACGCCACTCGCCGGGAACGAACACCGCCTGGCCGGTTCCAGTCACGACGGTCTCTCTCATGGCGTTCCAATATGCTGTGCGTTTCGTTCCCACCGCCAGACCGGACCGTCCTCGGGATCGACGACCGGACCGACGTGCGCGAAGCCACATTTCGCAAGCACGCGCGTGGAGGCATTCGCCTCGGGCAGCGTATGCGCCCGGATGGTCTTCACGCGCGGATCGTTGCCGGCGAAGTGAATCAGCGCGCGCGCGGCCTCGGTCGCGTATCCCCGGCCTTCGCGAGACGGCACGACACCGTAGGCGATCTCCACCATTCCTGCGCCATCGGGCGCGCCTTTGAATCCCGCCCCGCCGACGATCTCGCCGCTCGCCTTCTCGATGATGAAAAAACCGTGACGCCAGGGGTTCGGTCCCTGCCCCACCGCCGCGCGGAGCGCCTCGAGCCACTGCGGGGACACGTCGCCCGAAACGTAGAACCCCCGCAGTCCATCCGCGGGGGTGAGGGCGGCGATCTCCTCGAAGCGCTCCGGCTCCTCGATCAGCGCCAGCAGCTGCTCCGGTGCGTACGCGAGCAGCGTCAGCCGCGGCGTGTCGAGCTCGGTTCGCTCACGTGGCATCGAAGCCGGCGTATTCTCCCGGTTGAATGACGTTGCCCTTGTACTGCTGATCGTCGTGAATGCCGATCTTCGACGTGTAGTAGGCGCGAATCGTGCCGCTCTTGATCACCCCGAAGAACTTTTCGGCGTCGCTCTTCGCATCGGACTCGGCGGCGGCAATGCGCGTCAGGAGCGCGAGCCGCTGCTCGAGCGTTGATGCCATGAATGTCTTGCCATGCATCTCGCGCGACAGCGCCTCGACCGCCTTGATCCCCGCGCGCCACCGCTCCGGCTGGTCCTTCTCGAACGATTCGGCGAGCCGCGCGTCGATGAAGGTGGCCACGCCGGCCGCGCGCGCGCCCGCCGATTGTTGGTCGGTCGGGATGATCATGTCGCTCATCTCGTCCACCAGCGCGAATTCGGCGGCCGTAAAGAACTTTGGCGGCACAGGCGCCAGGGGCGGCAGGGCTCTTACCAGGGGCAGAGCGGCTGCTGCCGCCGCCGTCTGCTGGAGCATCTTGCGACGCGAGATCTTCATAGGTTCCCCCGCTTGAATTCGTCGGCGAGATGCTCACAGGAGCGCCACGCCAGCGCCATGATCGTCCACGTGGGGTTCTGGCACGACGCGCTCACGTGACTCGAGCCGTCCACCACGAAGAGATTCTTCACGTCGTGCGACTGCTGGAACTGATTCAGCACCGATGTCTTGGGATCGTTGCCCATGCGGGCCGTGCCAAGCTCGTGAATCGACCAGCCTTCGGTGAGGATGTTCTTGTCGACGCCGACGACTTCGATGCCCGCCGCTTCGAGCATCTCCTTGCCGGCGTTCGCCATGTCCTCGCACATCTTTTTCTCGTTGTCCGAGAACTCGTAATGGAAGCGCAACGCCGGGATCCCCCAGGCGTCCTTCTCCACGGGGTCGAGGTCCACGTAGTTCTCGTAGCGGGCGAGCACTTCGCCGAAGCCGCCCATACTGATGAAGGCGCCCGCGTGCTCGCGCACCGATTTCTTGAACTGCCCGCCGAATCCCGGCGTGCCCCAGGCGTTGTCGGGGAAGAGCCCGAAGCCGGAGCCACCTTCGAAGCCGTAGCCGCGGATGAACCCGGGCTGCTTGTCCTGCAGGTTCCGGAACCGCGGCACGTAGAACCCGCCCGGCTTGCCGTCATCCAACGTGGGGGGCGCGCCTACCATCTCCTTCACGAGTCCCGTGACGCCCGGCCCCATCACGTGCTCGCAGAAGTTGTGGCCGACATGGCCGCTCGAATTGCCGATGCCGTTGGGATGCTGCCGTGATTTCGACAACAACAACAATCTGGCACTCTCCAGCGTCGACGCCGCCACGATGACGACCTTAGCCTTTGCTTCGTACGTCTTGTGATTCACCGAATCGACGAATGAGACCCCGCGCGCTTTGCCTGTGTTCGGGTCCACGAGCACTTCATGCGCAGTCGAATTCGTGCGCAGCGTGAGATTGCCCGTGTCCATCGCGGGATAGATCAGCCCCGTGGGAGAATCGAACGCGGCGTGGATGTCGCATCCGCCCGGCCGCCGGCCGCACGCGCCGCGGCCGAAACACTTGCTGCGATACTTGTTCTTCACGCCGTCCGTCGTCACGCCCGCGCGGTACGGCGTCACGGTGCGGCCCATCGTCGCGAGACTCTTGCGGAGCTTCACTTCAGAAGCCGTCAGCTTGTTGGGCCGCTGGAACAGACTGTCCGGCAGATGCGGCAGATTCTCCTTGTGGCCGCTGATGCCGAGGTAGAGATCGACCTTGTCGTAGTAGGGTTCGATATCGGCGTAGGAGATGGGCCAGTCCTCACCGTAGCCGTCGTGCGTCTTTCCCTTGAAGTCGTAATCGGAGAGCCGCAACGCGAGGCGGCCCCAGATGTTCGTCTTGCCGCCCAGCAACCGCGCGCGCACCCAGGCGTACTTCGTGCCCGTATACGGATTATCCTTCTCATCCACCAGAATGTTCTTCACGTAATCCGATCCGCCCCAGCCGCCGACGTAGGAGAACACGTGCTTGAACGCGGAGCCCTTCGCGTAGGGCGGCTTGCGGATGTTGTACTCGTTGAAGCGAATCGCATGGTATCCCGGCGGCGCCTCGCCGCGGCGGGGGTGCTCGTAGGGCCATTGCATCGAGCGCAGCTCAGCATTGATGTCGATCTTTTTGCCCGCCTCGAGCAGCAGCACCTTCATCCCCTGGGAGGTGAGCACGTGGGCAGCCATGCCGCCCGCCGCGCCGGAGCCGACCACCACGGCGTCGTAGGTGACGGACAGGTCGACGTCCTGCTCCTGCGAGGCTTTGAAGCGAATGAGAGTCATCTTCTCTTCCTTAGTGTTGCGGACCGCCGCTAACATGCACCGCGAACACGGTGCTGTCTGCTTGCCAAGTTGGAACGTTCACGGGATGCGCTCCAGCAGCGCGACCAGCTCGGCGCGGTGGTTGCGCTCCGGCAGGTGATCGGAAACCATCTTGTAAACAGGCCAACCACGCACCGCGGCGCGATCGGCGAACGGTTGGAAGGGGTCGGGGGTGATCTGCGGCTCATAGGTCAGAATGTACGCCGCGGCCACAGTGCGCCGAGCAGGATTCACGAGACGCAGGGTATCGGTGAACGTGCGAAGTGATTGCGGCACGTCGCGGGGAATCACCGTCGTGTCCTGCACCCAGACGGGCACCAGGTAGCCGTCACGCGTCACACTCTGCACGAACTTCTGGCGCGCGGTGTCCGGTATCGACATCACCGATTCTCCCGAATCGGGCAGCAGCGCGTCGAGGTACACGACGCGCTTGATCCGGCCCGGAATCCGGTCCACGACCCCTGTGATCACCATCCCGCCATAGCTGTGCCCCAGCAGCACGACGTCGTGCAGGTTATCCCAGAGAATCGTGTTGACGACGTCGTCGATGTGCGTGGCGAGGCCGATATTCGGCGACGCGAGATGGTGGCGCTCGCCCAACCCCGTCAACGTGACCCGCACGACGCGATGGCCGTGGCGCGTCAACATCGAATCGATCGCGAGCCAATCCCATCCCCCGCCCCACGCACCGTGTACGATGACATAGGTGTAGTGCGGTCTTTGCTGTGCGGAGAGGGAGGCGCCGGTAATTGCCGCGGCAACGACCAGCGCCGTGAGCCGCATCAGAACTCGAGGCCGTGCAGATACTCGAAGTTCGCGCGCGCGTCCGCGAGGTCGCCGGCCGCGTCGCTCGCGCTTTCCTGCTCGACGTGCGCAGGCTTCTGCTCCAACGCAGGCACGGCGGCCAGGAACTTCCTGAAATCGAAGATCCCCTTCCCGAGCCCCGTGTCGCGAGAACGGTCGGCCACCGCGTCCTTGAGGTGGAAGCTCCAGAAGCGGTCGGGATACTTCTGCAGATACTGCATCGGGTCGCCGCCGCCGATCAGCATGTTCCCGACGTCGAGCTGCAGCCGAGTGACGGAGGGATCGAGGCGACTGATGAAAACGTCGAAGGGGATCTGGCCGTCGATCGGCTTCTGGTGATAGGCCTCGTTGTGGAACCCGAGCCAGATGCCCGCCTTGCGGGCGACCGCGCCGGCGGCATTGAAGCGATCCGCCCATTCCCGCCAGTCGTCGAGCGTCTGCTTGGTCCAGTCCTCGAAATCGGGCACGAAGCAGTACTGCTGGCCGAGGATCTTGGCCTTCTCGAGGCTGCGCTCCCAGCCGACGAAGATCGTGTCGGCGGACATGTGGCACGACGGCGCGCGCAGCCCCTCGTTCTTGAGCGTCGCCGCGACCTGCTGCGGCGTGCGCCCGAAGAGATTGAACGACCAGAGCAGCTCGACGTCGGTGTAGCCGATGGCGCGCACCGCTGCGAGCGTGCGCTCGGGATCCTGCGCCATCGCGTGACGGACCGCGTAGGTCTCGAGCCCGATGCGGTCGAGTTTTTTCGCGGATCCAACGGGAACGCGCGCGAGCATGCCACCCGCGGCCGCCGCGCTCATCGTCTGAAGAAAGTCGCGTCGTTTCATGCCTTCCAAAATACTCGTCGCCGAACGACTCGGCGAGCGATATCATTCGCGCATGAACACACTCATTGCGCTCGTCGCCCTCGCCGCTGCGCACCCCCTTCAGGACACGACCCTCCCGGTCATTCCGCGGCCGGTGCATATGATCCGCGGGACCGGGGGGTTCGCGCTCACGTCCGGAACCCTCATCGTGACTGATCGCGCCACGCGACAGATCGGGTATCAGCTCGCCGACTGGCTGCAACCGGCGACCGGCTATCGGCTATCGGTCGCCGGCGCCGCGGGCGGTGCAACGCGCAGCATCTCGCTCCGGCTGGATGCGACGCTCTCACGCCTCGGCGACGAGGGTTACAGGCTATCCGTGACTCCCGGCCGCATCACGATTCGGGCATTTCGTCCGGCCGGCGCGTTCTACGCCGTCGAGACGCTGCGGCAGCTGTTGCCACCGGACGTCTTCCGCTCGGCGCCCGTGTCCGGCGCGTCGTGGACGGTGCCTGCGGTCGACATCGAAGACATGCCGCGCTTCCAATGGCGCGGCGCGCATCTCGACGTGTCGCGCTCGTTCATGCCGAAGGAATTCGTCAAGAAGTACATCGACCTCCTGGCGCTCCATAAGCTGAATCGGTTCCACTGGCACCTCACCGACGATCAGGGTTGGCGCATCGAGATCAAGAAGTATCCGCTGCTTACGTCGATCGGTGGCTGGCGACGCCAGTCGCTCGTCGGCGTGCAGCACAACTATGCCGATACGACCCAGTGGGTCTACGACAAGATTCCGCACGGCGGGTTCTACACGCAGGACGACGTCCGTGAAGTCGTCGCGTATGCGCAAGCGCGCTTCATTACCGTCGTCCCTGAAATCGAGATGCCCGGCCACGCGCAGGCCGCGATCGCCGCCTACCCCTGGCTCGGCAACACGGAGCAGCAGCTCGAGGTCCTCACGCACTGGGGCGTGGATCAGAACATTCTCAACCCGTCCGACTCGGCGATTCACTTCATGCAGGACGTGTTGACCGAGGTGCTGGCGCTGTTCCCGAGTCACTGGATCCACACCGGCGGCGACGAAGCGCCGAAGCAGCAGTGGCAGGCGAGTCCGGTCGCGCAGGAGCGCATCAGGCAGCTGGGACTGCATAGTGAGAACGAGCTGCAGAGCTGGCTCACTGCGCAGATGAGCCAATGGCTCGCCGCGCGCGGGCGCGCGTTGATCGGCTGGGACGAGATCCTCGAAGGCGGGATGGAAGGGCTCGCGCCGAACGCGGTCGTGATGTCGTGGCGCGGGATCGACGGCGGCATCGCGGCGGCGCAGGCGGGCCACGACGTCGTCATGACGCCGACGTCGAACACCTATTTCGACTACTACCAGTCGCAGAACGTGGCCGCCGAGCCGCTGGCGATCGGTGGATTGCTGCCGCTGGATACGGTGTACGCCTACGAGCCCGTTCCCGCTGCGCTGACGGCCGAGCAGGGCGCGCACGTCCTGGGCACCCAGGGGCAGATCTGGACCGAGTACCAGCGCACGCCCAAAAACGTCGAGTACATGGTGTTTCCGCGACTGGTGGCGCTGGCCGAGGTGGCGTGGACGCCGGCGGGGTTGAAGAACTATGCGGACTTCAGCGCGCGGCTGCGCGCGCATCTGGCGAGGCTAGACGTCCTGGATGTGAACTACCGAAGGCTCAACTACTGAAGTCGATAGACGCGCACGTAGTCGACGAGCATCGTCGCTGGGAAAATCGCGTCTGACGCCGGATTCTGGTCGAAGTTTCCGCCAACGGCGAGATTCAGGATCACAAAAAACGACTGATCGAACACCCAGCTGCCGTACTGCCCGACGTTCGCTCGCGTCACGATATAGTGCTGGTTGCCGTCGACGAAGTAACGGATCGACTGGCCGTCCCATTCGACGGCATAGATGTGGTAGTCGCCGCTCGTGATCGGTCCGTAGCCGTGCGCGAAGGGTGTGTTGCCGGAATATCCGGGGCCGTGCACGGCTGAGCTGGTAGTCGTCGGCTGGCTCCCCTTGTTCTCCATGATGTCCAGCTCACCGCACGTGGGCCAACCGACGGTGCCGATGTTGTTGCCGAGCAGCCAGAACGCGGGCCACAATCCCTGCCCGATAGGGAGCTTGATGCGCGCTTCGACTCGGCCCGGGACGACCGGCATCTTGCCGTTGGTCGTGATCTTGGCGGACTTATAGTGACACGTTCCGTAGTAGCACGGGATGGTGTCGGTCGCGACGCGGGCGGTGATCTCGAGCTGGCCTAGCCCATTCTGTTTGATGTTGGCGGTATCCGCAGTGTAAAACTCCCGCTCGTTGTTGCCCCAGCCGCACACGCCCGGGCAGCCGTCGCCCGTGTCGTAGCGCCACCGCGTGCTATCGACGCGCGCGCCGGCCTGTCCCTCGAATTCGTCGCTCCACACCTGCACCCACACGGGCGGTGGAGGTGGAGGTCCCGGCGGCGGCGGCGGTGGAGGAGGAGACACGGCACCGGACGCGCATGCTCCAACTACAACGACGTAGAATGAGAGTCGTCCCATTAACGTCCTCGAATTGAGAACCGTCAAGCCTAACAAGGTCGTAATGGCCTACAGCCGCGCCGCACGACGCCAGTGCTCCGCGATGACCGCATGTCCTGCGGGTGTCGGATGGACGCCGTCGGCAGCCCAGTACTCTGGAGGCGCCGTGCGGGCCCGTTGATTGAAGATCGATTGCAGCGGCACGAAGGTCGCGCGAGCCTGCGTCGCGACGCGAGCCGCGGCGGCGCGACGCTGATCGAATTCGGGGAACCAGCGCGCGTCCACCGCCCCCGTCCGCAGCACGAACGGCTCGAGCACGATCAGATGCACGCGCGGCAGAGCGCTGCGCGTCTCGGCCAGCAAGGCCGTGTACTGCTGCTCGTAGTCCTGGACGGTGCCGTTGTAACCGTGGTCCAGCTTGTGCCAAAAATCGTTGACGCCGATCAGGATGCTGAGCACGTCCGGGTGCAGATTGACCGTGTCGGCGGTCCACCGCTGCTGCAGGTCGGGCACCTTGTTGCCGCTGATGCCGCGATTAAAGAAGCGCAGCCCGCTCGCCGGCCGCGCCGCAAGGACCGCGGACGCAACGAGCAGCGGATACCCGCTCCCGAGCGCACCCGCGGCGTTCGGCTCCGCGGAATCGCGATTGCGGCCGGCGTCGGTGATCGAATCCCCCTGAAACACGACCACCGAGCCTTTCGCTACCGCGGCTTGTGCCGGAGTCGTGATCGCGCCGATGGGGAGCGGTGAGGCCGCTGCCATCGTCGCCGTTGCCGCGAGAAAATCGCGGCGGCTGATATCGTTCGTCATGTCACCTCCGCGAACGGCCAGGTGCGAGACTTCCACGACCACACCCCAAAGCACAGCACACCCAACAGCAGTGCGCCGATTCCGAACGCAATCACGAGCTTCGGCGTCGTCGCAAAGATGAAGATCCAGCCGAGGAGCGCAACCAGACTGGGGAGCGGATAGAGCCACATCCGATACGGCCGCGGCATATCGGGCGCCCGCCGCCGCAGCAGCGTCACCGCGCCGATCTGCCCGATGAACTGCACGAGAATCCGCGTTGTGAGCAGCGCGTCGATCACCATGCCGAGCGATACGAACCCCGCGACGATCGACAGCACGCCGAGCACCACCAGCGAGACGTAGGGGAAGCCCTGAGACGGGTGCAGCCGCGCAAACACCTTGAAGAAGTAGCCGTCTCGCGCCGCCGCGTAGGGCACGCGTGAGTATCCGAGGAGCAGCGCGAAGACCGATCCGAACGCCGTCCACAGGATCATCGCCGTGAGAATCGTGGCGACGCCGGAGCCGTAAATCCGCTCCATGAAGATCGAGACCACGAAGTCCGACTGCGGGTGTGATTCGACGGGGACGAACTCGCGCCACGGCACGACGCCGATGATCGAGAAGTTGATCGCGACGTAGATCAGCGCCACCGCGATCGTGCTGATCAGAATCGACCGCGGGATGACTCGCCCCGGATTCTCCACTTCGTCGCCGATGTAGCAGACGTCGTAGTAGCCGAGGTAGTCGTACGCGCCCACGCGGGACGCGGTGCCGAGGCCGAGCAGGAAGCCGAGCGAGAAGTTGAAGGCGCCGGGCGGGAAGTCGAAGGCAATCTTGGCGTCGAAGTGCATCGCCCCGGTCGCGATCACGACGACGACCGTCACGATCGTGCCGATCCAGAGCGCGACCGTAATCGCCGCGATCGACTTGATCCGGCGGTAGAGCAGCGCGAGGTTGACGAGGCCGATGATCGTGATCACGAGCATCGTCTGGCCCGGCGTGATTCCCTTCCAGATGTAGCCGAGGTAGTGCGAGAAACCGATGTACCCGGACGCGATCTCGAGAGGCCCGCTCAGCACGAACTGCCACACAAAGAGAAAGCCCATCAGGCGGCCGAACTTCTCCGCGCCGTAGCCCTGGCGCAGGTAGCCGAACGAGCCGCCCGAGCCCGGCATCGCGGCGCCGAGCTCGCTCCAGACCGTGCTGTCGCATAAGACGGTGATCAACGCGACCACCCAGCCGAGCATCGCCTGAGGGCCGCCCATCGCCGACATGAGCAGCGGGATCGTGATGAACGGCCCGATCCCGATCATGTTCGTCATGTTGAGCGCCGTGGCGTGCAGCAATCCGAAGCGCCGCGCCATGGGCGCCGAGTTCGAGGTTGGTGAGGTCACACGGTAGCCGATGGGCAGCGGGCCCGAAGCGGACAGCGCTCGCACGCCGGCGCCCGGCGCCGGCAGAGGTCTTGACCGTGTTGTCGAAGCAGCCCGTACGCGGCGATCGCCCATGCGCCGTCGCGGGGGATCGCGCGCGCGAGCCTCTCCTGCGCTCGCCGATAGGTCGAGCGGTAATCCCTCTCCTCGGTCGCCAGGCCCAAGCGCGTCACGACGCGAAGTGCATTGGAGTCAAGCGGCACGAGCCGGGCACGTTTCGTGAACGCGAGAATCTTGTCCGCACCGGGCTCCCCGATCATGGCAAACTCGGCGAGGGCGCGACGCGACTGGGGAAACGGCAACCGGAGAGCGGCGCGGAGATCGCCACCCCAGCGACCAATCACGATCTCCGCCGATTCGCGCAGGCGGGAAGCGCGGGCGCGGGCCGCGATCGAGCCACCGAGCCGGGTGATCCGCTCCAGCTGCTGCGGAGAGGCGCTGACAATTCGCGCCGGCCGCAGGCCCGTCTCGCGGCGCAACGCCGCGAACGCCACGCGACGCTGCGCGTCGGGCACGAGATATCCGACCTGCTCCCAGAGAACGAGATGAAAGGGATCCCGGCTGATGGGAGGCACGGGCTTCCCATAGTACCGCCGCAGGGCCGTGATGACGGGTCGCAGCGACTGATACGGTCCGGCGTTCACTTGTGACGCTGCAGCCGCAGCTCGAGGTGCCGCCGCACGTCCGGCCACTCGGTAGCGAGGATGCTGTACATCATGACGTCGCGCGCGCTGCCGTCGCGCCGGATGCCGAAATGGCGAACCACGCCGTCCTTCTTGGCCCCGAGCGCCTCGATGGCGCGCTGCGATCGAAAATTGAAATTGTCCGTGCGGAGGCCGACGACCTTGCAGCCCAGCGCCTCGAAGGCGTGGCCCAACAACAGGAGCTTGCAGGTCGTGTTCACGTGCGTGCGCTGGCGGCTCTTCCCATACCACGTGTGCCCGATTTCCACGCGATCGATTGCCGGGGCGATGTCGTGATAGCGCGTCGACCCGACGATCGCTCCGCTCGGTACTTCGCGCACGACCCAGGGCAGCATGTGCCCGTCGCGCTGGGCCTTCAGCGCATCGGCGACATACGCCCCCATCCCCTCGGGTGGCGGGACCGCGATGTACCAAAACTCCCACAGGCGGCCGTCGGTTGCGGCGGCCGCCAGCGCGTCTGTGTGTTGTTCCGTCATGGGCTCGAGTCGGATACCGTGACGCTCGAGCACCAAGGGTTGTGGCGTGTTCATGGCGCGACGTAGTCCTGTGCGGCGACGATCTGCCATCTTCCCCCGCGCTTGACCCACGTATCGGTGAACCGATACCGACGATTGAATTCACCGTTGGCGCCACGACCTCCCACGACGAGCCACCCCGTCACCACGGCCGTCACAACGCCATAGTGATGCACGGTCATCGACTCGTTGTGCGCTGCCAGGACGGTGTCCGATCCCGCGACCACCGAGTTCAGCACCGTCGCCCGATCCATCATCTGGTCGTTTTCTGTGTAGACAAACCCATCGGCCAAGAGACGATCAAAGACGACCCGGTCGCGCTTCACCAGCGCGCTGGCCCAGGCGTCCTCGGATTGCAGCAAGGCGCGCGTATCGGCATCCTGCACGTTGACGACGAGGAATGCGGCAAGCAGCAGTCCGATCATAGTGCGCTCACTCTCCCAGAACTTTGATGATG
The DNA here is from genome assembly GCA_041499375.1 of Gemmatimonadota bacterium. GTDB lineage: Bacteria > Gemmatimonadota > Gemmatimonadetes > Gemmatimonadales > GWC2-71-9 > 20CM-2-65-7. Next base: position 80,383 of record JBGQKD010000006.1, read on the forward strand.
ACCCGCTTCTTCCGCTGTCCGTCCCACTCGCCATAAAACACGCGCTGCCACGGCCCGAAATCCAGCTTGCCGGCAGTAATCGGCACGATCACCTCATGGCCGATGGTCAGGCTGCGAAGGTGCGCAGCCGCGTTGTCCTCACCCGTCTCGTTGTGGCGATAGCGGGGCGGATCCCACGGCGCAATCGTACCCTCCAACCACTTCAGGATGTCTTCCCACAATCCGGACTCGTGATCGTTCACGAAGACCGAGGCCGAGATGTGCATAGCGCTGACGAGCACCAGTCCTTCACGCACCTTGCTCGTTTCGACTTGCGTCGCAACCTCGTCGGTGATGTCGATGATCTCCTGACGCCGCTTCGTGTTGAACCAGAGATAGTGCGTATGCGCCTTCATTGAACCCCCCGTGTCGAATTGTCACAGGCGCAGCGAATCCCTAGATTGGCCGCAAATATGGCGCTTCCCTTCAGACGGCGAATCTTCGTCATTCTCGTCGTCATGACCGTGGTGCCGACGGTGTTGGCGGTCGCCGGCTGGGTGTTGTCGATCCGCCGCCTGCTGCCCGCCGCGGGCGCCCGAGCCTCCACCGAGCGTGTGGCCGCGACCGCCCGTTCGCTGCTCGAGGGAGTGGATACGCTGCACCTCACCGTGCGCGAGCGCGCGCTGCTGCGCCACCATCTCGACGAAGTCTCGGCCTCCGTCAGTCTCGCGCGTCGCGCCGAGACGTTCCTGCGCTACTACACGGCGGGTTTCGCCGTGGTCATCCTGCTCCTCGGCGCCGCCGTTCTCTACGCCGCCGTCAACTTCGCGGGTCACCTGTCACGCCAGCTCTCACGTCCGATCGACGAGCTCGTCGGCTGGACGCAGCTGATCCGCCGGCACGAGCCGCTGCCGATCGGCGTGCCGACACGCGGTGCTCCCGAGTTCGAAGCGCTGCGGCAGGCGCTGCGCGAGCTGGCCGCCGCCCTCGCCGCGGCCCGCGACCGTGAGCTCGAAGCCGAGCGGCTGCGCGCGTTCCGCGAAGTCGCGCGCCGCGTCGCGCACGAGATCAAGAATCCGCTGACCTCGATGCGGATTGCTGTGGACCAAATGCGTCGGACGGTCGGACCGTTGGACAGTCGGACGGAGACGGCCGTCCAAGTTCTGGAGGCCGAGACCGACCGACTCGAACGCCTGGCAAGAGAGTTCGCCGAGTTCGGCCGGCTCCCTGAAGGCCCGCAGAGCGAGGTCGATCTCGTCGAGCTGCTCGAAGAGCTGGGGCGCACCGGTGTCCCCGAGGGCGTCAGCGTCGGCGTGCACGCGAACGGCGGACCGCGCACGCTGTTGGGCCATTACGAGCCGCTGCGGCGCGCCTTCGCCAACCTCTATCGCAATGCCGCCGAGGCGATGAAGGGACGCGGCGCCATCGATGTGACCGTGACGGGCGACGGCTCCGGTCTCGCGGTCACGGTCGCCGACCACGGTCCCGGCATCCCCGCCGACCTGCGCCAGCGCGTGTTCGAGCCGTACTTTACGACGAAAGACGACGGCACCGGCCTCGGTCTCGCGCTCGTGCGCGTAACGCTCGAGGCGCACCGCGGCACGATCTCCGTCGCCGAGACGCCCGGCGGTGGGGCGACGTTCGCGATTGTCTTTCCGCCGGTCAGATCATGAGCCCACGAGTCCTGCTCGTCGACGATGAGTCCAACATTCGGCGCATGGTCGGTGCGCTGCTGCAGTCCGACGGTTTCGAGACCGTCGAAGCGCCCGACGGCAACGCGGCCCTGGTGCGCCTCGTGGAGGACGCGCCCGATGTCGTGCTGCTCGATTTGATGATGCCGCCCGGGCCGGATGGCCTGGCGACGCTCGAACAGATCCGCAGGCGCGCACCGCACATTCCGGTCGTCATGATGAGCGGCAAGGCCAATCTCGCCGATGCCGTCCGCGCGACCAAACTCGGTGCGTTTCAATTCCTCGAGAAGCCGCTGACGCCTGAAGGCGTGCTCGTGGCGCTGCACAGCGCGCTGGAGCTTGGGCGGACCCTCGCCGAGAACAAGCGGCTGCACGCAGAGCTCGGCCACGCCGATCCGCTGGTCGGGGCCAGCGCCGCGATGGAAGAGCTGCGCGCCATGATCGCGCGCGTCGCGCCGACGGAGTCGCGCGTCCTCATTACCGGCGAGTCGGGCACGGGCAAGGAGCTGGTCGCGTCTGCGATCCACCGTCAGAGCGCGCGCGGCAGCAAACCGTTCGTCACTGTCAACAGCGCAGCACTGCCGCGCGACCTCGTCGAATCGGAGATGTTCGGGCACGAGCGCGGCGCGTTCACCGGAGCGACGGAGCGCCGGCAGGGTCGATTCGAGCTGGCCGACGGCGGGACCCTGTTCCTCGACGAGGTCGGCGACCTGGGGCCGGAGGCGCAGGCCAAGCTGCTGCGCGTCCTCGAAGGCGGAGTCGTCGAGCGGGTGGGCAGTGAGCGGCCGTTCGCGGTGAACGTCCGCGTCCTTGCCGCCACCAACAAGGATCTGCCGCACGCGGTGCGGCAGGGACAATTCCGCGAGGACCTCTGGTTCCGGCTCAACGTGCTGCCGATCCACATTCCGCCGCTGCGCGAGCGCCCGGAAGACGTCGCCCCGCTGGTACGTCACTTCGCCGAGCGCTGCGCCGCCCGCCTCGGCCGCCCGGTCAAATTCGACGCGGGTGCCCTCCCGCTGCTGGCTGCCTATGGATGGCCGGGGAACGTCCGTGAGCTCGCCAACATCGTTGAGCGGATGGCGATCCTTGCGACGTCGCAACTCATAACTGCGCCGGATATCGCGCGCGTGCTGCCGTCCGTCGGGACAACGCCCCCGCCCACCATGGACACCGGCGGCGACGGCGTGTGGCGCGACATTGCACTCACGGACACGCTGGATCGATACGAGCGCGAACTGATTGCGAAAGCGCTGTCTGCGTCGCGCGGCAACGTCGCCGAAGCCGCCCGGAGACTGCAGACGGACCGCGCGAATCTGTACCGCCGGATGCGCCGCCTCGGGATCGAGCCTCCACTGAAAGCCGACCTATGATCTCTCTTCTGTTCGCCCTGGTGACCCTTCAGGACACGACGATCGTCATCCATCCCGACAGCTCGAGCGCGACGCTCGAAGCACGCGCGCTGCCGCGGGTCGTATCCGACGAAGTCATCCGTTTCTACAACGCGCCGGGAACCACGCGGCTCGTCGGCCGCACGCGGCTGCCGCGCGGCAACGAATGGCGCGGCGATGTGGCCGTCCGCAGCGGCCCGGTGCTCGTCGCGGGCCGCGTGCAGGGCTCGCTCGTCGTGATCAACGGCGATCTGCTCTTCGACGCGGGCGCCGAGGTGACCGGCGACGTCATCGTCGTCGGGGGGACGGTGAATGACACCGCCAAGGCGCGCATCGGCGGCGAGGTTCGGCAGTACCGCGAGCCCCTGCTCTATCGCCTGCGCCATGAAGGCGACGAGCTCGTGTACGCGCCGAACCTGCGGCGCCGGCTCTTCAATCCCGGCGCGCACGTGTCGTGGGGCGATGCGGACTCTCGCTCCTCGCTCACGATCGCCACGGGCGGCACATTCAACCGCATCGAAGGGCTGCCCGTCGTGTTCGGCCCGCTGTTCGACTGGAAGCTGCAGCAGAACTTCCGGATGCGGGTGGACGCGCTGGGCGTGTTCCGGTCAGCCGGCGACCTCTCGGACAAGCGCAGCGATCTCGGCTACATGTTCCGCGGCGAGCTGCGGTCCGGCGACGTCCGCCCGGTCGGCTTCGGTGTGCGCGCGTTCGACGTGGTATCGCCCGTCGAGGATTGGGGACTGCACAACGCCGAGATCGGTTGGAGCGCGTTTCTCTTCGGGCGCGACTACCGCGACTACGTCCTCAACAAGGGATGGGCCGCCCGCGCCTTCGCGCAACCGGAGCGGCAGATCGCGCTTTCACTCGAGCTGCGCCGCGAGTGGCAGACGAGTGTCGCCAACCAGGATCCGTGGACCGTATTCCGCAACTCCGAAATCTGGCGTCCCAACCCGCCGATCGACGAAGGCCACTTCACGACGATCGCCGCCGGCGCCGTGCTGGACACCCGCAACGATCCGGAGGAACCCACGTCGGGGTGGCTGGTGCGAACGACGCTCGAGGATTCGCGCAGCACCGACGTGGTGCCCCACACCGGCGTGCCGGCATCGGTGCGGGACTCGATCCCGGCCGGGGGGAGGGCCTACCGGTACGACCGCATGTTTTTCGATATCCGGCACTATGCGCGGATCAGTCCGTCGGGTCGCGTGAACGTCCGGCTGGTCGGCGGCGGGTGGGTCGGTGGCGACCCGCTGCCCCTGCAGCGCCGGCTCTCCCTCGGCGGCCCCGACCCGATGCCAGGCCATCCGTTCCGCTCGAGCTCCTGCAACACCGCGTTCACCGATCCGGCGTTCACGGAGGCGCGCGTGGCGGCGTGCGATCGCGTCATCGCGTTCCAGACCGAGTACCGCGGGCACGTGAAGCTCAACTGGAGCTACAACCCGTGGAAAGACGACAGGCCCGAGCGCGAGGAAGGGAGCGCAACGCCGCGCTTCTTCTGGCTCGAAGGACTCGACGTCGTCGTCTTCGCGGACGCGGGCCAGGCGTGGCTCGTGGGCAACGGTCCCAACCGCCTGCCGGCTGGGCGGATCCCACGCTTCGACAACTGGCTCGTGGATGTCGGACTGGGTGTCGATTGGGGTGGATTCGGTGTGTACATAGCCAAGGCGGTTACTAGCGGCGAACGACTGCGCTTCACGGCCCGGCTCGACCACCGGTTCTAGCATGCGTCTGCTTTGGTGGGCGGCCCCGGCCCTTGGTCTGGCCACCCTCACGTCGCAGGTGGGGTCGGCGCAGTCGCCCCCGCCTCCGTCCCCGACGCTCACCGTCACCGTGCAAAACAACATCCCGCGCGTGCGCAGCACCGGCCTTCTGACCGACGGCACGTTCGTCGGACTGATGCGCTCCGGGTTCCCGCTGCGGCTGCACTATCGGCTCGAGCTGTGGCGAGTTCGCTCCGGCTGGTTCGATCAGTTCGTGCGCGAAGTCAGCTGGGATGCGGTGGCGCGCAACGATCCTCTCGCGGACGACTTCGTCCTGATCCGCCAGGGCGGCGCCGTCAGCCGCTACGCGACGCCCGACGAGTTGTCCGCCGCGCTCGACATCCCGTACACCGTGACGCTTCGCCCGACCAGCCCCTCCGGCGCGGGGGGGGGAGGGGGGGGAGGGGGGGGACGCTACTACTTCATCGCGCGGCTCGAGGTGACGACGCTCAATGACACCGATCTACAAGAACTGTCGCGGTGGCTGTCGGGGGACGTGGGTCCTGCCGTCTCTGGTGAAGGAAACTTCGGCGAGGCGTTGGCTCGTGGAGCGCAGCGCGTGTTGGTGCGCCTGGCGGGGTTGCCGCGTCAGCGGCTGGAAGCGCGAAGCCCTACGATCCGAATTGGCGGTCAATAGCCGCGCGGATATCCATCAGTGACTGACCGCGCGCCGCCATCCCGCTCGCGAGCATCGCTTCCCCCATGCAGATATCGCAGTAGGCACCGTGATCGGACTCGAAGCACGTGAGTAACGAGCGGTGCCCCGCGTGCTTCGAGCAGTCGCAGTGGCAATACACGCCGTCGAGGGTGGGGGCGGCGCGCCGCGCCGCCGCGTACGCCTCCAGCGCGCCGGGGTTTTTCGGAATCGCGAACTCGGGGAGGACTTTCTCCGCGGTGACGCCGGGCCGCGGCGTCGGATGAATCGATCCACCCGCAGGACGGGTGAGGAAAACCACTCCGGCGAGCGCGACAGCCGCGGCGCCCGCCACCATCCACGGCGCCTTCGACATTACAACGCCTCGAGCGTCGCCAGCACATCGGCCCCGTAGAACAGCCGGATGTACTTCGCCTGCGTCCGCGTCAGGCGGCGCACGGCCCACGAGAGGTGCACGAAGTGCGGCTCGTGAGGCGCGCGCAGGGGATGCATGCCCACTTCCTCGGGCAGGAGGTTGCCCTTGCGGGTGTTGCAGCTCGAGCAGGCGGTGAGGACGTTCGTCCAGGCATTCGTGCCGCCCCGCGAGAGGGGCACGAGATGGTCGCGCGTCAGACACTCGCGCTGGCGCAGCTCCTGCTGCGAGCGGCCGCAGAACTGGCAGCGGTAATTGTCGCGGGCAAACAGGAACGTGTTGGTGACTTGGCGACGGAAGCGGCGAGGGACGTGGACGAAGCGGACCAGCCGGATGACGGCGGGGCGCGGTACCGCCATTCGCTCCGAATGGACAGGCGTGCCCTCAGCCTCGACGACCTCTGCCTTGCCATCAATGACGAGCCGCAGCGCCCGGCGCACGGGCACCATGGTGAGTGGCTCGAAGGAGGCATTCAGGGCTAGGCAGCGCATGCGATATGCTAATACCGGACAGCAAGTTGCAGCAAGGGACGCGCTTACACACTCGCTCCGGGCTGAAACGACCGCCGTAGCTCGTCAATCTGCGACTCGACAGAGGCGCGCGAGGCACCTCCAGGCGTGGCACGGCTTTCGACGCTTTGCTCCCAGGTTCCGAGCTGGGCGAGAGCAGGTCCCAACGCGGGATGGATCTCGGCCGCGATCTTGGCCGGGACCTTGTCGAGCGTGACGCCGGCCTGTTCCGCAGCACGAACCAGTCTGCCGATCAATCCGTGACTTTCCCGAAATGGCACGCCGGACTCGACCAACAGATCTGCGAGATCGGTGGCTCGCATCGCGGGATCGAGCGCCGCCGCCATTCGCTCGACATTCACAGTGAGTGTGTCGATCGCGCCGGTGACCGCCGGGAGCACGGTCCCGAGCGTGTCGCACGCGTCGAACAGCAGTGCCTTGTCTTCCTGCAGATCCTTCTGATAGCCGGCGGGGATGCCTTTGAGCGTCATGAGCAGCGCGACCAGATCGCCCAGCATCCGCCCGGACTTGCCGCGCGCCAGCTCGAACACGTCGGGATTGCGTTTCTGTGGCATCAGGCTCGAGCCGGTGCTAAAGCTGTCGGCCAGCGTGATGAATCCGAACTCACCGCTCGCGTAGGTGATGAGCTCCGCGCCCAGACGAGACAGATGGCTCCCGACGAGCGCGATGGCGAACAGCACGTCCGCGACGAAGTCGCGGTCGCCGGTGGCGTCGAGCGCGTTGGCGGAAATCGCGCGGAAGCCGAGCGCTTCCTTCAGGAGCACGCGGTCGACGGGAAACCCCGATCCGGCGAGCGCGCCCGAGCCCAGCGGCATCTCGGCGGTGCGGCGGCGCGCATCGGCGAGTCGCTGGCGGTCGCGCACCAGCGGCCAGGCGTGCGCGAGCAGCACGTAGGCCCAGCGCACCGGCTGCGCGCGCTGGCCGTGGGTGTAGCCGGGGAGAATCGCGTCGAGTCCGTCCTTCGCCTTGGCGACGAGCGTCCTGCCGAGCTCCGCAACGGCCGCGTCCAGCTCGTCGATCGCGCCCAACGTCCACAGCCGCAGGTCGGTCGCGACCTGGTCGTTGCGCGACCGGCCGGTGTGGAGCTTGCCGGCGACGGCGCCGACTTCGGCGTAGAGCAGCCGCTCGACGAGGGTGTGCACGTCCTCGTCGGGGGCGCCAACCGCCGCGCCGTCGGCCAGCTGGTCGGCGATGCGATCCAATCCCTCGAGCAGGTGAGATTCTTCTGATGGCGACAGAACGCGCGCGCGGCCGAGGGCGTGGACCCACGCTTTACTGGCGACGACATCCTGCGGCCACAGACGGTGATCGACGGGAAGACTGCGGTTTAAAGCATCGAGCGCCTCGCTCGGACCGAGAGCGAAGCGCCCACCCCACATGTGATGTGTGTCAGCTTGTTGGGACATCCGTGCGCTCGGCTGCTAACCCAGCGGCAATTCTGCTGGCGAGGCCGTACAGCCGGATGAAGCCCTCGGCGTCCTTCTGATTGTAAACGTTATCTTTGCCGAACGTCGCGTAGGACGGCTGGTACAGCGCGTACGGGCTCTCGCGGCCGGCGACGATGACGTTGCCCTTGAACAGCTTCAACCGGACGGTCCCCGTGATGTGCTTCTGCGTCGCCGTGACGAGCGCGTCGAGCGCTTCGCGCTCCGGCGTCCACCAGCGGCCGTCGTACACCAGGTCGGCGTAGCGGAGCGCCAGCTCGTCCTTCATTCGTAGTGTCCGGCGGTCGAGCACCATCTGCTCCAGCTCGCGATGCGCGGCGTAGAGCACGGTGCCGCCCGGCGTCTCGTATACGCCGCGCGACTTCATCCCGACGAGACGATCCTCCACGATGTCGGCGCGGCCGACGCCGTGCTCACCCGCGATTTCGTTCAGTTGCTCGAGCAGCTCGACCGGGCCGAGCGGCACGGCATCGACGCTGACGGGATTGCCTTCCTCGAAACCGATCGTCACGACGACCGGCTCGTCCGGCGCCTCGAGCGGATTCTTCGTCATGACGAAGATGTGCTCGGGCGCTTCCTGCGACGGATCCTCGAGGATGCCGCCCTCGTGCGAGCAGTGCCACAGGTTGCGGTCGGTGGAATACGGTTTCTCGGCGGTCGCCTGGACCGGCACGCCTTTCGCGTGCACGTAGGCGATGAGGTCCTCGCGGCTCTGGAATTTCCATTCGCGCCACGGCGCGATGATCTGCAGCTCGGGGGCGAGGGCGGCGTAGGTCAGCTCGAAGCGGACCTGGTCGTTGCCCTTGCCGGTGCAGCCGTGCGCCACGGCGTCCGCGCCGAGCCGCTGCGCCACGGCCACCTGGTGCGCCGCGGTGATCGGGCGCGCCATCGAGGTGCCGAGCAGATAGGTGCGGGCGTAGACGGCGCCGGCGCGCAGCGTCGGGAACACGAAGTCGCGTACGAACTCTTCGCGGAGATCCTCGATGATGCAGTCTTCGGCGCCGGAGCGTTTGGCTTTCGCGATCAGGCCCTCGAGCTCGCCGAGTCCCTGCCCCACATCAGCGGCGAAGCACACGACGCGCGCGCCGTACTGCTCACGCAGCCAGGGAACGATGGCGGACGTGTCGAGCCCGCCCGAATAGGCGAGGACGACAAGAGGGCCGGGACGGCCATTGTGTTGTTTATGCATAGGTGTGAATAAAAATACATGCAGGCCGGGATCGTGCGCAAGGCCAGGTATCACCATCCCCATCCCTGCCTGTACTTGGGTTTGATGTAGTCCTCGGGGACTCCCGTAGTGAGTACGGCGCCGGTTTGGGGATTCACGTCGATCGCCTGCGCCGTGCGGACGGCGAGATTGCCCAGCAACACCATCTCCGTGAGGGGCCCCGAGTGCTCGGGGATGTTCGATCCCGCCGGCGTGCCACCCTTACAGGCGGCGATCCATTCGGCGTAGACGCCTTCCGTGCGCGGATACTTCTGCGGCACCGGATGGGCGGTGACCTCGGCCTGTTTCGCCGCATCGAGCAGCTTCGGATTCTCGCCGTAAATCCCCGCGATCAGGCGGCCGCCATCGCCGATCCAGAGCTGCCCGCTCGTGTCGAAGGGCCAGGCGTTGGGATCGGTGATCTCGGGCGGACGCGGCGGATAGAGACTGCCGTCGCGCCACACGACCGTCACCGGCGGGCGGTTGCCCTTCGCCGGGAACGCGTAGGTGATACGCGAGCACGCAGGGGCGGTCTCCGCGAACGGCTTCGTCGACTCCGCCTCGATCCGCGATGGATATCCGAGACCGAGCGTCCAGAACGACGCGTCCATCGAATGGCAGGCAATGTCACCGAGGGCACCGGTGCCGAAATCCCACCAGCCGCGCCACTTGAACGGCGCGTACGCCGGATGGTATGGGCGCTCCGGCGCGGGACCGAGCCACAGATCCCAGTCGAGCGTCGCGGGCGTGTAGTACTCGTCGAGCGGACGCTCGATCGCCTGCGGCCAGATCGGCCGGTTGGTCCACAGTTGAACCTCGCGCACCGTACCGATCAGGCCGGCCTCGACCCACTCACGAATCAAGCGCGTGCCTTCTTCGGCGTGGCCCTGATTCCCCATTTGCGTCTGGACCTTGTACTTCCGGGCCGCGTCTTCGAGCTGCTTCACCTCCCACAGCGTCCGCGCCAGCGGCTTCTGAATGCGCGTGTGCTTGCCCAGCTTCATCGCCATCATCCCGGCGACCGTGTGGGTATGATCGGGCGTCGAGACCGTGACGGCGTCGATGTTCTTTCCTTCTTTATCGAGCATCACGCGGAAATCCTTGAACCGCTTCGCGAGCGGAAACGCCGAGAACGATCCCGCGGCCTGGCGGTCGTCCACGTCGCACAGCGCGTAGATGTTCTCGGTCTTCCCCACCCCGCGCACGTCGTTCGCGCCCATCCCGCCAACGCCGATGCACGCGATGTTGAGCTTATCGCTCGGCGCGAGGCGGCCCCCCCCGCGACCGCCGAGCACGTGCGCCGGCACGATCGTGAACGCGATCCCGCTGGCCAGGTCGCCGACAAAGCGGCGGCGTGAAATGGATTTCCGTTTGCGGCTCATGGCAGCACTCGAATCTTGATGTTGCGGAAGGCGACCACGTTGCCGTGGTCCTGCAATCCGATATGGCCTTGCGCGTTTTTTCCGAAGCGCGGATGCGGCTTGAACTTGCTGCCCGCGACTTGGGAATCCCAATCGCGGCTGCCCAGCTCGTACTCGACCATCTTGAAACCATTCAGCCAATGCTCGACATGGTTGCCGTTGATGATGAGGCGTGCCGCATTCCATTCGCCGCCGGGTCGGACGTGTCCGGGTGGCGCGGGATAGAGATCGTATGCCGCGCCCGCGGACGTCAGCGGTGACTGTCCGTCGGGGTGCTTCGCGTCGTCGAGCACCTGCATTTCCACCGCGTTCCAGTAGATCGCGTCGCTGTCTTCGCTCGCGCGGTAGAAGATGCCGCTGTTGCCACCGACTTCGATCTTCCAATCGATGCTCAGCTCGAAGTTCTTGAACTCGTCGTTCGTGATGATGTCGCCGCCCGCGCCCGTACGGGTAAGCGCGCCGTCCTGCACCTTCCAGCCGTCGGAGATCGTCGGCTTGCCGTAGTTGCGCCAACCGGTGGTGGTCTGTCCGTCGAACAGCAGCCGCCAGCCCGCAGCCTTCTCGGCGTCGGTCAGGGAATTCTGCGCGGCGGAGGATGGTGGAGGCGCTGGCGGTTGTGACTGCGGTTTACAGGAATTCGTGACGAGCAGAAGAGCGATTACGGCCAAATGAGTTCTCATGCAGGGAGTCCCGCGAGCTCTTTCAGCCGCGTCTGAACGGCGCGGCGGCTTCGCTCGCTGCGAGTGATGACGAGGATGGCATCATCGCCGGCGATGGTGCCGATGATTTCGCTCCAGCCGGCGCCGTCGAGCGCCAGGCCGAGCGCCTGCGCGGAGCCGGTGGTGGTCTTGAGGACGAGCGCCCAATCGACGCCTTCGACCGAGACGAGCATGGTAGGAAGCAGCTGCTCCAGATGCTGCCGCACGCCCCCCCCGGCGCCGCCGTCCGGCCCGGCGGCGTAATGCGAACCGCCGTCGGGGGCCGAGACCTTCGCAAGCCCGAGCTCCCGGATGTCACGCGACAAGGTGGCCTGCGTCACGTTGTAGCCTTCGGCCTTGAGACGCTCCCGCAGCTGCTCCTGACTGCCCACCGTTTCCTGCCGCACGATCCGCAGGATGGCCGCGTGACGCTGCGTTTTCATGGCGGGCAAATCTAGTGCGCTTCCGGAGATCCAGCCCGGTGCACCATCCGGCCCGCAACCACGGTCAGGACGGCCCGACGGCCCGACGGCCGGACGGCTAGAACCGCGAGATCTGCTGCTTTCCCGACTTCCAGCGAGCCGATCTCGTTTTCCCAACCCAACGCCCGCGCCCCTTCTATTGTAAGCGCTCGCAGCGCCGCGTCACCGCGCAAACCGGCCACGTCAGCTTCCGCCCACAGGTCCAGCTCGCCCACGCTGACAACAGAGTCTGTGCCCAGTCCCACCGGCACGCCAGCGGCACGAAACCCATCGAGCGGCAGTTTGCCGTGACGATGCGCGGCGTTCGATCGCGGGCAGTGCGCCACCGACGCGCTCAACACCCGCAATAGCTCGACGTCGGCCTCGTCGACCTGTACGCAGTGAATACACAGCGTTCCCGGCTTGATGACCCCACGCTGCATGAGGTACGCGATTGGCGACACCCCCCGCGCCTCGACCGCGATCCCTCGCTCGCGCATCGCCTGAGCGAATGGTCCATTCCCGTCCCGTATGAACGCCGTCTCTTCGCGCGACTCGGCCACGTGCACGGCGATCGGCAACTGTTCCTCGCGTGCGTAGGCCGCGACGGCTTCATAGAGCGGCGGGCTCACGGTATACGGAGCATGCGGCGACACGCCGAGCCGCAGCTCCGGCCGCTCGAGTCCACGCAACGCAGTCACCGCCGTCTGGAGCTCGGCCATGCTCGCATCGCGCTGTGCGGGATCGGGGCCGAAGACTTCCTGGTAGACGATTGCTCGGCCGCCGAGATCGTGCAGCGCGCGCATCGCCGCACCGGTGCTGCCGGTTTCCGCGACGCACGTGACGCCGCGCGCCCAGCAATCCCGGATGCCGGCGACCGCCGCCTCGTAAAACGCTTCCGCGCTGGTCGTCTCCTTCAGCTCGCGAATGCGGCGGATCCATTTGAGAAACTCCGGCTCGTCGTGCTGCGCACCGCCGCCGAGATGTGTGAGCTCCAGATGCGTGTGACAATTGACGAGCCCGGGCATCAGCTCCGCGTCGGGGAAGTGCATGGCGCGTGCGGCGTGCGGCGTTGGCACGTCAGCATTGCGACCCACAGCCGAGATTCGTCCGGTTTCGTCAACAAGAACGGCGCCGTCCTCGAGGGGCGGCGCCGTGACGGGATGGACCCGGCCAGCTCGAATGCGGAGCAAGAGCTTAGGGTGTGACCCCTACCCCGAACGGTGAGTGCACCTGGCACACCTGCGTGGGCTCAGTGCCGGGATAGAACCACTCCCAGCGCCGCACCTCGAGCGGGCAGAACGGCGTCGCGAGGAATCCGTTCGACCAGTCGACTTCGCGCGTGACGAGATCGTCGGGACGAGCCCAGTCGCCGGGCGACGGCCGCCGCTCGTACACGTCGCGCATGAACTTCGTCCACGCGGGCGCCACGATGCGGCCGCCGCCGGCGTTGTTCATGATGCGCCGCTGGAGATCATACCCGATCCAGATCCCCGTGACGATCTCGGGCGTGAAGCCCACGAACCAGGCGTCGGTGTAGTCGTCCGTCGTCCCGGTCTTGCCGGCCATCGGAATCCGCAATCCGCCGACCGCGCCCGCCGCTGTGCCGCAGCGATGCGGACCCGTGCCCGGCTGGCAGCGCATCACGTCCTTCATCATGTCGAGCATCAGCCAGTTGTGCTCGGGGTCGAGCACCTGCTCGCGCTTGATCGTGGACTGATAGAGGATGTTGCCCTGGCGGTCCTCGATGCGCTGGATGCCGATCGGCTCGACCCGCGTACCGTTATTCGCGAACGACGTGTAGGCCGCGATCAGCTCGATCGGTTTGGTCTCGCGCGCACCGATGTGAATCGACGGGTACGGCGGCAACGGCGTCGTGATGCCGTACCGCCGCGCTTCGCCGATGACGGTCTGCTCGCCGAGCGACATGCCGAGCTTGATCGTCGAGAGGTTGCGCGACATGTATAGCGATTGGCGCATCGGGATGAGGCCCAGCGTCGTGTCGTCGTAGTCCTTCGGCTGCCACAGCGAGCTGTCGAGCTGAATGACCGGCGGGTTGAGCGGCGAGTCGTCGAGCATCTCCGTGACCGGATGCCCGGCGCGGACCGCGGCCGAGTAGACGAACGGCTTGAACGTCGAGCCCGGCGGCCGTGCCGACTGCGTCACGCGATTCCATTTCGAATCACTGAAATCGCGGCCGCCCACCATGGCGAGGATGTTGCCGGTCTTGGCGTCGAGGGCGAGCAGCGCGCCCTGGAGATACTGCGCGAACGGACCCTGGTCGTCCGGCGTCGCGCGGCCCTGTTCGATGTACTGGCGATAGGACGTGCCTTCGAACTTGCCGTTCGAGTACACGCCCGATTCGATCTCGTCGAGCTGCGACTCCAGCGACTGCTCCGCCGCTTCCTGCATGTCGAGGTCGAGCGTCGTATAGATGCGCAGCCCCTTCTCGTACAGATCGCGGCCGAAGCGCGGCTCGAGGAACGACGCCCGCAGCCATTCGACGAAGTAGGGCGCCACGTCGCCGTAGTTCGTGCGCCGCGTCGTCAGGACGAGCGGGTACGCCTTCCAGAACTCCGCGTCCTCGGGCGCCAGGTATCCCTGATCGCGCATCAGGTTCAGGATGGCGTTGCGGCGCAACACCGCGCGGTCGGGATGCGTGCGCGGATTGTAGTTCCCCGGCGCCTTGGGCAACGCCGCCAGCGTCGCGGCCTCAGCGACGTTCAGGTCGCGGGCCGACTTCCCGAAGAACACCTGCGACGCCGCTTCGACACCAAACACGTTCGGCCCGAGGCTGATCTGGTTGAGGTACAGCTCGAGAATCGTGTCCTTGCTGAAGTTGCGCTCCAGCTCCACCGCCACCCGGGCCTCGCGCAGTTTGCGCGTGATCTTCTTCTCACGGCCGAGCCGCTCGGGGAAGACGTTGCGCGCGAGCTGCATCGTGATGGTCGAGAAGCCCTGTGTGTAGTGCAACGTCAGCACATTGGCCTTGAGCGCGCCGAGGATGCGCCAGTAGTCGATGCCGTGGTGCTTGTAGAAGCGCTTGTCTTCGACCGCGACGAAGGCCTGCCGCACATGCAGGGGGATCTGGTCGAGCGGGAGCACGGTCCGCAGCTGGATTCCGAGCTCGCTGATGAGCCGTCCATCCGCGGCATAGACCTTGGACGTCTGCTGCTGGACGTTGCGATCCTGTCCCGGATCGAGCCGCATGATGCTGGGGCAGCGGTCGCCTGAGCAGACGCGCGTCCATGAGCCGTACACCAGCCCGCTGCCATAGAGCAGGGCCAGCACGGTCACGATGATCGCCCGCCGGCGCTGGACCGGATCGTACCACCAGCGAATGAAAAACGGGCGGCGTGATCCTGCGGCGACGCGGGGGGGGGGCGGCGAAGGGGGTGTCGTCGATGCCATCTGCACTAAAACCTAGTAAGGGCGTAGATTCGCCGCCATGACCGACGTGCTGAAGGAGTTGGAATGGCGCGGATTCGTACAGCAAGCGACGCCCGGCCTCGCCGCGCATTTCGCCAAGGGACCGGTCACCGCGTACTGCGGCTTCGACCCGACCGCGCCGTCGCTGCAGCTCGGCAACCTGATGCCCCTGATGCTGCTCGCCAATCTGCAACGTGGCGGGCACCGCCCCATCGTGCTGATGGGCGGGGGGACCGGATTGATCGGCGATCCGTCAGGCAAAGCGGGTGAGCGGCCGTTGTTGTCGAAAGAACAAATCCGCGAGAACCTGCAGCATCAGCGCGATCAGATGGCGCGCTTTCTCGAATTCGGCGCGGGCCCGACCGCGGCGCTTCTCCTCGACAATGCCAAGTGGCTCGGCTCACAGGGGCTGATCGACTTTCTGCGCGACGTCGGCAAGCACTTCACCGTCAACATCATGCTGCAAAAGGAATCGGTGAAGGCGCGGCTCGAGGCCGGGCTGTCGTTCACCGAGTTCAGCTACATGCTGCTGCAGGCGTACGACTTCCTGCACCTGTTCCGCGAGCGGCAATGCACGCTGCAGGTGGGCGGCAGCGACCAGTGGGGCAACATCACGGCCGGCGTCGAACTGATTCGCCGCATCGAGAATGCGGAGGCACACGGCCTCGTCGCGCCACTCGTGACCATGGCGTCGGGAAAGAAGTTTGGAAAGACCGAGACCGGCGCGATCTACCTGGATGCGACGCTGACGTCGCCGTACAAGTTCTATCAGTTCTGGATCAATGTGGACGACCGCGACGTGGAGAGCTACCTCCAACTCTTCACGCTGAAAACTCGAGGCGAGATCCAGGAGCTGGCGGCGCAACAGAAGCGCGATCCCGCCGGGCGACCGGCGCAGCGCGCGCTCGCCGCCGACGTGACAGCGCGCGTGCACAGCGCCGATGTCCTGCAGGGCGTTGAGGCGGCGTCCGCGATTCTGTTTGGCGACGAGCAGGCCGAGGTGCATCCGCGGGTGTTCGACATCCTGGCGGGTGAAATTCCGACGATTGTCCTCGAAGGCGACTCGGACAGCGCTACGCTGGTCGATCTCGTCGCGCGCTCGGGCCTCGCCAAGTCCAAAAGCGAGGCGCGCCGGAGCATCGAGCAAGGTGGGATCTACGTGAACCAGCAGCGCATCGATGACGTCGCGCGAACCATCGCCTCGGGCGACTGGATCGGCGGCCGGAATCTGCTCCTACGCAAGGGAAAGAAGGATTACGCACTGCTGCGACGAGCCGGGTGATGGACGCTCGCGTCCAGCTGTTGCTCGAAGTCTTCGATCAGGCCTACACCGCCCCGTGTCCTGGCACGGCACGCCGCTCAAGGGCGCGCTGCGCGGCCTCAGCGCGCGCCAGGCCCTGTGGCGGCCGGGCGCCAAGCGTCATTGCATCTGGGATCTCGTCCTCCATACCGCGTATTGGAAATGCATGGTCCGCCGCCGGCTGCTGCGCGACCCCGACATCACGTTCCCGCGCGACGGCTCGAACTGGCTCCCGCTTCCCGACCGGCCGAACGAAGCCGCCTGGAAGCGCGACCGCGCGCTGCTCGACGAAGAGCACCGGCTCCTCCACAACGCGATTGCAAAGCTGAAACCGTCCGATCTCGGCCGGCGCGGCTGGCGCTCGCGCTGGCGGGTGCGGCAGGAGATCTACGGGATCGCATCACACGACCTGTATCACGCCGGGCAAATACAGTTGCTAAAGAGGCTAAGAACACTAAGGGGCTAAGAACATGTTTATTGGCCATTACGCGCTGGGTTTCGCGGCCAAGCGAATCGCTCCCCGAACGAGCCTCGGCACGTTGTTCGCCGCTCCGACGCTCGCCGACTTGCTGTGGCCGGTGTTCCTGCTGGTCGGGTGGGAGGAGGCGCGCGTCGTTCCGGGGCCCAATCCGTTTCTCAACCTGTGGCTCGATTCCATCCCCGTCTCGCACAGCCTGTTTGCGCTGATCGCGTGGGGATTGTTGTTCGCCTATCTGTACCGCGTGCGCACCGGCTACACGCGAGGGGCGCTCGTGGTGGGGCTGCTCGTCCTGAGTCACTGGGTGCTCGACGTCGTCACACACCGGCCCGACATGCCGTTCTACCCGGGCAGTGTCACGGTCGGGCTTGGCCTGTGGAACTCGGTGGCCGGAACCCTGATCGTGGAAGGTGCGATGTTCATCGCGGGGCTGGTGATCTACGCTCGCGCTACCCGGGCGCGCGATGCGATCGGCCGCTACGGTTTCTGGGCGCTAGCGCTGGTCTTGTCCGGCTCGTACGTCGGCTCGCTGTTTTCGCCGCCACCGCAGGACATGACGGCGCTCGCGATCTTCGCGATCGTGTTTGGCTGGCTATTCGTGTTGTTCGGGTGGTGGGTGGACCGCCACCGCGATGCTACATCAAATCATCCAGCACCTCTATGACCTTCTCCATCTCCTCGACCGTGTTGTAGCAGTGGGGCGATAACCGAATCGAGCCTTCGCGCAGGCTGCACACCACGCGCGCCCGCTTCATCCCGTGATACGCCTCGGCCGGCTTCGCCGGCGCGATACAGAGAATCGCGGAGCGGTGCCCGTTCTCGGTCGGCGAAGTAATCCGTACGCCGTTCTCCTGCGCCCATTTCACAATCGGCGCGTGCGTCGCCCGAGTCACCTCGGCGATGTCCCGCACGCCGACTTCCAGCAACAAGCCGAGCGACGCCGTCATTCCGACAAAATCCTGATATGGCAGCGTGATCATTTCGAAGCGGCGGGCGTCGGCGCGGAACGTTGGGTTGTACTCCGTGAGCCGCGAGAAGTCGTCCGTCCCTTCGAACGCCATCCAGCTCGTGACGGCCGGCTCGAGCGTGGGCACCAGCTCCTTGCGCACGTACACGAATCCTGAGCCCCACGGCGACAGCAGCCACTTCTGACCGCCGCAGGCGAGGATGTCGACCGGCGTCTCGGTCACGTCGAAGACTGAATTGCCGATACCCTGAATGCCGTCGACGACGAGATAGGTGCCGTTGGCACGGCAGGCGGCGCCGAGCTTCTGCAGATCGGCGCGGTAACCGTTCGAGAACTGGACAAAGGAGACCGCGAGCACCCGCACCCTGGGGTCGCGCAGCCGCTGCAGTAGATAGTCTTCGTCGGGCCACCCCTCGGGACGGCAGCGCGCCATCTCGACCGTGATCCCCTGATCGCGCAGCATCAGCCACGGATAGACGTTCGCCGGGAATTCCTTGTCGGAGAGCAGCACCACGTCGCCGCGCTTGAGGGGGAGTGCCCGCGCGGCGAGGTTCAAGCCGAAACCGGTATTGGTGGCGAGCGCGATCTCCGACGGGTCCGCGTTGATCAGGTGCGCGATCCCGAGCCGTGCCGCGGCGAGACCGGCGAACAGCTCCCGATCGGGCAAGAGGTGCGGCGCGGTGCGTTTGGCGGTGAATTCGTCGAGCGCTCGACGGGTTCGTTCAGGGATCGGTCCGGTAGAGGCGTTGTTCAGATAGATCGTGTCGGCGGTCCACGGGAATTCCGACGTGCGGAGCGCCTTGAACGTCTCGCGTAGCGCGCGCACGTGCGTGGGGTGATAGGCGATTTCGGTCATGCCATTCGTCCCAAGCCGCGCACATCCAGCGCGTCGCGCAGCCCGTCCCCCAGCAGGTTGAGGCCGAGCACGGCGAGGCCGATGGCGACGCCGGGCGCGATCGACACCCACGGCGCGACGCGCAGGAGGTCGCGCCCCTCGGCGACCATCGCGCCCCACGAGGGCGTCGGCGGCTGCGCGCCGAGTCCGATGAACGAGAGTGCGGCTTCTGCCATGATCGCGCCGCCGATGCCGAGCGTCGCCGCAACAATCACGGGGGCGATCACGTTGGGCAGGAGATGACGCGCGAGGATGCGCGCATCCGACGCGCCGAGCGCACGTGCCGCCTGCACGTACTCGAGCCCGCGGGCGAGCAGGACCTGGCCCCGGACGATGCGGGCCATCCCCGCCCAGCCGACGATGCCGATGACGACAAACACGACCGGGAGCGATGGCTTCACCGCGGCGGCAATGGCGATGAGCAGCAGCAGCGACGGGAAGGCGAGCGTCACGTCGGCAACGCGCATGATCACGCCGTCCATCCAGCGGCCGTAGTAACCCGACACGAGTCCTAACGTCACGCCGAGCGCCAGCGCCACGCTCTGGCTGATCAGGCCGACGGCGAGCGAGAGGCGGGCGCCGTACAGCACCCGCGAGAGGACGTCACGGCCCTGGGCGTCGCTGCCGAGCAGAAACGCACCGGAGGGTGGATGCAAACTTGCGGAGAGATCACCGCGGTACGGATCACCGGGGGCGAGCCATGGGGCGAGCAACGCCAGGAGGGCTAGAATTGCGACTAATCCCAGGCCGAAGCGCGCCCAGGGATCACGCGCGAGTCGAGTCCAAAAGAGTGGCGCCGCCATGGGGTTGTCGACTACGTTACTCGGGACTCAACCCCCCGGGCAAGCGGATAGGGCCGTGAAACGCGATACACCGTTCACCCTCGTGCTGGGCGGCGGCGGGATGAAGGGGCTTGCCCATGTGGGCGTGCTCCAGGCGCTGCTCGAGCGCGGCCATCGGCCGACCCGTATCATCGGGTCGAGCGTCGGCGCGCTCGTCGGCGCGGCGTGGGCCGGCGGGATGGGGATCGCCAAGCTGCGCGAGATCGCGCTCGGCCTGAGGCGCAAGGACGTCTTCGCGGTCGCGCACGCCGACATGGCGTTCAAGCGCCTGCGCTCGCCTGCCTTGTTCCGGCGCGAGCCCCTCGAACAGCTCATCGCGCGGACGGTCGGGGACCTCACGTTCCAGCAGCTCGACCCCCCTGTCGTCGTGAATACCGTAGACCTGAACTCGGGGATGCAGGTGTTCTGGGGTCTCCCGGGACTGGACGACATCCGCGTCGCCGACGCCGTGTTCGCCTCGTGCGCGTTGCCGGGCTTTTTCCCGCCACACGAAATCGGCGGCCGCTTCTTCGTCGACGGCGCCGTCGTCGCCAACGTGCCGTTCGAGGCGGCGCGCGCGCTCGGCCCCGAGCTCATCGTCGCCGTCGACGTGTCAGCATCCAGCGTGCTGACGGCCGACGCGCAGGATGAAGGGTTCGCGGGAGTGTTCGCCCGCGCCAGCGAGATCCTGATGCAGGCCCTGCTCGAGCAGCGTGTGCACACGTGGACAACTCCGCCGGCCTATTACATCCAGCCGCGGGTCGAGCACGTCTCGCTCTTTTCTTTCAACCACCTCCGCGAAGAAGTCGAAGAGGGCTATCGCGCGACGAGCGCGGCGCTCGATCGCGCCGACGAATGGCCCGAGCCGGGCGACGTCGGGTTCTTCCCGAAGCGTCCCGTGACTGTGCGCGTGGAGCGCGAGCGGTGTATCGGCTGCGGCGCGTGCCTAGTGCATGGTCCGCAGGGATTGTTCGTGCTCGACTCGGATCGGAAGGCCATCGTCACCCAGCCCGATCAGGAATGGTCGCCGATGGATGGCGGCTACATCCGGCACTGCCCGACCTACGCGATCATCGCGCGGCCGGCCGATCAGGCGAAAGAGATGCGCCGTTCAGGGTAGCCTATACTTCTTGTCGATCGCCATCAGATCTCTCGCCACGCGATCCCAGTTGTAATAGCTCTCCACCGCTTTGCGGCCCGCCGCGCCGAGTTGTTTCCGCCGCTCCGGATTCCCCAGCAGTTCAGTGATCCCCGCGGCCACGGCGGCGGCATTGTCAGGATCCACGAGGATCCCCGTCTCCCCATCACGCACGGCGTCCGGTACGCCGCCGGAGCGGCCGCCGACGACCGCGAGCCCGGACGCCGATGCCTCGACGAGCGAGATGCCGAATCCTTCCGCGAGGCCGTCGATGCGCCGCGACGCGCCCACGTACAGATCGGCGGCATTGTAGAGCGCGGGAAGATCATCCTCCGAGACAGCCCCCAGAAAACGGACGGCATCGCCGAGCCCGAGCTCCTGCCGGAGATGCTCCAGCTGTGGCAACCGCTCGCCGACCCCGGCGATGGCATAGCGCGTACCGGGATGCGCGGCGCGCACGGCGGCGAGCGCTTTCATCGTCGTGTCGATGCCCTTGTGCCACTCCAGGCGCGCCACGGTCAGGAGCCACGGCCCTCCGCTCAGTCGATACTTCGCGCGCACGGCGCGCGGATCGACGCCGGGATGGAACTGCGCCGGCGTCGTGCCGAGCGGCACGGTTTCGACGGGCACCTGGAGATCGAGCAGGCCCAATACCTCTCGCGCCAAATCCGCCGTCCAGCGGCTGATGGCGACCAACACCCGCGCGTTCCCGAGGATGCTCCCCGCCGTGCCGCGTTTGAAACGGCTGCGGCGGATTTTCTCCTGGATCAAAAGCAGCTCGGTGCCGTACACCGGCACGCCGTACGGTACGCCATGGCGCGCAGCCAGCCAACGTGCCGGGTAACCGGCCGGCTTCAGCTCACCACACCAGGTGAATCCTGGTCGCCATTTTTTCGCGAGCGCGCCCGCGCGCCACGTCCACAGCGCGAGCCCCTGCACCGTGCGCAGGCGCGTCGCGCGAATGCCGATCCGATCGATCGGTTGGGGGAAGCGCGCATCGCTCGCGGCGCTGTCGTCGTAGGCGCCGGTCGAAACGACGAGGGTGTTGCGCGGATATCGGAGCGTCAGCTCGCCCATCATGCGGGCGATGCCGCCGCCGTGCGGCGGAAAGTTGAACGCTAGGAGGAGACTTGTGATTCGATGTC
The DNA here is from genome assembly GCA_041499375.1 of Gemmatimonadota bacterium. GTDB lineage: Bacteria > Gemmatimonadota > Gemmatimonadetes > Gemmatimonadales > GWC2-71-9 > 20CM-2-65-7. The sequence goes on from JBGQKD010000006.1 coordinate 102,206, forward strand.
CCGCAGGTCGCGGATGACACGGTCCCAGTTGTAGTAGGTCTCGATCGCCTTGCGGCCCGCCTGGCCGAGGCGACGGGCGAGCAGCTGATCGCCGAGCAGGCGCTTGAGCGCCGTGGCAACCGCGTCGGGATCGTCCGGATTCACGACGAGCCCCGTCTCGCCGTCATGCACCGCCTCGGCCAGCCCGCCCGACTGACCGGCGATCACTGGCAGGCCGCAGGCGCTCGCTTCCGCCAGCGCGACACCGAACCCTTCGACGCGCGAGCCGTCGTCGCGGCGCGAGACGCCCACGTACGCGTTCGCGATATTGAAGACCGCGGGGAGCTCCGCTTCCGGCACGTTGCCGACAAAACGCACGTGATCGGCGATCCTCAGCTCCTCGGCGAGGCGCTGATAGTTTTTGCGCTTCTTCCCACTGCCCACGACGAGATAGTTCACATCGACGCCATCCTGCCGGCACTGCGCCACCGCCCGCAGCGTCATGTCCACGCCCTTGTACGCCTCGAGCCGCGCGACGGTGAGCACCCACGGCGCCTGCCCATTGATGTGGTAGCGCGAGCGGACGGCGTTCGTGTCGATCCCCGGTCGGAACTGTTCGGGGTCGGTGCCGAGCGGCACGAGCCGCACCGTCTCCGCGAGCGGATCGAGTCCGAGCTCGCGCAGCACCTTCTGCGCCTGCTCGCGCGTCCACTGGCTGTTGGCGACGACTGCGACCGCAGAGCCTAACAGCGCCTTGGCCGTCTTGCGCGCGAAGCGCGAGTGATGGATAGCGTGCAGCTCTTTCAAGAGGTCGCCGCCGTGGACGAACACGCCGTACTTGGTCCCGACGCGCTCGTGCATCCATTTCGCCGGATAGGTGCAGGGCCGGATCGAGTCGCACCACGCGAAGCGCGGCTTGTGGTGGCGAGCGAGGCTGGCAACCCGGCGCGACCAGAACAGCAGGCCGGCCAGATTGCGCAGCGCCTTGCTCGGCACCGGCAACCGGTCCACGATGGCGCCGCTGAAGTTTACGTCGGAATCCTGGGAATCGCGGTGCTGGCCGGTCGAGACAAGCAGCTCGCCACGGGGATAACGGCGCGTGACCTCGCCCATCATCCGGGCGATGCCGGTCTGCATCGGCGGAAACTCGCCCGTTAGGAGAAAAGTCTTAGCTACGGCGCCCCCCTTGTCGTTCCCATAAGAAAGCATACTTAAAGAACACCGACGCCGCACTCATCCCGGCGTGAATGACACCGAGCCGGCCGTCGAAGATGCTGCCGTGGAGCACATAATCGCGCCAAAACCGGAAGGCGGGCCGCAAGGCCACGTCGCTGAAAGACGCGCGCCGGCCCCCGGCGGCGAGATCGGCCGCGCTCATGCGGCTGTAGGCGATGAGCTTGTCCAGGTGATGCCCCAGGTCCCTGTAGGGCGTATGGTCCAGCTCATGGGTCAGCTCGCCCTGTTCGTTTTCGGGAATCGCGAGGCCGGGATGCGCCGTCTTGCCGCCGAATCGCCGGCCGCGGCGAAACAGCCGCACGACCCAGTCCCGACCCCAGTGCCCACGCCGGAGCAGATGGCCGTGAAAAAAGTTGCGCCGCTTCACGCGATACGCCTCGTGCCGCGGCGCGAGCACCACCTGCGCCAGCTCTGCCGCGAGCTCCGGTCCTATCCGCTCGTCGGCGTCGAGCGCAAAAACCCATTCATTCTGCGCCGCTGCGATGCCCGCGTTGCGCTGCGCGGCGATGCCCGGCGCGATGCCATCGAGGACGCGCGCCCCGGCCGCCGCCGCGGCGGCAGCCGTGCCGTCCTTCGAGCCCGCATCGACGACGATCACTTCACCGGCCCACGCCAATCCGCGGACGCATTCGCCAATCTGACTCGCCTCGTTCAGCGTGGGGATGACCACCGTGAGCGGTGCTCGTGCCGGCATGTGCCGAATGTTAACGAGAGGCGATAGCTTCGCGGTAGACGACCTCGGTCCGGTCGGCGGTGCGCGACATGGTGAACTCACTACGCGCCAGCGTCTGTCCCGCGCGCGCGACGCGCGCCCGAAACGCGTCGTCGCCGAGCATCCGGTCGAGGGCTCGGGTCCAGGCGGCGGGATCGAGCGGCGGGACGAGCAGTCCCGTCTCGCCCGGATTCACGAGCTCCGCATTGCCGCCCGCCGCCGACGCGATGACCGGGACGCCGAGCGACATCGCCTCGAGCAGCGCCTGCGACAAGCCCTCGATTCGTGACGGCAGCGCGGCGATCGTCGCAAAGCGATAGAACGCCAGCGGCCGTTCGGTGAACGGCACGAATACAACGCGGTGCCGCTCGGGCACCGCCGCCTGCGCTCGCAAGAGCTCGTCATCGGGCCGAATTCCCACGAAGGCCACGGTCACGGGCCGCTCGAGCGCCGGCAGCGCGCGGAGCAGGATCTGTTGGTCCTTGCGCCGCGCAACGACGGCGACGACCGGCCGTCCGGAATCGCCCAACGTCGCGCGCACCGCCGCTAGCTCGTCTTGCGAGGGCTCCGCCTAGATGCGCGTCAGGTCGATGCCGTTCGGAACGACGCGCAGCCGGCCACGGGGATGCAGCCGCCGGCGCAGCGCGCGGGCGACCGCCGCGCTGACGGCGATCGTGCGGTCGGCCGTGAGCCCGACGGCGATCAGCTCCGGCGGCAGCGTCAGCGGCATCGTCCGCCGCGTGACGACGAACGGCTGTGGCAAGCGGCGACGCCAGCGCAGCCATGTGAGCGCGCGGCGGTCGCCCGTGGCGTGGCTGTTCACGACGTCCACATGATTGTCGGCAATCACGCGGGTGATGCTGTCCGCAACGGGACGGAAGTGCGAGAAATCGAGCGGGACGTGTTCGAGTGATGGAGTCGTGGCGACGCTGCGGGCGAGCAAGGTTCCCGCAGGGCAACCGACCAGGATCCGGTGGCCGCGCCGTCCCAGCTCGCGACTCAGACTAAAGATGGATTGCGTGGAGCCTGCGCCCTCGCCCTGATGCGTGAGTTGCAGAATCGTGAGACGCGCAGGGCTCTCCGGCATGTGCCGAAGCTAGTTATACTGGGACCTCGATGCACGTCGTGGTGGCTTCCCATCACCGGCTCCCGGTCGAGGGCTACGGCGGACCGCAGCGCGTCGTCGTCGCGCTGATACGCGGGCTCGCGGCACTCGGCCATCGCGTGACGCTGCTCGCGCAACCAGGAACCAAAGTCCCCGAAGCCGCGAAAACCGTCGAGGTCGCCCCCCGCGTCTGGAAGGATGCCGGCGTCGATCTCAACAAGTTCATCCCCGAAGGCGCCGACATCTTGCACGCGCACTTTCCCCTGAAGCAGGGACCCAAAGGCGTGCCGTTCGTGCAGACGCTGCACGGCAACTGGAAACCCGACACGCCGCTGCCGCCGAACACGATTTTTCTTTCACGCGATCACGCCAAACGCCACGGCAGCACGATCTTCGTCCACAACGGGCTCGACCCCGCCGAATACATCTTCCGGCGACGCAAAGAGCAGTGGGACTTGTTTCTCGGCAAGCTGCACAGCGACCGCGGCTACCACTGGGCCGTGGACGCCGCGAAGCGCACTGGTCGCCGGCTCATCATCGCGGGCGGCTGGCGACCGACCTTCACGGGCGGCATCAAGTACGTGGGCGAGGTGGACGGTAAGCGCAAGGCGGTGTTGCTCGCGCGCGCCCGCTGCCTGTGGATGCCGGCGCAGTGGGACGAGCCGTTCGGCCTGCCGACGATCGAAGCGCTGTTCTCCGGCACTCCCGTGATCGGTACGCGGCGCGGCGCGCTGCCGGAGATCGTCACGCCCGCCGTGGGCGTGCTGCGTGATACGCTCGACGAGCTGATCCTCGCGGCCGACAAAGTCAGCGAGCTCGACCCCCGAGCTTGCCGCGAGCGGGCCGAGCGACAGTTCAGTCACCTGGTGATGGCGGAGAATTACGTCCGCATGTACGAACACGTGCAGCAGACGGGCGATCTGCCCGCGAGCGTCAAGTAAACAAGTCGCTGGTTCGGGTGCTCGTCCTCGGCGGGTTGCTGCGACTACTCGCGGCAGTCTTCAGCGGCGGATTCCTCGCGAGCGACGATCACAACGTTGTGATAACCGCCGCAGACCAGATCACGAGCGGCATCGGCCTGGGGCTGACCTACGCCCGCTCGGCGCTCTTCCCCGGCGTCATCGCCGGGATCATGACCGTGACGCGCGGCATCGGCATTCACGATCCCGGCGTCGAGATGCTGGTCGTCCGTCTGATGCAGGCCGCGTACTCCCTCCTCGCCGTCTACTTCGTGTATCGCTTGCTCGAGCGGTCGCTGGGGAGTGAGAGCGCGATGCTGGGCGGCCTGCTCGCGGCGGCATTCTTTGCGATGCCCGTCACCGCCGTGCACCAGCTCGAGGAGTCGGTGTGCATCGTGCCGTTGCTCGCAGCGTGCTGGTGGTGGCAGCGCGCCGAGGACCATCATCAGCCGCCGGCTGTTTGGGCCGCGCTTGCCGGTGCCGCGCTCGGCACGGCCCTGATCCTCCGCTTTCCTTTGATAGGATTCGTGCTCGCGTTCGTCGTGCTGGTCCTGGTGCGGCCGCGTCCCGTCACGGTCGGCGACAAGCTCGCGTTCCTGGGAGGGCTCGCGTTGGTGGTCGTCGTGCAGGGCTACAGCAACACAGTCGTGAATCACCAGTGGTGGTATTCGTTCATCCACCGGCTCGGCCCAATGCTGCGTCCCGAGCACATGGCCGTCGACGCCGAGGGATATCCGAGCAGCCCGCCGTGGCACTACGTGCTGACGCTGCTCGCCGCGCTGATTCCTCCTGTTTCGATCTTGCTGTTGGCGGCCGCGGTGAAGGGCGGCCGGCAGTTCCCGCTCCTCGGCATCGCGACGCTGGCGTTCTTCGTGACCCACAGTCTGATCGCGAACAAGCAGGAGCGGTTCCTGCTGCCCATTCTCCCAGGGTTGTTCATCCTGATCGTGGCCGGGCTGCCCTGGCTCGCCTCCCGCCTCGGTCCCCCCGCCTACCGCGGCATGTGGTGGTACTTCTGGAGCGTCAACACGGCGCTGCTGGTGATCGTGACGTTCAGCTTCTCGAAAAAAGATCGCGTCGAGCCGCTGCTGATCGTGTATCGCCGTCACGACGCGACGGGAGTGCTGGTCGCACAATACAATCAGACCTTCAGCGTGCCGGAGTACTACCTGGGTAAACCGCGCCCGGCTGTGGTTGTCGTGGAGCGAGGACAGGACGTGGACACCTCGGCGCGGGGATTACCGATCAACTACGTGATTGTCTACAGCGACACACCCGAGGCTGACCGCGTCTTTCTTGTGGGCGCGTTGCACCGCAATCTCACATTGCTGACGGTGGTGCAGCCGAGTCTCACGGACCGGCTGGCGCATGCGATCAATCCGCGCCACAACCGAGCCCATGCGGCGGTGATCTACACGACCTCGTAGTTGCGAAACTCGAACGGCCGCACGCCCGTTAGCCGCTCGATCCAGCCGGAGACATAGAGTCGCACGTGCGCCGGTTTGAACCGCGCCGGCGCGATCGCCGGGGGCGGCTCGTGCGCGTTCGCGGCGATCCATGCGCGCGCCGCCGCCGGATGGCTGCCGGTAAAGGGCCGCAGTAAGGGAATCCACTTCAGGGTGCCGTGTTTCAACTCGCGATCCAGGCGCTCTGACGCCCACGGGTACATCTCCTTGGTGACCTCGAGCTTGCCGCGCATCGCTTGCGCGGGACGAGCCCAGCCGTAGTGAAACATCTGCGCGGTGGTGGCACGCGCGCGGATTTTCCGAAAGCCGGGGCCCACGCGGAACCCTTGAGCGTCCAGGTAAGGCCGGATGTCCCGGCCCAGCCGGATACAGCGAACTTCTCGCGCATACCACTGGCGATTCGTCGCGATGCGGTCGAAGCCGCCGTAGAAGTGCAGATAGTTGACGAGCATTCCTTCGACCCGCTCGTCCCGGTCGCACTCCGCAACGGCTTCGTTCAGGATCTGCGCGCCCCGGTCGTGCAGGACTTCATCGGCCTGGATGTAGATGCCCCACGAGCCGCGACACGCGTCCATCGCCCGCTGCGTCTGGAGCGCGAGGACGTCGCCGCCCTGGCTCATGTCCCATTCCGTATCGATGATGCGAACGCGGGGATCCGCGATCCCCGCCACCAGCTCGCGCGTGCCGTCGTGCGACTTCCCGACGTTGACGACGACTTCGTCGCACGCCTGGAGCAGCGACGTGACCGCGGGAACGATGGGGAAGTTGAGCTGGATCGCGTTGCGGACGAGCGTGAAGCCAGACAGCAAGTCAGGTCCGGAACTGCAGGTTGTACAGGCGGCGGTACAAGCCGTCACTCGAGAGCAGGTCGGCGTGGGTGCCGCGCTCGACGATCCGCCCTTCCGCCAACACGACGATGAAGTCGGCGTGCTGCACCGTAGCGAGCCGGTGGGCAATCACGAACACGGTGCGATGCGCCATCAGCCGGTCGATCGCCTCCTGCACGAGGCGCTCGGACTCGGTGTCGAGTGCGCTGGTGGCCTCGTCGAGGATCAGGATCGGTGGATCGCGCAGCAATGCACGGGCGATCGCGATGCGTTGGCGCTGACCGCCGCTGAGCCGGGTGCCCCGCTCGCCGAGCAGCGTGCCGTAGCCTTCGGGCAGCCGCATGATGAACTCGTCGGCGTTCGCGGCGCGCGCCGCGGCCCGCACCTGCTCGAGCGGCACGTCTTTCAAACCGTAGGCGATGTTCGCCAGGACGGTGTCGTTGAGCAGCACCGTTTCCTGCGACACGATCCCCATGAGGCGGCGCAGCGACGTGCGCGTGTAGCTGGTCAGGGGCACGCCGTCCAGCAGAATCTCGCCGCGGGTCGGCTCATAGAATCGCGGCAGCAGATCGACCATCGTCGTCTTCCCCGCGCCGGAAGGGCCGACGATCGCGACGACCTGGCCGCGCTGCACCTCGAGGTCCACGTCGCGCAACACCGACTCGGAAGGCTCGTACTCGAACGAAACGCCGCGGAACTCGATGCGCTCGCTGAACTCCGCCGTCGTCTCTCCCGGACGGTCGACTTCGGCCGATGGCAAGTCGAGGACCTCGAACACCCGCTCCGCGGATGCGACGGCGGTGGCCATGATCGCGGGATAGTTCGACACCGACTTGATCGGCGACATCAGTCGTAGACTGACGGCGAGGAAGGTGATCAGCACGGCGGGGTCGAGGCTCGCCGCGGCGCCAAGCGCGAGCCGCGTCCCGACGACGAGGATCAGGACGATCATCACGCCCCCGAACACCTCGCTCACCGGACTCGTGAGGCTGGAGTAGCGGTTGGCGCGCATGACCCGGCGGCGATAGCGCTCGGCGAGCTCCTGGAACCGGCCCAGCTCGAAGGCCTCGGCCACGTACGCGCGCACCAGCTTTGCCGATGCGATCATCTCGCCCACATGGCTCGTGACCTCACCCCGCTCGGCGGCCAGCTCGCGTGAGCGACGGCGCAGGCGATTGATCATCGGACGGATGATGAGCAACAGCACCGGCGCGAGCAGCAACGAGAGCAACGCGAGTTTGACCGAGAGGCCGAAGAGAATCACGATGTAGACGATGATGACGACGATGTTTTGCAGCAGCGACGTGAGCGAGGCGCTCACGGCTGTCTTCACCTGATCGGTGTCGCTGATCACCCGTGCGATCGTCTGGCCGGCGCGCGTGCGCTGGAAGTAGCCGAGCGGCAGGGTTTGCAGGTGCCGGAAGAGCCGAATGCGCAAATCGCGGACGACGCCTTCCTGAATCGAGACGCTGCCGAGCGACGCGAGATACGAGGTGAGGTTTTTGAGCAGCAGCGCCACCAGCAGCACGATGACGACGTTGCGGAGCGCGAGCTCCGGGGTGCCCTGGAGGAGGGGTCCCGCGATCCTGTTGAGCACCGTTTCGACGTGGGAGCCGCCCTCCGCCGGCAGCGCCGCATTGCCGAACAGCGTGCGCAGGAAGGGGATCAGGAGTACGAACGTGAAGCCGTCGAGCACCGACGAGATGACCGTCGCAGCGATCGTGGCGCCGAACTGCAAAGAGTACGGTCGCAGGAGCGACAGCAGCCGCGCGCCGCCTCTGGCGCTGCTCATCAGCGCGAGCGGCGCGGCGTGAGCAGCGCGACAGGCAAGATCATCTCTTCGGGAGTTGCGCCGCCGTGGAGGAACGCGCCGCGATAACGCGCCTGATACTCGCGCAGCTTCGTCGGATAGACGAAGAAACGGTCACCCGTGGCGAGCAGCAACCGAACACCGAGACCCTTGTCCGGAAGTCCGTAGGCCTTCAGGTCCTCGACCATGATGGCGGCCTCGGGATCCTCGGCGCGCAGGTCCTCGCCGAACTTGTAGCGCAGGTTGGCGGTCGCGTCGCGCTTGGCGAACACCGTCGCGGGCGTGTTGCAGTGAATCGAGCCGTGATCGGTCGTGAGCAGCACCGGCACGTTGCGGCGCTCGGCCTCCTGGAGCGCGGCGAGCACGGGCGAGCGCTCGAACCACGTCTTGGTCAGACCGCGGAGCGCATCGGCGTCGCGCGCGACCTCATAGAGGATCGCGTTCTCCGAGCGGCCGTGCGTCAGCTGATCGATGAAGTTGAAAACGAGCGCCGTTACGCCCGGCTGCGCGAGGTGCGCGGGCAGGCGACGCAGCAGATCCTGCCCGTCCGCGGCGGTGAACAACTTCTCGTAGCGCACCGGTACCTCTTCGCCCACCAGCTCGCGCAGCTGTTCGGTCAGCAGCTCGGCCTCATGGGCGTTGAGACTCTCCTCGTCGGTCGGCGCACCCCACCAGTCCGGATGTCGTGCCGCGATTTCCATCGGAAAGAGCCCGCTGAAAATCGCGTTCCGCGAAAACGGCGTCGCCGTCGGCAGAATGCTGTAGTAATGCGATTCCTCGACGTCGAACAGCGGCGTGATGAGGTCGCGCAGCACTTCCCACTGGTCCAGCCGCAGGCAGTCGATCAGGATGAACACCACCCGGCCCGTGCGCTTGAGCGCGGGCACGAGGAACTCGGCGCCGACGTCGACGGACAGCGGCGGCCGATCGCGCTCCGGATCGGAAAGCCAGCGCGGATAATGCTTGATGATGAATCCCTGGAAGTCCTTGCGCAGGCTTTCCTGCAGCGCGCGCAGTGCTTCCGAGAGCCCCGGCTCGTCGCCGGCGGCGAGCCGGACCTCCCACCGCGCCAGCTCCGCCACCAGCTCGCTCCACTCGCGCCAGGCGAGCGCGCCGCCGCGCCGGCCCTCGAGCTCGCGGAAGCGCGTGACGAAGTCGCGCGCCAACCGCTGCTGGCGGATGCGGTCGCCTTCGAGCAGGCGCGTAACGACGGACAGCACCTGGCGCGGATGCACCGGCTTCACGAGGTAGTCGTCGATCTCGGTGCCGATGGCGTCGCGCAGCAGGCCGTCGTCTTCGCTCTGCGTCACCATGACGACGGCCATGGCGGGATCGATGGCGCGGATCTCGGGCAGCAGCTCGAGGCCGCGTCGGCCCGGCATCTGCTCGTCGAGCAGCACGACGCTGTACGGCTGGCGCCGCAACATCGCGAGGGCGTCGTCGCCGTGCGCCGCCTGCGCCACCGCGAATCCCTGTTCCTCGAGAAAGCGGCGGTGTGCGGCGAGGCCGTCGACTTCGTCATCAACCCAGAGAATGCTCTTTGGACGCGGCATCTTGGATGCAAGCTAGTCCCGCTGGCGAAGCTGGGCAACGCGCGACTACATTGGCCGCGTGTTGCGCGTCCTGTGCGTCCGGTTCAGCTCCATCGGCGACGTCCTCCTCACCACTCCCCTCGTGCGCGCGTTGCACCGGCGCCATCCCGACGCCGAGCTGTATTTCGTCACCAAGCGGGCGATGGCGCCGCTGGTCGTCGAAAACCCGTATCTGGACCGGGTCATCGAGCTCGAGCCGAACGAGCGGATCACCGACCTCGCCCGCCGGCTGCGGGCGCTCCGGCCGACGCACGGGCTCGATCTGCACGGCAGCCTCCGCAGCGCCGCGCTGCGGCTGCTCGTCCCGTGCCAATGGGGCCGCTACTCGAAACGCAAACTCGCCCGAACCGCGTTGATCGCGGCCAAGATCAACATGTACGGGAAGCACGTGCCGGTACCCGAACGCTATTTCGAGGCGGCGCGCGCGCTCGACGTACACCCCGACGCCGGCCCCCCAGAGTTTTTTCTGGCGCCCGCGGCACGCGAGCGCGTCGCGCGCTGGCTCACCGAACGAGGACTCGACCGGCAACCCTTCGCGGCGCTCGCCCCCGGCGCCGCGCACGCGACCAAGCGCTGGCCGATTCGCCACTGGACCGCGCTGGCGGAGCAGCTGCGAACGATGGGATACGGTCTCGTCGCGGTCGGCGGCCCTGGGGAGGATCGCGAGCTCGCCGGCCAGTTGGGTCCCAGCGTTCACTCCGCGGCGGGAGAGTTTACGCTGCAGGAAACGGGGGCCTGTCTCGCCCGCGCCACGGTGCTCGTCTCCGGCGACACGGGGGTGATGCACATGGCGACTGGTGTCGGCACGCGCGTGGTCGCGCTGTTTGGGCCGACGGTCGAGCTGTTCGGTTTCTTTCCCTACGCCAGCCGTGCGGAAGTGCTCGAGCGCGATCTGGGCTGCCGTCCGTGTTCGACGATGGGGACGGAACGCTGCCCGCTCGGCCACCATCGCTGCCTCGAGGAAGTCTTCCCCGATCAGGTGGCTGCCGCAGTGCAGCGACTCGTCGCGTGAGCACGCCTGCGGAGGAGAAGCTCGTCACGCTGATTGCGGGATCGGCGCGCGGTCCCCAACGCGAAGGGTTGTTCGCGCTCTGGCTGGTCGTCCGGGCAGCGGAGGCGTTGCTGCCGCCGGACCCGGTGAGCGCGAAGAATCACCGCCGCCGCCTGCAAGCGCTCGAAACGCGGATCGGCAGCCTGGCGCTGCCAGGGCCCCTCAAGCGCGCGCTCGCCGCCGCGCGGCAACACCTCGAGTCGGCGACACCCAATGCCGCCGCGCTGGTGCTCAGCCAGCTCACCGCGCCGGCGCGAGAGGTGCTCGGCGTCGAGGCGGCGGATGCCGTGACCGTTGCAGCGCGCACGGCCAGATTGCATCTATAGACCATGCCTACCCCCGCACGTCGTTTCGAAAAACGGCCCCCCCCATCCCTCGACAACCTCGTCGAGCGGGTGGACGCGCAACGTCCCGGGGAGATCACCGGGGACACCGTTCCCACGGGCTTCGGCTCGCTCGACAAGCTGCTCGGCGGCGGCCTGCGGCGGCGCGATCTCATTCTCCTGGGCGGCGACATCGGCAGCGGCAAGTCGGCGCTCGCCCTCGGCATCGCGCTGCGCGTGGCACAGCAGTCCGTCGGGGTCGCGTATCTGTCCGGTGAGATGAATGAAGAACGGCTGATGGAGCGCGCACTCGCGATCGAAGGCAAAGTCGCCGTGGACGAGCTGCGCGCCGCGAAGCTCAACGACCAGACGCGCGCCGGGGTCGGCGCGGCCGCGGTGCGGTTGCGAGGTCTGCCGCTTTCATTATTACCGTTGGCCGGCGAGGACTTCGAGACGGTGTTCGAGCGGCTCGATCCGCTACGCCAGATCGGGCTCGTCGTCGTCGACTACCTCCAGCTCGTGCCGCCGCCGAAGGCGCGTACCACCCAGGACGAAGACACGGCGTTGGTGTTGCGGCACCTCAAAGCGCTGGCGCTCGCGCGTCAGGTGGCGCTGCTGGTGGTCGCCCAGCTGCCGAGTTTTCAGACGGGTCGCGACGCGAAACGCCCCGCACTCGACGACTACGGCGTCATGGGCGCGCCGAAGCAGCATGCCGACGTAATCCTGTCAATCTTCCGCGAGGAGATGTACAACCCGGGCGGCGGTGTGGATGGCGCGACCGAGCTGATCGTCGCCAAGAATCGCAACGGCCCCACCGGATTCGCGGATCTCTACTTCTATCGACGCTGGATGCGGTTTGAAGACATGCTCGATCCCGATCGATAGACTAAGTTGTCCTTCAGGACAGTGGAGTGCCGAGCCCAGGCTTCAGCCTGGGAAACCGGAGCGGGCTATGGCGGGTCACAGTAAATGGAAACAGATCAAGCGGAAAAAAGCGGTCACCGACCAGAAGCGCGGTGCCGTGTTCACCCGTCTGATTCGTGAAATCACGATCGCCGCAAAGGCGGGCGGCGGTGATCCCGGCGGCAACGCCCGCCTGCGCACGGCCATCGACGCGGCCAAAGCCGAGAACATGCCGGCCGACAACATCGACCGCGCCATCAAGAAGGGCACCGGCGAGCTGGAAGGCGTGACCTACGAAGAAGTCACCTACGAAGGATACGGCCCCGGCGGTGCCGCCCTGCTGATCCAGGCGACGACCGACAACCCCAACCGCACCGTCGCCGAGATCCGTAACGTTTTCCAGCGCCATGGCGCCAACCTGGCGGCGAGCAACGCCGTCGCCTGGATGTTCGATCGCAAGGGGCAGATCGTGATTGACGCCAAGGCCAACGAGGATGCCACGATGGAAGCGGCCCTCGACGCCGGCGCGGAAGACATGGAGAAAGAAGGCGACATCTATCTGATCACGACGCCGCCCACCCAGCTCCATGCGATCGATCAGGCGCTGCGCGGCAAGAAGCTCCCCGTGCAGAGCGCCGAGATCGCGATGGTTCCCAAGAACACCGTAAAGGTCGAGGGCAGCGATGCCAAACGGCTGCTGCAGCTCGTCGAGGGCCTCGAGGAGATGGACGACGTCGCGAAGGTGTTTTCCAACTTCGACATCGACGCCGAGGCGATGGCGGCGGTGACGGGATGACGTGAGGGTCCTGGGCGTCGACCCCGGCACTCAGGTCACGGGCTACGGCGTGATCGAAACGGGGAATGGGAACGGTGTTCCCGGGCTGGGCCGACTCATCGAATGCGGAGTCTTTCGCTTCGGACGCACCAACTCCCTGCCCCATCGCCTCGCCGAGCTTCACCATGCCATCGCGCAGCTCATCAAGCGCCACCGACCCTCGGTGCTCGCGCTCGAGGATGCTTTCTATCATAAGAACGTCCGCACGACGCTCGTCCTCGGCCATGCACGAGGAGTCATCCTGCTGGCGGCGCAGCAGGCGGAGCTCGATATCGCCCAGTACGCGCCGGCGATGATCAAAAAGACGGTCGTGGGAACCGGTGGCGCGCAGAAGTCGCAGGTGGGGGCGATGGTGGCGCACTTGCTGCGACTCAAGCACGCACCGAAACCCGCCGACGCTGCCGATGGGGTTGCGGCGGCTCTGACGTATATCCTTCGCTCATGATCGCGCATGTTCGCGGCCGTCTGGCCTCCAAATCCGCCGACCGAGTTGTCGTCGAGACGCCGGGTGGTGTCGGCTACGAAGTCGTCGTGCCGCTGGGCGTGATGGAGCGGTTGCCGGCGACGGGCGCCGAAATCACCCTATCGACCGAGCTGGTCGTGCGCGAGGACGGCTGGGCGCTGTACGGATTCCTCGACGTAGCCGAGCGGCGCTTCTTCCAGCGCCTCACCAGCGTCACAGGGGTCGGACCGAAGATCGGCATCGCGCTCCTGTCGGCGCTCGGCGTGGAGCGCGGCGCGCGGGCGCTGCGGGAGAAAAACATCGGCGTGCTTGCGTCGGTCAGTGGCATCGGCCGCAAGACCGCCGAGCGGCTGGCGCTGGAGCTGGGTGAGAAGGTCGAGGAGTTCACGGAGGCTCCGGCGATAGTGGTTCCCGCCGGTGCCGAGGCGGCGCTGAAGGCGCTCGAGCGGCTGGGCTACGGAGCCCCAGAAGCCGATCGCGCGATTCGCCAGGCACTCGCGGGCAACGGAACGGAGACCGAAACGGAAACCCTGGTGCGGCGCGCGCTGCAGATCCTGACGACGCGATGACCTCGATCCCCGCTGAAGTCACCGCGGAGTGGATCTGCACGCGCTGTGGATCCACGAATCGACGGCTGGTCCCCGCGGGCGTAACCCATGCAGAAGATGTCTGCCTGCGCTGTCACACGCCCCACGAGATCCAAGCCGACAATCGGCCGGTGCGCTGGCTCGCGCGCGCGAAGCGAGAATAATGGCGCGCGCCGAAATCACCACGCCCGAGGCCCTCGAAAGCGAGCGGCTCACTGACGCCGCGCTCCGGCCGTCCCGGCTCGATGAGTTCGTGGGGCAGGCCAAGGTCAAGGAGTCGCTGCAGATCGCGATCGACGCGGCGAAGCACCGCAAGGAACCACTCGATCATGTGCTGTTTTTCGGGCCGCCCGGACTCGGCAAGACGACGTTGGCGCTGCTCATGGCGAAAGAGCTGGACGTCGATATCCGCACCACGTCCGGCCCCGTGCTCGAGCGTCCCGGCGACCTCGTCGGCATGCTCACGTCGCTCAAGGCGGGCGACATCCTCTTTATAGATGAAGTGCACCGCCTGCGGCCGGCGCTCGAGGAGTTCCTCTATCCCGCGATGGAGGAGTTCCGGGTGGACGTGCGCATCGCCGACGGCCCGCACGCCCAGACCCTCCCGATGCAGCTCGAGCGCTTCACGCTGATCGGCGCCACGACGCGGTTCGGTCTGCTGACCCCGCCGCTGCGCGCGCGATTCGGACTGGTCGAGCGCCTGCATTACTATCCGCCTGACGACCTCGTCCAGATCATCACCCGCTCGGCCGGCATCCTCGGCGTCGCGGCCGACGCGGCCGGGGTCGCCGAGATCGCGCGCCGCAGCCGCGGCACGCCTCGCGTGGCGAACCGTCTGCTCAAGCGCGTCCGCGATTACGCCCAGGTGCGCGCCGGCGGCAAGATCACCGCGTCCGTGGCCGGCGAGGCGCTGAAGCGACTCGACGTGGACGAGTTCGGCCTCGACGACATGGACGCCCGCATCCTCAAGGCCATCATCGAGATGTTCGACGGCGGTCCCGTCGGCGTGCAGACCGTCGCGGCGGCGGTCGGTGAGGACCCGGGCACGCTCGAAGAGGTCTACGAGCCGTTCTTGATGCAGCAGGGCTTTCTCGCGCGCACGCCGCGGGGTCGAGTGGCGACGCCGGCGGCGTACCGGCATTTTGGATTCGCTCCACCAAAAACCGCCGAGCAAGCCAACATCTTCGATGGATAAGCCCCGGGCCATCGGCCCGGGGTCAGCCGAGCCTCACCGACTCTCCGATTTCGACTACAACCTTCCGCCGGAACAGATCGCTCAGCATCCGCTCCCTGATAGATCGGCGAGCCGCCTGCTGGTTCTCGACCGCCAGACAGGCAACATCAGTCACCTGCATTTCCGCGACCTCCCCGAGCTGATCCCTCCCGGCGACTTGCTCGTCCTCAACACATCGCGTGTCATCCCGGCGCGCCTTCACGGAAAACGTGAGGGAGGACAGGGCGCCGAGTTCCTGCTGGTGCGCGACCGGGGCGACGGAACCTGGCTCGCGATGGCGCATCCCGGCGGCAAACTCAAACCGGGACGACGCGTCACAATCGGCGCTGACAGCGCGATCGAAATCGTGGAAGTCCTGGGTGGCGGCTTGCGCCGCGTTCGATTCCTCGGCGCACTCGACGCGCGTGGGACGCTCGCGAAATACGGCGAGGTGCCGCTGCCGCCCTACATTCGGCGCCCGCCAACGCGAGCCGATCAGGAACGCTATCAGACGGTCTACGCCGCCCACGACGGCAGTGTCGCTGCGCCGACGGCTGGTTTGCATTTCACCACGGAGCTACTGGCGCGGGTTCATGAGCAGCGCAGCTTCGTGACGATGATTGATCTGCACGTCGGGCCGGGGACGTTCAAGCCGGTCGAAACCGACGATCTCGACGAACACACGATGCATCCGGAGGTCTACGAGATCGTGGCGGGCGCGGCGAACTGGGTCAACAAAGTCAGAGACGTGGGGAGCAAGGTGTGGGCGGTGGGTACGACGGTCGTGCGCGCCCTGGAGTCAGCGGTCGACGAAATCGGTGAAGTCCGTCCCGGCACGAGGGAGACCAGCCTCTTTATCCGCCCGCCTTACGATTTCAAAGTCGTCAACCACCTGATCACCAACTTTCACCTGCCGCGCTCGACCCTGCTCATGCTCGTCTGCGCGTTCGGTGGCTACGAGCGCGTGATGAATGCGTATCGGGAGGCGGTGAAGGAGGGATACCGCTTCTATTCTTATGGCGACGCCATGGTGATCATCTAATGTTCGACTTCTGGATCGACGGACAATCCGGCGCCGCGCGCTCGGGCTCGTTGACGCTGCCGCACGGCACCGTCGAGACCCCGATGTTCATGCCCGTGGGCACGCAGGCGACCGTGCGCACGCTCTCGCCCGCCGACCTCAAGGCCGTGGGCGCGCAGATCGTGCTCGCCAACACCTATCACTTGCACGTCCGGCCGGGCGAAGACGTCATCGCGCAGCTCGGCGGGCTCCACAAATTCATGGCGTGGGAACGGCCGCTGCTCACCGACTCCGGCGGCTTTCAGGTGTTCTCGCTCGAGGGCTTTCGCAAAGTCGAGGAAGACGGCGTCGAGTTTCAGAGTCATGTCGACGGGGGGCGGCGCAAGCTTACTCCCGAAAAAGCCATCGAGATTCAGGCAACGCTGGGCGCCGATATCGCCATGGCGTTCGATCACGTCATTCCCGGCGGTGCGGACGAGGCTACCGCGCGCGATGCGCTCGACCGAACGCTGCGGTGGCTCGCGCGCTGCAAGAAGCGCCACGATGCGCTCAAGACGAACGAGCAAACACTCTGGCCCATCATCCAGGGGGGGACACTGCCGGCGTTGCGGACAGAGTCCCTCGATCGAGTCCTGGACCTAGGCCCGTGGACGGGGATCGCGATCGGCGGTCTGTCGGTGGGCGAACCGAAGGACAAGATGTACCAGACGATCGACGTCCTGGAGTCGCGGCTGCCCGCTACATTGCCCCGTTATCTTATGGGTGTCGGATTTCCGGCGGATCTGGTCGCGGCGGTGGAGCGTGGTGTGGACCTGTTCGACTGCGTCGCCCCCACACGGGGCGGCCGCAACGGCTCGGCCTACACGCCCGAAGGCACCGTGAACATTCGCAACGCCGCCTACCGAACCGATGACGGGCCGCTGGATCCGAGCTGTGACTGCGAGACGTGCACGACCTATTCGCGCGGATACCTGCGCCATTTGTTCGTCTCGGGCGAGCTGCTCGGACTGCGGTTGCTGTCGCTGCACAACGTTCGCTATCTGATCCGCCTCGCGGCGGAGATGCGAGCCGCCATTCAGCGGGGCGGCGACGCGTTCGCCACATGGGCCGATGACTGGCGCCGCCGCTACCAACACACAGGAGTCGCATGACCACGGCACACCTATCCCTGCTCTTGATCGCGCCCACCGGTTCGGGTGGGCCGGGGGCGAGCGCATTCATCATTCAGATCGGGTTGTTCATCGCGATCTTCTATTTCCTGCTGATCCGGCCGCAGCGCCGCCAGGCGGAGCAGCACAAGCAGCTGCTCGCGTCGCTGCAGCGCGGCGATCAGGTGGTGACGTCGAGCGGCATCGTGGGCGAGGTCCTGCACATCAAGGACGATCAGGTCACGATCCGCAGCGGTGAATCGAAATTCGTGATCCTCCGCAGCGGCGTCGCCAGTATCACCAATCGCACCGCCGTCGAGGCGAAGCCCGCGTGACGGTTCGCACGCTGCATCTGCTCGGCTCACCGGTCCTGCGGCAGAAGTCCGCGCCGGTCGCGCAGGTGGATGACGCCGTGCGCCGGCTGGTCGACGATCTGTTCGAAACGATGCGCGCCGCCAAAGGCGTCGGCCTCGCCGCCAATCAGATCGGCGTCGCCCGCCGCGTAGCCGTCGTCGACATCGGCGAAGAGGATCCGCCGCCCCTCGTGCTCATCAATCCGGTTATCGTCGAGCGGGAGGAAGAGGACGAGACCGCCGAAGAGGGATGCCTGTCGATCCCCGACATCTTCGGCGACGTCACGCGTCCGCTGCACGTCATCGTCGAGGCGCTCGATCAGGAAGGCCGCCGTTCGCGCGTCGCAGTGCACGGCTACAAGGCGCGCGCCATTCAGCACGAGATCGACCATCTCGACGGCATTCTGTTTCTTGATCACTTGAGCGCCGTGAAGCGCAGCCTGCTGCTCTCGAAATGGAAGAAGGCGCGCAAAGGACAGACCGGATATCTCAAGGAGGTTACGCCGGAGCCGGCGGGTGAGCTGTAAGTGCGCGTGGCGTTCTTTGGTACGCCCGAATTCGCGGTGCCCTCGCTGCGCGCGCTCGTCGGTGAAGGATTCGACGTGGTCGCCGTCGTCACGCAGCCCGACGCGCCGCAGGGCCGCTCCCGCTCGACGCTGATTCCTCCCCCGGTGAAGGTCGCCGCCGAATCCGAAGAGCTGACGATCTTCCAGCCGGAGAAGCCCACGGACGGCGCATTTCTCATTCGGCTGCGCGATCTCCGCCCCGACATCGGCGTCGTCGTCGCCTACGGCCACATCCTCAAGCCCGAGCTGCTCGAGCTGCCGGCCCGCGGGATGGTGAACGTGCATCCGTCGCTGTTACCCGGGCTACGCGGCGCGGCGCCCATCGAGTGGGCCATCATCCGCGGCCACGAAACGACGGGCGTCACGATCATCCAGCTCGACGCCGGAATGGATTCCGGTCCCGTTCTTCATCAAATCCCGCACCGCATCGAGCCCGACGTAACGGCGGGTGAGCTGTCGGCACACCTGGCGGAAGTGGGGGCGCAGGCGCTCGTCGAAACGCTGGCGATGATGGCGCAGAGCGACCCGCCGCCGAAACCCGTCCCCCAGGACGAGCAGCGTGCGACGTTCGCGCCCAAGCTGACGCGTGAAATCGCGCGCATCGACTGGACGAAGGACGCGCGCACCATCGCTTGCCTGATTCGAGGCCTGGATCCGCGGCCCGGCGCCTGGACCGAGCTGAACGGTGTCGAGCTCAAGGTCTTCAATCCGAAGGTGAACGAACCCCCCTTCCATGGCGCCGGCGCTCCGGGCGAAGTGCTCTCCGCGGAGGGGTCGCTCGTGATCGGCACCGGGGGGGGCGGCACGGTCGAGATCTTCGAGGTACAACCCGCGGGCAAAGCACGCATGACGACAGACGACTGGCTCCGCGGCGCTCGCCTGAAGGCCGGTACCCGGCTCACGTGAGAACACCGCTGCCGCGGCTGCATGCGATCACCGACGAGCGCATCGCGCGGCGGCCCGACATCGACGCGATTGCGGCCGCACTGGCTCAGGGCGGCGGCAGCGATCTCGCGTTTCACGCCCGCGGCCGCGAGCTCACCGGTTTGGAACACTATGAGCTCGCATCCCGACTTTCGGTCCTGCCGTCGCAGCTGTTCGTCAATGATCGTCTCGATATCGCGCTCGCGGTCCCCACGGCCGGGGTGCAACTCGGTCACGGGAGTCTGCCCGTCAGTGCGGCCCGCGCGCTCAACCCGCTGTGGTGGATCGGTACGTCGGTGCACAGCCTGGCGGAGGCGGAAGCCGCAAGGACCGAAGGGGCCGACTATCTTGTTGTAGGGCCGGTTTTCGCCACCGCCTCACATCCGGGACGCGCGCCGCTGGGACTGCAACGCCTGCAGGCGATCGCGGCGGCGGTCGACGGACTTCCGGTGATCGCGATCGGCGGCATCACCGCCGATCGGGTGCGCGAGGTGAAAAACAGCGGAGCCTATGGTGTAGCCGCGATTCGTGCCCTGTGGGACGACGTCGAGCCGGCCGAGGCTGCGCGGAGGATGCGGGAGTGGATGTCGTAATCAATGGAGAACACAAGCGCGTCACAGCGGGGGCGTCGTTGCTCGACGTGCTGAGCCAGCTCGAGCTCGATCCACGCGCGGTGGTGGTCGAGCACAATCGCCGCATTGTGCGGCGCCCCGCGCTGGGTGACGTGCAGGTGAACGAGGGGGACGCGATCGAGCTCGTTCACTTTGTGGGGGGCGGATGACCATTGCCGTCGAAACGGTGCGCGATGAGCCGCTGACGATCGGCGGGCGGACGTTCCAGTCGCGCCTCATGGTCGGGACGGGCAAGTATCCCGACATGGATACGATGGTGCGCGCGATCGAGGCTTCGGGCGCCGAGGTCGTGACGGTCGCGGTGCGGCGTGTGAACCTCGACCGCTCCAAGGAATCGAGCGTCCTGCACTTCCTCGATCCCAAGAAGATCTTCCTGCTCGCCAACACCGCCGGTTGCTACACGGCCGCGGACGCGATTCGCTACGCGCGCCTCGCGCGCGAGGCGGGATTCAACGATTTCGTGAAGCTCGAGGTGATCGGCGACGAAGAGACACTGCTTCCTGACGTCGCAGGTCTGCTCGAGGCGGCGAAGGTGCTCGTGCAGGAAGGCTTCAAGGTGCTCGCCTACACGAATGAGGATCTCGTGACGGCGCTGCGGCTCGAGGATGCCGGGTGCGCGGCGGTGATGCCGCTCGCGTCGCCGATCGGCAGCGGGCTCGGCCTGCTGAATCCGTTCAGCGTGCGCACGATCAAGCGGCGTCTGCACGTGCCGGTCATCGTGGACGCGGGCGTAGGCACGGCATCCGACGCGTGCGTGACGATGGAGCAAGGCGTGGACGGGATCCTGATGAACACGGCGATCGCTGCGGCGCAGGATCCGGTGGCGATGGCGCAGGCGATGCGCCTGGCGACGATCGCGGGCCGCGCCGCCTATCTCGCGGGCCGCATGCCGCGCCGCGAGGTCGCGATGCCGTCTTCCCCCACGCGGGGGATGCTGGATTAAGGAAGCGACCGCCGCTCGCCGGGCGGCTCTGGAGATTCTCCGCGACGTACGCGCCGGCGCGCCACTCACCGATGCCCGAGACCGCCACCTGGAGGGTCTCGCCGAACGCGACCGCCGGCTCGCCTACGAGCTCTCGGCGGGCGTGCTCCGGCGCCAGCGCGAGCTCGACAGCGCCCTGGAGCTCGATCGCGCCGATCCCCGCCTCCACGATGTGTTGCGCCTCGGCGCCTATCAGCTGCGCTGGTTGACCCGTGTGCCGTCACATGCTGCCGTCTCGACCTCCGTTGAGCTTGCCAGACAGACGGTGGGCGAAGGGGTAACGGGCTATGTGAACCATGCGCTGCGCAAACTGTCGAGAGCACGGAGCCCGGAGCACGGAGCAGAAACAAGTCACCCCGATTGGCTCGTCGCTCGGTGGTCCGCGCGCTGGGGTGTTAAGGAAACGCAAAGCTTGATCGCATGGAATGACCGTCGTCCCGCCATCACACTGCAGCCGGCGCGCTGGGATCTGGACCGTCTGCGGCAGGCATTCCGTGATGTGGGTGTCGGCGTAACCGACGCGCCATACGGAGCTGGGATCCAGCTCAGCGCTGCTCCGAGCTCCGTGCTCCCTGCTCTCAAGGATCTTCCGGGGTACACCGAAGGCGCCTTCATCGTCCAGGATCCCGCCCACGCGCTGGTCGCACGATACGCCGCGATCCCGCCGGGCGATCAGGTGTACGACGCCTGCGCCGCGCCCGGCGGCAAAGCCGTCGCACTCGAGGCTCGCGGAGCGCGGATACTCGCCGGTGACGCACGCCACGAGCGCATCGGTCGGCTCGCCGACACGACCCGGCGCGCAGGAGTGGAAATTCATTGCGTCGCCGCCGATCTTGAGGCGGCGCCGATACGCCCGGCCGGCGTCGATGCGGTCCTCGTGGACGCGCCGTGCAGCGCGACCGGCACCATGCGGCGCCATCCCGACGCGCGCAGGCGGCTCGACCCGGCGGTCTTTGCGCGCGCCGCGTCGCGCCAGGCGCGACTGCTCGCGGCCGCGGCCCCGCTCGTTCGGCCGGGCGGGCTGCTCATCTACGCCACGTGCTCGCTCGAACCGGAGGAGAATGAACGCGTCGTGCAAGATTTTCTGAGCCGGAATCGGGGATTCGCCCGGGCCCCGCGTAGCGAGACGACGCTCCCCGCGGAGCTGCTGACCGATGCCGGCGACTTTCAATCGCTGCCGCAGCGGCACGGCATCGACGGCGCGTACGCGGCGCGGCTGGTACGGGCCGGGGGGGGGGCGAGTTGATGCGCGTTCGCCGCCACTTCGAGTCGTTGGACGACTTCAAAGTCACTCCCAAGGTCTGGAAGTGGCTGGGTATCGGCCTCGGCATGGTGCTCGCCGGTTACCTCACCGCTTATCTCATTCTGTTCCCCGCGCCGATCCTGACGGGTCACCAGGCCGTCCCACGCGTGCTCGGACTCACGCTCGCCGAAGCACAGTCGGAAATTCAGAGATCCAAGTTGCAGGTCACCGATGGCGGCGCCGAGCCGCACCCGACCGCGCCCGCCGGCATCGTCATCTGGCAGGATCCGCCGCCGGGCATCGTCGCCCCGGAAGGAACGAAAGTCACCCTGGTGTCGAGCGGCGGCCCGCCCAAGATTCCCGTGCCGGACGTGGCGAATCTCGACGGCGGGCTCGCGCAATCGCTGATCGCGGCCGCCGGATTGGTCGCGAGCCAGGCGGAGTCGGTCCAAGCGGCCGCACCGACCGGGCTCGTGATGCTCACTCGGCCGCCCGCGGGAACCGCGCTGGCACCTGGTACCAGCGTGACCGTCGTCATCAGCCGCGGCGCGCCGACGATCCCCATTCCCGATCTGCTCGGCATGGCATCGGGGGATGCGCGCACCAGACTGGAGACGGAAGGACTGCAGCTCGGCACAGTGACACGGCGGCGTACGGCCGACGCATCGCCTGGAACGGTAGTGGGCCAGCGGCCGGCGGCCGGAACGCTGGCGGCACCCGGGACCGTGGTGGACATCGTCGTGGCGCGGAGTCCGCAATGACGACGAACGGCATCCGCATCGCCCCCAGCGTTCTCTCGGCCGATCTGGCACGCCTGCCAGAACAAGTCGCGCAGGTCCTGGCCGCGGGAGCCGACTGGCTGCATGTGGACGTGATGGACGGGCGATTTGTCCCCAACATCACGTTCGGCGCCAACATGATCGAGACGCTGCGCAAGCTGACCGACAAGCCGATCGACGTGCACCTCATGGTCGTGGAACCGGAGCAATACATCGAATCGTTCGCGGCCGCCGGCGCGTCCGTCTTCACGTTTCATCCCGAGGCGACTATTCACGTGCAGCGCCAGCTCGACACCGTGAAACGGCACGGTATGCTCGCCGGATTGGCGCTCAATCCCGCCACACCCCTCGCGCACGCCGAGGAAGTGGTGCGCGATCTGGATTTGTTGCTGATTATGACGGTGAATCCGGGTTTCGGCGGCCAGTCCTATCTTCCGGCATCGGACGACAAGATCCAGCGCTCCCGCGCACTGCTGACGGCGCACGGCGTACGCTGTTTCTTGGAGGTGGATGGGGGGATCACGAAGCAGACCATTGCCGCGGCACACCAGGCCGGCGCGGATACGTTTGTGGCCGGCAACGCGGTTTTCGCGAGCGGCGACCCCGGGCGGGAAGTGCAGGAGCTGCGCCGCCGCTGCATGGTGACGGTATGACGAACCGGCAGCAGTGGACGCTGATCGCCGGCGTCGTGATGACGGCGGTGTTCGGCGTGGCCTTGGCCATCAAGCTGCGGCCCCAGCTCAACCCGGTGGAGATCGGGTCGCGCGCGCCGGATTTCGCCGCCACGGATCTGCGCGCGAACAAGCCGGCGACCATCGCCGATTATCGAGGCAAGGTGGTGCTGCTCAACATCTGGGCGACGTGGTGCCCGCCCTGCCGCGCGGAAATGCCGTCGATGGAGCGGCTGCACAAGAAACTCGCCGGCACCGACTTCCGCATCGCGGCGGTCAGCGTCGACGGCGATGCGTTCTACGCGCAGGAACAGGCGGGGCCCAAGGAAATCATGGCGTTCGCGAGCACGCTGGGTCTCACATTCGATATCCTGCACGATCCCAGTGGCGAGATCCGGAAAGCGTACGACATTTTCGGAGTGCCGGAGAGTTACCTGATCGATCGTGACGGCGTGATCGTGAAACGCGTCATCGGGGCCGCAGATTGGGAGGATCCGGTCAACGAGATGCTGATCCGGCGGCTGTTGAATGAAAAATAGCCTGCTGCAGCTCATCACGCGCAATTGGCCGATCAAGGGCGCGGCGTTGTTTCTCGCGCTGATGCTGTACGTCGCCGTGCAGCTGCAGCAGCCCGTCACGACGAGCTTCGACGTGACGCTCAACGTGCTGCTGCCGCGGGGACGCGCGCTCGTGCACAAGCCGCCCAAGGTTCGCGTCCAGATTTCGGGCAAGGGCAGCCAGATTCTCAAGCTGCGTTCGCTATCGGGCGACATCACCCGCCGCGTTCCCGACACGTTGACCGCGTCCACCTGGTCGATCCACCTCGACCCCGCCGAGGTGGAGCTCGCGCTCCCGAAAGGCGCCGACGTCCGCGTGATGGAAGTCCGGCCGAGCGAGGTCACGATCGCGCTGGACAGCGTCGCCCGCAAAGAAGTGAAAATCGTGTCGCTGGTGAGCGTGACGCCCGATTCCGGACAGGTCCTGCATGGCGGCCTCTCGATGACGCCGACCACGGTACGGCTCGTCGGCCCCGAAAAGAGTCTCGCGACGATCGACTCCGTGACGACCGTGCCGATGGAGATCACCGACGTCTCGGGCGAGTTCACCCGCAACGTGCCGATCGACACCATGCCGCTCGGCATCGTGCGTCTCTCGCCCAAGCAGGTGACCGTGACGGGCGACATGGGCCGCATCGCCGAGCGTTCGTTCGCCGGGATTCCGGTCGAGAGCGGTGGGGGCGCGATCACGAGCTTCATCGTCACCCCTTCGCGCGTGTCGGTCTCGGTCCGCGGGCCGGAAGAACGCGTGCAGGCGCTGACGCGCGATTCGTTGCGCGTCGTCGCACACATCACCGGAACGAGCGGCGGGACCGCCCGCATCACCGTCATCGGGCCGCGCGGCGTCACCGCCCGCGCTATTCCCGACTCGGTCACGCTGCGACGCCGCAGTGCGCCCCCCCCCGCCGCCCCGCGCCGTCGTGGCTGAGGCGGTTCTCGGTATCGAGACGTCGTGTGACGAGACGTCCGCGGCTGTCCTCGTGGGCGGGGAGCTGGCCAGCCTCGTCATTCTGTCCCAGGACATCCACAAGGTGTTCGGCGGCGTCGTGCCCGAGCTGGCGAGCCGCGCGCATCTCGCCGCCCTCCCCGCGGTCGTCGATCGGGCGCTCACGGAAGCGGGCCTCCCGCCCTCGGCGATCGACGCGGTCGCCGTGACGGCCGGGCCCGGGCTGGCCGGCGCGCTGCTGGTCGGCGTCGTCTACGGCAAGTCGTTTGCATTCGCCGGCGATCGCGCCCTCATCGGCGTGCATCATATGGAAGGGCACCTGTTCGCGCCGGCGATCGAAGATCGCGATCTCGCGCCGCCGTTCGTGGCTCTGCTGGTGTCGGGAGGCCATACCCTGCTGCTCGACGTGCCCGCGTGGGGCCGCTACCGGCTGCTGGGCGAGACGCGCGATGACGCGGCGGGTGAGGCCTTCGACAAGGTGGCGAACCTGCTCGGCCTCGGGTATCCGGGCGGGCCCGCGATCGAGAAACTGGCGCGCGCAGGCGATCCGACACGCTTCACCTTCCCGCGTCCGATGATCGCGGAGGGATTCGAGTTCTCTTTCTCCGGTCTGAAGACCGCGGTCCTGCATGCCGTGCACGCGTCGACGGACCTGGAGCGCGATCGTGCGCACCTCGCGCGCGGGTTTCAGGACGCTGTGCTCGACGTGCTGGTGACCAAGCTGGAGCGTGCCGTGCGCGCGACCGGCTATGCGACCGCCGTACTCGGCGGCGGCGTCGCATGCAACCGAGCGCTCTCGGCGCGGGCGGCGGAGCGCCTGGCCGGGGTCGCGCGCGTTGCGGTCGCGAGCCCGCGGCTCAACGCCGACAATGCCGCGATGATCGCGCGCGCCGGCTGGCACCGCCTGCGTCTGGGTGAGCGGAGCGACTGGACGCTCGATGCCCGTGCCGATTTGCCGCTCCCCGGTCTCGAGACTGCTGAGATTACGACATGACGGTCTATCCTTTCGCGATACACCTGGGGCCGCTCGAGCTCACGGGCTACGGGCTGATGATGATGGTGGCGTTCTTGATGGCCGGCTGGGCGATCCAGCTCGACCTGCGGGCGCGCGGGCTCGACGAGGACTACGCCGCCGACATCATCATCGCGGGCGTCGTCGGCGGGCTGGTCGGCGCCAAACTGTGGTACGTGCTGCTCACCCACGACGCGGACATGCTGTTTCGTCGCGGGGGGTTCGTCTGGTATGGCGGGTTCGTTGGCGCGACGGCGGCCATTCTCCTGAACGGCTGGCGCCGGCGTGTGCCCGCACGATTCACGGCGGAGATCTGCGCGGCCCCACTGGCCCTCGGCTACGCGCTGGGGCGCGTCGGCTGCTTCCTCGTGAACGACGACTACGGTATCCCCACGAGCCTGCCGTGGGGGATGAAGTTTCCCAACGGCCTGCCGCCGACGACCGTCGGGAACTTGCAGGCGATGGGCGTCCATTTTCCGCCGATGACCGATCCGAATACGCTGGTCGCGGTGCATCCGACGCAGATCTACGAGACGGTCGCGATGCTCTTCGTGTTCTGGTGGCTGTGGCGGCAGCGCGACCACGGTCGCGCGATCGGCTGGCTGTTCGCGTGCTACCTCGTGCTCGGGGGGCTGGAGCGCTTTCTGGTGGAGTTTGTGCGGGCCAAGGACGACCGATTCCTGGGGATGTTTTCGCTGGCGCAGGCCATGAGCGTGCTGCTTATCGTGGTGGGGGGATTGCTGATGCTCAAATGGCGCGAGCCGGCGGGCCCGCAGCCACTGCCAGAATCACTGCGACCGAAGCAGGTCCCGCTCCGAGGGAGCGGCTGAGGGCTTTGGTTTGGACCGCATCGCCCAGACCGCGGCGACGATCGCCAGCACCAGCAGCAGTCCCTGCACGATCATCGACTCCACGGTGGGATAGATCCCGAACACCGGAATGCGCGGCGCGCCTTCGATCACGGTCAACGGTATGATCCCCGCGCCCTGCAGCTCCGCGACGCCCTTCCCCGCAAAGACGAACGCCATGTAGTAGAGCATCACGCCCGTGACAGCGAAGAACGGCTTCATCGCCACGCGGAGGCCGAGCTGATTCACGAGCAGGTAGATCGCGACCAGCCCGACCGATCCGGCTGCGATTCCGCCGACGACCGGCACAGTGCTCGCGCCCGCCGAATTGAACAGCGCCTTGTAGAACAGGATCGTCTCGAATCCCTCGCGATACACGGCCAGAAACGCGACCGCGCTCAGCGCGAGGCCGGACCCGGAGGAGAGCGCGCTCTGCATTTTTCCGCGGACGAACGCGGTCCACTTGGCGGATTCGATCTTGGAGAGGAGCCAGTAGCTCACGTAGAACAGGACGGCGGCCGCGAGCAGCATCGTGACGCCCTCGATCAGCTCGCGTTGACCCGGCGTCACCTGCAACAACAGCTCGACCAGCACCCAGGTGATGACGCTCGCTCCCACGGCGGCCCACGCGCCGCGCGCCACCTCGCGCCGCCGCTCCGACGCGCCCGCTTTCGCGAGGAACGTCATCAGCGCGGCGACGATCAGGATCGCTTCGAAACCCTCTCGCACCAGCAGGAAGAACGACGCAACGAAGAGACTCATCCCCGACGGTCGATCCGCCACGACCCGCTCGGCACGCTCGAGTCCGGCCAGCAGCCGCTCGCGAATCGTGTGGCGCTCGGCGTCGTCGGCTTTCGCCACGCGCGTGCGCAGCCACGCGAAGTTTCCTTCCAGCTCGCTTGCCAAACCCGGATTCTTGGCGCGAATCGCGGTTTCGACCTGCTCGAACGTCATGTAGGCGTCGACAGCGATCTTGTCGGACCGCCGCGCCAGCGCGGAGTCGATCTGGTGCCGCACGGCCGCGAACGTGGCGGCGGTTGCCGATCCGCCGTACTGCATCGCGGCGACGTACGACGCGACGGCCCAGCGGTCTTCGGCCGGAACGTCTTCGGCAAACTCCGGCATGGCGGTCCCCGGAGTACCGACCGCAATGCGCCGGAAGATGTCGAGCAGCGACTTGTTGCCCATGACCGCCGGATCGGTCAGGTTCGCCGGCGGCGGTCCCTTCAGCGATTTCGCTTTCGGGCCATCGCCGCGCCCCGATTCCCCGTGGCATGCCGCGCACCGCTCCCGATATACGATGGCGCCGCGCTCGAGCGACGGTGGCCGGGCGGGCAGCGGTTCGACGACCTTGGCCCCCCCGGCTGCCGCAGTAATGAGCGCCACCAGGCTATCGGTGGCGCGGTTGACCGAATCGGGAGGAGCCAGGGATTCGAGGAGTTGGGCAATGTGGGTGAGTGCGTATTGGGACTTGGCCCGGGCCGGGACAGGCAGCCCCGGGACGTCGAATTGCGCCTGTTGAATGAAGAGCTTGGCCTCGTCCACTTCCTCGGGCTGGGTGATCTGCCCGCCGGCCGGCACTACGCCGAGGGCATACTCCTTGGCTGCCAGGGAGGCGGCGGCAACCACGCGCCGCGCCAGGGCCAGAGAGTCAGTCGCCTGCCCTGCGAGTGGTTGTGCGAGGCAGGCGGTGATCAGGAGCAGAGTCTTGGACAACCGCACGACCAATACTAGAGTAACTTTGTCGGAATTTCAATC
>JBGQKD010000007.1:0-126246 GCA_041499375.1 Gemmatimonadota bacterium
GTGGCGAGCCAGGGCACGCAGCTCGTCAAGCTGAAGGACGTCGCGCGGGTGGAGCTGGGTCCTGAAGACGACCGCTCGATCTTCCGTTGGAAGGGAACGCCTTCGGTCGCGATCGGCGTGGTCCGGCAGTCGAAGGCCAACCTGATCGACGTGGCCAAACGGATTCGGGCGGAGCTTCCGGCCATCCAGCAGACGCTCCCTCTCGGCGTGAAGCTCGAGAGCGCGTTCGACGGATCGGTGTTCGTCACGCATTCGATCGACGATGCGCGCCTCACACTGCTCATTGCGGCCATCCTGGTCGTGCTGATCATCTTCGTCTTCTTGCGAAACGTCCGGGCCACGATCATCCCCGGACTCGCGATTCCCGCGTCGATCGTATCGACATTCGCGATCATGTACTTCCTCGGTTTCTCGATCAACAACTTCACGCTGCTCGCGCTGACGATCGCGATCGGCATCGTGGTGGACGACGCGATCATCGTGCTCGAGAACGCCTTCCGGCACCAGGAGGAGCTGCACGAGTCACCTGAGGAAGCGGCGGTAAAAGGCACCAACGAGATCGGGTTCGCCGTCATCGCAACCACGATCGCGCTGGTGGCGGTGTTTTCGCCGCTCGCGTTCCTGACGGGCACCGCGGGCCGGTTGTTGAGCGAGTTCGGGATCGCGGTCGCCGGTGCGGTCGTGATCTCCGGCTTCGTCGCGTTGACGCTCACGCCGATGCTCTGCGCCAAGATCCTGCGGATGCAGCCTGAGCACGGCAAGACCTTCCAGCTGTTCGAGCGCGGCTTCAATGCGCTGTCGGAACGGTATGGGCGGCTGCTGCGGCGCGCCGTCGATCATCGCGGTGCCGTCCTGCTCGGGACACTGGCGGTCGTCGCGGTCTCCGTCTTTGCGTTTTTGATTTACCCGCCGACCCGACTGCAGAACGAGCTGATCCCGGACGACGATCGCGGCTTTTTCCTGGTCGTCGTGCGCGGCCCGGAAGGCGCGTCGCTGCCGTATACCGACGGCTACGTGCGACAGGTGGAACAAATCATCGGACGCACGCCCGACGTGAACGGGTACTTCACGATCGTCGGCGGATTCGCGGGCGGCGTGAACAGCGCGTTCATCGGCGTGATCCTGAAGGATTGGGGTGAGCGCCACACCAGCGTGCAGCAGATGATCGGCGGGCTCTTTCCGCAGCTCATGGGGATCTCGGGAGTCCTGGCATTCCCGTACGCACCCGGGGCGATCGGCTTCTCGCAGCCCATTCAATACGTCGTGCAGAACCCCGATTTCGCGAAACTCACCGACATCATGGGACCGTTCGTCGGTCGCGTCTCACAGGTCAAGGGTCTCGCGAACGTCCAGACCGACTTGTTTGTGAACAAGCCGGAGCTGCGGGTGACGTTCGAGCGCGACCGGGCCGAGGATTTGGGCGTGCCCGTCCGCGACGTGGCGAGCGCCCTGCAGACGTTCCTCGGCGGCCGCCGCGTCAGCACCTTCACTCGCAACGACAAGCTGTACTACGTGATGGTGCAGCTCGATCCCAAGGATCGCGCGACGCCGAGCGACATGCGCGGGATCTACCTGCGCGGCAAAAACGGGCAGCTCGTGCAGCTCGATGCCCTGGCGAACGTCCAGGAAGGGGTCGGCGCGCGGCAGATCAACCACTTCAACCGCGTTCCCTCGTTTACGTTGTCGGCGTCGCTGACGCCGGGACTCGCCCAGGGCGAGGCGCTCGATTCGATCGACGCGGTCGCGAAGCAACTGCTGCCGCCCGGGACCACGACGGCTCTCTCCGGGGAGTCGCGCGAGTACAAGGAGAGCGGGAGCGCCATCTACTTCGCGTTTGTGATCGCGCTGATCGTGGTGTTCATGGTGCTCGCCTCGCAGTTCGAATCGCTGCTGGACCCCTGGACGGTGCTCCTGGCCGTCCCGCTCGCCGTGACCGGTGCGCTGGCGACGCTGAAGTTCGCGGCGATCATTCATCGCTCGGGTGCGACGATGAACCTGTACAGCCAGATCGGGATGATTCTGCTGATCGGACTGGTCAGTAAGAACTCAATTCTGCTCGTCGAGTATACGAACCAGTTGAAGGCGAAGGGACTCGACACCATCTCGGCCGTGCTCGAGGCGGGGCGGATCCGGTTCCGCCCGATTCTGATGACGTCGGTCGCCACGATCATGGGAGCGGTGCCGGTCGCCTGGGGTGTCGGCGCGGGGTCCGCGTCCCGCAAGCCACTCGGCTACGCGATCGTCGGCGGTGTGTTCTTCTCGACGGCGCTCACGCTCCTCGTGGTGCCGGCGGCGTACGTCGTGTTCGACGGGTTACGTGACCGGGTGCGGGCGCGGCGCGGCCGGCTGGTGCCGGTGGAAGGGGAGGGCGACTGATGTTGACGTTGTTATTCGCCCTGCAGGCAGCAGTGTCGCCGGCCGCGCAGGATTCTCTGCCGCAGGTCACGCTGCGGGAGGCGCTGCAGCGGGCCGCGCAGCTCGACCCGAACTACGTCGCGGCGCTCGGCCAGGTCGATAACGCGGTCTGGGCACGGCGCAGCGCGTTCGCAGTATTCATTCTGCCGTCGATTTCCCTGGCGACCACCGCGACGCGCAATAATCCGCCGTTCTTCAACTTCGGCACGCTGCGCCCAGAGAAGTACGCGGTGCAGGGGTCCATCACGGCGTCGTACGACCTCTTTACCGGCGGCCAGAAGTTCGCGGAGCTGTCGCGCTCCGGCGCGGCGCTGGAGAGCGCGCATGCCAGCGAGCTCGTCCAGCGCTTCACGACGGCGTTCTTCACCGAGTTCGACTATTACGACGTCTTGGCCAATGCCGAGCTCGATCGGGTCGCGCGTGACAGGCTGCGGCGTGCGCGGGAGCAGCTCGCGGTCGCGCGTGCCAAGGTGTCTTCGGGCGCCGCGGTCCAGACCGATTCACTCAACCTGCGTCTGGAGCTGACGCGCGCGCAGATCGCGCAGCTACAACAGGCCTCTAAACTGCGCGTCGCGCGGCTGCAGCTCGGTCGCCGCATCGGGGCGGTCGGCCCGGTGGATGCGGCGCCGCTCGACTCCGCGCTTGCGCCGGAGCTGCCGATCTCGCTCGCGGATGCCATCCCGCAGGCGGCCTCGCAGGGTCCCCAATACCGGCGCGTCGCCGCCGACGAGCGCGCCGCGGCCGCCGTCTACCGGTCGCGCCTCGGCAACTACTTGCCGCATGCCACGCTGTCGTGGACCGGCGTGGGATTCGACAACAAGTTCCTCCCCTCGGGCGCCAAGTTTACGCAGCTCTCGCTCGGCGTCACGTTCCCGCTGTGGGACGGCGGGCGCCGCGAGCTGGCGCTGTCGCAGGCGCGCGTGAGCCGCGACGTGGCGCGCGCGATCCGGGATGACATGCTGCGGGCCGTGCAGCATGACGTGACTGCGGCGTACGATGCGTACGAGACGACTCGCACGTCCGTCGGACTTTCCGCCGAGGCCCTTGCAGCCGCACGCGAGAGCTTCCGGATTCAGCAGACCCGCTACCAGAGCGGGGCGACGACGATTCTCGACCTGGTCGATGCCGAAGTGAACCTGTCACAGGCCGAGGCGGACTTCGTGCAAGCCCGCTACGGCACGCGACTCGCGCTCGTCGGCCTTGAGACCATTCTGGGCAAGCGACTCTTTACCGATAAGGAACCACAGTGATGTCGTACCGCGCCCTTGCTGTTCTGCTCCTGCTCGCGGCACCCGCCGCGTGCAAAAAGGCCAACTCCGCGGCAGGCGGAGGCCCGGGTGGTCCTGGCGGCTTCGCCATGCCCGTCGAGGTCTCGCCCGCGATTCGCGACACGGTCGTAGACGCGATCGCGGCGACGGGCCAGATCGAAGCGATTCAGTCGGTCGAGCTACGGCCCGAAGTCTCTGGGCGCATCACCGACATCCTGGTGCGGGAAGGGCAGGAGGTCTCGGGCGGCACGCCCCTGTTCAAGGTCGACGACGCCGAGCTCAAGGCGCAGGTCGCCCAGGGCGAAGCCGACCGTCAGATGGCGCGGCAGGCACTCGAGCGCACCAAGCAGCTGATCGCTCAAAACGCATCCTCGACGTCTGATTTGGAGCAGGCGCAAGCGAAGTCGCAGGGTGCGGACGCGAACTACGATCTACTGAAGACCAGGCTCGACCGTACCGTCGTTCGGGCGCCGTTCGCCGGCGTCGTCGGCCGCCGGCTCGTGAGCATCGGCACGTTTGTCAGCAACGAGACGCCGCTCACCTCGCTGCAGTCGGTCAACCCGCAACACGCCTCATTTCAGGTGCCTGAGCGCTATGCGGAGCGGCTGCACCGGGGCCAGCTCGTGAGCTTCCAGGTCGCCGCGCTGCCCGGCAAGAACTTCTCGGGTGAGGTCGTATTCGTGGATCCGGTGGTCGAGTTGCCGGGGCGCACGATTCTGATCAAAGCGCGCGTCCCGAATCCCGAGCACCAGCTCCAGGCGGGGATGTTCATCGAGGCCCGCCTCGCGACCGATATTCGGCCGAACGCCGTGGTGGTGCCGGAGGACGCGCTGCTCCCGATGCAGGGCGCGACGTTCGTGTGGGTGGTGAAGGACGGCAAAGCCACTCAGCAGCAGGTGTCGGTCGGGGTCCGCACGGCAGGATGGGCGGAAATCCGGGGCGGCGTGGAGGCGGGCGATCAGGTGGTCGTCGGCGGACTGGAGCGGCTGTTCCCCAACGCGCCGGTGATGGCGCGCGTGGTGGAGCGCCACCGCGGTGCCCCGACGGGCCAGGAGTCTACGGCGGCGACGACCCGGCCGGCCGGCGGTGGAACGCAGCCAGCAGCCAAGGACTCAGCGAAGCACTAGCGGACCGGCCGCTCCGGCAGCGGCTGGAGCGTCATCCGCGTGTTGCGGAAGACCGCCTGCGCGATTTGCTGCGCGCGCGCCGAGAGCGTGGGATCCTTCGCCTGGATCGCCTCCGCCATCGTGTAGTAGGTGAGCCCATACAAATCGAGGATGCCCTTCGACGGCTCGTCCACCCAGCCGCGCGGCCGCAGTCGCGCGGCAGCGTCGGAGTGGTAGACGTCGAACAGCAGCTTCATTGTGCGCGGCACATTCACATAGCCGAGCGACTGAATCCCCTGGATGCTGTCCGAGGGCGCCATCTCTTTCGGGCGCAGCACCCGCGCGAACCCCTGTCCCTCCAGATGCGACGTCAGCCCGAACTGATCCCCGTACAACCCCACCGTCCGTGAATAGTAGATCGGCCGCTTGCCGAGCTGATCTTTGATGACCTGCATGACGATGAGGTCGGCGCGCTCGACGTACGGGCGGCCCAGCATCTGGGGATCGACCGTGATGCGGACCGTATCGGCGCCGGTGCCGAGCTTGGCGGTGCGCTTGTCCTCGACCATGTAGAACTGCGGGAGCGCGTCGAGCTGCGCGTCCGTGAGGGACATCAGTCTTCCCTCCGGCTTCGGCCACTGCCTGCCGCGATAAACCGCGGGCGCGTTCGTTGAATCGAACGTCGCCAGCGGGCGCCGCTGCAGCTGCCGGATGTACCAGTCGGTGTTGGCGAGCGAGAGGTTGACGACCGTGACGTCCTGGCGGATGCCTTCGACTTCCTGGGCGTACCACAGCGGGAAGGTGTCGTTGTCGCCCGCGGTGACGAGCACGCCGTAGGGTTCCACCGATTGCAGCAAGTCGTAGGCGAAATCGCGCGCCAGCGTCTCGCCCTTGCGGGAGGCGGTGAGGCGGTTGCCGAGAAGAGGAATCAGCGCCAGCGCCAGCAGCGGAGTGCCGTACAGCCAGCGGCGCGCCTCGTCCGGCTGGCGTTCCCGGAGCCAGTCGCTCACCGCTTCGATCATGGTGGCGAGTCCCATCGCCACCCAGATGCCCCACAGCGCGAACGACACGATGAAGAAGTAGTCGCGCTGGCGCACCTCGTGCGCGGCGAGTGGCTGCTCGGGATGCAGCGAAAAGCCGTACTTGAAGTTCAAGTAGAACACGAGCATGAAGGTGAACGTGAACATGAGCACCGTCATGGCGAGCGCGGTGCGCTTGTCGGCGCGCCAATGGCGCAGCGCGCCGAGGCCGCCTACGAACGCGAACACGACCGCCAGCACGCGCTGCAGGCGGTCCGACCAGTCGTGCGCGAACTGCCAGCCGAAGTACTGCGCGTAGTTGACGAGCTGCGCCCAATACAGCACCGCCGTGTGTCCCACGTTGTCCGCGCCGGGCGGCTGCGTGGGATTGTCGAAAATGGACGGCTTGCCGTACTGCTGGCGCGTGAGCACCGCCCACAGGGCTTGCCAGTTGGTCGGCTCACCTTCGTTGATCGGCGGATGGAAGCCGGCGCGAATCGGGAGGTAGGTGTAGACCGACAGCCCGACGACGCACACGAGCAGCGCTGCGACGGCGAAAGAGACGTTGCCGGCGATGATCGCGTATAGGAGCGCCCCGGCAAAGAACACGCCCGCCACGGCGATCCACTCCCAATGCTCGAGGCCCAGCGACATCAGCAGCCCCCACACACCCGTGAACACGAAAAACTGTGACCACTCGAGGGTGCGCTCGGCGTCCGACGGGGGCCGCTGCTTCTTGAGCGGCGGATAGAGCAGGATGATCACCACCGGCCCGACGAGCACGCCCATCATGTGATTCGTCGCGGTCAGGGCGAGCAGATAGATGATCAGCAGCAGGTGGTGATCGTGTGCCTGACCGGCCGGCTGGTCGTCCCACCGGACGATGAGCCACAGAATCAGTGCGATGGACAGCAGACTGAGCGTGTAGACCTTCTCGTTGACGACCGACTGATTCCACACGGTGAACGCGGTGGCGGAGACGATCGCGCCGGCGAGCGCCGCGAACCGTCGCGGCCACAGCGCCGGCACGAACGACCGCAGCCACCGCTCGGCGACGAGGAACCAGCAGCCCGCCGAGATCGCGCTCGTTGCGGCGGCGAACAGGTTGATGCGCTCCGCGTAGGCACGGGCGAGCGGCAGCAACCCGAACACGTGCGCCATGAGCACGAACAGCGGATTGCCCGGCGGGTGCGGAATGCCGAGCGTGTTCGCTGCCGCGATGTATTCGGACGTATCCCAGAACTGCGTCGTCGGGGCGAGGGTGAGGATGTAGAGAACGAGTGCCCCGAGCGAGACGCACGCCGCCATGAGATAGGGCGGTTTGATCGCGCTGAGAGGCGCGGGAGGTGCTACGACTGGTCGCCGCTCGGCGGGCGCAGTTCTGTTGGTATAGGTGCTCGTCATAGGCCCAATAATCTAGTGTCGGAACTGCCGCATACCGGTCAGGATCATGGCCAGATCGTGTTCGTCCGCTGCGGCCATGACCTCGGCGTCTTTCACCGACCCCCCCGGCTGGATGATCGCGCTGACCCCGGCCGCGGCGGCCTCGTCCACGCCGTCCCGGAAGGGGAAGAAGGCATCGCTCGCCAGCACCGCGCCCTGGGGGTCGTGGCCCTGCTGGCGCGCCTTGTGAACTGCGAGAAACGACGAATCGACCCGGCTCATCTGGCCGGCGCCGATCCCGATTGCCGCCTCTTCGCGCACGAGCACGATGGCGTTCGACTTGATAGACCCCACTGCGGCCCAGGCGAAACGCAGGTCGTTCCATTGCGCATCGGTGGGCCGCCGGGTGGTGGCGACTTGCCACTTGGACTCGTCCGCAACGCTCGAGTAGCGGAAGCGGTCCTGCACCAGGAATCCGCCGCGGATGCGCTTGTAATCGAGGGCCTGATCGTCGCCGAACTTCGGGAGCTCCACGACCCGCAGATTCTTCTTTTCCCTGAACACCGCGAGGGCCTCGGCATCGACGCGCGGCGCGACGACGACCTCTACAAAGAGGTCACGCATCGCCTCGGCGGCCGCGCGGTCGACAACGGTGTTGAACGCGATGACCGAACCGAATGCCGACGTGCGGTCGGTCGCGAGCGCGCGCGCGTACGCGTCCGCCGCGTTGCG
Source organism: Gemmatimonadota bacterium (assembly GCA_041499375.1). Classification (GTDB taxonomy): domain Bacteria; phylum Gemmatimonadota; class Gemmatimonadetes; order Gemmatimonadales; family GWC2-71-9; genus 20CM-2-65-7. The sequence continues at coordinate 7,924 of JBGQKD010000007.1, forward strand.
GCCCAGCGCGATCCCGCAGGGCGTGGTGTGTTTGATGATCACGCACGCGGCGCGCGCGTCCTTGCTCTGCCACGGCGTCACCGCCATGACCGCGGCGTCCACGTCCAGCAGATTGTTGAACGACAGCTCCTTGCCGTGCAGCTGATGCATGTCGCGGATGCCGGGCTCGTCCGTCACGTACAGCGCGGCGCGCTGGTGCGGATTCTCGCCGTAACGCAGGGACTGCCGTCGGTGGAGGATCTGGACGTTGGTGGAGGGTAGTGAGTCCTGCGAGCGGGAGAGATAGGCCAAAATGGCTGCGTCGTAAGCGGCGGTGTGCGCGAAGACTTTCGTGGCGAGCGCACGCCGTTTATCCTCGCCAACCTTGCCAACCTTGAGATCCTCGATCACGCTCGAATAATCTTCCGGATCTACAATCACAATCACCGACGCGTGGTTCTTGGCTGCCGAACGCAGCATCGATGGGCCGCCGATGTCGATCTGCTCGATCGCCTGCGCGAACGTGGTGTCCGGTTTCGCGACCGTCTCGCGAAACGGATAGAGATTCACGGCGACGAGATCGATCGGCGTGATGCCGTGCTGCTTTAGCGCCGCGACGTCGCCTGGATTATCCCTTCGTGCGAGCAGTCCTCCGTGCACTTTGGGGTGCAGCGTTTTTACCCGGCCGTCCATTATCTCTGGGAACCCGGTGACCTGATCGATCGGGATCACGGCGATGCCTTCCCGCCGCAGCGCCTCGGCAGTGCCGCCCGTCGAGACGATCTCCCAGCCGAGCGCGACGAGCTGGCGGGCGAAATCCACGATCCCGCGTTTGTCCGAGACTGAAAGGAGGGCTCTCACCAGTCTTCAGCTACCGCTCGAACCATGTCGGCCAGGCTCAGCAGGTCTTTCAGATCGACGACCTCCGCGGGCGAGTGCGAGTACCGCAGCGGCCAGCCCATGGGGACGTCTACGACGCCGAATTGCGTGAAGGTCGAGCCGTCGTTGCCGCCGTTAGTCGTGCCGATCTGCAGGGCGACGCCGCGGGCGCGCGCGAGCGCGGCGAGCGAGTCGACGTAGACCGCCGGCGTGATGGACGAATTGTCGAGCGCGCGGGCCACGGCGCCGGCGCCGATGGGCGCGACGGCGAAGTTCGGCAGCTCGAGCGGCGAATCGGCCGAGACGAACGTGTCGATGGCGTGCACGCGACGGGTGGATGTGCCGAGCTGCCGCGCGGCGGCCTCGGCGCCCTCCAGCCCGATTTCCTCGCGCGTGCTGAATATGAAGACTACTGGATGGCGCAGCTTGGCACGATCCAAACTCCTTAATGCAAGAATGAGCGCGGCGCAGCCCATGCGGTCGTCGAACGAACGGCCGGTCGCGCGCGTGCCGGCGAGCCGCACGTACTGCTTCGGCATCGTGATCGTCTGGCCGAGCCTCACGCCGAGCGACTCGGCGCCGGCGCGGGACGTGGCGCCCACGCTGACGCGGAGGGGTGGAGGCGTGCGGCGCGTGAACCCGGTGTCGCGCGGCAGGAAGATGCCGGGGATGTCGGCACGGCCGGTGTGGATCAGCGCAGGCTTGGCCTCGAACAGCGAGAGAATGAAGCCACCCCGGTTGCGCAGGCCCAGCGTGCCGTCGGCGTTGATCGTGTCGACGCGAAAGCCGATCTCGTCCATATGCGCCACGATCACGACGGGACCGTCGCCCTGGCCGGCGCGGACCCAGAGATTGCCGGCCGTGTCGGTCTCGGTGCGAACCCAACTGGGGAGCAGGCGCTGCACCGTGGCTCGGACCGGCGCTTCCATGCCTGAGACTCCATAGCTCCCGACGAGCTGCGACAGAACTGATTGTGCTTCGCTGATCCGGCTGGTGTCCTGAAGCGCGAGAATGGCTGCCAGTGCGAGGATCATTGCCCGCCTCCGATCCAGCGCACGAGGTCAGCGACGAGCGCATCGACGTCTCGCAGGGCCACGGTCTCCACCGCGGTTTCCCGGTACGACGAGACCAGCGTCACCATCCGGGCGTCCGTAAACGGTCCCTGCAGATTCAGCACCGTCTTCAGGCCCGCGGTGTCGGCGTAGAGACTCTGCACCGTGAACGCGACGACCACGGTCCCGCGCACGCGCGGCCTGGACAACACGGCGGCGGCGAGTGCCGCGCACGCCGCGCGCCGGCCGGCGGACGGCGCCGCGAGCAGGCCCCCCCCGCCCCCCCGGTCGCCGTAGCGGTGGGGTTGCTTGGTCAGCGAGACGGGGGTCAGCACTCCCAGTCCCAACGCGATCACCTCGTCACGCGATGTCGCACCGACATCCACATACGCGTTGTCCACAGTGAACGGTGCTTCGTTGCCGGTCGGCCGGCCGCGCGTCAGATGCGTCGACCGCACCGCGACCACCCCCGGCACCGCGCCTCGGCGTCCGAAGAGGGTCACGCGCTGGCCTTCCATCTGCTGATCGAAAAGGGGGGAGAGACGCGGGCCGCCACCGACGCGCCGCAGCGTGATGTAGCCGTCGTCGGTGATGTTGCCGATCGCGTAGCCGATCTCGTCGAGCGAGCAATTCAGCAGCCGTTTCGGGGCGCCGCGGCCGAGCGTCAGCGTGACGTTGCCGAGCCGGTCGCGCGTACTGCCCGGCAGCAGCGCGAGGAGCGAGTCGCCCATCGCCTGTTCGTAGCCGGTGACAGCGGTCATCCCTGCGAAACGGACGCTGAGGCTTTCAGGGTTTTGCAGGGCGAGAACGATCAACAGCAGGTTCACGAAATCCTCCGCGCGAGATCGAGGACCACTTTCGGCAGCAACCGATGTTCGGCTTCCAGGACGCGTGCCGCAAGGGTTTCAGCGGTATCGCCTGTTTGCACGGGGACCTTCTCCTGGGCGATGATCGCGCCGCGATCGAATGCTTCGTCGACGAAGTGTACCGTCGCGCCCGATTCTTTGGCACCACTCGCGAGCACCGCCTCGTGCACGCGGTGGCCGTACATCCCGGGCCCGCCGAAGGCGGGCAGCAGGGCAGGGTGAATGTTGATCATGCGGCCACGAAACCGCGCGACGACGGACGAGTGCACGAGCTTGAGGTAGCCCGCCAGCACGACCAGTTGCGCGCCGGCGAGGGCGGATTGCAGCTCGGCATGGTCGTTCGCGTCGCGCAGCACCGTGGTGGGCACGCCGGCACGGCGGGCGCGCTCCAACGCGCCGGCATCGGGCCGGCTCGAGATCACGCGCGCAACGCGGGCGATGGGAGAATCGTGCAGGGCGTCGAGGAGGGCCTGCAGGTTCGTGCCGCCGCCCGATACGAGCACGGCGACACGAACCGGTCCCCCCCGTTCAGTCACTGATTGTTACGACGGCACTGCACTACGGACTTCGGTTTGGATCCGCTCGTGACGCTCAACGTGAATGCGCCGGTCGCGTAGTGCTCGCCCGCGCTGTTCACCACGATCTCATACTCGCCGTTCTGCGGGAACGTCGCCGTGAGGCGGGCGTGGCAGTTGCCGCCCGAGTCGTCGTCCTGGAAGTCGCGGCCGCCCTCGATGCCGGGGCCGCGCAGGAACAGGTATGAATCGAACGCGTCCGATTCGAGATCGATGGTGATCGTCTGGCCGGCGCGGCCCTGAATCGTCCAGGGTTGGGCATAGGTGGTGTCATGTTCAAGTAGCACGTCGTTGCGCGTGAGGCTGCCCTGCTGCGTCTGACCGACGGTGATCGAGTGCGTCGCGCTGCCGGTCCCCCCAGCATTTGAACTGCTCGCGGCGCTGGTGGTCTGGCAATCGGCGGTCGCGGCGCTGCCTTCCTGGACCGGCTTCGAGCCATCCGTAATCGACAGCGAGAAGCGACCCGTCTGCCGCTCGGGTGTGTTGGTCGTGTTCACGAGAATGCGGTACGGACCCGTGCTCGGGAAGGTGCGCGACACGCGCGCGTAACAGCCGGGACCGCCGTCGTCATTGATGATCGAGTTGTCGAGATCCGAACCGCGAACGATCAGCACCGGATCGAAATCGTCCGAGGCGAGATCGATCGTGACCGCCCGTCCGGCCGGGGCGGTGAACTGATAGAACTTGAAGTAGCTATTGTCGGGATAGAGCGAGTCACTGGTCATCAGCGAGCCGTTGATCGTCTCGCCGACGCGGATCGTCGTGGCGGCCGTCTGGCTGCCAACGCTGCAGTCGTTCTCGCTGCGGCCCTGCACGTGCTGGCTGCCCTGGCTGATCGCGAGCGTGAAGCGACCGGTCTGGCGGTGCGGTGAGGTGGTGGTGTTCACGAGAATGCGATAGGGGCCCCGTGCCACAAACGCCTGCGACACGCGCGCCGCGCAACCGGGCCCGCCGTCGTCGTCGACGATGGACTGCGCCAGGCCTTCGCCGCGCACGATGAGCACCGGATCGAAATCGCTGGACGAGAGATCGATGGTGATCTCCTGGCCCGGCGTCGTCGTGAACTGATACATCTTGTAGTAAGTCGTATCGGGGTAGAGCGAATCCGAGCCGGTCAGGTTCCCTGTGATCGTCTGCCCGACGCCGATCTGTGGGAGGCTGACCGGCGTGCCCATCGATCGCGCGCTCCCTCGCGAGTTGCCGGCCGAAGCGACGATGTTTTTGGGCGTGAGCAGCGCCTGCCCGTCGGCGACGGCGACCTGATCGTTGTTGAGGTTACGGATCGCGTCGGTCGCGGTCGCGAAGTTCAACGACTGGCCCGCTTCGATGGTGCTGCGGACGATGCCGATCACCTGACCGCGCGCATTCAACACCGGCGCACCGCTCGAGCCGTGCGAGATCGCCGCCGAGATCTGCAGCAGCTTGGTGCCGCGCACGACGCGCGACGCCGAGATGATCCCGCGCGACACCGTCCCGGGCAGCTGGCCCAATGGGTTCGAGATCACCGTCACCTCGTCCCCGTCCTTCATGCTCTCGCTTGACCCCCAATGCAGTGTGGACGGGGGACTGCCGGACACCGTCAGCATCGCGACGTCCTTGACGGTATCGGCGGCGGCCACCGAGCAGCGCTGCTGCTGGCCGTCGCTCATTTCGATGCGACAGCCGGCGGCGTCCTCGAGGACATGCGCGGCGGTGACCACGTACCCCTCGCTCACGAAGAATCCGGTGCCGCTCGCCATCAGCTGGCCGCTCGCGTCGAGCGCCTGAATCGTCACGACCGCTTTCCTCGCCAACGGGATGTTGATGGGAGCGGGACGAGTCGGCTGCTGGGACCGGAGGGCGGGTGGGAAAGCAAGAACCAGGGCAGCGAGAGGCGTCAGGATGCGTCCGCGCATGCGCGACTCCTTCATGAGGGCGAGGTGCGGGCTATTATGTGGAATGACACTCCTGAACACAATCACGCGAGAATCTTGTCCACCGCTTCCGCCAGGTCAGCGACGACCATCACACCGATCGCCCGCGCCTGGCCCTGATGCAGGTTGCCTTCCCCCGTCGCGACCAGAATCCCCCCCTCATCTCCTCTAAGCAGGCGCGCCGGCTGGACATCGGATAGCCGGTCGCCGACCCACCACGACCGCGAGAAGTCGATGTCGAACGCGGCCTGAGCCTCACGAAACAGCTTGAGGCCGGGTTTGCGGCAGTCGCAGGGTCCGCTGAGCTGTGGGTGGTGCGGGCAGAAGTAGGCGCCGTCAATGTGTGCGCCGTGCGCCGCGAGCAGTGCGCCGAGGCGCTCTTGCACCGCCTCGTAATCGCGAACCGTGTAGCGGCCCCGCGCGATCCCCGACTGGTTGGTGACGATGATGACGCGATAGCCGGCCTCGTTCAGCCGCCGAATCGCCTCGGCAGCGCCCGGCAGCAGCGTGACCTTCTCCGGCTCGTGCAGAAATCCTGGATCCTCGACGATGGTGCCGTCGCGGTCGAGGAAGACGGCACGGTTAGCCACGCAGTGCCGCGATCACTGTCTCGACTTGCTCGGGGAAGATGGTGCGGGCATCGAGCAGCACGCGGCTCCCCGCGACGCGCGCGATGATGGGGGGATCGTTGGCGCGCAGCCGTTCGGCGAGCGATTCGTCGGGGAATCCGGCGAGCCAGGTCCGCAGTTTGGCACCCGGGAATGAGCCACCGCCGACCTCCGAATCTCCTTCGATCAACTCCCCGCCGAGTCGCTCGGCGCGCGCCCGGATGCTCGCCTCACTCTCGGTCAGCATGCGCAGCACGGGGATGTCGCGAATGGCGATCTCCGGATCGCGATAGAGCGCGAGGGTAGCCTCGAGCCCCGCCAGCGTGAGCTTGTCGGCGCGGACCGTGCGCGCGATGGGATCGGCGCGGCACGCGGCAATCGCGGCTGCGCTGCCCACCAGAATGCCGGCCTGCGGACCGCCGAGCAGCTTGTCGCCGCTGAAGACGATGAGATCGGTGCCGGTGGCGACCGCCTCCTGAACGGTCGGCTCACCGCTCAATCCCCCCCCCCAGCGCGAAAGATTCATCAGCAGCCCGCTGCCCAGATCATAGACACACGCGATTCCGCGCCCGTGCGCCATCTCGGCCAGCTCGACGACGGCGACGTCGGCCGTGAAACCCGTCACCTGAAAGTTCGAGCGATGGACTTTGAGCAGCACTCGGGTGTCTTTTGTCAGTGCCCGGTCGTAATCGGTGGGATGCGTGCGATTCGTCGTCCCGACCTCGACGACTCGCGCACCGGAGCGCGCCACGATGTCGGGAATCCGGAACGAGCCGCCGATTTCGACCAGCTCGCCGCGCGACACGATCACATCGCCGCCGTGCGCCCCCCCGAGTGCGCTGAGCGCCAGCAAGACGGCGCCGGCGGCGTTGTTCACGACGAGCGCGTCGGCCGCGCCGGTCAGCTCCACCAGCAGGTCGCGGCAGATCGCGTGACGGGACCCGCGTGTGCCGCGGCCGAGGTCGTACTCGAGCGCGGAGTAGCCCTGGGCGACGCGCGTGATCGCGGCGATCGCCGCGGGGGCGAGCGGCGCGCGGCCGAGGTTGGTGTGCAGCACGACACCCGTCGCGTTGATCACCGGCGCGAGCGACGGCACGGCGAGCCGCCGGACGGCGGCTCGCACCGCCTCGTCCCACCCTTCGGCCGGCGCCGTCCCGCCGTTCACGCGCGCCTCGTCGACGGCCGCGCGCGCCGCTTTCACGACGAGCGCGCGCGGGTGGGTCGCGAGCAGCGGGACGACGCCCGGGCCCGCGAGAAGCGAGTCAACCGAAGGAAGCTGGCGGCGAGGATCGCTCACGGCGGGGTGCGCGGTGCGCGGTGCGCGGTGTCTGCGCGGGCACGGGTCGTGTCTCGTGCGATGGGTTTCGGCACGGTGAAGCCGATTTCGCCGTCGCCCTTCTTGCCGATCAGGTTCGTCGCGCCGGTGACGCGCACGAGGTAGCGCGTCTCGCGCTTCAGCGGATGCACCGGCCTGATCACGATTCTATCAGAAGGAATGGGACGCTGGGAGAGCAGCTGGCGCACCAGCGTCGTGTCCACGTACGACTTCGCCGGCTTCGGGCTCGGCGCGGCCTGCCGCGGGGAAGGAGCAGGAGGAGCCGCCGGAGGCACCGGAGGACCAGGGGGGACCGTCGGGTGAATGTTGGGGCGCCCGGACGTGTCGTGCACCATCGCCGGCCGCTTGGTCGTGTCGCGCGCCGCGGCTGCAGCCGAATCCGCTCGTTGGCGGGCGGCGGCGGTGGTCAGCGAATCGTACACGCGCTGCGTGAGAATCCGGTCGATCGGGACCAGGGCTGAATCGGGCAGCTCGAGCAGCCGCACGTGGGTCGTGTCCAGCGATTTGGCGGGATCGAGCGCTTGACTGAACTCGACGCGCACCGAAATGGAATCGACGTATGTCGCGGCGCGGGGTCGAGGCGGGACGGTATCGTGCGGGAACGTGAAGAGCGCGACGTTGCTGGTCGAGTCGAGCGTCACCTCGACGGAGTCGTACGCCTCGCGGAGGCCGCGGCGCCGGTCGTTGTTTTCATCCGCCGTCGCATACACGATGTAGCGCCCCGGTTGCAGGTTCGTGAGGTTGAACTGGCCGCCCGAGTCGGACATGGTCAAGTACCCTACGCTGTCCGGCAGCGGCACCGCCTCGATCAGCGCGTGCAGCAGCACCGCCTGCTCGATCCACTTCAGCGTGATCCCGCCGATGCGCGCGTGCCCGATCTCGGGACCGGTCGTGAAGAGCACCGTCTTGCCCGAGTCGCTACGATTGCGGCGCAGGTCGATAAAGCCGGGCAGGATCTCGAGCCGATAGACGCGCCGCTTCCAGCCTTCTTTCGGCTTGATGGTGACGCGGCTACGATGCCAGCTCACTTTCACCGGACCGGCGACCGGTGACAGCAGAACCTGCTTCTCGAGACCACTGATGCTGCCCGCTCCTCCACCGCCCGCCATTTCTTCGACGACTTCATTGAACTGAATCGCCGCGTCGCCGTGGAAGTCCGGGACGACGGCGCCGGATTCGGGCTTCACCGCGACAATCTTGGGTGGCTCCTTGTCCGGCGGCCCGCCGGGCGGGGCGCCGACACTCGCGCACGCCAGCAGCGGCGCCGCGGCCGCGAGCGCGACTACGAGCAGCCGAGCGATTTGAGCTTGCCGGCCAGGACGTCGCGCTGATCGCGCCATGCTTTTTCCTTTTCGCGCTCCTTGGCCACCACGTCCTGCGGCGCGCGGGACACGAAGCTCTGATTGGTCAGCCGTGCAGCAAGGCTCGTTAGCTGTTTGTCGATGCGCTCGAATTCCTCGGAAAGTCTTTGACATTCGTGCTTGACGTCTACGATTCCTTGGAGCGCCACGACCACCTCGCTGCCGTCGCCGAACACGGCGTGCGCACCAACTCCCTGAGGCACGCCGTCCGTCGCCAGGCTCTCGAGCTGTGCCAGCCGCACGATCGTGTCGCGCTCGCCGTCGAATGTCGCGGCTTTGTCGTTGCCGCGCGCCACGATCGTCGCCCGCAGCTTCGTCTTGGGCGACACGCGGTACTCCGCCCGAATCGAACGGATCAATTCGATGGCCTTCTTAACCCTTTCGAATTGGACATCCGCATCAGAATCCACGTACTGGTTGAGCAGCTCCGGCCACTTTGCGACCACGAGCAGCTCGTTTGGCTTTCGCCCTGGTAGTTTCTGCCAGAGCTCCTCGGTGATGAATGGCACGATGGGGTGCAGCAACCGCAACACCGTGTCGAAACAGTAGGCCAGCACCGAGTGAACCGTGCTCTTCGCGACCTCGTCGCCCGATATCAGACGAGGCTTTACCGCTTCGACATACCAATCCGCGAGTTCATTCCAGGCAAACTCAAAACAACGCTTGGCCGCCTCATCCAGTCTGAAATCGGAGAGGTGACCGGTCGCCGCGAAGATCGCGTTGTTGGCACGTGCGAGAATCCAACGATCGGCAAGCGTGAGCAGACTTCGATCAACGGTCTCCAGTGGCCGCACCCGCTTGGGTAACTGACCCAGCACGAACTGCGCGATGTTCCAGAGCTTGTTCGCGAAATTGCGGCCCGGGGCGAACGTCGTCTCGAGATCGTTGGGATCGAGCAGCAGGTCCGCGCCCAGCGCGGTGTTGGCCACGCAGGTCCAGCGCAGCGCGTCGGCGCCGAACTTCTCCACCACGACCAGCGGATCGATGCCGTTGCCGAGCGACTTCGACATCTTGCGGTGCTTGGTGTCGCGCGCGATGCCGTGCAGGTAGACCGTCGTGAACGGCTTCCGGCCCATGAAGTGGTAGCCCGACATGAGCATGCGGGCGACCCAGAAGAACAGGATGTCGGGCCCGGTCACGAGGGTGTGGCCGGGATAGAACCGCGCGAGATCGGGCGTCTGCTCGGGCCAGCCGAACGTGGCGAACGGCCACAGCCACGACGAGAACCAGGTGTCGAGCACGTCCGGATCTTGCTCGACGGCCGCGCCGCATTTCGGACACTGCTCCCGGTCCTCGCGGTCCGCCCATTGGTGCCCATTCGCGCAGGTGAACACCGGAATCCGATGCCCCCACCAGAGCTGCCGCGAGATGTTCCAGTCCCGGATGTTGTTCATCCAGTGCTCGAACGTCGCGTTCCAGCGCTCGGGCACGATGTGGAACTCGCCTTTGGCGTAGCCCTGCATCACCGTCTCCGCCAGCGGCTTCATTTTCACGAACCACTGATCGGAGAGCCGCGGCTCCACCACCGTATCGCAGCGGTAGCAGCGCCGCACCGAATGGCGATGCAGTTCGGTTTTGACGAGTAGACCTTCGCGCTCGAGTTGCTTCACGATGCGCTTTCGGGCTTCGAAGCGATCCACGCCAACGAGATCCGGTGGAATGCGATGGGCGGATGGGCCGCCCATCCGCCCATCCTCCGTCAGGATCAGCGGCTTCTCTTCTTTGGGCCAGACCCGGTTTGCAATCTCGAAGTCATTCGCATCGTGCGCCGGCGTGACCTTGAGTAGCCCCGTGCCGAATCCCTGCTCGACGGCGTCGTCGCTCGCAATCGGAATCGCCACGCCGGAAAGCGGGATCTTCACTCGCTTGCCTTTGAGGTTCTTGTAGCGACCGTCCTTCGGATTGAACACGAGCCCGATATCGCCGAACATCGTCTCCGGCCTGGTCGTTGCCACCGTGACGAATCCGGAGCCATCCTCGAGCGGATACTTGATGTGATACAGGTTGCCCTGCGTCTCGTGGTGCTCGGCCTCTTCATCTGATAGGGCGGTGAGGCAGTGCGGGCACCAGTGGATCACGCGGTGGCCCCGATAAATCAGCCCCTCGTCCCACAGGCGCACGAACACCTCGCGGACCGCGCGCGAGTAGTCCTCGTCGAGGGTGAAGCGCAGCCGCGACCAGTCGCACGAGCAGCCGATCACCTTGAGCTGCTCGATGATTGTGTTGCCGGTCTTCTTGACGAAGCACCACACCTCCTCGACGAACCGCTCGCGGCCCAGGTCGAAGCGGGTCTTCCCCTCCTTGGCGAGGCGCTTCTCGACGACGTTCTGCGTCGCGATGCCGGCGTGATCGGTCCCCGGCAGCCATTCGGCGGCGCGGCCGCGCATCCGCTCGAACCGGATCAGCACGTCCTGAATGACGTTGTTGAGTGCGTGGCCGACGTGCAGGTTGTCGGGGACTTTCGGTGGCGGGATCACTTTGACGTACGGCTCGGCGCGGCCCCCGCCCCCCCCGCCCCCCCCGCCCCCCCCGCCCCCCCCGTCGCGCGGCTGGACCGCGCCGGCGTCGAGCCAGCGCTGGGAGAGGCGGGGTTCTACGGGCCGCGGATCGTATGCCATTCCTTAATATAGACGCGGCCACTAGAATATCGTCCAATGACATCGCCATCTGCGTCGTCCGATGAGACCCTTCCACCGGGACGCGTCGTGCGCTGGGTACTGCTCGGCGGCGTGATTGTGTTGTCGGTGGGACTCTACTTCCGGTTTGGATTGCATACGCCGCCGATGGAGAACGCACCGGCCGGCAGCGCAACGACGTCGACTCCCTAGACATGCCCCCTTCCGAGATTCAGGTCGTCCTGCCGGATGGGAGCAAGAAAGCCCTGCCGGCGGGCGCGACGGGCGCCGACTTAGCCCGGGCCGTGGGCCCGGGCCTCGCAAAAGCGGCTCTTGCGATCCGCGTCAATAACGAGGTGCGGGATTTACAGCGCCCACTTCCTGACGGTGCGACAGTCGCGATTCTCACGAACAAGGACGCTCAGGCACTCGACGTGCTGCGCCACTCGTCGGCGCACGCGCTGGCGACTGCCGTGCGGCAGCTGTTCCCGCAGGCCCAGATCGGCTTTGGGCCGCCGATCGAGGACGGGTTCTACTACGACTTCGACATCGGGCGGCCATTTACACCCGAGGACATCGAAGCGATCGAAAAGAAGATGGGCGAAGTGGTGAAGGCTGATTATCCCTTTACGCGTGAAGAGGTGAGTAGAGAAGAGGCAAAACGGCGCTTCAAGGATGATCCGCTCAAGCTCGAGCGAATCGATGACCTGAAAGAGGACGAGGTCATCTCGGTGTACACGGACGGCCCGTTCGTGGACCTGTGCCGCGGACCGCACGTCCCCTCGACCGGCAAGATCCAGCATTTCAAGCTGCTGCATGCCGCCGGCGCGTATTGGCGCGGCGACGAGCGGCGCCAGATGCTGCAGCGCATCTACGGGACGGCGTGGTTCACCAAGGAAGCGCTGGAGCAGTACATCACTCGGCTCGAAGAAGCGCGGAAGCGCGACCATCGCGTCATCGGCAAGCAGCTGGACCTCTTCTCCATCCAGGAAGACGTCGGGCCGGGGCTCATCATGTGGCACCCGAACGGCGCGATCCTGAACTTCGAGCTGCGGCGCTTCATCGAAGACATCATCCTCGCGCGCGGCTATCAGCTCGTGTACACGCCCAACGTGACGCGCGAGCAGCTGTTCCTGCGCTCGGGCCACCTGCCGCTCTACGCCGCGAATCAGTTCCCGGCGATGGCGGCGGGCGAGGGCGAGTCGGAGGACGTGCGCTACCGCGTCAAGCCGATGAACTGCCCCATGCACATCCTCATCTACGCGAGCCAGCAGCGCAGCTATCGCGACCTGCCGATTCGTCTCGCGGAGATCGCGAATGTGTACCGGAACGAGCGGTCGGGGACGCTGCACGGCATGCTGCGGGTGCGCGGCCTGTCGATGGACGACGCGCACATCTTCCTGCGCGAGGATCAGATCGAAGAAGAAATTTTCAACATGCTCGACATCGTCGAGCTGGTGATGGGCAAGACGTTCGGGCTCGAGTACCGGCTCGATCTCGCGACGCGGCCCGACAAAAAGCTCGGCACCGATGCGATGTGGGAGGTCGCGGAGAAGGCGCTCGAGAGCGCCCTGAAGCGCCGGGGCCTGGCTTATCGCATGGATGTGGGTGGCGGCGCGTTCTACGGGCCGAAGATCGACATCAAGTTCAACGACGCGATCGGCCGCGAATGGCAGGGCGCCACGATCCAGCTCGACTACGAGCTGCCGGAGCGCTTCAAGCTCGAGTACACCGGCACGGACAACAAGCCGCACCGCACCGTGATGATGCACCGGGCGATCTTCGGCACGCTCGAGCGATTTGTCGGCTTCCTGATCGAGCACTTCGCCGGGGCGTTCCCGCTCTGGCTCTCGCCGACACAGGTGCGCGTGCTGCCGATCGCCGACGGCCAGATGGACGCGGCGCGCCACGTGCACGAGACGCTGCGCCAGGCCGGGATTCGCTCGCATCTCGACGAGCGCTCCGAGACGCTGAACTACAAGATCCGCGACGCTGAGACGCACAAGGTGCCGTACATGGCGGTGGTAGGGCAGCGTGAGGCGGAGGCGAAGTCCGTCGCCGTGCGCGGCCGGGGCGCAGGGAACAAGCAAGTCGTCATGCCGATTAGTGAGTTTGTGGAGAAGCTGAAGCAGGAAGTGCACACGAGGAGCCTTAGGCCGTTAATTTGATGTAGGGGCGCGGCATGCTGCGCCCCTTACAAATCGAGAATACATGCCCAACGACACCACCACACCCGTCATCCTGTCCGCCTGCCGAACCCCCATCGGCCGGTACCTGGGTGGCTTGTCTCCGCTACCAGGCCCACGCCTCGGCGCGCTCGTGATCCGAGAAGCGATGCGGCGCGCCGCGGTGCCCGACAACACGGTCGACGAAGTCATCATGGGCAACGTGCTGCAGGGCGGTGAAGGGCAGGCGCCCGCGCGGCAGGCGGCGATTCATGCCGGACTGCCGGGCACGATCCCCGCGATGACGATCAACAAGGTGTGCGGCTCCGGGCTCAAGGCGGTGATGCTCGCGGCGCAGGCGATCAAGGCGGGCGACGCGCAGTGCATCGTGGCTGGTGGCTTCGAGTCGATGTCGAACGCGCCGCACTACGTCTACGGCATGCGCAGCGGCATCAAGGCGGGCAACAGCGAGCTGGTCGACGGCATGATTCGCGATGGGCTGTGGGATTCGTTCTCCAACACGCACATGGGTAACCTGGCCGAGTACACGGCGAAAAAGGCCGGCATCTCTCGTCGTGAGCAAGACGAGTTTGCGCTGCAGAGTCACCGGAAAGCGGTGAAAGCGATGGAGTCATGCTTTTTCAAGGCTGAGATCCTTCCCGTCGACAAGGTCGAGAAGGACGAGGGTCCGCGGCCGGATACCTCACTCGAGAAGCTCGCGGCGCTGAAGCCGTCATTTGAGAAGGACGGCACCGTGACCGCCGGGAACGCCCCTGGGCTCAACGATGGAGCAAGTGCCCTGGTCGTTTCGTCATTGGCATTTGCGAACGAACATGGTGTGAAGCCGATGGCGCGAATCACCGGCTATGCGACCGGTGGTGGCGAACCGAAGGACCTGTTCTTTGCGCCGATCGTTGCGGTGCAGAATCTGATGAAGAAAACCGGCGCCAAGATCTCCGACTACGATCTCATCGAGGCAAACGAGGCGTTCGCGGTCCAGGCGCTTGCCGACGGGAAAGCCCTCGGCTGGGATTGGTCGCGCGTCAACGTGCACGGCGGCGCCATCGCGCTCGGCCACCCGATCGGCGCGTCCGGCGCGCGCGTGCTGACGACGCTCTTGTATGCGCTCAAGCAATACGGCAAGCACACTGGCCTCGCCACGCTCTGTCTCGGTGGCGGCAACGCGGTTGCTCTCTCAGTGGAGATGCTCTGATGACACATGTTGCGTTGGACGTGCGGCGTGTAACGTGGGGCGTTCGCGCGTGCGGCGTTTTGCTGGGCGCGCTTCTGGTGGCTGCTGCGGCTCAAGTGGCCATCCCGCTACCTGGCACACCGGTCCCGATGACACTGCAGCCGATGGCCGTGCTGCTCGTCGGCGGCCTGCTCGGCGCGCCGCTCGGTGCGCTCAGCATGATCCTGTACCTGGCGATGGGTGCGGCGGGGCTGCCGGTGTTCACGCCGACCGTGCCGCTGCTAGGGATCGCGCGGCTGTTTGGACCCACGGGTGGATATCTGCTGGCCTATCCAGTCGCGGCGTGGGCTGTTGGTGCCGTCGCGGCTGACGGGCGTAACGTGTGGCGTGTGGCGTGCGGCGTATTCGCGGGGCTGGTGCTGATTCACCTCGGTGGTCTTGCCCAGCTTGCGATTCTCACGGGCAATATCTCGGCGGCAGCTCGGTTCGGCACGGTGCCGTTCCTACTGGGAGACCTGCTCAAGATCGCTGTACTGGTGCCAGTCCTGTCGAAGCTCACTCCCACGATTCACGCGCGCCTCTGATGGCGCGCGTTTCGTTTGCGGATGTAAAGCGCGTCGGGATCGCGCTCAGTTGGGTCGTGCTGTTTTGGGGCGTCGGGTTCGGTCTGACGATTCTGTTCGCGCAGCTCGTTCCGGGGTGGGGCGGACTGACGTGGGAAGTGGTGCGCACCGGCGTCTTCGAAGTGGTCGCGTTCGGGATCGCCACGGTCGTCATCGGCCGCTTACTCAGCAAACGGTCCTGGGCGGACATGGGCTGGCGTCGGCCGGCGATCACGCCCTGGCTGCGCGGCGCGGCGCTCGGAGCGGTCATGGCGGCCTTCGCCATCGGGCTCGCGCTCCTGTTCGGCGCGCGCGTGCAGCTCACGGGCGACTGGAGCGTCTGGCTCGCCATCGCGCTGCCGCTCATCCTCGGGCTCGTGCTCGCGGCGCTCGGCGAAGAGCTGGGTTTTCGCGGCTACCCGCTGCGGCGCCTTACGGACGGCATCGGCGTGCTGCCCGCGATGATCGTGGTCGGCTTGCCGTTTGCGCTGTTGCACGCCGGGAATCCCAGCGTCACCGTCTTCAGTCTCGCGAACATTTTCCTCGCCGCGATCTGGCTGTCGATCGCTTTCTTTGCCGGCGGCATGCCCCTCGCCTGGGGCGCGCACTTCGGCTGGAACGCCACGCTCGGCATTCTGTTCGACGCGCCCGTCAGCGGCTATGCCTTTCACACGCCTGTCGTCGAGTACGCACCCGGCGGGCACGCCTGGCTGGACGGCGGCGCGTTTGGTCCCGAAGGCGGGATCGTCGCAACGCTCGCGCTCGTGGCCGGTACACTGTTCCTGTTGACGCGCAAAGGCGCGTTCGAGCAGGCGGCGGCGTGAGCAAAGTCGCGGTCATCGGCGCCGGCACGATGGGCAACGGCATCGCCCACGTGTTTGCGCAGCATGGGTGGGACACGGCGTTGATCGATGTGTCCGAGGATGCGCTCGGCCGCGGCTTGGCGACGATCAAGAAGAATTTGGAGCGCCTGGAGAAAAAGGGAGCACTGAGCACGGAGCAGGGAGCAGCGACGCTCGGTCGCATCAGAACATCCACTTCGCTCGAGGCGGCGAAAGAGGTCGAGATCGTCGTGGAGGCCGCAACCGAGGATCCGGACATCAAGTTTCAGGTGTTCGAGGACCTCGATCGCCTGGCACCGCCCGATGCGATCCTCGCGTCGAATACGTCCTCGATCCCCATCACGGAAATCGCCAAGCAGACCAGGCGACCCGAGCGCGTCATCGGGATGCATTTCATGAATCCGGTGCCGTTAATGCCGTTGGTGGAGGTTGTGAAGGGAGCTCTAACAAGTGAAGAGACTGTGCGGAAGATCGTGGAGGTTGTGGAGGAACTGAAGAAGACGCCGGTGATTGTGAACGACGCACCCGGATTCGTGTCCAATCGCGTGCTGATGCCGATGATCAACGAGGCGATCTTCTGCGTGCAGGATGGCATCGCGACCGCCGAAGGTGTCGATCAGGTGATGAAGCTCGGCATGAATCACCCGCTCGGTCCGCTGGCACTCGCCGACTTGATCGGGCTCGATGTCTGCCTCGCGATCATGAAGGTGTTGCAGGACGGGCTCGACCGGCGCAAGTACCGTCCGGCGCCGCTGCTCAAGAAAATGGTTGCTGCCGGGAAGCTGGGCCGGAAATCGGGGCAGGGGTTCTATGTCTACCGCGACTGACGTTCGCGAACAAGTCGTCGAGCTGGCGCGCGAATTCGCGCGCGACAAGATCGAGCCGTTCGCCGCGGAGTGGGATCGGACGAGCCATTTTCCGCGCGATGTGGTCGACGAGCTCGGCAAGCTCGGCTTCTTGGGCATGTGCACGCCCGAGGAGTACGACGGCATGGGTCTCGACAGCGTCACGTACCTGATGGTGCTCGAGGAAATCTCCGCCGCCGATGCGGCGCTCGCCGTGTCGATCGGCATCCACAACGCGATTCCCACGACCATGCTCGTGAAGCACGGCACGCCCGCCCAGAGAGAGCGCTGGCTGAAGCCGATGGCGCGGGGCGAGCTGCTCGCGGGGTTTGCGCTCTCCGAAGCCGAAGCGGGCTCGGATGCGGCGTCGCTGCGGTCACAGGCCACGAAAGACGGGAAGGAGTGGGTGCTGAACGGCACCAAGGCGTGGGCGACGAACGCCGGCACGGCCGATCTCATGATGATCATGGTGCGCACGGACACGCCCAACGCGCGCCGCGGCGCCAAGGGGATCTCGACGTTCATCGTGCCGACCGACACCAAGGGTTACCAGGCGGCGAAGCCCGAAGACAAGATGGGGCTGCGCGCGTCCAACACCGCGGCGATCGAGCTGAACGACGTGCGTCTCCCCGCCGATCAGATGCTGGGTGAAGAGGGGATGGGGTTCGTCTACGCGATGGAGGGGCTCGATTCTGGGAGATTGGGGATTGGGGCTCAGGGAGTCGGAATTGCACGTAAAGCCCTGGAGCTTTCCATCAAGTACTGCGCCGAGCGCCGGCAGTTCGACAAGGCGATCGCCGACTTCCAGGCGGTGCAGTTCAAGCTCGCCGATATGGCCACGCGCACGGAGGCGGCGCGGGCGCTGGCGCACCGGGCCGCGGCGCGCAAAGATGCGGGTGAGGACATCACGCTCTACGCCAGCATGGCGAAGCTGTTCGCGTCCGAAACAGCGATGTGGGTCACGACGCAGGCGATTCAGCTGTTCGGCGGGTATGGGTACATGCGAGATTTCCCCGTCGAGAAACTTTTCCGGGATGCGAAGGTCACGGAGATCTATGAAGGCACGAGTGAAATCCAGCGGATCGTTATCTCTCGGTCACTCAGTCAAGGCTGAGCAATCGAGCGCGTTGTTCGCGCTGCTCGAGGAGCACGAGCACGAGCAGGTGTCGCTCGTGTACGAGCCCTCCTCGGGCTATCGCGGCATCATCGCCATTCACGACACGACGCTCGGCCCCGCGCTGGGCGGCACGCGGTTCTGGCATTACGCGAACGACCGCGACGCGTTGATCGACTGCCTGCGGCTGGCGCGCGGCATGACGTATAAGGCGGCGGTGGCAGGGTTGAATTTGGGCGGGGGAAAGTCCGTCATCATCGGCGACAACAAGATCCGCAATCGCGAGCCGATCTTCCGCGCGCACGGCCGGCACGTAAAGGCGCTGGGCGGCCGCTACATCACGGCAGAAGACGTCGGCACGTCGGTGGGCGACATGGAATTCATCAAGGCAGAGACGGATCATGTCACCGGTCTGATCGGAAAATCTGGAGACCCGTCCCCCGTCACGGCCTTTGGCGTGTATCGCGGGATCAAGGCGTGCGCCCGGCACCACTACGGCGAGGATATGCTCAAGGGCAAGACGGTGGCGATTCAGGGCTGCGGCCGCGTCGGCTATTACCTGGCCGATCTTCTATATAAGGAAGGAGCGCACCTGGTCGTGACCGATATCGACGCCGCCAAGGTGAAGGCGGTGGTGGACGACTTCCGGGCGAAGCCGGTCGGTGCCGACGAGATTTACGGCGCCGACGCCAACATCTTCGCGCCGTGCGCGCTGGGCGGGATCATCAACGATGAGACGATTCCGCAGCTCAAGGTCGACATCGTGGCGGGCGGCGCGAACAATCAGCTCGCCGAGGAGCGGCATGGCGACATGCTGGAGGCGCGCGGCATCACGTACGCGCCCGACTACGTGATCAACGCCGGCGGGTTAGTGAACGTCAACGCCGAGCTCGAGGGCTGGACGATGGAGCGCGCGCGGAACAAGGCGGGCGAGATCTACGACACGATTCTCATGGTGTTCGACATTGCGGCCGAGGAGTCGATGCCGAGCTATCGCGCGGCGGACCGGCTGGCTGAGCGACGGATCGCTGCGATTGCGAAGGTGAGGCAGAACTTTGTCTGAGCCGCTCGTGGAAACAAATCATGGCTGAGAAGATTTTCATCGGAGCCGACCACGTTGGGTTCAACCTGAAGAACCGGCTGGTGGACGAGCTCAAGAAGCTCGGCTACGAGCCGATCGACGTCGGGCCCAAGAAACTCGACCCGGCGGACGACTATCCCGACTATGCCAAGCCGGTGGCGAAGGCGGTGAGCAGTGGAGAAGTGCAACGGGGGGTGCTCACTTGTGGTACAGGTTTGGGCATGTCGTATGCGGCCAACCGCTTCCCCCGCGTGCGTGCGGCGCTGGCATGGAATGAGCAGGTAGCCGAGCTGTCGCGCGAGCACGGGGATTCGAATGTGCTGGTATTGCCGGCGCAGTTTGTGAGCGAGGAGCAGGGGGTCAACATTCTGCACAAGTGGTTGGAGACGAATTTCGAGGGTGGCCGGCACGAGCGCCGGATAGAAAAAATCGAGAAATAGGACGAGGTGTAGGGGCGCAGCATGCTGCGCCGCTACCTCAAACAAACCGGACGGTGGATGACTGATCGACTAGCGCCACTATCGGAATCCGATCCTAAGATCGCGGACCTCATCAAGCGTGAGGTGGCGAGGCAAGAACATGGGTTGGAGCTGATTGCCTCCGAGAATTTCGTCTCGCTCGCCGTACTCGAGGCCATGGGTACCGCGCTCACCAACAAGTACGCCGAGGGGTTGCCGGGGAAGCGGTATTACGGCGGCTGCGAGATCGTGGATCAGGTCGAGCAGCTCGCGATCGATCGGGCGAAGCAGCTGTTCGGCGCCGAGCATGCGAATGTGCAGCCGCATTCGGGGGCGCAGGCGAACATGGCGGCGTATCTCGCCGTCGCCAAGTTCGGCGACACGCTGCTCGGCCTGGCGCTGCCGCATGGCGGCCATCTCACGCATGGGTCGCCGGTCAATTTCTCCGGCACGCTGTTCAAGGCGACGGCCTATCACGTTCGTGAAGAGACCGGACGGATTGACTACGACGAAGTGCGCGAGGTGGCGAAGAAGGAGAAACCGCGGATCATCATCGGCGGCGGCAGCGCGTATGCGCGCATCGTCGATTTTCCGGCGCTCCGTTCGATCGCCGACGAGGTCGGTGCGGTGCTGGTGGTGGACATGGCGCATTTCGCGGGCTTGGTCGCTGGTGGCGTGTACCCGTCCCCCATCCCTCATGCACACATTGTCACGACGACCACACATAAGACGCTGCGCGGCCCGCGCGGTGGGATGATCCTGTGTAAAGCCGAGCATGCGAAAGCGGTGGATAAGCAGGTTTTCCCGGGGACGCAGGGTGGGCCGCTCGAGCATGTGATTGCCGCGAAGGCTGTAGCACTACTTGAAGCGTCTCAGCCGGACTTCAAGCAGTACGCGAAGGATGTCGTGACGAACGCCCAGGCGCTCGCCAACCGACTGATCACGCTCGGCTATGCGATCGTCTCGGGCGGCACGGACAGCCATCTGATGCTCGTCGATCTGCGCAAGAAAACAATAACGGGGAAGGATGCCGAGCAGCTGCTCGACCGGGCGGCGATCACGGTGAACAAGAACACGATTCCGGGCGATCCGCAGAGTCCGTTCGTGACGAGCGGCATTCGGCTGGGGACGCCGGCGCTGACGACGCGGGGCTTCGGGGTCGAAGAGATGGACAGGGTGGCGGAGCTGATCGATGAGGTGCTGACGAAACGGGACGAGGCGACGGTCGAGCGGGTGAAGGGGCAGGTGCGGGAGATGGCGGAGGAGTTTCCGCTGTATGCGAAGGGGGTGGGGGTGGGGTGAAAGGGGGATTGACTATGTAAACCAATGCTTTACATTATGAGGAGTGAGCGATTCTCGTAGCACGTCATTTTGGGCAGAGGACGCGGCCTCCTACATCGCGTGGGAGAGCGCACGGCGTGAGGATCTGTTCAAACGGCGACTCTCTAGCGAGTGGGCCTCGGCGTACACGGTCTGGGGCGTGACGAACGGTCAGCCATCGACCAGTTTCACGAGCCAAATCCAGAATGTTGTCGATTGGAACTGCTCGAAGGTCTATTCCACCAATGTTTACTCCGTTCTCGGCGATCGTGACTCAATCGCAACGGTATTTGATACCGCAATAACGTCTGATTGGTCGAACGGCCTTCCGAACTGCGTCTACGATTCGGCAGGGTCCTTCGCCAGCACCAAACTCGCATTTCTCGGCGAACCTTCCCCGCGGGTGGTGGCGAGAAACGCCGTCTCATACCTAACCGCGAGTTTCTTTAATCACGCGGATCTTTCTTCAGACGACTTTTTAGCATCTAAGATCAAGCAGGTCCGGGACGTCTATTCCCTTAACGACCGGAAGAACTTCTACGCCTTTCTTAAGGCAGTCGAACGCAAGTTCAATGGTCAGCCGCTCCTCACGAACGAACAATCGACCTTTCATCCATCACGGTTTGGGTGCGACGACCAAACGTGGCTGACTCCCAGGTCGCCCGTTCGCTCTTTTGTTTCCAAGCTCGCCAGCTTCGCCGGTTATTCACACAAAATCGCGCACTACCAGTATCAATCACTGACCCGGCGCGACATCGCCTGGATTTGGGACAGTGTCCTCAGCGGGCTCGGATCTGACCCCGGTTCTCCATGGCGCTCTGTCTGGCACCTGTTGCATCACCGACTGTTGGAAGCCGTCGGTTCTCACATTTCTCCGCGTCCGACTCCACGGCAGAGTTATCACTCGCATGAGAACATCTGCGAGGGCGCAATCCTCTGTGGATTCTGGACAAGTACGCCCCCTCCGTTGGCTGCGGCTGTCTATCCGTCTCTTAGCTCAACAGCTGACAACCAACATGGAACAGGGGGATGCTGTGAATCGCTTCGGCGACGCAGAAGCAGAGCGCATCTATTTGACCGCAAGCTCGATACGATTGCCCAAAGGGCTCGTGCGACGCGCTTATCGAGCAATCGAGGTCTTGGTAGAAGCGCACGACCTGTCAGACGTGCGGGTCGTTTCGCCTATTCGACGAGTTGTCAGGAGTGGGGAGCGCCTCGCGATCTGCATCAGCGGCAAATGGCATTACACGTTTGACTGGGAGAGTGGTTTTGGCGCAAGCGAAATACGTCTCGAAAGGCTCAAGGGCGAGAGCGCTGAATGGTAGCGGGAAGCGTTCGAAACCATCCACGCCTGGCCAAATACTTCGTGAGTTCCTGCTCAGGGATGATCGAATCACCCAGGATGTGTTGGCAGAATCCATGGGGGTTTCGCGAATTACAGTGAATCAACTCGTCAACGATCGCCAAGCTATCACGCCTGAAATGGCATTGCGCTTGGCCAAGGTGTTAGGAACCAGTCCCCACCTGTGGTTGAAATTGCAGATGAAGGCAGATCTCGCTGCGGCAAGAAGGACGCTTGGTCGTCGACTCGAAGCGATCAAGCCGCTCCGACCCTTAAGCCGCGCGGAGGAGGATCTTCTCGAGAGCGCTCGCTAGTCTGGGGGAACACCTAGTAGAAAGCTCATGCCGCAAATCCGCCCTACGGTGCCGCAAAAACGCCCTATCTAGGTCGGCCTTCTCAGAACATTGTCACATCCAATCGACGCTAATAGGGATTTCAGACCCTCTTCAGCAGGGACGCTGTCATGAAAATCACGCCGGGCCGTCGGGCTCTCGACAAGATTTACAAGCGTCGCAATCGCTATGAGATCCCCGACTGGCAGCGCGGCAAAGTGTGGGATAAGTCAAAGAAACAGGAGCTAATAGACAGCATTCTCAGAGGCTGGCGTCTCCCGAAGTTCTACTTCGTAAAAGGTGACGACGAAGACTACGAAGTCGTCGATGGTCAACAGCGGCTAACGGCGATCTACGAGTTCTTCGGAAATGAGCTCGAGCTCTCGACAGAATCAACCGCCGCGTTCGGAGGCAGGTTTTACAAAGACCTAAAAACAAAAACCTCAGACGCTTTCGATGATTTTGAGATTGATTACGATGAAATTGAGAACGCATCTGAGGAGGAATTAAAACAGTTCTTTCAGCGTTTGCAGGGTGGTTTGCCACTGCGCAGCAGCGAAAAACTGAATGCTGTCCATAGTAAACTTCGGGATTTCTGCAGGGAAAGAGCTAAACACGAGTTTCTGGCGAAGCGCGTCTCTGCTCCCGATACCCGGTTTGCCCACTTCGATATCGTGAGTAAGGCCGCGGCCATCGAAATAGAGGGAATTGATACAGGCCTGCGCTTCGATGACGTTAAGAAGATCTTTGAAACGCAGGTAGCGTTCTCTTCGACCTCTGCAGTAGCAAAACGAATTGACGCCGCACTCGACTTCCTGGCCAAGGCCTTCCCAAAACAGGAACCTGTGCTCAAGAATCGCACCATCGTTCAGTCGATAATTACGTTTGCCTGTAAGCTAGTCGAAACGGGGAAGTCTAAGGGTTTGGAGAAAAAGACAGCGGCTTTCATACGTCAGTTTATCGGAGAACTCAGTCATCAGGTGGAGCTGGGGCAGGGCGCTACGGATCACGACTTCATTCGGTTCCAGGAATCAGTGAATGCCAATGTCAAAGCGGGCTCTCGTGTGCGTCAAGAGGTTCTGCTTCGGAAGGCATTTATGTACGACGCTGCCTTGGCCGACGCTTTCGATGCCTCTGTGGTTGCGGCAAGCGGCATAGCGGTACGCGTGGGGGAGCTCGGCACAACAATTGCCCAACATATTGGACGTTTGAATGCAGCGTACTCAAGCAAGCACGGGGAAGATCTTTTCAAGGCAACCAACAGAACGGGCCAAGCATTGGTAAGCATCGGGAAGCCAATTAAGGATCTTGGTTCTTACAAGACTCTTATAGACGATTTGTATTTCGTCTTCCGCGAAGGCATCGGGCAGCGTTTGGGGAATAATCTTCCAACGTCTTTCATCGACGTTAATACGCTCCGTACTGATCTTCGACACGACGTCGATCACGGGTCACGGGGAGATGTCGCCGCGAAGCGCAAGAAGATCGGGGCCACCTTCCGCAAGTACTCAGGTGCAGCTTCGCCTGAAGTGCTAGAGCCTGCACGATTCGTCGTCGTACAAGCGAATCTCTTGTCTGCACTCGATTCAGACCTGCAGAACCTGATTGTTTGAAAAGACTACAGTGTCTTGTTCGCCTGGTCGATGGGGGCTGGCTCGTCCCCTCCCGCACTGAAGGATGGTGGAAGAGCTCCTTCAGGGCTCGTGCCTTCGCCGAGCGGGCGCCCTTCGCTGCGCTCAGGGCAGGCTTTCAGCGCACGGATCGATCCAGCCAGTCTCATTCCCTTTTTAGAGAGATGATGGCCGAGCTGTCCTTTGAAGCCGTGCCCTAAAGGGCCGGCTCGGCCACTACGCGCGTCCTGAAGGACGCGATGAGCCCTTCAGGGCTCGCGCCTTTGCCGAGAGCCGGCGGTTTAGCGCACGGATCGACCCAAGCCCGGTTTGATCGTATGGAGAAGTGATGACGGAGGCGTCGTGTTAAGCCGTGCCCTAAAGGGCCGCGTCGGCCACTACGCGCGTCCTGAAGGACGCGATGAGCCCTTCAGGGCTCGCGTCTTCGCCGAGCCGGCGCTTCAGCGCACGGATAAGAACTCCATTCCACGATTCCAATCTCTCCTCGAGATCTGAGGACCCAGTCCTCGAGATCTGAGGATCGAGCCGTCGTTTTATCCGTGCCCTAAAGGGCCGGCTCGGCCACTGCACCGTCCTGAAGAGCTTGCCCTGAGCAGAGCGAAGGGACGCGATGAGACCTTCACGGCCGAACCGGGGACCGGAAAGCCAATTCGCGACGCCCGCTACTAAGTTTCTGTAACCCCCTAACCCTATCTGGAGGTCGTCTGCGCCTCCGTATTACGACAGTCGCGCTCCTTGGCCTTCTGACACGTTCACTCACCGCCCAGCGCAGCGACTGCGGCCCAACGCAGAATCCCGAGGAATTGCCCGCGCCGAGTGGGTTGGTCGACTCGAGCGACGCACTGAGCGAACTCACAGCGTTCCACGCGCTGCGCGATTCGATGCGCTTCACGCTCGTGTTTCCCGAAGGGGACGCCGTGCCGCTCATCCATCCGCTCGATATCACCGACACGCTGGCGGCCGCCGTGCTGGCACGCTCGATCTGGCCACAGAAACCCGGTGACCTGTGGGCGATTCAGGTGTTGGTCACCGGCGGGTCGGCGCCGGCGCTCACGGTCCAGCGGGCCACGTATTGCCCGCCCGCGGTCAAGCAAGGGTCAAACCAGCCGTTCCGTACGGGTGTTGGCGAACTACGGTATCAGAGCAGAGACGGCATCCAACGGCCCGGACTTCCTCCCGGTGCCCACGCGCCGCCACGAAGACTCAACGCCGTATTTGAGGTCGTCGTGACGGATACCGGTGCCGTCCGTCACGTCAAAATGATCTCGGGCTCGGGCGTGGAAGCGTACGATCAGCAATACGAGAAATACGTCGGACAGCTGAAGTTTGACCCGGCGCTCATCGACGGCTTGCCGGTGGAAGCGGTCTACCGGACCGACAAGAAATCACCGCGGCTCTGATCACGGCCGAGAGCCCTACCGCTCTCGCGCCTTCGCCGAGCCGGCGCCCTTCGCTGCGCTCAGGGCAGGCTTTCAGCGCACGGGAAACAACCCAACCTCGCCTGGAACTCGCCGATCCCAGTATCGTAAAGCACCCATGCCTCTTCCTCTCCTATTCGCCGTCGTTGCACTCTCCGCCCAAGATCCCGCAGTCGGCCATTGGCAAGGCTACTGGGCCCGCGCCGGCGATACGCTGTACGTCACGATGGACATCCAGCCCGGCGACTCCGCGAGCCGCTACCGCGCCTCGTTCTCCACAGACCGGCTGCGCGTCGCGGGCGTCCCCTTCGAGTCCGCCGAGCGCGACGGCTCCCACATCCGCATGACGCTGCGGGGCGATGCGACGACATTGGTGTTCGACGGCACGATCGCCGGCGACTCGATCACCGGCACGTTCAGCGAAGCCGGCAACAATGGAACCTTCGCCTTGCGCCGCAGACCAGCGACGGCCGCGACGCTGCGCGAGGAGGAGGTCGAATTCTCCAATGGACCGGTCCGGCTGAGCGGGACGCTGATTCTGCCCAGCTCGGCGCCACCCTATCCCGCGATCGTGATGGCGCACGGATCAGGCGGGGAAGGACGCTTTGCGAACCGCTTTCTCGCGCGCCGATTCGCCGAGGCGGGACTCGCGGCGCTCATCTTCGATAAACGCGGTGTCGGGAAATCGACCGGCGACTGGCGTACGGCGGGATTCGAAGACCTGGCGGCCGACGTCGCGAGCGGCGTCGCCATGCTGCGGACGCGCCAAGACATCCGTAAGGGCCGCATCGGGCTCTTCGGCCACAGCCAGGGCGGCACGCTGCTGCCGCTCGCGGCCGGCGCCTCCGGCGCCATCGCCTTCGTCGTCGCCTCGGCCGCCTCCGCGGTCCCGACCGATTCGGCCGAGCGCTTCAGTCTGCGGAACGCGACCGACTACGCCAACCTGCCGCCGGACGAGGCGGCACGCGCGAACGAGTACGTCGTCGAGGTGGTGCGCGTCGCCTATCACGGCGCGCCGCGCACGCGTCTCGATTCGCTCGCGCGCGCCTTCGATGCCAAATCGTGGCGCTTTCCGCTTCCGGACTCGACGAGCTCCTATTGGAGCTTCTCGCGCCGCATCGCGGGATACGATCCGGTCGGCCGGTGGCGTGCAGTGCGGGCACCGGTCCTGCTCCTCTATGGCAGCGCGGACCAGCGCGTCCCCGCGGCGGCGAGCGTGCAGGCGATTCGCGACGCACTGGCCGCCGGTCATCACGATCGGCCGACGGTGTGTGTCTACGCCGGCGCGGACCACACCGAGCGCATCCGGCGGCCCGGCGACGTGTGGCCGCGCAATGGCGATGGCTATCTCGAGGACATGGCCCTTTGGCTGCGTGTCGCGGCGGGTGTGGAGCGCGGGAGACCACGGGATGCGCGGTTGAGCGCGGCATGCACGCGCGACTAGCCTGAGCCTGGATACCAACCAACCAACCACATTCTTCCTCCCCCCTCTTGTCGACGCGCCCTGCAGCTGTCATCCTGAGCGCCGCAGGCGCGAAGGACCTGCTTTAAATGGGATCCTTCGCTACGCGCGCGTTCCGCGCGCTCCGCTCAGGATGACAGGTCCCTCGTCGTATAGAAGAAAGAACAAGGGAGAGAACCGGTGATAAGGACGGGGTGAGCAAAAAGGCCGCGGAGCAATCCGCGGCCTTTGCATATCAAGATCGTCCAGGCTTACGAGCGGGTGACGGTGTACACCCCGCAAGCCGTGAACTCGATCGTCACGGTAACAGTCTGGCTATTCCGCACCACGACGGCCGTGATCTTGCCCGCATCGAACCGGGGCGCCGCGGTGCAGCTCGCATTGTAGTGGAGCGCCGGGTTAGTCGTGACGGTGAGTGAGTAGGAGCGCTGCCCCCGCGTCCACGACGACGTGCCATTTACCGACCACGTGCCACTCGGCAGGAGGGCGTCCCGCATGATCGATCCCGCGACGTCGGCCGTGAAGATGGACTCCCACGTGCGCATGTGCTCGGCGGTGCCGCCGTTTGCGAACACGTAATCGGTGCGGAAGTTGGTCTCGCTGCTCTGCAGCGTCGTGCCGTCATGGGACGCCATCCGTGTCCCGTTGTCCGTCACGGATGTCTTCTTCCCCGACACGAGGTTTACCGTGACGCGCTTGAAGTCTGTGAATACCCGCTCGACCGCGTGGTCAGCGACCGATTTCGTCGGGTCGATCAGATCGATCGTGCCCGACAGGGAGTCGATCGAGAGCGGACTGGAGATGACGCAGCCGGTATAATCAAACCGCACCGAGTCGGGGACGCCGTCGTTGTCAGAGTTGACGACGGGGGTGGGCGACTCGGTCGGGATGCACTGTGTTGCTGTAGCCGAGCCCCCCGCCGGCGTGGACGCATCGAATGGCGCCGTCGCGGCCAGACCGCCCCCCCCCGAGCCATCCATCGTCGCCGTCCCGATCTCCCCGGCGATATCCGCCACGACGGTCGTCGCGAGGCTCTCGGCCTGGGCTTGCGATAGGAGGGGCGTCGTGGGTGCAGTACCGCTCTCGTTGTTACACGCCGTAACGAGCACCAGGGCGGCGGTCGCGCCGGCGAGCGTGAGTAACGATTGGCGTATGGTGCGCATAGACTCATTCCTCCAGAAGTCTTTTGGGAGTCAGCTACAAGACCTTGCTGTCTGCGGGTTGGGACGTGTACGGTCCTACCGTTGTTAAGGCGTCGCGCGCACGTGATCAATCGCACTTATTTTGAGGTCGGATGTTCCTCCTCCTCGCGCTCCTCCTCCAGCGCCCCGATTCGCTGTCGCCGAAGCCGCCGCCGGCGCCACCCGCGGCCTGGCTCGCGCTGATCGGCGCGTACGCGTCTGGAGGCGACACGTTCTACGTTTTCGAGGACCGCGGCGCGCTCGCCGTGTTCGTGAAGCTCTCGCCGCCGACCCGCCTCGCTGAGGTGCCGGAATCGGTATTCACGCTTCACCGGCTGGCCATGGGGCCCGCCGACGGCGGGCAGCTCCGGCTCCAGCCGCTGCGACCGGTCGCGGACCTGCTGCAGATCGATCGCGGCCTCGTTCCGCCCGCCGAGAGCGGTGCGTTTCTCGCCCCCGATCTCGTCGAGCCGGCACGCCTCGATTCATCGATTCACTTGGACATTCGCTACGCCACAACCAACAATTTTCTCGGCAGTGTGTTCTACTCGTCCGCCCGCGCGTTCCTGCAGCGACCGGCGGCCGAAGCGCTGGTGCGCGCGGCGCGGCGGCTCAAGCCCCTCGGCTACGGCCTATTGATCCACGACGCCTACCGGCCGTGGTATGTGACGAAGGTGTTCTGGGACGCGACGCCGCCCGCGTCGCGGTGGCTCGTGGCGGATCCCGCGCAGGGCTCGAAGCACAACCGCGGCGCGGCGGTGGACATCACCCTGTACGATCTGGCGACGGGGCGGCCGGTCGAGATGCCCTCGACCTACGACGAGGCGACGCCGCGGGCCGTGGCCGACTTCCCGGGCGGCACGACACGCCAGCGGTGGCACCGCGCCCTGCTGCGCCGCGTGCTCGAGGCCGAAGGCTTCACGGTCAACCCGAGCGAGTGGTGGCACTTCGATTATCGCGACTGGCAGCGCTATCCGATTCTGAACCGGACGTTCGAAGACCTGCACTGACGTCTGTTGCACGTTCCAGTCCGTCGCGGTAACTCCTGATCCATGTTCGTCGGCCACTACGGCGTCAGCTTCGCGGCCAAGAAAGCCGAGCCGTCGATCCCGCTCTGGGTGCTCTTCCTCGCGGTCCAGCTCCTGGACGTCTTGTGGGCGCCCTTCGTTCTGCTGGGCATCGAGAAGGTGCGGATCGTTCCCGGCTTCACCGCCTCGAATCCGCTCGACCTCTACTACATGCCGTACACGCACAGCCTGGTCGCTGCGATCGCGTGGTCGATCCTGGCTGCTGCGGTCTACCGCGTGGCGGCGCCGAGCGGCAGCAAGCGCGCAGCCGCGGTGATCGGCGGTGCAGTCTTCTCACATTGGGTGCTCGACTTACTGGTGCACCGTCCCGACCTGCCCCTGTACGACAACTCCGCCAAGGTCGGGCTCGGCCTCTGGAACATGCCCGCCATTGCGCTCGGCCTCGAAGCCGCACTGCTGTTCGGCGGGATGTGGCTGTACTTCCGTCTGGACACGGCGCGCCGCGCCGCGACGCTCGCGTTCGGCGTCATCATGCTCGCGATCCAGGCGTACGTTTTCTTCGGCCCACCACCAGCCTCGGGCAACGCCGCGGCGTTCACAGCCCTCGTGTCGTATGCGGTCTTTGCGTTGATCATTCGCGCGCTGGAACGGCGACCGATGACAGCTTGACGCCGACTTGACGCGCCGCGTGCACGCTGCCTGCCATACTCGACAAAGGAGATCCGCCATGCTCCGTCACCGCTTGCTCTCTCTCTCCCTCACGGTGCCGCTCGTCCTCGCGGCGTGCGACGGCGCCGACCGCCTCTCCGCACCTCCGCTCACGGCGGAACGATTCGGCGTCCCCACCGCCGTCGTCCCCTCCGGCGGCTCGATTCAGGCCGCAATCGATGCCGCCGCCCCAGGCGCCGTCATCCTGATCAGTCCGGGCACGTATCACGAAGCCCTGAGCGTCGCGAAGGCCGGCATCAAGCTCGTCGGTCGCGGCGACGTCACGATCGAAAACCCGGGCGACGCGGAGGACGGCATCAGCGTCTCCGACGCGGGCGACGGCTTCGCGCTGGTGAACGTGACTGTGCGTGGCTTCGAAGAGAACGGCGTGCTGCTCACCGGCGTGGACGGTTTCCTGCTCGCGAACGTCAGGGCAATCAACAACGGTGAGTACGGCCTCTTCCCCGTGCACTCCTCCAACGGCGTGATCGAGCGCTGCCGCGCGAGCGGCCATAGCGACACCGGCATCTATGTCGGTCAATCGGATCACGTCATCATCTTCGGCAGCGTCGCCTTCGGCAATGTCAACGGCATCGAGCTCGAGAATTCTTCCGACGTGAAGGCGGTGGGCAACGAGACCTTCGACAACGTCGCGGGGATCCTCGTCGTGCTCCTGCCCGGACTCGATATCAAGACCTCGGCCAACATTCTCGTCGTCGGGAACCGCGTGCACGACAACAACCACGCGAATTTCGCCGCGCCCGGCGAAATCGAGTCGTTCGTGCCGAGCGGCTCGGGCATTCTGGTGGTGGGCACCGACCGGACGACGGTGTCGCAGAACGTCGTGACCGGCAACGCGTTCACCGGGATCGCCGTGGGCAGCACGCTGCTGCTCGGCGCACTGGCAGGTCTGCCGCCTGAGGCCTTCGCGGACATCGAGCCCAATCCCGATGGCACGCGCATCACGGGCAACGTCGTCACGGGGAATGGCGGGGCATCACCTATTCCTTTCCTTCCCGCCGTCGATCTGCTGTGGGACGGCAGCGGCAGGGGCAACTGCTGGGCGCGGAACAGATTTGGGTCCAGCTATCCGGCGACGCTGCCGAGATGCGGGCTGTCGACGTGATCGTTTGATCAGCGGGTGGGATTACTGCGCCGCGGTGCCTTGCGCTGTGGCCAACTCCGTCACCACCGCTGCCAGCTTCTGCACCTTCGCCCGATCCGTCGACATCGACGCGTCCTGCCCCAGCGCGGTGGCCAGCTGCGTCAACGCGTCGCGCCGCGCCGCGCCCTGACTCTTCTCCGCGCGGCTCAGCTGCTCCCGCACCACCTTCAGCCGCTCGGCCGAAAGGCCGCTGGAGCGCTCGAGCTGATCGACGTAGGCGCGCGCGACGACGAAGCTCGCGGGCCAGCTGAGCTTCGGCTGATCCTGGGCGTTGAAGTAATCGAGATGCACGAGCTTCGCCGCCTCGATCTCGTTGCGAGAAATCAGGCCGCTGGGCGCCAGCTCCAGCACGTCGAGCCCGCGCGCGATCTCGGAGCTGTAGATGTGGCCGTTGTACCAGTACGCCGACCACGTGCCGCCGTCCGCGGGCTTCGTCCCGTCCACCGGGCCGCGGTCGAAGAACGCGATCTCCTTCGGATGCGCCGCATCGGTCCAGTCGAATATCGAGATCCCGCCTTGATACCACGACTGCACCATGATGTCGCGGCCGGGGATCGGGATGAGCGAGCCGTTGTGCGCGACGCAGTTCTCGTTCGCCGTCTGCGGCGCGCGCATCTTGTAGTAGCTCTGGAACGTCATCTGTCCATGGTCGAGCGTGAAGAGCGCGTCCGCACCCCACTCGGGCTTATCGTAGTCGCGGCACTTGGGCTGCCCGCCGCCACCCCACTCGTCGGTGAAGAGGATCTGTGTGCCGTCGTTGTTGAAGGTCGCCGAGTGCCAATAAGAGAAATTCGAATCCGCCACCGCGCCGATGCGCCGCGGATGCGCGACGTCCCGGATATCCAGCAGCAGGCCGTAGCCGCCGCACGCGCCGCCCGCCAGGCCGATCGCCGGATACACCGTGATGTCGTGGCACTGGTTGGGACCGGTGCGCCGCCGGTTGGCGTTGAACATGTTGTCGATGATGCCCTGAATATTGGTCCGTAGCGTGGCGCTATCGGCCGCCGTCGGGGTCCCCGTGCCGCCCCGCGCCTTCACGAGACTGTCGAGCATCGGCGTGGTGAAGCGCTGTCCCAGCACGCGCTCCATGCCGAACAGCCGCGCGGTGAATCCGCCGTGCGTCCGCGCCGAATCCGCCACGCGCACCGCTTCGGCGAGGTCCTGCTGCATCTCGCCGTGCTGTGGCGGGGGCGCGAGCGAGTCGAAGATGCGCGGCGAGCTCACGATCGCGGCCTGCCCGGGCGCGGCGACCGGTACCCTGATGACCTCGATCCGGAAGAGCGAGCTGTTCGGGTTCGAATCGGGCGACTGCCGGACGCACCCCGGCAGCTCCGACGGCGAACGCACCGGCGCCGAGCCGGAGACGTAGACGTAGACGTTCGTAGAGTCGGTGGGGTCGATCACGACGGTGTGCGTATGCGAGCCGCGGCAGGTCTGCACGTTCGCGATGTACTTCGGATTGGCGATGTCGGTGATGTCGAAGATGCGGATGCCGCGCAGGCGGTCATGCGACACCGAGTCGTGCACGCCCGCCGCCGTGCAGTCGAGGCGGCCGCTGGTGCCCTCGCCGGACACGAAGAGCAGATTGCGGAACACCGACACGTCGCTCTGCGAGGCCGGACAGAAATAGCCGACCTTGAGCGTCGGGTGGGCGGGCGTCGAGATGTCCCACACCTCGTAGCCGTTGTAGTTGCCCTGGATCACGTAATTCCTGTAGAAGGAAAGATCGGAGTTCGTCGAGCCGACGAATTTCTCCGACGGCGGCGTGTTGTTGATGAGCCGCAGGTTCCACAGGGCCTGGCCGGCGTCCTTGAGGCCGGGCTTCAAGCCGACGCGCGGATCGGGGACGGGCGCCACGGTAGAGTTGTTGCCTCCCCCCGAGGCGCAGGCGGCCAGCGACACGACGGCGACGGCACCACGCAGCATACGCAGCGATTTCATTGCCAATCCTATTTGGGTGTGATTGGTGCGAAGACGTCAGCGGCGAGCATCCGCTGCATCCGCTCGATTTCAGTCGTCTGATCGGCGTAGACGCTGCTCGCCATTTTGTAGACCGGCTCCTCTTCACCGGCTCCCGCGGCGAACAGCTGATTCACCATCGTGATGGCGCCCTGGTGATGGTGAATCATCAGGCGCAGGAACAACTGATCGAAGTCCGGCCCACGCGCGCGGTCGAGCTGCGCCAGCTGCTCGGCGGTCAGCATCCCCGGCATCATGTGTGTCGCATCCATGTCCGGCATCATCATGTGCTCGGGATCGGGCTGCGGGGGGGGCACGGCTTCGTGCCGAGTGGCGAGCCAGCGCGAGAGCAGCGCGATTTCGTCTTTTTGGCTGGCCACGATTCTGTCGCACAGCGTCTGCACCGACGGACCCGCGTCGTGCGACGCCGCCCAACCCGCGATCAGCACGGCCTGCGCGTGATGGTAGATCATGCCCGACATGAAATGAACGTCGGCGGCCGTGTAGCCACGGCGCGCGCTATCGCCCACGGGAGGTGGAAAAGCCTGGGCCGTGGCGGGGGAGGGTGAGATACCTGCGACGAGCGCGGCCGTTAGTATCCAGGGGATGAAGTGCATCTTGCTCTCAGATTCTACCACGTCTGCCGCCTAGTGCAACGTCAACGTTTCGAATCGTTCACCACCGCGCGACAGGCACCTTGCCGTCCGCGGGACCCGGCTCTATCCTCTGCCCCTCCCCTTACGGAGCCGTCCATGCGCATCACCGCCGCCTTCCTCTTCTGTTGCGTCGTCGCCGTCCCAGCGGTTGCTCAAGTACACTCCGCGGCCGCGGTGAAATGGGGCCCGGGCCCCGGGTTCCTGCCCGCCGGCGCTCGCTTCGCGGTGCTCCAAGGCGATCCCGGCAAGTCCGGTGCGTTCACGATCCGGCTCCGGCTGCCCAACGGCTACGCCATCCGCTCGCACTTCCATCCCACCGATGAACAGATCACCGTGCTCGCCGGGACGTTCCTCGTGGGCATGGGCGACACCTTCAACCTTCGTCACGCCGACCGGCTCGCGGCCGGCGGCTTCATGACGGTTCCGGCCGATGCGCATCACTTCGCGACCGCCCGTGGTCTCACGATCCTCCAGATCCATGGCGAAGGTCCATTTGTCATCACGTACGTGAAAGACACGGACGATCCACGGCACAAGCCGACGCCCTAAGCGCTCTATGAAGCACATCGTGGCCTGGGCACTTCTTGTCGCCCTCGTCGTCCCCGCATGCCGGCGCCCCCCCCCGCCGGTGGCCGATGCTGCCGCCGACCGCGCGGCAGTGGATGCGGCCCTCGAGCAATACCGCCAGGCGTGGCTCCGGGGCGATTCGATGATGGCGCTCGGGCGGCTCTCCGGCGACGTCACGTTTCTGTTCCCGGGCACTCCGGACCTCGATAGCGCGGCCGTCCATGCGTTGGTCATCGATGAGATGGCGAAGTACCGTATTCCCTCGCTCATCTTGAAGCGCGCCGATTTCTTTGTCGCGGGCGATCATGCGGTGGACGTCGGGACGTATGAGGAGACTCAAGTCCCGCAGACCGGCGCGCCGATCCACGGCACCGGCCGCTACATGACCGTCTGGCGCCGGGAGCCCGGCGGCTGGCGGATCTGGCGTTTCATGATCAACGAGCTGCCCAAGAGCTGAGAAGATGACCACCGCCACCCTCGCGCTCCTTGCCACCCTGGCAGCTCCGTCCGCACTGCTCGCACAGCGGAAGACCTGCGGCGGGACGAAGTATCCCAAGCGTCTTCCCTCGCCGCGTGAGATCATCGATTCCGCCGACGCCATCGCCAAGCTCAAGGCGTCCGACCGGCTGGCGGCCAACATGCTCTTCAACCTCACGTACGCGGAAGGAGACTCGCTGCCGCTTGTCCGAGCGCTGGAGGGCGCCGATCCGCAGGCCGCGTTACTCCTGTTTCGCTCCGTGCGGCCGCACCAGCAGTCCGGCATCTGGGCGGTGCGGGTGCGCGTCGTAGGTGGTGACACGCCCGCGCTCACGCTCGAGCGATCGATCTATTGCCCGCCTGAGCCCAATCCGGGGCCGCACGCAGCGGGCATTCCGGTGCGTGTCATGGTCGAGGGGCGCCCGGGTGACCGCCCACCGCCAGCCAGTGGGCGAGTCAGGATCGACTTCGAGGTGCTGGTTGCCGCGGACGGGACGCCGCTCCGCGTCCAGATGCTGCAGTCATCCGGCCTGAGCGACTTGGACGAGCAGTTGATCCGCGAGTGGCAACAGCGGCAGTTCCAGCCCGCGCTGCTCGACGGTGCACCGATTCAAGCGTTGTATCGAACCGACGGGCTCACGCCGAGGCTCTAACCCCTGTCGTTGTGTCGTTTAGGGCACTCCCAGTTGCATTTTTCAACGCGTTTACAATGTTGTGTACCGCTGAAACGCGCCCCTCCGTCCACTTCGCGCACTCTAATTCGCTGGAGGTTGCATGTCTGCGCGCTCGATGATTTGCCGTCTCGCCGTTTGCCTCGCGCTCCTGCCCGCGGCCGCCGCGGCGCAGCTGGACAAGATCCCCTGGGCCAAGGGACCGACGAAGGGCGTGCTCGGTACCGAGGCGACGATCACCGTCCCGGCCAACTGTCTCTTCACCGGCATGGATGGCGTCAAGGCATTTCTGGAAGCGACGCAAAACAATGCGTCCGGCGACGAGCGTGGGGTCCTGTTGTGTCCCGCGAACGGGACCAACGACACCTGGTTCGTGCTCTTTTCCTATGACGAGAGCGGCTACGTGCGCGACGACGAGGGCGCGAGCCTCGACGCCGATGCGATCCTCGAATCGGTGCGCAGCGGGACAGACGCGGGGAACCGGGAGCGGAAGCGGCGCGGCTGGGCCACACTGACGGTTGAAGGCTGGGCCACGAAACCGTTCTACGATCGCGCGACGAACAACCTGACCTGGGCGATCACCGCGCACGACAACGAGGGCGGCCGCACCGTGAACCATTCCGTGCGGCTGCTGGGCCGCGGCGGAGTGATGCACGCGGACCTTGTGACGACGCCCGAGGCGCTCAACGGGCTGGTGCCCACGTTCAACGGTATGATCGAGGGTTACACCTACACGCCCGGAAACAAGTACGCAGAATGGCGCAGTGGCGACAAAGTCGCGGCCTACGGCCTCACCGCGCTCGTCGCGGGCGGCGCCGGCGTCGCGCTCGTGAAGTCGGGCCTGCTCGTCAAGTTCTGGAAGCTGATTGTCATCGGGTTCGCGGGGCTGGTCGGCGCGCTGAAGCGGCTGTGGTCGCGGATCACCGGGAAACGGGGCGAGATGCAGCCGCAGTGACGATTGTTTTTCTCGCGCTGCTCACGCTGATCGAAGGTGTGCGGCGCGTGCCGCGCGGGTCCGTCGTGTTGCACCGCGTGCTGTCCGGGCAATGGACCGTCGAGCCGCCGGAGGCGGGAGAGCGGGTGCGTCTCCTCGCTTGGTGGTCGCCGCTGATGAGCGCGATCGTGCTCGCGCCGCGCGACAAGTACACGCGCAACGATGCCGACGTGGTGCAGAGCCTCTACACCACGCTCTTCGACCTGCGCGTGCTCGGCATCGTCGAGCTGCTCGCGCTGGTGCTGGGAGTGCCGTTCGCACTGCAGCGGTTCGGCGCGCTGGGATTCTTGGTTGCCCTCGGCGCGGTGCTGCTCCTCTGTCTCACGATCTTCGCTGCGTTGGCATCCAGCGCGCACGGTCTCGGCAGACCGTGGCGCGCGGCGCTGCGCTGGGCCTTGCCGTCCATGTCCCCGTTCGCCGCGCCGCGCGCCGCCGACGTACTGCTCGAAGAGACGCTGCGGGAAGTGCCGCCGTCAGTCGTCACACGTGCCTTGCTTTCTGGGGACGCGTTTCTGCGCTGGGTTCGCCCCATTGTCTACGATGCCCGCAACGGACGAGAAGTCGATAGGCGCCTGCTCGAAGGACTCAACCTGAACGAGCTCGGTGCGTCCCTGGGGGGGGCGTCTCAAAATGGATCGGGGATGTGGTGCCCGCGTTGTGGTGCGACATTCGTGCAGGGAGAATCGTGCTCCGAATGCGATATTCACCTCGTCCCAGCGGGAAGCCCGTCCGCGTAACGGAGACTCTCATGCGTGCTATTACCGTCCTCGTGCTTGCCGCCGCCGCCGCGTGTGGGAAGGGGTCCAAGAGCGCCGCACCACCGCCGGCCGCTCCCCCGGCCGTGCCGACCGGCCCCGCCGAGTACACCGTGATCATCAAGAGCACCTGGACCAAGACGTCGCACCCGTTCGAGTATCCGTCGGGCGCGCATTTCTCCGGGATGATCGGCGCGTCGCACAATGCGAAGTACTCGATCTTCGCGATCGGCCGCCGGCCGACGCCGGGGCTCGAGCGTCTCTCCGAGGAAGGGAAGCATTCGCCGCTCGATACGGAGATCCGCACCGCGATCGATCAGGGCAACGCGCTGATACTGTTCGAATCGGGTGGTCTCAAGAACTGGAAGGACTCGATGGTCGCGACGGTGCGCGTCGATCCCGCGCATCCGCTCGTTTCCGTCGTGAACATGATCGCCCCGAGCCCCGACTGGTTCACGGGGGCGTCCGGCATCACCCTCGCCGAAAATGGCGCCTGGATCACCCGCCGGACGATGACGCTGTATGCCTACGACTCGGGCGGCGACGACGGCACGACCTACAACGCTCGCGACAAAGACACCAATCCCAAGAAGCCGACGACGCGCGCGGCGAACCGGCACTTCGTCATCAAGGGCCGTGTGAAGCCGGTGGCGACGGCGACGTTCGTCAGGAAGGCCTCGTAGGGGGCGGGCCACAAGGACATGTCAATAATTGTCGATATGTCATAGGTAGATGTCCCCACATTACTTGACCCCGATCAAACCTGAAGGGGGCATCGAGTGGTAGCTGCGGCACTTCTCCTCGCGCTGATTCAAGGACCGCCGCCCGAGACCACGGGCAGGATCGTCACCGCGCACCAGTGGGTCGTGCGCCTGGGCCGGGACATGAGCGATTCGATCTGGCCCGGGTTCCGCCCGGACACGATTCCGGTGGCCTACGTGGTCCGGGGCGAGGGAACGCTGCTGCTCGGCTGGCGCGGCGAGCCGCCGCAGGGCTTCCTGCCCATCACCGGGCTCGCCGGCGGTAGCTGGCTGTCGTCGGCGGATCGCGGCGCCGCGAGCACCGGCACCGCGCTCGAGGGTCGTCCCACGGCGCAGGTGGTGGTGAACGACTCGCTGGGCGTCGCCGCGCTCGTAGGACTCACGACGCACGAGGCGTTTCACGTCTTCGAGGCGGCTTCCAAAAAAGAGGGCAGCCGATTCGGCCGCGGCGAGAATTCCTTCCTGGTCACGAGTTATCCCGTCTTCGATCCGCAGAATGAAGCCGGGATGGCGCTCGAAGGGCGGATTCTCGCCGCGGCGGAGCAAGCGGAGACCAAAGTCAAGAAGCGCGCCCTCGCCCGGCAATTTCTCGCGGTGCGGGAATCGCGCCAACGGGCGCTCGGCGCCGAGCTCGCCGACTTCGAGCAGCTGGCCGAATTGAATGAAGGGCTCGCGGAATACACGCTGGTCCGGGTGCTGATGCTCGCGGCGCGGCAACGCGATTTCCCCGATCGCGCCGGTGCGGTGCGAGTGCAGACGAGCAAGCTCATCGGGCTCCACAAGCTCACCGAGGATGTGACGCTCTCGATCCGGCTGCGCTACTACGCAACCGGTCCCGCGCTCGGCCTGCTGCTCGACGCGCTCGAGGGGCCGTCCTGGAAGACGCGCCTGATGAATCAGAACCTCACCGTGCAGGACGCCTTGGCCGACGCGACGGGGTATCGCTCGCAGGAGCTCGGCCTGCGGCGGCAGGCCGAATCGACGTTCGTGATCGCCACCCTGCGACGCTCGGCCGATTCCGGCGTCGCCGGGCTGCGTGCATTCCGCCGGGCACAGGTGGACAGCGTGCTCGCCGCTCCCGGCGTCCTGCTGGTCGTGACGGTCGAGGGCCGCTACCTCGGCCTGTGCGGGATGGATCCGCAGAATCTCCTGCAGGTCGAGCCCGGCGTGCTGCTGCACACGCGCTGGCTGCAGGCCTGTGCCGGCGACGCGTTCCAGGCCACGTTCAACACGCCGGTCGTACAAGATCGCAATGCGCAGAGCCTGCGCGCGGTCGTGGGCGCCGACTCGACCGTGACTGTGACGGTGGGCGCGCAGGGCGATCTGCGGATCGAGTCGCCGCTCGTCTCGCTGCGCGCGACGAAAGCCGACGTCTCTCGCGATGGGCGGGTGTTGACGGTTAAGATCAAGACTTAGTGGCGGCCTCTTCCTACGACGCGATCCCCGACTTCGGTCTGCTCTACGACAGCGTGCCGCTGTACGCGGCGCGCCAGGACGTCGGCTTCTATGTAGAGGAAGCGAAAACCGCGCCCGGCCCGGTGCTCGAGGTGGGGTGCGGCACCGGCCGGATTCTGTTGCCGATCGCGCGTGCCGGCATCTCGATCACGGGAATCGACAGCTCACAGCAGATGTTGGAGCGGTGCCGCGCGAAGCTCTCGGGCGAGCAGGTCAAGCTCGTGCAGCACGACATGCGGGATTTCAACCTCGGCGAGAAGTTTGCGTTGATCATCGCGCCCTTCCGCGTCGTGCAACATCTCACGACGATCGACGATCAGCTGCGCTTCCTCGCGACCGTCGCGCGCCATCTCGCGCCGGAGGGGTCGGGGGGGGCGGGGGGGGGGCGCCTCATCTTCGACGTCTTCAATCCGCGATTCGACATGCTGGTGGGCGCGGACGGTGTGGAGCATGAGGATACGCCCGAGCAGCACCTTCCCGACGGACGCACCTTGCGCCGCGCGTATCGCGTCGCGCGCGTGCGCTGGCTGGATCAGGTGAGCGAGGCGGAGCTGGTCTACTACGTCGACGGCACGCGGTACGTGCAGGCGTTCGAGATGCGCTGGTACCTGGTCGCCGAGCTGCGCAACCTGCTCGCGCGCGCCGGCTTTCGCGTGCGCGAGATCTACGGCGACTTCGCCCGCGGGCCGCTCGTGGACGGATGTCCCGAGCTCGTCGTCGTGGCTACGGCTGGATTTCTGTCACCGTAATCGCATCCGCGCGCGCGTTGACGACGTGCTGGCGCAGGGTGTGGCCGCTCGCGTTCGCCTTCACGGTCACGTTACCCGCAGCGACGTTGGCAATGTAGGCGACGCCAGTGGCGTCGGTGGATGTTGCGGTCGAGCTCGGTACGCCACCCGCATTGTAGCGCACAGTACCGGCAGGTGTACTCGATACGATCGCGCCCGTCACTGGTGTGCCGGCGCAGTTCGTCACGACGACGCCGATGAATCCATCGCCCGCGACCGGCGTAACGCCTACCGCCGCCGCCACGAAGGAAAACTCCGAGCTCGTGATCAGGAGCACGCCCACACTGTCGTCGGCCACGAGCGGGCGCGCGGGATAGGCATAGGCCGGGAGGTAGCCGCTCTTCTTGAGCTGCAGGTGGCCGTCCACCGGGGTGCTGCCGGTCGTGATCGTGATACTGAAGAGGCCGGGTGTGCTGGATGTGTCTGCGCCCAGCGTGTCGGTGCCCGTGCGGGATACAATGACTTCCACGCCCGAAAGCGCGTTCGGCGAGGTGAGGCCGCTCTTCGTTTGTCCTTTAAACGTGATCGATGGCGGCGCGGTCGTAGGCAGCGCCTGACCGAGGCACTCGAACCCCGGCGTGGGACCGCTGGAGTCGCCGCCGCACGCGGCGACGGCGGCGGCGACGAGCGCGAGGGGAAGGGAACGCGTTGCACGATGCATGAATTCCGGCCTGTTGTGTTTGTGCAGAATCTACGCAGAAAAAGCATGTTTGTGGCATGACCGAGAGCCCTAGCCGCGTCGAAGCGTTCAGCGACGGTGTCTTCGCCATCGCGATCACGCTGCTGATTCTGGAGATCCGTGTGCCGCGCGGCGACCACGACCTGTGGGCCGACCTGCTCGCGCTCTGGCCCTCGTACGTCGCGTTTCTGATGAGCTTCGTCGTCATCCTCATCATGTGGGTGAATCACCACGAGCTGCTGCGTATGGCGAAGGGCGTGAACTACCCGTTCCTGTTCGCCAACGGCTTCCTGCTCCTCACGGTGACGTTCATCCCGTTCCCCACGGCGGTGCTGGCGCAGAACCTCGCGACAGCCGACGCGAAAGTGGCGGTCGCCTTCTACTGCGCGACGTTCGTCGCGAACGCCCTCCTTTGGAACGTGTTGTTCGCGACCATGGTGCGGGGCGGGTTGCTGCGCCCGGAAGTGACCGCGGAGGCCGTGAGCAAGGTGCGTCGCGCCTATTACTTCGGTATCCTGATCTACGCGGCGGCGACCGCGCTCGCATTCGTGCGGCCGGTCCTCGGCCTGCTGCTCAACGTCTCGCTGTGGAGCGTATGGATCACACTCGGATATCGCGCGGAAGCATCTGCGTCGTCGCGGCGCTCCTAGCCCCGGCCTGCAAGCGGCCTGACGGAGACTTCGCCGCGATGCAGACCCGCGGCGCCCACGTCATGGGCGTCGACCAGTACAGCTCGGCGCACGTCTTCGAGGACCTGCCCGACGGCGGCCGCGTCGTCCTGGAGCGCGACGATGCCGCCGACACCGCCGCCATCGCCACAATTCGCGTGCACATGCGCGAGGTTGCCGCGTCGTTTCGCGCCGGCGATTTCACCAAGCCTTTCCAGGTGCACGCGCAGACCGTCCCCGGCACCGCGGTGATGCGCGACCGGCGCGTGGCGATCAGCTACGCGCCGATCGATCGCCCCAGGGGCGGGGAGGTGCGGATCACGAGCGCCGACTCGGCCGCGGTCCGCGCGATTCACGCGTTTCTCGCGTTCCAGCGCGAGCAGCATCATGCGGCGGGGCATGAAAAGTGACACCGGATTGGCGCGGTGGTGGAATCTCGTGAACCGAGCCATCGTTCAGCGAACAACCTTCCATTGAGGACTTTGTGCCGACTCCAGTCGTCTTCATCCACGGTCTCTGGTTGCACGCCGATTCCTGGAAACCCTGGATCGAGCTGTTCCGCGCCGCCGGCTACGATCCGATCGCGCCGGGCTGGCCCGGCGATTCCCCCACTGTCGCGGAATCGAATGCGCACCCCGAGCGCATTGCCAATGTCGGGATCGACGACGTCGTGGAGCACTACGCCGCCATCATTCGTAAGCTGCCCGTCAAACCGATCGTGATCGGCCATTCCTTCGGCGGTCTCGTCGCGCAAAAGCTGCTGGGTATGGGGCTCGCGGCGGGAGCGGTAGCGCTCGACCCCGCGCAAATTCGCGGCGTCCTGCCGCTGCCGCTCGCGCAGCTGAAGAGTGCGTTTCCCGTGCTGGGCAATCCGTTCAACTATAAGAAAGCGATTCCGCAGACGCTGAAGCAGTTCTTCTACGGGTTCGGCAATGCCGTGTCCGAGCAGGAATCGAACGCGCTGCACGCGAAGTACCACATTCCCGCGCCCGGCAAGCCGTTGTTCCAAGCCGCGCTCGCGAACTTCTTGCCCAATACCCCCGCGAAGGTGAACACGAAAGCTGCGCGCGGGCCGCTGCTCATTACCGGTGGCGGGAAGGATCACACCGTACCGGAAGTCGTGTCACGGTCTGCGTACAAACTGTATCGCAAGTCGCCCAGCGTGACCGACTACAAGGTGTTCCCCGATCGTGGCCATTCGCTCACCGTGGACAGCGGGTGGAAAGAAGTGGCGAACGCGTCGCTGACGTGGCTCAAGAGCAAGGGACTGTAGAACGCTCGAGCAGGTGGAACGATGTAAAAGCACTATGCCGTTTGGTTTTTTTGGACACCCTAAGGGGTGTGCTCGGCAGACACCGTCCTAAAGGACAGAGTCAGATCGCTTCATCAGGATGGTGGTTAGGTTGATCGCGCAAACGTTGTCGGGTTGTCGACTCGCGGCGAAGCTGCTGCCGCCCTTGAAGAATTGGACGAGTCGCGGAAGGTCGATTCGTGGTGGTGTCCGAATAACCATGTGGACATGCGTCTTGAGCATTGCGAGCTCGATGATCTGGACGTCCTGCTTGGATGCCGTCTTGTTGAAGAACTCTTCCAAGAAAGATTTTGTAGACGCGTCGATCATGGGCATGCGGTTGAGCCGAGCACAGGCTTTAGCCTGTCCAAAACAACAAACCGAACGACGCGTTCAATCTTCTGTACTGCGTCAACCAGACCTCAACTACCCACCCTCCGACCAACCGTCAGGAACGCGTGAGAGGCCACACGCCAGTTATGGCGCCATTCGTCAATGCGACGTAGAACTAAGGTCATGACCAGATCGCTCGTCCTCACTGGGCGGCTAATTCTCCTTGCCGCCCTTACGGCCCCTGCCGCCCTTGCTTCCCAGGCCCCCGGCCACTTCCCCCCCGATTCGCTCATCAACGTCAAAGTCATTCCGAAGAGCACGCCCGTCATGCAGGTCGTCGGGATGATGCGCAACTTCGCCGGCGCGCTCGGCGTGCGCTGCCAGTTCTGTCACGTCGGCCAGGAGGGACAGCCGCTCGCGCAGTTCGATTTCGCCAAGGACGAGAAGCGCACCAAGCTGACGGCCCGGCAGATGATGCGCATGGTGGAAGAGATCAACCGGCGGCTCGATACGCTGCCCGAGCACGCGCAGATGGCGAGTCACGTCGAGGTGACGTGCAACACCTGCCACCGCGGCGTCAGCCGGCCGATGTCGCTCGAGCAGCTGATTCAGGAGACGGCGCAAACCGCGGGGGCGGACTCGGCGACGCGCGCCTATCGCGCATTGCGCGAGCGCTACTACGGTCGAGCGGCCTACGACTTCGGCGAGCCGACGCTGGACATCGCGGCGTTCCGCCTTGCGCGCGCGGGGAAATTCGACGAGGCGTTCGCGATCCTGCGCCTCAACGAAGAGCAGTTCCCGACGTCGTCGAACCTCGCGACCTTCCGCGCCAACATCAATCTGATGAAAGGCGACACCGCCGCCGCGATCGCCGCGTTCCGCGAAGCCGTGCGCCGCGACTCGACCAATGGCGAGGCGCAGGGACGGCTACGGCAGCTTACTCGACCGTAGCTCGATTGATCTTGTCGAGCTTGGGGAACTGACGGGCGAGATACTTCTCGCCCTCGATGTGCATCCGCATCTGGTCGGGGCCGCGTCCGTTCGGGGCGCCCTCGCCGTAGCCGCCGTACAACGAATCCACCACGGCCATGCCCTCCACGACCTCGCCGAACGGCGTGAAGCCCATGCCGTCGAGCCGGGAGTTGTCGCCGTAATTGATGAAGATCTGGGTCGTGCGCGTGCCGGGCCCCGCGGTCGCGTACGTCACCATGCCG
The DNA here is from genome assembly GCA_041499375.1 of Gemmatimonadota bacterium. GTDB lineage: Bacteria > Gemmatimonadota > Gemmatimonadetes > Gemmatimonadales > GWC2-71-9 > 20CM-2-65-7. The sequence continues at coordinate 52,262 of JBGQKD010000007.1, forward strand.
CGCTGATTCGAGCGCCGCATCTGGTCGTCCGGAATCCGCCGCTCACGCCAGGCGGAGTTGACCGCCGTGTCGCCGTGAATCCCGAATTGCGCCATGAAGCCGGGGAGCACCCGAAAGAAGCGCACGCCGTCGTAGAAACCGGAGCGGACGAGGTTGTAAAAGCGGTCGGCGGCGCGCGGCGCCCAGGCGCGGTGCACCAGGACGACGAAGTCGCCCTTGGTCGTGCTGAAGCGGGCGCGGAAACTGTCGGGCGCCTGCTGCGCGAAGCCGGGATCGGCGGGGTTGTGGAAGTCGGGGGCACCAGCGGCGGTGTTCGGTGTCTCCTTCTTGCAGGCCGCCACTGCGAAAACCGTCAACGCCATCATGGAGACGCATGAGAAGGATCGCATGTCGCTATGCTAGCCTGTGCGAAAGCCGTTCGCTATAGTGTGCCGTGCTCCTTCGGATGCTGGTGGTGCTTCTGGTTTTGACGGCGTGCCGTACCTCCGCGCCGCCCGCGCCGCCCACGGCGCCCACGCCGCCGCTCGAGCCCGAACGGCGCGTCACCCTTCAGCAGCGTCAGTCCACGGGCGCGCTCACACCGGCGGAGCGAGATTCACTCCTGCGCGAGCTGGAGGTGCATCGCGAGGCGTGGCGCGCGCGCCATATCGACGATTACCGGATCCAAGTTGCCGCAGGCTGCTTCTGCCCCTGGCCATCCAACCCGGCGATTCTCGAGGTGCGGCACGGTGTCGTCGTCGCGCTCCGCGACACGACCGGCAAGTCGATGGGCGAGCCACGCGAGCCGTGGTCGCTGTATACAGTAGAAGGGCTGTTCGACGCCGTCGCGCAGACGGCGCGCCGTAGCGACGTGCTCGAAGTCGCCTACGACGCGCAGTACGGCTACCCGGCGATGATGCGCGGCGACGCAAAACTCGGGCTGCCGGACGACTGGTTCTGGGTCAAGGCGAGCCGGCTCACGCCGGCTCGGTAGCGCCCGCCCCGACCCCCTCCCAAATCCGCATGTGCCGGGTCTCCGGCATCAGCCGGAGTGACAAGACCAGCGCCACGGCCGGCAGCGCGATGGAATACGCGAGCGTCAGGCCGAGACTGTGCGTCGCCGTCCACACGGCGGTCGTGATGAGCGGCACCGCGCCGCCGCCCCAGCCATTGCCGATGTGATACGGCACGGAGACCGACGTGTAGCGGATGCGGCTGGGGAAATACTCGGCCAAGAACGCCGCGATCGGCCCGTACACCATTCCCACATAGGACACGAGCACCACGACGATCAGGATCGCAAGCGGATAGTTGATCGCGCCCGGCTGCGTCACGTTTCCAAGAAGAGCGTACAGTGGGTAGTAGGTCACGGCGGCGAGAAAGAATCCCGTCAGAATGATCGGCTTGCGGCCGATCCGATCCGATAACCATCCAAACAACACCAGCGTGGGCGTGGCAATCAACAATCCCGCGCCGACGATCAGACTGGATTTCAGCACGTCCATCTTGCTCACCGTTTGCAGAAAGTAGATCGCCCAGAACTGGCTCGAGTACCAGACGCAGCCCTCTCCGAGCACGACGATCGTCGCAATCAGTACAAAGTTCAGGTTGGGACCGGTGAACGCCTCGCGCCATGGATTCTTCGTCGTCTGGCCCTTCGCTTTGATGGCCTGGAAAATCGGCGTCTCCTGCAGCCGCCAGCGGATGTAGATCGCAACCACCACGAGGAGGAGCGAGACGATGAACGGAATCCGCCAGCCCCAGGCGTTGAAGGCATCCGTCCCGAGGATCGCGCGCGTCCCGATGATGACGCCGAGCGAGAGCACGATGCCGAGGGTCGGAGAGGTCTGCAGCCACCCCGTGTACCAGCCGCGTTTTTCGTCGGGTACGTGCTCCGCCACGTACGTGATTGCACCGCCGTACTCCCCTCCCAGGCAGAGCCCTTGCACCAGCCGGAGCAGCAGCAGCAGGATGGGGGCGAGGAGCCCGATGCTCGCGTAGGTCGGCACCACGCCGATCAAGGCCGTCGAGATTCCCATCCCGCTGAGCGTGATGAGGAACGTGTACTTCCGGCCGACGAGATCACCGACGCGGCCCAGGACGAGGGCGCCGAGCGGCCGGACGAAGAAGCCGATCGCGAAAATCGCGAGCCAGCGGACGAGTGCGGCTGCGGGATGACTCGGGTCGAAGAATTTGACGGAGAGGATCGTCGCCAGACTGCCGAACACATAGAAATCGTACCACTCGATGATGTTACCGACCGCTGCCGCGGTGACCACGCGGCGCAGGTCCCGGGGCTCCAGGCTGGGAGCGGGGTAGGATTCAGGCATGAGCGAGGCTACGCTTCCCTTTCTCGCTGCGCAATCCCGAAGTATTGTGGGCGTCATGCGCGTTGCATTGCTGTTGCTGGTGGTGCCACAGATCGCCGCGGCTCAGCGGTCCGTGGAAGGGACGGTCTACGACAGCCTGTTGCACGCCCCGCTCCCCGGCGCCGATGTCTGGGTGCGCGGCAGTGAGCGACACGCGGAGACCGATGCGGATGGTCGCTTCCGTTTGGACAGCATCGCTGCGGGTCGCTACACGTTGCTCGTCTCCCATCCCGGTCTCGACTCCGCGGGTCTCTTCACCCTCGCGGTGCCCATCACCATCACCGCCGACCACGCCCCGGTGTATGTCGCCACGCCGTCGCTTGCGACGTTGTGGCGGCGCCGCTGCGGTCAGGAGCTGCTGACTCGCTCCGACAGCGGTCTCATCTTCGGCTTCGTTCAGGACGCGACAACGCGGGCGCATCTCGCCGGCGCCGGCGTCCTGCTGCAATGGCTGCGCATCGTGCAGACCGATCCCGTGCACGTGGTGACGCAGGCGCGCGCCGTCACCGTGAAAACCGATTCGACCGGCACCTACTACGCGTGTGGCGTGGCGAGCGACATGAAGATCGCGCTGCGCGCCTACGCGCAGCGCGATTCGTCGGGATTGATCGACCTGCAGGTCGGCGCGCGCGGTGTGGGGCGGCAGGATCTGATGGTGGCGCTCGCGCCCGCGCGCCAGACCGGGGTCGTGCGCGGGCAGGCAGTCACGTTCGAACAGACCGCCGTGTGGGGAGGCCGGGTCTCCGTGCGCGAAGGCATTAGCACGAGGATCGACGACAACGGCACCTTCATCATTCGCGGCGTGACGCCGGGGACGCAGTGGGTGAATGTGCAGGCGATCGGCCGCGCACCGCTGGGACAAGCGGTGGACGTGCGCCCGGGCGAGACCAGCTGGGTGAACGTGACGCTGGGACCGCTGCCGCTCACGCTGGCACCGGTGCGGGTCGTGGGGCAGGCGTCGCGCATGTTGAGTGATTTCGAGGAGCGAAAGCGCGCCGGCAGCGGCCTCGGCTACTTCCGCGGCGAAGCGGAGATCGCCGGCATGGCGTCGATGCGCTCCGTCCTCAGCTCGATGCCCACCATCCAGCTGGTGCGCGGGCAGGGGAATACTGACTTCATGGCGCTGCTCCCGAACCCCGGGATCGGCGGGCGCGGCTGGTGCCTTGCGGCGCTGTACGTCGACGGCTTTCAGGCGGATTGGGACCAGCTGCAGACCTACAAGCCCAAAGACCTCGTAGGCGTCGAGATGTATCCCCGGGCCGCCAGCGCCCCGATCCAGTACCAGCAGGTGGCGACCGGCTGCGGCGTCGTCCTGGTCTGGACCAAATACCTGAAATAGGGCTGAAATCGGTGATTTAGGGCCCCACGCGCGGCCCTCAGGAGCGTTATCTTAGTCGCGCATGGCTGATAGCGGTCTTCCCAATCGTCCTTCCCGCGGGTCGGGTTCTCTCACGGTTCACCTCGCCGACGAGCTCGACGTCTACTTCAATGAAGTCGCCCACGGCCGCCCCGTCGGCTTTGTCGCGTCTCCCAAGTGGAAGCCGCGCACCGATGTCTACGAAACCGACCAAGAGTTGATCGTCCAGATGGACATCGCCGGGATGCAGGCCGATGACTTCAAGGTCGAGCTGGACGAAGGGATTCTGAGAATCTCGGGCGAGCGCCTGCCGCGGCAGCAGGGCCGGCGGCACTACCACGCGATGGAAGTGCAGATCGGGCCGTTCGAGCGCCGCTTCCGGCTGCCCGTCGTCGTCGATCCGGCGTCGATTCGCGCCACCTACGAGCACGGCTTCCTCGAGATCCGGCTCGCCAAGCAACCGCCGCGCTCGTCGGGCGCACAATCAGTGCGAGTGACTTAATGGAGCGACTGCCGGTCCTTCCCCTGGGCCAGCTCGTCGTCTATCCCCACGTCGTCTTGCCGTTGGCCCTCACAGATCCCAAAGCCGTTCAGCTGATCGACGAGATCATCCAGGGCGAGAAGCGCCTGTTGCTCGGCGTTGTGAAATCGATGGGCGGTATGGAACCGCCCGAGGGCGCGGTGATGAACACGCTGCCGCACCAGCTCTACGACGTCGGGACGCTCGGCACGATCGTGCGGATGCTGAAACTCGGCGACGGCTCGGTCCGCGTCATGGTGCAGGGCCTGGAGCGCGCGCGGCTCAAGGACATCGCGCAAGGCGAGAAGTGGCTCATGGCGGAACCCGAGCCGCTGCAAGAGAACCTGCTCGAGGACTCGCGCACCGAAGCGCTGAAGCGGACGGTCATCGCGCAATTCTCGCGCGTGATCGACATCGCGCCGTACCTTGGCGCCGAGCTGCACGAGGTGCTCGCCGGCATCACCGAAGCGGGGAAACTGGCCGACTTCATCGCCGCCAACCTCGATCTCGCGTTGCCCGCCAAGGCGGAGCTGCTCGCGATCGACGACGTGACGCGCCGGCTCGAGCGCCTGGCGGACTTCCTGGTGCAAGAGCTCCAGGTGCTCGAAGTCGGGACGCAGATCCAGGAAAAAGTGAAGACGCGGCTCGATCAGAATCAGCGCGAGTACGTGCTGCGGGAGCAGCTGCAAGTGATTCGGCAGGAGCTGGGCGAAGGGGAGGGCGATGACGAGCTCGAGGAGCTCGCCAAACGGCTCGAGGAGGCGCAGCTGTCGGCGGAAGCGAAGAAGGTCGCCGATCGAGAGCTCAAGCGTCTGCGGCAGATGTCGCCGCAATCGGCCGAGTACCAGGTGGCGCGCACCTACCTCGACGTGTTTGCCGCGCTGCCGTGGAGCCGGGTGACGCAGGACCGGCTGGATCTGAAGGCGGCGCGCGAAATCCTCGATCGCGATCACTACGATCTGAAGACGATCAAGGAGCGCATCCTCGAATACCTCGCGGTGCGCACGCTCAATCCCGATGCAAAGGGCTCGATCCTCTGCTTCGTCGGTCCGCCCGGGGTGGGCAAGACCTCGCTCGGCCAGAGCATCGCGGAGGCGCTCGGCCGCAAGTTCACGCGCGTGTCGCTCGGCGGCGTGCGGGATGAGGCGGAGGTTCGCGGCCACCGCCGCACGTACGTCGGCGCGATCCCGGGACGCATTATTCACGCATTGCAACGCTGTGAAACACGCACTCCCGTGCTCATGCTCGACGAAGTGGACAAGATGGGGTCCGACGTGCGCGGCGACCCGACCGCGGCGCTGCTCGAGGTGCTCGATCCGGCCCAGAACTCGACGTTCGTGGACCATTACCTCGAGGTGCCGTTCGATCTGTCGGGTGTGATGTTCATCGCGACGGCCAACAGCACGCTACCGATCCCCGATCCGTTGCTCGACCGCATGGAGCAGCTCACGCTCGTGGGCTACACACCGTCGGAGAAACTGCAGATCGCCAAGCGCTACCTCATGCCGCGCCAGATGAAAGAGACCGGACTGGGGAAGGGCAAGCAGGAAGAGCGCGCCCACATCGCCGACGGCGCCCTCGAACGCATCATCGGCGAATACACGCGCGAAGCCGGTGTCCGGCAGCTCGAGCGCGAGATCCAGGGAGTGCTGAGAAAGGCCGCTCTGGAGGTTGTAGAGGGCGGCGCGAAGATGGTGAGGGTGACTTCAAAGAACCTGGAGAAGTACGCGGGCCAGCCGAAAGTCCAAAGCGAAGTGGCCGGTCGCGCCCCGGAGATCGGTGTGGCGACCGGACTGGCGTGGACGCCGGTGGGCGGGGACATCATGTTCATCGAGGCGATCCGGATGCCGGGCAAGGGCCAGATCACCCTGACCGGCCAGCTCGGCGACGTGATGAAGGAGTCGGCACAGGCGGCGTGGAGTCTGCTACGCGCCCGCGCCGCCAACCTCGGCATTCCGCTCGACGCGTTCACGGCGTCGGATGTGCACCTGCACGTCCCGGCCGGCGGCGTCCCCAAGGATGGTCCGTCGGCCGGCATCACGATCGCCGCGGCGCTGGCGTCGCTCCTGACGCGGCGGCCGTCGCGCCACGATGTCGCCATGACGGGCGAGCTGACGCTACGGGGCAGGGTGCTCCCCATTGGCGGTTTGAAGGAAAAGCTGACGGCTGCGGCACGGGCCGGCGTCACGTCGGTCCTGGTCCCCGAGCGCAACAAGAACGACCTTATTGACTTGCCTGAAGAGGTAAAGAAGTTGCTTGACATCAAGCTTGTGGAAACGATCGACGATGTGCTTGCATTGGCGCTGCTGGACGTCCCCGACGAGCGGACTGAACGTCGCTCCGGTGGTATTCGTGTGGTGACGACGCCTCCGCCGGGGCCTCCGGCGCCGCCCGTGCCTCCCGGGCAGGCCCGGCGATGAGCGACGTCGCGACCCTCGAAGCAGCGCTCGCGGAGATCCGCCGGCGCGACGGCAAGTTCAACGAGCGCGCTTACGTCTTCGTGCTTGCCGCGCTCGAATTTGCCCAGACCCGCCTCCCCGCGCGCCGCCACTTGAGCGGCGTCGAGCTCGCGTGGGCATGCCGCGACTTCGCGCTGGAGCAGTTCGGAATGCTGGCGTCGGCGGTGCTGACGCACTGGGGCATCCACACCACCGACGACTTCGGGCAAATCGTGTTCATGCTGATCGATGTGGGGCTGCTGGCGCGCCAACCCACTGATCGCCTCGAGGACTTTGAGGGGGTCTACGAATTCGCCGAGGTCTTCAAGGCTGGGGCCGGCTATCGTTGGCCCGGAGTCTCCTCTTCGGGATAGTGGTCCGGCCCCCCGCTGTCAGCGGGCGGTTTTATCCCGCTGATCCCGTAGAACTGCGAGCGACAGTCGCGACTCTGCTCGCCGACGCTCGGACCAATGCTGTCACTGCTCGGGCCATCCTCGTCCCGCATGCTGGCTACATCTATTCCGGTCGCAGCGCCGCAAAGGCCTTCGCGCGCGTAACGATTCCCGGCCTCGTCATCATTCTGGCTCCCAACCACACTGGCATCTCCGAAGCGGAGGGCGGCGTGTCCCTCTGGGAGGCCGGCGCATTTCGGACTCCATTGGGCGACGTGCCGATCGATGCGGAAATGTCGGAGGCACTCCTCGAAGTGTCCCGCGGAGTCGTGGGTGTGGACCACGACGCGCATCGGGCCGAGCACGCCGTCGAGGTCGAGCTGCCGTTTCTCCAGCTGTTGCGTGCCGATGTGCGCATCGTCCCGCTCGTGCTCGCGTGGGATGCCTGGGACGCCGCGCGCCTGCTGGGAGAGATGCTGGCCCGGCTGGTCAAAGCGGCCGGCGAGCCTGTCCTGCTGCTCGCCTCGACCGACATGAATCACTATGAGCCGGCTGGTGTCACGGAGCAAAAGGATGCCCAGGCGCTCGACGCGATACGCGCGCTGGACGGTGCCGAGCTGCTCGCGCGCTGCCGGCGGGAGCGGATCTCGATGTGTGGGCGCGGGCCGGCGGCGACCGTCATCGCCGCCGCGCGCGCGCTGGGCGCAGAGCGAGCGGAGGTGGTAGACTACCGCCACTCTGGTTGGGTGTCCGGCGACAACGCGCGGGTGGTGGGATACGCGGGGGTGGTGATTCCGTGAATCCAATTCCGGTGCTCTCGGCGAGCGAGGCGGCAGCGTGGGATGCGGCGGCGCGCACCCAGTACCGCGTGCCGAGTCGCGTGCTGATGGAGGCGGCCGGCCGGGCCATCGTCCAGGTGCTGGTGGCCGAGATGTCGGAAGCGTCCACTGGCGGTGTGCTCGTCGCGGCAGGGGGGGGCAACAACGGCGGCGACGGGTGGGTCATCGCGCGCGCGCTCCATGCCGTCGGGATTCCGGTGTGGGTTTCGGCGGTCGACCCCAAGACCGACGATGCCATCGACAATCGCGCGCTGGCGCGTCTCGACGGCGTTCGCGAATTGGGCCGCGAGGAAGCGTGGCCCAAGGCCGCCGTCGCGGTGGATGCGTTGCTCGGCACGGGCGCTGCCGGTCCCGCTAAAGGCGACGTCCTCGCCTTGGCGCAGCGCCTCATGGAATACGGGGCCCCAATTCTCGCGGTCGACGGGCCGACGGGGCTCGATCTCACGAGCGGTGAGGCCCACGGCCCGGTGCGCGCTCAGCTCACGGTGACGTTCGGCGGCCCCCGACGGGGGCATCTGCTCGCGCGCGAGTGGTGTGGGAAGGTCGTCGTCATCGACATCGGCTTCCCGCCGCCCGACGGCGCGTGGCCTCTACTCATCACCGACCGGTGGGCCGCCGAACGGCTCCCACGTCTGGCACCGCAGATGCATAAGGGGGATCGCGGTCGCGTCTGTGTCGTCGGCGGCGCGGATGGGATGAGCGGCGCCGCTCTCCATGCCGCCCGTGCCGCTCTTGCCGCCGGGGCCGGATTGGTGAAGCTCGTGGCCGCTCGTGAGACGATCGCCGCGGCGCAGGCGAGTCTCCCCGACATCCTGACGGTCGAGTCCGCGCTCGGCGAGACACTCGAGCCGGCGGCAGTCGAAGCTCTCGACTGGGCGGATGCTGTGGTACTTGGCCCTGGGCTCGGGCGAGAGCCACGCGATGCGCGAAGTCCATTTGTAGCGGCCGTGCTTTCACGTCGGCCCGTCCCGACCGTTGTCGATGCCGATGCGCTGCATCTCCTGGCTGAGGTCAACCTGACACCAGGCACCAGACACCTGGTGTGCACCCCACATCTGGGGGAATTCCGCGCATTAGCCGGAGACGCACTCGCCGACGAAGCGGCGAACGATCGCTGGTCGGCGGCGGCGCGCGCGGCGACGAAACTCAAGTGCACCGTCTTGCTGAAGGGTGTGCCGACCGTCATCGCCGATCTGCGCGGCCCCGAGTACGTCGTCGCGAGCGGCAATCCCGGCCTCGCCACGGGCGGCAGCGGTGATCTGCTCGCCGGGTTCATCGGCGCATTCCTCGCTCGGGGCACGGCGCCGGCGGAAGCCGCGGCGCTCGGCGCGCACGCCCTGGGACGAGCCGCGGAGCAAGGCGCCCGGCAATGGACGGCCCGCAGCCTGCGCCCAGCCGATGTCCTGGCGGCCCTGCCGGATGTGTGGCGGGGCTGGAAGGACGTGCGGCCCGCCAGACCTCCAGTTCTAGTGGAACTTGAGGCTCCGGAGGTGTTGTAGAAATGAACGTCCCATGAATCTCGGTCCCGGCAAAGAGTTCGATCGCATCCGCGCCATCATCGAGCGGATCGCCACGATCACAGGCGATGGGTCGGAGCTCGGTGACGACTGCGCGGTGATTCCCTTGGGTTCGACGACCCTCGCGATCAGCATCGACAACTCGCTCGAAAACGTCCATTTCCGCACCGACTGGCTTGACTTCAAGGAGATCGGTTTTCGCGCCGCGGGGTCCGCGTTGTCGGATCTCGCCGCGGACGGTGCCAGGCCTTTGGGTGTGCTCGTGTCCCTGGGCGTCCCGGCGAACGGTCAGAGCGGCAGCGATGCCGCCGCCGACATCATGGCGGGCGTTGCGACGATGGTGCACAATCTCGATGCGAAAGTGCTGGGCGGGGATTTGACCCGCTCTGAGCAGTACATCGTCGATGTGTGCGTCATCGGTGAAGCCCAGCGGCCGATACGCCGCTGGGGTGCGCGGGAAGGCGACGGACTCTGGGTGACTGGATATCTGGGCGGTGCCGCGCTCGCGCTCGAGCATTTCCGCGCCGGCACGAGCATGTCCAGCGCGTTGCGCAACCGCTATGCCTGCCCCGAGCCGCGCATCCAGGCCGGCAGGTGGCTGGCCGATCATGGCGCCACCGCGATGATCGATATCTCGGATGGCCTCGGCGCCGACGCCCAGCATCTCGCCGCGGCGTCCGAAGTGGGGATCGAGATCACGCTCGAGCACATCCCCTGCTGGGAGGACGTGGACGCGATGGCCGCGGTCGCCAGCGGAGAAGAGTTCGAGTTACTATGCACCATGCCGCCGACGTTCGGTGACGCCAACGTATCCGCATTCCGCTCCGAAACCGGCCTCCAGTTGAGCCGGATCGGCACGTGCCTGCGTGGCGCGGGGGGACGCCGCGGTGGCGTGCGACTCCTCGATCACAGCACCCCGGTTCCATTGCCTGCAGGATACGATCACTTCTCGCAGTGATCCGCACCCTCTGGTACTACGTAGTCCTCCTCGCTACAACAATCGTTCACGCAGGCGGCGCCGCCCTGGCCGGGTTGTTCCGCGTGCGCAACCGGCGCGGCGGCGTCTACGATTGGGCGGGAACGGACTGGGCGCGAGACATTCTCCGCGCGGCGGGGACTCCGGTCATCGCCGAGGGTCTGGAGCACATCCCGCGCGACCGCCCGGTGATCTACGCCTCGAATCACTCGTCGATGTTCGACATCTGGGCGCTGTTCGCGACGCTGCCCGGGTCGGTCCGGTTCGTCGCCAAGCAGGAGCTGTTCAAGATTCCGCTGCTCGGCCGCGCGATGCACGCCGCGGGCCACATCCCCATCGATCGAGCCGCCCGCAAGAAAGCGTTCGAGGCGTACGACGAGGCGGCGCGAACGATCCGCGAGGGGACTTCGTCCATCGTCGTGTTCCCCGAGGGGACGCGCAGCCGCACCGGCGAGCTGCTGCCGTTCAAGAACGCGCCGTTCGGCCTCGCGATTGCTGCCCAGGTTCCCATCGTCCCCGTCTACGTTCACCACACGTTCGAGATCCTGCCGAAGGGTGCGTGGCGTCTTCGTCCCCGTCCGATTCGCCTGCTCGCCGGCCGTCCAATCATGACGGCCGGACTGCGGCCCGAGGATCGCGAGCGGCTGCGGGATGAAGTGCGAGCGGCGATGGTTGCCCTTCAGTCCAAGGCGCGGTAGGGTTCGCTCCACATGAGCACCATCATCTCGGTACACGCGCGAGAGATTCTCGACAGCCGGGGCAATCCCACCGTCGAAACCGACGTCACCCTGGCGAGCGGCGCGAGCGGCACGGCCGCCGTTCCGAGCGGCGCATCCACCGGAGAGCACGAGGCCGTCGAGCTGCGCGACGGCGACAACAAGCGCTACGGCGGCAAAGGCGTGCTCGAAGCCGTCAAGAACGTGAACGAAGTGATCGGCCCGCGGCTCGAGGGCCTGTCGGCCGAGGATCAGATCGTGGTGGACTACGCGATGCTCGACCTCGACGGCACACCCAACAAGAGCCACCTGGGCGCGAATGCGATTCTCTCCGTCTCACTCGCCGTCGCGCGCGCGGCGGCCCAGGATGCCGGCCTCGCGTTGTATCGCTATCTCGGCGGTCCGGTCGCTCACGTCTTGCCGGTCCCGATGATGAACATTCTGAACGGCGGGGCCCACGCGGCGAATACCGTGGACTGCCAGGAATTCATGGTGGTGCCGATCGGCGCGGAGACGTTCCCGGAAGGACTGCGCATGGGGGTGGAGACGTTCCACGCCCTGAAGAAAGTCCTCTCCAAGCGGGGCCTCTCGACCGCGGTCGGGGACGAGGGAGGGTTTGCCCCGGACCTGCCGAACGACGAAGCGGCGCTCGAGGCGATCATGGCGGCGATCGAGGCGGCGGGCTTCGAGGCAGGAAAGGACATCGCGATCGCGCTCGACGTGGCGGCGTCCGAGCTCTACGCTGACGAGGTATACACATTCAAGAAGAGCAAAGGCGGCCAGAAGAGCGCCGAAGAGATGATTGCGCTGTATAAAGGATGGATCGACCGCTATCCGATCGTGTCCATCGAGGACGGCCTGGCCGAGGACGACTGGACCGGTTGGGCAAAGCTCACAGCGGCGCTGCAGGAACGGGTGCAGCTTGTCGGCGACGATCTCTTTTGCACCAACGTCGAGCGGCTCGCCCGGGGGATCGAAGAGAGCGTCGCGAACGCCATCCTCATCAAGGTGAATCAGATCGGTACACTCACGGAGACGCTGCAATGCATCGAGCTGGCGCGGGGCAACGGCTACGGCTCGGTGATCTCGCACCGCTCGGGTGAGACCGAGGACACGTTCATCGCGGATCTCGCGGTGGCGACCGGGGTCGGGCAGATCAAGACCGGCAGCGCGTCGCGCACCGAGCGGATCGCGAAGTACAACCAGCTGCTCCGCATCGCTGAGGAGCTCGGCGACGTGGCGCACTACCCCGGCCGTCATCTGTACGGCTTGTGACCCGAACCCGCGTTGCCGGGATCGCGGGGGGAGTCGGGTTGCTCGCGCTGGCCGTGTGGGGCGGGGAGTACGGCACGGCCGACTGGATTACGATCCGGCGGCAGCTCGCGGAAGAACGCACCCGAGTGGCCGCGCTGCGCATCGAGCTCGATTCACTCGCAAAGTTGGCGCACGACCTGGAGACGAATCCCGCAGTGCAGGAGCGTGTGGCGCGGGAGCAGTTCGGAATGATCCGAGACGGCGAGGTACTCTACCGCGTCGTGCCCAAATAAGGAGGCACCATGAGCAAGCTTCGTCGGTTCGTGCCCGTTGCCATCGCCGTGATGATCGCCGCCGCCGCGGCATGTGGAAGTAGCACCGACGCCGGCCCGCAGGCGGCATCGGTCACCGGCATTGCCGGCGACAGCCAGACCGCGACGACCGGCGCGGCGCTCGCCTTTCCCCTCAGCTTCGTGGCCCTCGGTTCGAACGGGCAGCCGGCTCAGGGTGTGCACGTGACCTGGAGCGCGACGCCCAGCGGCGCCGCGTCGTTCAACCCCGCGACATCGACCACGGACGTCAATGGCACTGCCGCGACGAGCGCGACGTTGGGCGCCCTCGTGGGGCCTATTACGATCCACGCCGCGGTGCCCGGTGTCTCCGACGTCGTGTACCACGCGACGGCGCTGGATCCCTGCGCCTATATCACGCCCTACACCCTTGGGCAGACCGTCAATGCCGCCCTCACGGCGAACGACTGCAACTACCGGAACGCGGGGTGGTTCTACGATTTCTACGCACTCGATCTCCCCGCCGGGCAGCAGAGCATGCGCCTCACGATGAATTCGACGGTTTTCGACACGTGGGTCGATTTCTGGAGCATCGACGGTCCGCTGTTCGGATTCGATGACGACGTCACGTTGGGGCAGGTCCAGAACTCGCAGCTCGACATCATTTTCCCCGGCGGCAGCTACGTCATCGGCGCGAATTCGTTCAACCAGCTCACCACAGGCGCCTACACGATGGCGACGGAGGCGCGGCCCGCCGGCATGAACGGGTGCCGGGCAGTCTGGGTCGCCCGCGGTGTGACGGTAAACGACTCGCTGACGGCGACCGACTGCGCCGACAGCTCGGCGACGCCGCACTACTACGACGTCGCGCGCATTCAGCTGACCCAGGGCTCGGTGTTGACCATCTCGGAGCACTCGGCGGCGATAAACCCGAGCCTGGCCCTCTATCGCATCCTGGATCTCAACACGTACCCCCGCTCGCTGGTGGCCCAGAACGACGACAGCTCCGCGGGCAACCCGAACGCATTCATCAAATTCACCGTTACGCTGAGCGGGCCCTACGACATCGTGATCGGTAGCAGCGCGCCCGGAGAAACCGGCGCCTACACGTTCGACGTCTCGTCCCTCACGACGAGTGCGCGACCGGTGGCGCCCCCCCCGGTCACACGTAGGCGTGAGTGGTGGCGCGGAGACGTCCTCGGATTGACAAGGTCCGCGAAGCACTAGTCCTCCTCGCCGTTGCGGCGGGGATCTGCGAAGGGCAGACGGTGAGGGGAGGGCGGGCGCGACCGTGCGACCCGCCCACTCCACTCGGCCCCAGTCACGATCTGTATTGCATCGAGCTCGTCGCCGCGCCCGGATTCAACGGGGTTTCAGGACGCGTCGAGCTCGCCAGTCCTCCCGGTCCGTTTACGGTGGCCGTCACCGCCGCCGGCCACTCCCGCTTCATCCCCATTTTCCATCTCAGCGGGCTTCCATCCTCGGGCACCTACATCGCGTGGGCGACGACGCCGCAGATGGATTCGCTGATCGAGCTGGGCGAAGTGAAGAACGGGCGCGTCACGCTCCGTCCGATCGACTTCGACAAGTTCAACATCCTCATCTCCGCCGAGCGCAGCACGCGCGTGCGCGAGCCCCGCGGCCGCATCATCGTGCGCGGCCAGTCGCCGAGTACGCGGCCGTTTCCCCCCGATCTGCTCGAATTCTCGCTGGGAGCAGCGCGGTCCGGTGACGCCATGGGCCACGGCGAGCACGAGAGTGCCGGCTGGCCGATGGTCCCGACGCCGTCCGGGGTGACGATGCTGCCGTCGGAGATGGCGCTGCGCCCGGAGGTGACTCCTTTTCTCCCCGTGGCGGACTCGCCGATTCCAAACGCAGAATCGAACGAGGTGCTTCGCCTCAAGGACGGTGACGTCATCGATCTCGATGCCGAGCTCGTCCGCCGCACGATCAATGGGCAGACGTACACGATGTATAGCTACAACGGGCAATATCCTGGACCACTGATCGAAGTCGCGCGTGGCTCCGAGATCATGGTGCGTTTCACGAACCATCTCGCAGACTCGACGAGCATTCATTGGCACGGCATCCGGCTCGAGAACGCGTTCGACGGCGTCGATGGGGTGGGGGTGGGCGACGCGTTCACGTACAAGCTTCGGTTCCCCGATGCGGGGATCTACTGGTACCATCCGCACATTCGCGAGGACATCCAGCAAGCGCTCGGCCTGTACGGCAACATTCTCGTGCGGCAGCCCGGCGCGAAGATCCCCGCCAATCGCGAACAGATCCTGATGCTGCAGGACCTGCTGGTCGGCGATGCAGGCCTCATTCCGTGGGGCCAGGAATCACCGACTCACGCGTTGATGGGGCGGTTCGGCAACGTGTTTCTCGTGAACGGTGAGCCGGGCTATCGGCTGTCAGTGCGTCGCGGTGAGGTGGTGCGCTTCTACTTCACGAACGCGTCGAGCACCCGCACGCTGAACTTGTCATTCCCGGGAGCGCGCATGAAGCTCGTGGCGAGCGATGCCGGGCCGTTCGAGCGCGAGGCGTGGGTGGAGAGCGTCGTGATCGCGCCGGCCGAGCGCTACGTCGTGCACGTGCGATTCGACAAGCCGGGGAAGGTCGCACTGGTCAACAAGGTCATCGGCCTCGATCACCTCTTCGGCCGTTTCTTCCCCCAGGTCGATACACTCGGCGTGGTCTCCGTCGCGCGCGAGCCCGTGCGCGACGACCTCCGGGCGAGCTTCGTCGCGCTGCGACGCGACACCGCGACGTTCGCCGCGCTGGAGCCATACCGCCGCTTTCTCGACAAGGCACCCGATCAGACGCTGGTGCTCACGCTCCAAACGCACGGCTTGCCGTTCGTGACCGAGCGCCTGATGCAGCTCGACTCGATTTACTTTGCGCCCGTCGAGTGGGGCGGCACGATGCCGATGATGAACTGGGCGTCCACCGGCCGGCAGGTGCGCTGGGTCCTGAAGGACCCGGCAACGGGCCAGGAGAACATGGATATCGCCTGGCACTTCCGCCGCGGCGAGCCGGCGAAGATCCGATTGGTCAATCAGCGCCGCGCGTTTCACGGGATGCAACATCCGATTCATCTGCACGGCCAGCGCTTCCTCGTGCTGGCGGTGAATGGAGTGCCCAACAAGGACCTGGCGTGGAAGGACACCGTGCTGGTGCCTGCCGGCGCGGTGGTGGATATTTTGCTCGACACCGCCAACCCCGGCGAATGGATGCTCCACTGCCATATCGCCGAGCATCTCTCGGCCGGGATGATGATGCATTTCACCATCGATTAGCGAGGAGATCTCATGTACGCGCTCACCCTCCTGCTCGCGCTCGCCACACAGCGTCCCGATTCACTGGCGGCCCAGGTGCGCGAATACGTCACCGTCGATGCGTCGTTGCTCGCGTTGACCCACGTCCTCCTCGTCGATGGGACGGGTGGCGCCCCCAAGACCGTCCAGACGATCGTCATTCGCGCCGGCCGGATTGCGACGGTGGGTCCCGCGGGGTCGGTGCCGATCCCGGCCGGGGCACGCGTCATGGACATGAGCGGATCGACCGTCATCCCCGGTCTCATCGGGATGCACGACCACCTGTTCTATACCGCCGCCGGCGGACGGGCCGTGCAGATGTCGTATACGGGGCCGCGGTTGTATCTGGGGTCTGGCGTCACGACGATCCGCACCACGGGCAGCCGGGCGCCATATGCCGAGATCAATTTGAAGGACGCGATCGATCACGGTTTGGTGCCGGGCCCGCGCATCCATCTCACCGCGCCGTACATCACCGGTGAGCAGGGCGGCGGGGCGATGGCCATCCTGAACTCCCCCGAGGCCGCGCGGCGCTTCGTCGCCTATTGGGCGGCGGAAGGCGCGACCTGGATCAAGGCATACACCGACATCCGCCGCGCCGAGCTGGGCGCGGCGATTCAAGAGGCGCACCGGCACGGCATCAAGGTCACGGGCCACCTCTGCTCCGTGAGTTTCCAGGAAGCGGTGTCGCTCCGTATCGACAATCTGGAGCACGGCATGCTCACGGCGTCCGATTTCACGACCGGGAAGCAGGCCGACGTCTGTCCGGTCAATCTGATGACGCAGATCAGCGCGTCGGATCCGAAGGGCAATGCCGGCCAGGCCACGATTCAGTCACTCGTCCAGCACCACGTGTCCATGACATCCACCCTCGCTGTCTACGAGCCGTTCGTGGCCAATCGTCCGACCAAGGACGAGCGGGTGCTGCAAGCGATGGATCCGGAGGTGCGCGACAGCTACATGAAGATGCGCCAGCAGATCGACTCGAGCGGCAACGGCTGGGTCTCGCTGCAGGCGTTCAAGAACTCGATGGCGTTCGAGCGGGAGTTCGTCGCCGCCGGCGGTCTATTGGCGGCGGGCGTCGATCCGACGGGCATCGGCGGGGCGCTCGCCGGATTCGGCGATCAGCGCAACTACGAGCTGTTCATCGAAGCGGGGTTCGCGCCGGCGCAGGCGATTCAGATCATGACCGCCAACGGCGCAAAGATCCTGGGCGTCGCGCAGACGCTTGGGACGGTCGAGCCGGGGAAGCTGGCCGACCTGGTCGTGCTCCGCGGCGATCTGACGGCCGACCCCTCGGTGATCCGCAGCCCCACGATTGTTTTTAAGGATGGCGTCGGCTACGATTCTGCCAAGTTGATCGCCTCGGTGCAGGGAAGGGTCGGCGTCAACTAGCACAGGTGTACGGCAGGGTAGCTCAGCCTGGTGAGAGCACGGCACTCATAATGCCGGGGTCGTGGGTTCGAATCCCACCCCTGCTATTGTCGAAAAAACGGCCCCGGGCGGCTGACCCCCGGGGTCGTTTTGCGCTCTACCGCCCGTCCGCCTCGCATATCAGATTGGGAACCTGTCATTCACCCCAAAAGGGGGCCGTCATGACGTTCCGCGTCCTACTGCTCGTTGTCGGAGCAGCCTGCACCGCCGCACTCCCCGCGCGAGCCCAGAAACGAGGCTCGTTCGAGATCGGCGCGTTCGCTGCCTATGTCAACGCCGACAACTCTCTCCCCGTCGGCAATGCGCTCGGATTCGGTGGGCGCGTGGGCGTGAACCCGGTCTCGTTCCTGGCGATCGAGGTGGACATCGCGCACGCCTCGAAGAACGGCGCCGGCTACCGGCCGCTCCACGTATGGCTCGTCTACGACGTGCCGTCCACGAGTCGCGCCGAGGTCTTCGCCGGGATCGGGTTCGTGCGGAATACGTACACGGGGACCTACGAGGCGAAGGATAGCGGCGTATCGGGGCAGGTCGGTGTACGGCAGCGGTTCGGGAAGGCGCTCGCAGTGCGGCTCGACGGGCACACGGATTTCATGCCGAGCTCGGCCAACAAGTCCTACCTGGTCAGCTACAACGGGAATTGGGGAATCGGGATCGGCGTCAGCGCGTTGTTGAATCGCTAATCGGTACCGCAATCGTCGTGAAGGGGCGCAGCACGCTGCGCCCCTACGTCGTTCATGTCCTCTTCCACACCACCGACTTGATCGTCCTCGACATTTCCGCCCCGACCTGCTGCGCTTCGATGAGCTTCGCTTCGTACTCGACCCGCCACTCCGCCGGCATGTTCGCGCGGAAGTAGGTCGCCGTCAGCAGCTCGCCGCTCGGCTCGAGGCCGGCCGCGGCGCCGGGGCCGACGGCAACGACGTCGCCCAGGAACAGCGTAGAGCTTCCTGTGTCCATCACGTTGACCACGCTGCACTCGAAGTGCGCAAAACAATCATCGAGCACCGGCACGCCGAGAACCCCGCGATGGTACGGCAGCCCCGCGAGTTTGTCGCGGTCGCGACCGCTCACAAAGCCGAGGCGATGCACCACGTCGAACTGCTTCGTGTGCAGCAGGTGCAGTCCAAAACGCCCCGATTCGAAGATCATGTTGTGGCTGTAGTTGAACTTGTGGATGTAGACCGACAACCGGGGAACGGACGGCACGATCGAGGCGCGCACCGCGGCGTCGGAGATCATGCCGTTCTCCTTGCCGTTGTGCTCCGACGTAACCGCCACGACTGGGGACGTCAGGTTGCGCAGCAGTTGGTACGTCAGGTCGGGTTCGCGCATACTTCAAGATACATGGCCACTACTGACTCGCTGCCCGCGCGCGTGCTGGCGCACATTCGCGAGAATCCGCTCTTCCGCACGCCGGGAGAGGCGCTCGTCGCGGTGTCGGGCGGTGTGGACTCCGTCGCGTTGCTGGATGTCGTGAACACGCTCGCCAAAGAGCTCCGGCTCGAGCTCGTGGTGGCGCACGTGGACCATGGGATTTCGTCGGACAGTGGGACGGTCGCACGGTCGGTCAACACCCTCGCGGAGAAGTATGGCTTGCCGATCGAGCTGGGCGAGTTGAGCCTCGGGCCCGATGCGACGGAGACCGAAGCGCGGCGCGCGCGATATGCCTGGCTCCGTGAAGTGCAAAAACGCCGCGGCGCGAAGTACATCGTGACTGCGCATCATGAAGACGATCAAGTCGAAACGATCCTGCTGCGAGGGTTGCGCGGCAGTGCGCCCGCCGGTCTCGCCGGAATCGCCGGACGCGGGCGCGGCGGGCTCGTGCGGCCGCTATTACCGTTCACGCGCGGCGAGTTGCTGGCCCACGTCACGGCGCGCGGCCTGCCGGTTTACGACGATCCCGCCAACCGCGACCCGCGGCACCTGCGCTCGTGGGTCCGCACGACGCTGCTGCCGCTCCTGAACGAGCGCCTCGGCCCGCGGCTGCGGAGCGACGTGCTCGCGCAGGGTCGTCATGCGGCCAGTGACCGTCGCGCCTGGGATCGCATGCTGGACCTGCTGCCGGACTTAGCGCTGCGCGTAGAGGGCGCCAGCTTTACCGTTGCCCGCGCGAGTGTGTGCGGCTATGATAACGCATTGTCTGTTGCACTTTTGCGCGCGGCGGCCCGCAGAGTAGGACTCGTCCTCGGCCCCACGCGAGCGCAGCGGATTGTGGCACTGGCGCAGCGTCCCTCCGGCCGCCGTCTGCCCTTGGGCGACGGGTGGTCGGCCGAAGTGGCATTCGATCAGTTGCGCGTCGGTCGCGACGCGAATCCCGCGGTCGATTGCGCGCTCGAGCGGATCTGGCCGACCGGCGAGCGGGGCACGGCACTGTTCGGCGGATTCTCGATCGCGTGGTCGCCGGCGTCGGCGCCTGCGCAGATCGAGCGCTCGACGTGGACGACGTGGGTGGACAGCGCCGCGTGGGAAGTGCGGCGGCCCGCGCGCGGCGATGCGCTGGTGCCGCTGGGCGGTGTCGGGCATCGGCCGCTCAGGCGCTTACTAATGGAAGCGCGGGTGCCGCGCAGCGCGCGGCCGCGCTATCCCGTCGTCAGTAGAGGGGCGACCATTCTCTGGGTGCCCGGCATCTGTCGCAGTGCGGAAGGCGTGCCGGCGCCTGGAACTCGAGCGGTGAGGCTGGATGTTATCGAGTGCGGCTCGGCCGAAGCAGACGGGGGGGCGTGAGCTCAAGCGCATCGTCTTCGACGAGGAGGCGATCGCGGAGCGAGTGCAGAGCCTGGGCCGGGAAATCACGGCGGCCTACCCTGATGGCGATCTGCTGGTCCTGGGCCTTCTCAAGGGCAGCTTCATCTTCTTGAGCGATCTGGTGCGGCGGATCGACCGGCCGCTGCAGGTCGATTTTCTCGTCGCGTCGAGCTACGGCGAAGGAACGGTGTCGAGCGGGAACGTGCGACTGGTGTATGACCCGGAGACGGAGCTGGCCGGAAAGCACATCCTGCTGGTTGAGGACATCATCGACACCGGCAAGACGCTGAACAAGCTGGTCGCGCTGCTGCGGCAGCGGCGGCCGCGCAGTCTGGAGATCTGTGCACTGTTGCACAAACATGTGGCTGAACATTTGGAGCTGGAGGCGAAATTCCTGGGATTCGACGCCCCGACGCTGTTCCTGGTCGGCTACGGCCTCGATCACGCGGAAAACTTCCGGCACCTTCCCTATATAGCGAGTCTGACATAGATGGCTAATCGTATCCCCCCGCCACCGCGGGAATTCAACTGGGCCCGGATGCTGCGGACGCTCTCGTTCTGGGCGCTCCTCATCGTCGGGACGATCGCGCTGGTGCAGCTCGCATCGAGCCGCCGGCGTGAAGAAGCCGAAATCAAATACAGCGAGTTCATGGAGGAGCTGAACGCCGGCAACATCGCCTCGGTGGAAATCGCGGAGCGCCAAAAGGTGCGGGGCGTGTTCGTCCATCCGGTCGTGGTGAAGCGCCAGACCGTGGAGCGCTTCAACGTCCTGCTGCCCTTCGAGGCGGACGACAAGTTCGCCGCCAATCTGTCGGCCAAGGGCGTGGACGTTGCCGCGCGCGAGCCGGGCCAATCGTTCGGCCTCGTGCTCATACAGTTCCTGCCGTACCTGCTGATCTTCGGCCTCGTGATCTTCATGCTGCGGCAGATGCAGCAGGGCGGCAACCGCGCCTTCGCGTTCGGCAAGTCCAAGGCGAAGCTGCTCGCGGGCGACACACCCAAAGTCACGTTCGCCGACGTCGCGGGCTGCGACGAAGCGAAGCAGGAGCTCGAGGAGATCATCGACTTCCTGAAAGACCCGCAGAAATTCCAGCGGCTTGGCGGCCGGCTGCCCAAGGGCGCGCTGCTTGTGGGGCCGCCGGGAACCGGCAAGACGCTGCTCGCGAAGGCGGTGGCGGGCGAGGCGGGCCGGCCGTTCTTCTCGATGTCGGGCTCCGACTTCGTCGAGATGTTCGTCGGCGTGGGCGCCTCGCGCGTGCGCGATCTGTTCGAGCAGGGCAAGGCGCACGCGCCCTGCATCATCTTCATCGACGAAATCGACGCCGTCGGGCGCCACCGCGGCGCCGGCCTCGGCGGCGGGCATGACGAGCGTGAGCAGACGCTCAATCAGCTGCTCGTCGAGATGGACGGCTTTGAATCCAACGAAGGCGTGATCCTGCTCGCGGCCACCAACCGGCCCGACATCCTCGATCCCGCGCTGCTGCGGCCCGGCCGCTTCGATCGCCAGATCGTGGTGGACATGCCCGACCTCAAAGGCCGCGAGCAGATCCTGCGCGTGCACGTACGCAAGATCCCGATGGCGCCCGGCGTGAACCTCGAGCGCATCGCCCGCGGCACGCCGGGTCTTGCCGGCGCCGAGCTCGCGAACATCGTCAACGAAGCCGCGCTGCTCGCCGCGCGCCGCAACAAGTCGCAGGTGGACGGCCAGGACTTCGAGGACGCGAAGGACAAGGTGATGCTGGGCCTCGAGCGGAAGAGCCGCGTGCTCTCCGACGAGGAGCGGCGTCTCGTGGCCTATCACGAGGCCGGCCACGCCCTCGTCGGGTTGACCGTGCCCGACGCCGATCCGCTGCACAAGGTTACGATCATTCCCCGTGGTCGGGCGCTCGGCCTCACGGCGTACCTGCCGGAGGAAGAGCTGCACAAGTACACCAAGCGGTCGATCGAGTCGCGGCTCGCCATGGCGTACGGCGGCCGCGTTGCCGAGGAGCTGGTGTTCGGGCCGGAGAAGGTGACCACCGGCGCGGCGCAGGATATCCAGCAAGCGACCAACATCGCGCGGCGCATGGTCACGCAGTTCGGAATGAGCGCGGTCATCGGTCCGATTGCCGTGGGCGACCGCGAGCAGGAGATCTTCCTGGGCCGCGAAGTCGTGCAGCGCCGGGAGATTTCCGATCGCACCGCGCAGATCGTGGACGAGGAAGTGAAGAACATCCTCACGCGCGCCTACGCCGAGGCGGCGCGTATCGTCAGCGAGCGGCGCGCCGCGCTCGATCGTTTGGCAGCGGCTCTGCTGGAGCGCGAGACGTTGGAGCGCGAGATGGTCGAGATGGTGATCGCCGGCCAGGCGCTGCCGCCGTGGGTGCCGCCGGCTCCGCCGACGCGCACCGACGTTGGCGAACAGGAGAAGGAGAAGACGCCACAGCGGACGTCCGGCGGCATTCTCCGCAATCCGCCGCCTGAGCCTGCCGGGGCGTGACCGCCTCTCCCCCAGCCGCCGACCTTTCCAAGCTTCGGATCAATCGCGACGACCCGCCGCGCGCGGTCAAGCGGGCGTTTGGTCGCGTGCTGTGGCTGGTCGCCGCCGCCGCTCTGGTTGTCCTCGTCGTCATGCTGGTGGCGCGGCGGGGCGGCGCGGTTCCGGCGCAGGTCGTGACCGTTTCTACGTCCGGCGGCGGAGGGGCGGCGAGGGGCGGCAACGGCAGTTCCGTCGCTGTGGTAGCGAATGGATACGTCGTCGCTCGGACGAAGGCCGCCGTGTCAGCAAAGATCCCGGGCCGGCTCGCAATGCTCAACGTCAGCGAAGGATCGCGCGTCGAGAAGGGCCAGATCATCGCGCGACTCGATAACGCCGACTACGCCGCGGCGGTGGGGCAGGCCGAAGCGGGCGTCGCGAGCGCTAAAGCGACGTTGATCGAGGCCCAGTCGGACCGCGACCAGATGCAGCGCGACTACGTGCGCGTCCGGGACATCCACACGCAGAATCCGAATCTCGTGTCGCCCCAGGATGTCGAGAACGCAGACAGCCGCGCTCGTCAGGCCGACGCGCGCTTCGGCGCGCAGTCTGCGCGCGTGGATGCCGCGGCGGCGGCGCTCCGGGTCGCGCAGGCCAACCTCGAAAACACGTATATCCGTGCGCCGTTCAGCGGCACCGTACTGCGCAAGGAAGCGGAGGTCGGTGAAGTCGTCGCGCCGTCGGTCGGCGGTGGGTTGACGCGGGGCGCGGTGGTGACGATGGCCGACCTCGCGACGCTCGAGGTGGAGGTGGACGTCAACGAGGCCTACATCGCGCGCATTCAGAGCGATCAGCAGGCGCGCATCACGCTCGATGCGTATCCGGACACGGCGTTTCGCGGGGCGGTGCGGCAGATCATCCCGACGGCGGACCGGCAGCGCGCCACCGTGCAAGTGAAGGTGTCGATCCTCGATCGCGACCCGCGCATTCTCACCGAGATGGGTGCGAAAGTCGAGTTTCTCCAAGCCCCACGGCCGGTCGCGGCGGGTGCAGCGCAGCCGGTCGAGCGGCCGCGCATCATCGTCCCCGCCGAGGCGGTCCGATCGGAGAACGGCCGCGACGTCGTGTGGATCATCCGCGATGGACGGTTACAAAGACGTGACGTTGACGCAGGTCCGGTCAGTGGTAATTTCCGCGAGATTCGTTCCGGTCTCTCTGGCGGCGAGCAGCTGTTGGTCGGTGGTGTTGAAACTCCCAAAGAGGGTCAGCGCGTTAAGACGGCGCCGTAGGGGCGCAGCATGCTGCGCCCCTACACATGACGAACCAATCACCTGATCACAGGATATACATGGCACTCGTCGAAATCCGCGACGTCGACAAGTCATTTCAGCGCGACACGCAAAAAATCGATGTATTCACGGGACTGACGCTCGACATCGAAGCGGGAAGCTTCACGGCGTTGATGGGACCGTCGGGGTCGGGCAAGTCGACCCTCCTCAACCTCATCGCGGGGCTCGACCAGCCGACGCGCGGCACCGTGCGGGTTGGAGGTGCGGAAGTCAGCGCCATGACGGCGGGACAGCTGGCCGCCTGGCGGGCGCGCAACGTCGGCTTCGTATTCCAGTCGTTCAACCTGCTGCCGGTCCTGACGGCATATCAAAACGTCGAGCTTCCGCTCCTGCTAACCCGGCTGTCGAAGAAGGAGCGCACTGAACGCGTGAAGCTTGCGCTGGACGTGGTAGGCCTCGCGGACCGCGCTGACCACTATCCTCGTCAGCTCTCGGGTGGGCAAGAGCAAAGGACGGCGATCGCGCGTGCGATCGTCGCCGATCCTACGGTGACACTGCTCGATGAGCCCACCGGCCAGCTCGATGGGAAGAGCTCACAGGAAGTGCTGGCGTTGCTCCAGCGCCTCAACAACGAGTTCAACAAGACGATCATCATCGTGACGCACGACGCCCATGCGGCCGAGCGCGCCAAGACGACGTTGCATCTCGAGAAGGGCGACCTGATCGAGAAGCCGCGCGCGATGGCGGGAGCAGCGCGGTGAAGTACCTGCAGCTGGTCGTCGCGAACCTCGGCCGGCACAAGCTTCGGACCGTGCTCACCGTCGCGAGCGTGGCACTGGCGTTATTCCTGTTTGCGTCGCTTCGCAGCGTCACCACGACGATGGCGGCAGCGGCGCAGTTCGGGGGCGCGCGGCGCCTGGTCACCCTCAATGCGACCGGACTCGTGTTTCCGCTGCCGCTCGCGTACGGCAACCGCATCAAGGCGCTCCCCGGGGTAACCGGCCTCTCGTGGGCCAACTGGTTCGGCGGCCGCTACGGCGACGGCAAGAACTTCTTCGCCAACTTCGCGGTCGATGCCGAGTCCTACCTCGCCCTCTATCCCGAGATCGTGATGCCGGCCGATCAGAAGCAGGCGTTCGTGCAGGACCGCACCGGCGCGATCATCGGCGACCGCTTGATCAGCCAGTTCGGCTGGAAGCTGGGGCAGAACGTTACGCTGCAGGGCACGATCTTCCCGGGGGACTGGACGTTCAAGATCGACGGCGTCTACCACCCCACCGATCCGGCGATCGGGGACAACGTGCTGATCTTCCATCACGACTACTTCGACGAGCGGATCGGCCGGGCCGGAATCGCCGGGTGGTACATCGTCGAGATCGATGACCCATCGCACGCGCCGGCCATCGCGAAAGCGATCGACGACCTGTTCCGCAACTCCAGCTCGCCGACCAAGACCGGTACCGAGCGCGAGTTCCAGGCGAGCTTCGCGACGATGTGGGGGAACGTGAGCTTCCTGATGAGCACGATCGGCCTGGCCGTCGTGTTTGCGATTCTCCTCGTGACCGCGAACGCGATGATGATGAGCGCGCGGGAGCGCACCGGTGAGATCGCCGTCCTCAAGACCGTCGGATTCTCCGACAAGCTCCTGTTTACCCTCGTGATGGTCGAAGCCGGCGCCATGGCACTCACCGGCGCGGCGATCGGACTTGGTGGCGCGACGCTGCTCTATCCGGCCATCCACTTCAACGGCGCGGGTTTCCTGCCGGGCTTCAAGGTCGCGACCAGCACGCTGATCTTCGGAGTGCTCGTCGCCCTCGGCTTGATGCTGGCGAGCGGCCTGGTGCCCGCGCTGCGCGCGGCGCGGCTGCCGATCGTGCAAGCGCTCCGGAAGGTCGAATGATTCCGATCGTCTACAACGTTCGCAGTGTCGTGCAGCGCCCCGTGTCGACGGCGCTCACCGCACTTGGCGTCGGTCTGGTCGTCGCTGTGTTCATCGGCATGCTGGCGCTGGCGAATGGGTTCCGCTCGGCGCTCGCCCGCACGGGCTCGGAGACCAACGCGATGGTGCTGCGAAAAGGGGCTGACTCGGAGCTGTCGAGCGGTCTCGGTCGAGACGTGGCGAGCATGATCGCGGCCGATCCGCACGTCGCGACCGGCGGCGACGGCCGCCCGCTGGTGTCGCCCGAGGTCTACGTACTGATTCCGCTCGGGAAATCGTTCGATACGACGCAAGTCGCCAACGTCGTCGTGCGCGGCGTGAGCGACCAGGCCTGGCAAGTCCGGAACAACGTGAAGATCACGGCGGGGCAGCGCCCCACGTCGGGCCGCCCGGAGGTGTGCGTCGGGAATCGGCTGACCCAGCGCTTCCCGCATACCGGCATCGGGCAGACGCTGCATTTCGCCGGGCGCGATTGGACCGTCGTGTGCCACTTCTCGGCGGCGGGCTCGGCATTCGAATCCGAGATCTGGGGCGAGAACGAGCAGTTCATGCCCGTGTTCCGCGGCGACGTCTTCCAGTCGATCACGTTCCGACTGAAGGACCCCGCCTCGTTCGCGGAGACGCAGCGTGCGCTGCAGACCGACAAGCGCATGACCGTGGACGTCCACCGCGAATCCGAGTTCTACGCGCAGCAGTCCCAGCTGCTGGGACGCATCCTGAGCTTCCTCGCGGTGATGATCACGGCGATCATGGCGGTCGGGGCGGTGTTCGGCGCGATCAACACGATGTACGCCGCGGTGGCCTCCCGTGCACCGGAGATCGGCGTGCTGCTGACGCTGGGATTCAAGCCGTGGACTGTGCTCGTGAGCTTCCTCGCCGAGTCCGCCTTCATCGCGCTCATCGGCGGAATCCTCGGCTGCCTGTTCGCGCTGCCCATCAACGGCATCGTGACCGGTACCACGAACTGGTCGAGCTTCAGCGAAATCGCTTTCAGTTTTCGCATCACGCCGCTCCTGCTCGGCGTGGGAATCGCCTTCGCTGTCGTGATGGGTGTGATCGGCGGTTTCTTCCCGGCGCTGCGCGCGGCCCGGCTCCAGGTGGTGCAGGCGCTCAGGTGAAAGTCACCGCGCTCGCCGCGCATACACCGGAAGCGGTGCGCGCGGCGCTCGTGGCCAGGGGATGGGAAGCACAGCCGGCGTGGTTCGCCGCGATCGGCATCCAGCCGTTCGTCGTCCTCATCGAAGACATTACCGAAGCCGAGCGCGAGGCGCTCGTGCATTGGGGCACCAAGTCGGGCGCCGACGTACTTACTGGGGGCTCGGGGTTGGGGCCTGGGGGCTGGGCGCTCGTGGCAGGCTCCACGAGTCGCATCGCACCGCTCGCGCGCTACGACCGCGCACCGGCCGAGCTGGCGCGTCTTGCTCCGGAACTCGGCCGGCTCCTCGCGGCGCGCGCGGAGCCCTCCCGCTCCTGGTTGATTCGTGGCGCTGAGTTGCCGCTCGATAAACCGGTCATTGTCGGAGTCATCAACGTCACACCCGATTCATTCTCCGATGGTGGTCATCTGCCGTCTGTCGAGGCAGCGATCGAACACGGCGCACGGCTCACGGCGCACGGCGCACGCCTTCTCGATGTGGGTGGTGAGTCGACGCGGCCGGGCGCCAAACCGGTGCCGGTGGATGAGGAGATCGCCCGGGTCGTGCCGGTGATTGCCGGGCTGATTAAGCGGGGCCTTGGCCCGGTGTCGGTCGACACCCGCAAGGCGGAGGTCGCGCGGGCCGCACTCGACGCCGGGGCCGCCGTCGTGAACGACGTCTCCGGGTTGCAGTATGACCCCAGGCTGGCCGCGGTCGTGGCGCGCGCGGAGGCCGGAGTGATCCTCATGCACATGCGAGGCACCCCGGCCACGATGGACGATCTGGCCACGTACTCCCACGTCGCTCCCGAGGTGGCCGGAGAGCTCGCGGCCACTGCCGAAAATGCCGAGCGGGCGGGGATTGCTCGCGAGGGCATCGTCGTCGACCCAGGGTTTGGCTTCGCCAAAACAGTCGCTCAGAACCTGCGGCTGCTCGACGAACTGGCAACGATCGTCGCCCTTGGCTATCCTGTAGCCGTCGGCCTGTCGCGGAAGCGGTTTTTGGGCGCCGCGACGGGCCGTCCGGTAGAAGACCGCGATCGCGCCACGGCTGTCGCCTCCGCACTGGCCTGGGAGCGCGGCGCGCGGTTGTTCCGAGTTCACGACGTCGCAATTACACGCGAAGCCCTTGCACTGGCGGGCGCTACGACCAATCCAACGTGAACGTCGACGCCTTCAAGTTTCTCTCGCCACGGCTCTGGCCGGATGTGTTCGAGATCCTGCTGGTCTCGTTCGTCATCTACCGCTTCCTGCTGTTCCTCGTCGGGACCCGCGCGATGCAGATCGTGATCGGCCTCGTGATTCTGTCGTTGACCTACTTCGTGGCCGTGTTTGCCAAGTTCACGATCATCTATACGCTGCTGGGCGTGGTATTTACTTACGGCGCGTTCGCGGCGATCGTCGTCTTCCAGCCGGAGCTGCGCAACGCGCTGGCGCGGCTCGGGCAATCCCGCTTCATGCGCGCCTTCTCGCGCAGCGACCGGCAATCGGTGGCGGAAGAGATTGCGGAGGCGCTGGACCGACTGTCACGTGCGGGCACCGGCGCGATCATCGCCGTCGAGGGCGACATCGGGCTGGAAGAGTTCATCACGACTGGCGTGCCGGTGGAAGCGAAGGTCTCGGCCGACCTCCTGACCACGATCTTCACGCCGTACTCGCCGCTGCACGACGGCGCGATCCTGATCCGCGGCGATCGCATCATCGGCGCCGGGTGCGTGCTGCCGCTCACGCAGTTCAAGGTCGCCGACAAATCCCTCGGCACGCGCCACCGCGCGGCCCTCGGGTTGTCGGAGGAGACCGATGCGACGGTGCTCGTCGTGTCGGAGGAGACGTCCACGATTTCCGTCGCCAGTCACGGGCTGCTGTACCGGCACCTCACCCCACAACAGGTGCGCGATTTGCTCTCGGGCGCCGTCTCGCATCTCGAAGGCGGCGAGCGCGTGACTCAGCCTGCCACCTAAGCCCCCGTACCGGGAGGCGGCGGTCGTCGCGCTCCTGGTCCTCATTGGATATGTGATCACGCTCGCGCCCACCGTCACCCTGTGGGATGCGGGGGAATTCATCACGGCGTCGAAGGTCCTCGGCGTTCCGCACCCGCCCGGCACGCCGCTCTTCGTGCTGGTCGGCCACGTGTGGGCAGACATCCTCCGCATCGGCCAGTACGCGTGGCGGTTGAATCTCATGAGCGCCTGTTTTTCGGCGGCGGGCGCGGGATGCCTGTTTCTGGTCGCGCATCGATTGCTGGCCGACGAGGACCGGATCCTGCGCGTAGGCGGCGCGGCCGCCGCCGCGCTTCTCTCCGCATTCGCCTTCACGGAGTGGCAGAACAGCAACGAGACCGAGGTCTACACGTTCGCGACGTTCAGCATCGCGGCGATTTGCTGGTTGTGCTTGCGGTGGCGCGATGTCAGGGGAACGGCTCGTGCACCGCACATCCTGCTGCTGATCGTCTACATCGCCGCGCTGTCGATCGGTAATCACTTGCTGGCGCTGCTCGTCGGGCCGGCGGTGTCGCTGTTCATTGCACACACGCTGCGGACCCGGCCCGCGGCCGATCCCGACGAGCGGAAAGTCGAATGGACGGAGTGGGGCACGCTCACGGCGCTGTGGTTCGTCCTCGTGGCCGTCGGCCTCGGCAGCACGCCGCTGCTCATCGTGGGCGGTGTGCTCGTCGCGGGAGCCGTCGTGGCGTGCGTGACCGCCGACTCGCCCACGTTCCCGATCGTGGCGATCGGCGTCGCGGCCGCCGGGATCTCGATCTACGCGTTCCTCTATATCCGCTCCGGTTTGCATCCGGTCCTCAACGAGGCCGCCCCGGAAAACTGGCACAACCTGCTCGCCGTCATCCGGCGGGAGCAATTCGGCAGCCGCGGTCTGCTCGACAATCCGATGTTTTTCCCCGGTCCGGACAATCCCGGCCGGACTCTGAACCTGTTCGGGCAACAGCTGCTCAACTTCTTCCAGTACTGTTCGTGGCAATGGGGCCGCACGCTGCCGAACATCCCCATGGTGTTCGTCTCGCTCGTCTTCGTTTCGTTGGGCATGCTGGGATTCGAGTTCGCCCGCCGTCGCGACCGGGGGATCGCATACCTCCTCGGCGCGCTGTGGCTCGTGACCGGTATCGGCCTCGTGATCTACATGAATTTCAAGGCGGGGTTCTCGCTGTTCTGGGATCAGTACCCCACGATTGACCAACATGAGGTGCGCGAGCGCGACTACTTCTTCGTCGTGAGCTTCCAGATCTGGGGCGTGTTCGCCGCGTTCGGGCTTGTGCGGCTGGTGCGCTGGGTGTCGCAGGTCGCGCCGGCGCGTGTCGGAATCGCCGTCGCCTCACTGATCACGCTCGTGCCGTTCGCCGCCAATTTCATGGCGGCCTCGCGCCGTCACGGCCCGGATGCGACGGTCGCGCGTGACTTCGCGTACAACCTGCTGCAATCGGTGGAGCCGTACGGCGTCCTGTTCGCCTACGGCGACAACGACACGTTCCCGGTGTGGTACCTGCAGGAAGTGGAAGGCATCCGGCAGGACGTCACGCTCATCAACCTCTCGCTCGCCAATCTCGACTGGTATCTGCGCCAGCTCGCGTCGCGATCCGCGAGGCCGTTCGACGCCGCGCGCGCGCCTGCGTTCTACCGGACGCTCGCGCCCTCCCCCCCGCAGCCGCCGGCGGGTCCGGTCTTGCAGCTGACGGCCCAAGACATCCAGGGGATGCAGCCGTTGCGGGTGAGTGACGATGGCGTCTTTCGCGCGGGGAACTTCGAGCTTCCGGTGCGTAAGGGCGAGGTTCTGCGCACGTCCGATCAGGTGATCTTCTATACGATCGCGCAATATCTGCCGGCCGGGCGCCCGGTCACGTTCGGCGTGTCGTCGGGTCGGGGATCCTGGCTCGGTCTCGATCCCCATCTCGTGTTCCAGGGGCTCGTGTTCAAGATCGTCCCGCGCGCCGATACGACGCGACGGTTTCTGCGCGGCGTCCAAGGGACGATGGTGGATTCCACACGGACCCGCATGCTCGTGGATTCCGTGTTCACGTGGGGCAAGTTGTTCGAAGCGGACTCGCTCGACCTCGAGCCGGCCGCCCAACAGGTCGCTACGTCGTTCTCAGTGCCGTTCCTGGAGCTGGGGAACGCCGCCGTTCTGCGCGGCGATCAGCGCCAGGCGCTGGATTATCTGCGCCGGAGCTACCACCTGAATCCCAGCCCGGCACTCGCCGGCGTCATTCGCCGCATCGAAACCGAGGGCGTGCAGAGCCTCTTTAAGCGTTAAATTGATCGGCTATGGGTTTCGAGGCCCTGCCGGAGCGTTTGGCGCAGGTGAGGGCCGAGCTTGCGCGGCTGGCCCCCCCCCAGCCGGTGACGATCGTCGCCGTGACGAAAGGGTTCGGATCGGACGCGATTCGCGCAGCGATGGACGCCGGCCTCGCCGACATCGGTGAGAACCGCGTCCAGGAAGCGGTGCAGAAACAGGACGAGTTAGGGGCTGGGGGTAAGGGACTGGGGATTCGGTGGCACCTCATTGGCCACCTCCAGCGCAACAAGGCCCGCGTCGTCGCGGGACGGTTCGATCTGGTACATTCCCTCGATTCCGTCGAGCTGGCGCGCGAGCTCGATCGCAGATCGACGACACCACAGCGCGTGTTGTTGCAGGTGAACGTGGCGGGCGAGGCGCAGAAGAGCGGTTGCGCGCCGGAGCAGGCACCGATGCTGGCGCGACAGGTCGCCGAGCTCGAGCATCTGCGGTTGGAAGGGCTGATGACGCTCGCACCACTGACCGACGACGAAGGCGTGCAGCGCCGGACGTTCCGGGACCTGCGCGTCTTGCGCGATAGGATCAAGGAGGAGGAAGGAGTATGGCTGCCGACCCTCTCGATGGGGATGTCAGGCGACTACGCTCCAGCGGTTCTCGAAGGAGCAACGGTGATCCGATTGGGTACCGCCCTCTTCGGACCGAGGGCGAGGGGGGGGGAGACGCCGTGAACGACGAAGCCTTCAACCTCACACCGCTCGACATCCGCAAGCAGGAGTTTCGGAAGACCCTGCGCGGCTACGACACGCTGGGTGTCGAAGACTTTCGCATGCGCGTCGCCGACGCGCTGGAGCGCGCGATTCGCGAGCGCCAGGTCCTCGAGGAGCGCCTCTCCGCACTGACCGAACAGCTGCGGGTATTCCGCGAACGCGAGAAAGCGATGAACGAAGCGCTCGTCGCGGCGCAGCAGCTGCGCCAGGACACGCGCGCCGCTGCCGAGCGCGAGGGACAGGTGATCGTGCGCGAGGCCGAAGCGACAGCGAAACGGCTGCTCGACGAAGCACGCACCGCCCAGGGCGCCGTGCAGGCGAGGATGGCGGAGACGGAGCGCCAGTTTCAGCAGTACATGGGCGGCTTTCGCGCGCTGCTCGAGCGCCAGCTCGCCGAGCTGCGCGCGCTGGACGGAGGGGGAGGGGGGGGGAGCCAGACAGCGTGAACGCAGTCTCCGTCGCAGACGCGGTCCGCGCCGTGAAGACGCGGACCGCAATCGTTCCGGAAGTCGCGGTCATTCTCGGCACCGGACTCGGGGCGTTGGCCGACGAGCTGAAGGCCGACGTCACGATCCCGTACGCCGATATTCCCGGCTTCCCCCGTCCGACGGTCGAGACCCATGCGGGCCGGCTGTTGTTCGGCGCGCTGGGCAAGACCCGCGTGGCGATGATGCAGGGCCGCTTCCATCGCTATGAGGGCTACACGCTCCAGCAAGTCGCGTTTCCGGTGCGGGTGCTGCGCGCCCTGGGCGCGAAGACGCTGATCGTCTCCAACGTGTCGGGCGGGATGCATCCGCTGTGGGCTACGGGCGATCTCGTCCTCATCTCCGACCACATCAATCTCCTCGGCGACAATCCGCTGGCGGGCCCGAACAACGATGCCGAGGGCCCGCGCTTTCCCGACATGTCGGCCGCGTACGATCCCGAGCTGCGCAAGCTCGCGCGCGAGGTCGCGCTCCAGCACAAGATCGTGTTGCGTGAGGGCGTCTACGTCGCGGTGCCGGGGCCGAACCTCGAAACGCGCGCCGAGTATCGCATGCTGCGCGCGTTGGGCGCCGACGTCGTGGGCATGAGCACGGTGCCCGAAGTGATCACCGCGGTCCACCAGGGCATGCGCGTCCTCGGGCTCTCGATCATCACGGACAACTGTCTCCCCGACGCACTCGAGCCGACGTCGGTGGAACAGATCATTGCCGTCGCGCGCGGCGCCGAGCCCAAGCTCGCGGCCGTCGTGCGCGGCGTCCTGGAGCAGCTCTAGCAGATGCCGTATCCGCCTTCGGATCAGACGCAGTCCATCGACGAGCTGGAGAAGCACCTGCTCGCAACGTGGAAGCTCGAGCGCCTGTTCACACGGGTGAGCGAGGCGACGCGCTACGGGCCGCCTTTCATCTTCTATGAGGGACCGCCGACCGCCAACGGCCGCCCCGGCATCCACCACGTGTTCTCGCGGACGCTCAAGGACCTGATCTGCCGCTTCCACGCGATGCTGGGGCAGGGGGTGACGCGGATCGCCGGGTGGGACACGCATGGCCTGCCCGTCGAGATCGAAGTCGAAAAGGCGCTCAACATCAACGGCAAACGCGAGATCGAGGCGTACGGCATCGAGCGTTTCAACAAGCTGTGTCGCGAGAGCGTGTTCAAGTACAAGGCCGATTGGGAATCGCTGTCCGACCGGATCGGCTACTGGCTCGACTACGAGCATCCCTACGTCACCTACACCAACAACTACATCGAGACGGTGTGGTGGCTGCTCAAGCGGTTGTACGAGAAGGCGCTGCTCTACCGCGGCCACAAAGTGCTGCCGTACTGCCCGCGCTGCGGCACGGCATTGTCGTCCCATGAAGTCGCGCAGGGCTACGAGACTGTGCAGACCAATTCGGTGTACGTCGCGTTCCCGCTGCTGAGCCGGAAGGGTGACGACCCGCGCGTGCTCGTGATTTGGACGACGACACCGTGGACGCTGCTGGCCAACGTGGCGGTCGCAGTCCATCCCGATCTCGAATATGGGGAGTACGCGCTTGCCGATCCCACGACCGGCAAGGTCACCACCTACATCGCGGCGGTGGCTCGCGCCGGCGACGTCCACGTCCACGGCCGGCCGCTGATTCAGGGAGACCGGATCAAGAGCTATACCGGTCGTGAATTGGTGGGCAAGAAGTACACACGGCCCTTCGAGGTCGTGCCGCTGCCACCGGAAGGCCAACGGGCGGTTGTCGTTGCCGGTGCTTTTGTCAGCGCCGATGAGGGCACCGGCCTGGTGCACATGGCCCCGGCGTTTGGGGCGGACGACTATGCGGCCGGTCAACAGAACGGTCTGGCATTCGTGAATCCCGTCGCCCCGGACGGGACGTTCCGAGGTACGGATTGGCCGGAGCTCGAGGGCAAGCTCGTCACCGACAAGGAAACGAACCGGCTCATCATCGAGCGGCTGAAGCACGACGGCCGCTGGCTCGAGACCCGCCCCTACTCGCACAGCTATCCGCACTGCTGGCGCTGCGACTCGCCGCTCATCTACTACGCCCGCAGCTCCTGGTTCGTCCGCACCACCGCGGTGAAAAAGCGGATGCTCGAGATCAATGCGGAAGTCGACTGGCATCCGCCCGAGGTGGGCAGCGGCCGCTTTGGCGAATGGCTCGAGAACAACGTCGACTGGGCGCTGTCGCGCGACCGGTACTGGGGCACGCCGCTGAACGTGTGGGAATGCGACGCGGACCGCGAGCATCGCGAGGTGATCGGATCCTACGAGGAGCTGGCGCAGCGCTGGGGGAAAACGCTGCCGGCGGATTTCGATCCGCACAAGCCGTACATCGACACGTACACCTGGCCGTGCAGCGAGTGCGGTGGGACGATGCGGCGCGTGAACGAAGTCATCGATGCCTGGTTCGATTCGGGCTCGATGCCGTATGCGCAGTGGCACCATCCGTTCGAGCATCAGGCCGACTTCAAGGCGCACTTCCCGGCCGACTACATCTGCGAAGGCGTGGATCAGACGCGGGGCTGGTTCTATTCACTGCTCGCGATCGGCGTGACGGCGTTCGACTCGCTGGTATACAAGCACGTGATCGTGAACGAGCACGTGCTGGACGTGCACGGGCAGAAGATGTCGAAGAGTCGCGGCAACGTGGTCGATCCGTGGAAGGTGATCGGCGAGCACGGCGCCGATGCCGTGCGGCTCTACCTCCTCGGTCAGAGTCAGGTGTGGCTGCCGAAGCGGTTCGATGAGAAACAGATCCCGGAGGTGTCGGGCGGATTTCTGAACACGCTGCGCTCCACGTACGACTTTTTCCGCCGCTACGCCCAGGATTGGAATCCGCCCGCCGAGGCGGACGCGACGCCACCCAGCCAGCGGCCGGCCGCGGATCGCTGGCTCCTGGCCAGGCTCGATGAAGTGGTCGCGAGCGTACGGCAATCGTGGTCCGGCTACGACGTCACGGCCGGCGTTCGCGCCATCATGGATTTCGTCGGGGAGGATCTGTCGCGCTGGTACATCCGCCGCAACCGGCCGCGCTTCTGGGCGCCGGACCGGGCGACCGATCCCGTTGCGCTCGAAACGTTGCACGAGGCGCTGGTCGCTGCGGTCCGGCTGCTCGCCCCCGCGGCCCCCTTCATCGCCGACTGGGTGCACCGGGCCCTGACGGGCACCTCCGTCCACCTCGCCCCGTTCCCGGCGGACCAGGGCCACCGGGAGCCGGAGCTGCTGGCCGCGATGAGCACCGTCCGGCGCCTCGCCTCGCTGGCTCGGGCTGCACGGGAATCGCGTAACCTGCGCGTCCGGCAGCCCCTGGCCCGCATGCAGCTGGCCGTTCCGGCGGCAGCGCAGGGCCCGGCCTTGTCAGACCTATTAGATATTCTGGCTGCCGAAGTCAACGTAAAGTCCGTCCAGGTGGTCGCATCCGATCACGATCTGGTGCGGTTGCGCGGCAAGGCGAATTTTCGGACCCTCGGCAAACGGTACGGGAAGGACACGCCGCGAGCGGCGGCCGCCGTCACGGAGTTGACCGCGGAGCAATTGCAGACCCTGGAGCAGGGCGGGACGGTTCGGCACGGCGAATGGGAGTTCCGGCCCGAAGACGTGATCGTCACGCGCGAAGTCGCCAGCGAGTGGCTCGTGCAGGCCGATGGGCCGTACGTCGTCGCGCTGGATCCCGCGTTGAACGACGATCTGGTGCAGGAAGGATTGGCGCGCGAGGTGGTGAATCGCGTGCAGCGCCTCCGCAAGGAGGCGGGATACGAATACACGACGCGCATCGAGTTGAGCGTCGCCGGCGCCGAGGATGTGGTGGCCGCGACACGCGCGTTTTCTGGGTTCGTCGAAGGCGAAACGCTCGCGCGCCGCATGGTGCTGGGAGCCGGCGCGGCGCTCGACGAACCCGATTTGGAGCGGGACGTGGACATCGAGGGGCGCCGGGTCACGATTGCGCTCCGGCGTCACGACGGAAGAAAGGGCGGAACCCGATAATGCCGACTAAGTCGACGAAGATGAAGGCCAAGAGTAGTGGCCTCAATAAAAAACAGCTGACCCATCTCGAGAAACGACTGCTCGAAGAGCGCGCCCGCGTCATCAAGGAGCTGGGCCACTACGGGGAGTCGTTCAATTCGAGCCTCCAGGCGTCCGATGGCGATCTCTCGAGCTACTCCTTCCACATGGCCGATCAGGGCACCGACGCGATGGAGCGCGAGAAAGCGTTTCTGTTCGCGTCGCAGGAGGGACGGTACCTCTGGCACGTGAACGAGGCGCTGCGCCGGCTCTACAGCGCCCCGGAGCGCTTCGGCCGCTGCGAGCAGTGCGGCGATCCCATCGGGTTCGACCGTCTCGATGCTCTCCCGCACGCCCGCCTCTGCATCAAGTGCAAGGCCAAAGAGGAAGATGGTAAACGCCGCTGAGCGCCGGCTGTTCTGGGGTACGGCGACCGCGGTCGTCGTGTCCGACTTCGTCACCAAACTGATCGCGGAGTCGTTTCTGGCGCGGCGGTTGCCGCTCCGGGTGATCGGCGACGTCGTACAGTTCCGTCTCGTCTACAATGAAGGCGCGGCGTTCGGCCTGCACGTCGGCGAGAATTCCCGCTGGATCTTCCTCGGTCTCGCCGTCGTCGCGCTGTTCGTGCTCGCGTCGCTGGTGCGCGGCACCCGCCCCGGCGACCGCTTCCGGCTCATCGCGCTGGCGCTGGTGTGCGGCGGCGCGGTCGGCAACCTGATCGACCGGATACGCAGCGCGCAGGGCGTCGTGGATTTCGTGGACGTCGGCATCGGCGCCTGGCGCTGGCCGACATTCAACGTCGCCGATTCCGCTATCACGATCGGCGCAATCGCACTTGGACTCTCGCTGTGGCAGGAAGGTCGCGCGCAGCAACGGGCGAAGGAGGCGCGGGCGGCCGAGCCTTGAACATCGTTTTCTGCGTCACCGCTGCACGTACTGAACGCCTCGACAAATTCCTCGCCGACCAGCTCGCCATGTCCCGTACGCAAACCGGACGCCTCATCGCCGACAAGCGAGTGAGCGCGCGCGGTAAACCGCTGCGCGCATCCGCGGTTCTCGCGCGCGGGGACGAAATCACGGTCGAGATGCCAGCAGCGGGATCCGCGGCCCGCACGTACGCCCCCGCCCACGCGGAGCTGCGGTTCGTCTTCGAGGACGAGCATGTCGCGGTGCTCGACAAGCCGGCAGGACTCGTCGTCCATCCCGGCCCCGGCCACTGGAACGACACCCTGGTGAATGTGCTGGTCGGGCGGGGCACCGAACTGTCGAGCGGATCGACCGAAGGCCGGCCAGGCATCGTGCACCGCCTCGACCGCGATACGTCCGGGCTGCTCATCGTCGCCAAGAGCGACCTGGCGCACCGACGGCTGGCCGGCGCCATCGAGCGCCGCGCCGTCAGGCGGGTGTACGCCGCGGTGGTGTGGGGCCATCTGCGCAAGAATTCCGTGGACATCGAAGCGCCGATCGCGCGCAATCCCAAAGACCGCAAACGCATGACCGTTGCCGAAGGCGGCCGGCATGCCACGACACACGCCGCCGTCGTCGCGCGCTTCGCCCACGCCGACCTGCTCCGCGTGCGACTCGGCACCGGACGCACTCACCAGATCCGCGTGCACCTCGCGCACGTCGGCTGCCCGATCGTCGGCGACCGCGAGTACACGTTCGGCGGGAGCCGTCGCGTGACACCGTCGGCGCGCAACGAAGCGGAACGGCTGGAAACGCTCGCGCCGCGCCAGCTGCTGCACGCGGCCGCGCTGTCGTTCACACATCCCGTGACCGGTGTCACGCTCTCGCTGACGTCGGAATGGCCGGACGAGTTGCGTCCGGCGCTCGCTGAAGCGGCAGGTGACGCAAATTTGCTTGCCCAGCCCAACCCCTTGCAGTATCTTGGCTTCTTCGCATCCGATGACTGAAGGAAGCCTCGCCTCCGCCCGACTCCTTGTGTTCCGCGTAGGAACACTGGCGTGCGCGGCTGACGTGGACCAAGTGCGGGAGATTCTCCCGCGCCTCCCAACGACGCGTATCCCGGGCGCGCCCCCGGTCGTGGCGGGGCTCGTGAATGTCCGCGGCACACTGGTGACGGTCGTGGAAGGGTGGCGTGCGCTGGGCCTCCCGCCCCTCTCTCCAACCCCATCTCCAGAAGCAGGCCCCGCAGGCTCGACGATCATTCTCGAGCTGGGCAAGGCCCAGGACGCGGCGAACGGAGGTCAGCAGGGGCACGGAGGGGGAGGGGGAGGGGGAGGGGGGGGGGGAGCCGGTGCAGGTCGGAAGCTGATCGGCTTTACGGTGGACGAGGTGATGGACATGCTGGCAGGCGGTGAGACGACGCTGGAAGATCGTCAAGGTCTTCCCGGCATCGATCCGACCCTGGTGCGCGCCGTCGGCCGGCGCGATGGTGAGCTGTTCATCGTGCTGGACGTCGCGGCGTTGTTGGGCCCGATTCTGACTTCTTAAGGAGCGAGCGGTGAGCCACACGGTTCTCGTCTGTGACGACGCCATTTTCATGCGCACGATGATCACCGACATCCTGGCGCAAGCCGGATTCGAGGTCGTCGGCGAGGCGGAAACCGGCACCCAGGCGGTCGAGAAGTATCGGCAGCTCAAGCCGGACCTGGTCACCATGGACATCGTGATGCCCGACATGGGCGGCATCGACGCGGTCCGCGAAATCGTCAAGCAGGACCCCGACGCCAAGATCCTGATGTGCAGCGCCATGGGCCAGCAGGCGCTGGTCGTCGAAGCCATCCAGGCGGGCGCCAAGGACTTCGTCGTCAAGCCGTTCCAGCCGTCCCGCGTGCTCGAAGCCGTTCAGCGCGTTCTCGGCTAGTCATGGATCTGTCGCAGTACGCCGAGCTGTTCCTGGCCGAGAGCCGCGAGCACTTGAGCGCCTGCAATCAGCTGCTGCTCGAGTGGGAGCGGAATCGGGCTTCGCCCGAGCCGGTCGGTGGACTGTTCCGCGCGGTCCACACGATCAAAGGCATGGCGGCGACGATGGGCTACGGCCGTGTCGCCGATCTCTCGCACCGCATGGAAAATCTGCTCGACCATCTGCGCCGCAGCGGTCGTGCGCCC
The DNA here is from genome assembly GCA_041499375.1 of Gemmatimonadota bacterium. Classification (GTDB taxonomy): domain Bacteria; phylum Gemmatimonadota; class Gemmatimonadetes; order Gemmatimonadales; family GWC2-71-9; genus 20CM-2-65-7. Next base: position 91,793 of record JBGQKD010000007.1, read on the forward strand.
GCCGACGACATCATTCAGCTGCTGTTCCGCGCCACCGATGCGCTCGAGAAAGCGGTCGGGCTCGCCGTCGCAGGCCGCGAGCGGGAAGCCGACCTCACGGTCCTCACCGACATCGATCACGCCGCGCTGCAGACGAAACCTGCTCCGCAGCCCAGTGCGCTCGCGCGACACTTTGTCGAGGAGCCTGAGCCGCCGAGTCTACCTGCGTCTGTTGCACCAGCTGCGTCCCAAGCATCCGCCCGCCTCGTCGACGTGATTATTCGAGCGGAGGCCCCGTTGAAGGGCGGGCGCGCGATGCTCGTCGTGCGGAAGCTGCAGACGTTGGGCACCGTGCACCGTGTCCAGCCCCCAGCGACGGTATTCGAGTCGGACGACTTCGACGGCCGGTTCGTCTGCGAGCTCGAGACCGCCGCCATACCCGCCGCCATCGAGGCCGCCGTCCGGTCGGTGGGAGACGTCGAGCGGGTCACGGTGGGCGGCGGGGGTACCGATGAGACGCATGTCAGTCCGGCGGAAAGCGTGGCCGGCGGTGGACGTAGTCGCCATATCCGCGTGGATCTTCGCCGTCTCGACACCCTGATGGATCTGATCGGCGAGCTCGTGACGGAGCGCGGCCGCCTGAACGACGTCGCGGCGCGCTGGGTGGGTCAGGATCCGGAGATCGACGAGGTCGCCATCCAGATCTCGCGTCTGTCCGCCGATCTGCAGAACGAAATCATTCAGGCGCGGATGACCCCGGTGTGGCAGGTGTTCGACCGCTTCCCGCGGCTGGTGCGCGACGTCGCGCGGCAGCTCGACAAGCAGGTCTCCTTCCGGGTGGAGGGGAAGGAGATCGAGCTCGATCGCGAAATCCTCGACGCTCTCGGGGATCCGCTGGTGCACCTGCTGCGCAACGCCGTCGATCACGGGATCGAGCCGCCCGCCGAGCGCAAACGCCACAAAAAAGATCCGGAAGGCGAGATCGTCCTGGCGGCGGTGCGGGAGCGGTCGAGCGTGGCGATCAGCATCTCGGATGACGGCCGCGGGATCGATCGCGTGAAGATCCTCGAGAAGGCGAAGCGCGAGGGCATCGTCGGGCCGCACGTCGAGTCGCTCTCGGACGATCAGCTGTTGCGGGTGCTGGCGCGGCCCGGATTCTCGACCGCGGAAGCCGTGACCAATGTCTCGGGCCGCGGCGTGGGTATCGACGTCGCCATGACGCGCATTCGCGCCCTGGGCGGCTCCGTTGAAATCCGCACCGAGCCGGGGAAGGGCACCACGTTCGTGCTGCGGCTCCCGGTCACGCTGGCGATCGTGCGCGCGTTGATCGCCGCGGTCGGCCACGAGCGCTACGCGCTGCCGCTCACCTACGTCGCCGAGACGGTCGAGTACGGGACGACGCCGCTGACGACGATGGAAGGCCGCGATGCGATCGTACTGCGTGATCGCGTCGTGCCGCTGGTGGACCTCAGAAAACTTCTCGGAACGAATGGCGGCGCTCCGGCGCCGCCCCCCCCCCCTCGGCGCCCCGTGATTGTGCTGGAAATGGGTGAGCGCCGGGCCGGGATTGTGGTGGACGGGATGTTGAGCCAGCAGGAAATCGTCGTGAAAGGATTCGATGCGCCGCAGGGCACGCTGCCGGTGTTCAGCGGCGCCACCATCATGGGCGATGGCGTGCCCGCACTGATCCTCGACGCCGCCGGACTGGTCTAGGGAGAGGGCATGGAAGACGTCCGTGATCTGAAAGCGCTGCAGCTCGACGCGCTCAGGGAAGTCGCCAATATCGGCGCGGGTCACGCCGCCACCGCGCTCTCACAGCTCACGCACCGGCGCATCATGATCTCGGTGCCCGAGATCAACATCGCGCGGCTCGAAGAGGTGCCGGGCTTGATCGGCGATCCGCAGGAGGTCGTCGCCGCCGTCCTCATGCACATGCTCGGCGATCTGACCGGCCGCACGCTGTTGCTGTTCCCCGAGCCCGTCGGCCGGCAGCTGTGCGACATGCTGCTCAAGCGCCCGCTCGGGACCACCAAGTCCTTCGAAACCATCGAGCAGTCGTGCATCAAGGAGGCCGGCAACATTCTGTCCGGCGCCTACATGAACGCGCTCTCCGAGTTCATGGGGATGCTGCTGCTGCCCTCCGTTCCGAGCCTGGTCGTGGATCTCTCGGCCGCCGTCCTCACGACGACATACCTGAACTTTGGGCACGACCGGGACTTCGTGTTTTGCGTCGAGACGGAGTTCAACATCGATGCGAAAGACGGGCTGCGCGGCCACTTCCTGCTCCTGCCCGACCTGGCGTCTCTCAAAGCGATCTTCGACGCCATTCGCCTCACCTAATCCGTGACTGCCTCGGCGGTCTCAGAGCGCGATCTCGCCGTTCTTCGCTCTTTCGCCCGCCGGATCGATCCGTCCGACGCGGGGGCACACAACAATCTCGGCGTCCTCTACTATCAGAAAGGCCTCGTCCCGGAAGCCATCGAGCAGTTCACGCGCGCGCTCGAGCTCGATCCGCGCATGCAGGTCGCGCAGCGCAATCTCGAGATCTCCTACCACAACACCGGCTACTACGACCGCCGCGTCGCCGAGCTCCAGGAGCGGCTGCGCCAGGCGCCTGACGAGCGCGACGCGCGCTGGGAGCTGGGCCGCACGTACGCGATTCTCGCTGCCTTCGAGGAAGCGGTCGCCGAATTCGAGGAGCTGCTCGCCCACAAGCCCAAGGACGTGGCCGCGATCATCCAGCTCGGACTCGCCGAAAAGGCGCGAGGGCGGTTGGAGGTGGCGACCGAATGGTTCCAGCGCGCCGCGGAAGAGGAGCCGGATTCGAGTGTCGTGCACTTCTACCTCGGCGAGGTCTACTACAATCGCGGCCTGAACGAGCCGGCGCTGACCGCGCTGGAGCGGGCCGTCACGCTCAATCCGGACAACGCCAACGCTCATTATCTGATGGCGTTCGTGCTGGGCGACATGGGTCGTCATCAGGATGCGCGCGCCGCCTCCAAGCGGGCGATTCAGCTGAACCCGCCGCTCGCGCGCGCGCAGACCAACCTGTCGTTGGAGCGGTACCGCGCCGAGCGCCAGTCGGCCGAGCACCGGTTGCGCGAGCAGCCCGCACCGGAAGTCGCGGAAGGCAGTGAGCTGGCGCACTACAACCTCGGGCTCGCCTTCCGGCAGAAGGGCTACTACGCCGAAGCGCTGCGCGAGTATCGCCTCGCGATCGAGCGCGGCGAGGATCGGCGGCTGGTGCGCCAGGCGATGGCGGAGGTCCATCTCCTCAAGCGGGACTTCCCCGATGCGCTCGAGCTGTACGAGTCGCTCATCCACGAAGTCCCCGACTCGCCCAAGCTGTGGAACGAGCGTGGCGTCGTGTTGCATCAGGCCGGCCGCAGCCCGGAAGCGCTGGCTTCGTACCGCCAGGCCACCGAAGTCGATCCGCGCTATGCGCTCGCGTGGAACAACGTCGGCGTCGTGCTCGCGCATCAGAGCGACACGGAGGATGCGATCGAGGCGCTTCGGAAGGCGCTCCAGCTCTCGTCGCAATTCGTCGGCGCGCGGCTCAACCTCGCGCTGCTCCTGACGCATCTGCGCCGCTTCCAGCTCGCGCTCGAGGCGTATCGTCAGGTCCTCGCCAGCCAGCCGACGTCGGCGCCCGCGTGGAACGGCGTCGGGCTCGTGCTGGTGGAGCTGAAACGCTTTCCCGACGCCCGCAACGCGTTCGTGCGGGCCGTCGAGGCGGATCCGCAGAACGCCGGCGCGCATTACAACCTGAGCTTCACGCTCTCGAATCTCGGCGACTACGACGGCGCACTGCGGGCCACGAAGCGCGCGCTCGAGCTCGACCCTTACTACGTGTCGCAGAAATTCGCACTGGCGATCGATCTCCAATACGAGACGGTGTCGATCGGGATCGTGCCGGAGATTTCGGCCGACGTGCAGGCCGACAACCTTGGCGGCGAGTTCGCGTTCGACCAGCGGCTGCTCGACAACATCTTCCAGGAGCTCGAGCCCTCGGCGACGGGGGGGGCACCGCAGCCGGCAGCCGCGGGTCTCGCGAAGAAGCCCGACGATCCGCTCGCCCTGGCGCGCGATTACGTGAGCAAGGGGATGATGGACCTCGCGGTCGCGGAGGCCACGCGGGCGGTGCAGCGCGGCGCCGATCCGGGGCAGGCGGCGACCCTGCTGGGCGACATCTATGCGCGGCGCGGCCTGCACGGCGAAGCGCTCGAGCGCTACCGCGAGGCGCGCACGCGCGATGCGGCGAATTCGATCGCCGCGCTCGGCGAAGTGAAGAGCCTGCTCGCGGTGCACCGCGCGGCTGAGGCGTTGCCGCTGGCCGAGGCGCTGGTGGCCAAGGCGCCCGAAGACGTCGAGGTCCTGGTCGCGACCGCCAAAGCGCGGGCCGCGACGGGCGACGCCGCGGGCGCGCTCACGGCGCTGCGGCAGGCGCAGACCCGGGCGCCGGCGCGCGCCGATCTCCATAAGCTGCAAGGCGACATCGCGCTGAAGGTCGGGGACCGGCAGGGAGCGCGCGCGGCATATCGGGCGGCACTCGATCTCGATGCCGGCTTCGTGCAGGTGTGGCTCGACCTCGGCCGCCTGCACGAACAGGACGAAGAGTGGCCGGACGCGCAGCGCGCCTACGAAGCGGCGCTCGACGCGCTGCCCACGTTCCACGAAGTGGGGCTCGCGCTCGCCGACCTGCTGCGGCGCTCGGGCAGCGTGCGCGCAGCCGTCGTGCGGCTCGCCGAGATGCTGGAACAGGATCCGTACGACATGGACGCCCTCCTGCTGCTCGGCCGGGCGTTGCTCGACGACAAGCGCGACGCCGAAGCGTTGGAGGCGTTCCGCCGGGCGCTCAAATTCGATCCCCAGCACACCGGCGCCTTGTTCTATCTCGGCGCGACGCTCGCGCGGCTGCAGCGGTACGGCGAGGCGGTGGACGCCTGGGAGCGGGTGACCCGCATCGATCCGGGCGGGCCGTTCGCGCAACGGGCGCGCATGCATGCGCGCACGGCGGTCGATCTGCAGCACATCTTCTCTACCTCGGACGCGGCCTAACGCATGCCGATCGAGGGACCGCTACGCGAGCTCGGGATCCACGACGTCTTCCAGCTGCTCGACTTGAGCCGGAAGACGGGGACGCTGCGCGTCACCTCGGAGCTGCGCCACAACGAGGGGAAGATCTATTTCGACAACGGGGTCGTCGTGTCGGCGGAGATCCGCAGCAATCCGCACCCGCTTGGCGCGCTGCTGTTGCGCACCGGCAAGATCGCCGAGGCTGACCTCGAGCGGGCCCGTGACATGCAGTCGCGTCAGGGCGACAAGCGCCGGCTTGGCGAGATCCTCGTGTCGCTCGGCGTGATCACGCAGCGCGAGGTCGAGCGCCAGATCCGGTTCCAGATCGAGGAAGTCGTCTTCGAAGTGATGAGCTGGAACGAGGGCTACTTCTCGTTCACCGAAGAAGCCGAGAGCAAGGTCCCGACCGAGGTGACGGTCCGGATTCCCGTCGAAGCGCTCTTGATGGAGGGCGCGCGCCGCATCGACGAGTGGTCGCGCATCGAGAACCGGATCCCGCACGTCGGCGTCGTGCCGTCGCTCGCGCCGGCACCCGAGGGCGGCGGCGGTGAGCTCGATCTCCTGCCGCCGGAATGGGAAGTGCTCGCGCTGATCGATGGCCAGCGATCCATCCGCGGGCTGGCGACGGAGCTCGGACGTTCGGACTTCGAGGTGGCGAAGACGTTGTTCGGTCTCGAGAGCGCCGGGGTGATCGTGCTCATGGATCCCGGGACGGGAAAGCGCGGCCGGCCCAGCGGCTCGACCGACGTCCCGGAGCTCGTGGCGAAGGCCGAGCGGGCGCTGCAGGCGAGGGACCTGGACGCCGCGCGGGCCGCGGCCGAGCAAGCCGGGAGCATGCAGCCGCACGACGCGACGATCCATCTGGTGCTCGGCCGGATTCACCTGGCGCAGGGACACGCGTCGGCCGCCGCCGAGGAACTGCGGCGCGCGCTCCGGCTCGACCCCCATCTCGCGGCGGCGCATCGCCAGCTGGGCTTTGCGCTCGTCTCGATGGGTCGCTTCGCCGAAGCCGTGGGCAGCTGGGACGAATGGGAGCGGCTCGCGCGCAGCCCCGACGAGGAGGCCCAACGCGCGGACGTGGAGCGCGCGCGCGAAGCGGCCCGAGTGTTCAGCCGTGGCTGACGACATCCGCGCGCTCTCCGCCCAGCTCGCGCAGGACCCGCAGAGCCTCGTGTTTCTGCGGCTGGGCGAAGCGTTGCGACGCAAGGGCCAGCTCGATGCGGCACTGCGCGTCGCGGTGAATGGGCTCGAGCGCCATCCGCATCTCGCCGACGCCCACGACCTGTATGCGCGCATCCTGACCGATAAACACGACTACGAGCGCGCGTTCGATGAGTGGGACATGGCCGTGCGGATCGCGCCGCACCACACGGGAGCGCTCAAGGGACTGGCGTTCCTCTATTTCAAGGTGGGCGACCTGGAGCAGGCGGAAGCGCATCTCGAGCAGGCGCGCAAAGTCGAGCCCGACGACCCGAGCATCGATCAGGCGATCGCGATGATGCGAAAAGGCGCGGCTCCCCCGGCACCGGAGCCAAGCGCCGCCCCTTCGCAGCCCGCCGCCGCCGCTTCATCCGCCGCCGCCGCCGCTTCATCCGCCGCCGCCGTTGCAAGCGGCGCGCTCGACGAGTCTCGGGTGTTCGCCGGTCTTGAGGGTGCCAATGAGGGTCTCCTGCTCATCGACGGGGCCGGACGAGTGCTCGGTGGTGCGTTGAAGGACAAAGGCGGTGCCGATGTCACGGACACCGTCGCTGCCTACCTTGCCGGCGTGTCACAGGAGGCGGCTCGGACCGCGAAGCTGCTCGGCCTCGGCGCCTGGATGGGGCTGTCGGCGGAAGGACAGCACGGCAATGTGCACCTCGCGCACCCGACGCCGGAGGCGCTGCTTCTCGTCGTGCGCGAGCGCGGCATGCCGCTTGGCCGCCTGGCGATCCTGGCGCAGCGCGCGACGGCGATGGCCCGCCGCTGGCTGGAGCAACAGTGAGCACGGCGCTCGATCTCGTGACGCGCGTGCGCGGCGTGCGCGGCGCAATGCTCGTCTCGACGGAAGACGGGCTCGTGGTCGCCGAGCAGTTGATGGAGGGAATCAAGGGACCCGCGGTCGCTGCGCTCGCAGCGAGTTTAGCCGGTAGATTGCGCCGCGCCATGGACGCTGCGGGAACGGGGGCCGCGGTGTTCTGGCACCTGCAAGCGGAGCAAGGGGCGTTGCTCGTCGTCCCCGGGAGCGGAATTCTTGTGGTTGCGGTCGCTGAGCCGGACGTGAACATCGGCCTCGTGCGGCTCGAGTTGCTTCGCGTCGTCGAGGCAGGCGTATGAGTCCCCAGACCCGCGCCGTCGAGGGCTGGACGCTCCAGCCCCTCACAGACTTCGTGCGGGAAGCATCGGCGCGCCTGGTGCTGGTGCTCACGCCGGCGGGCCAGGTCCTGGCGCAGTCCGGCTTCTCACGCGCCGTGGATGTGATGTCGGCGGCGGCGCTCGCCGCCGCGATCGTCGCATCCACGAACGAGCTGGCGCGTCAGCTGCGGCAGCAGCCGTTCGCGGCGCTCAGTCACCAGGGGCCGAAGACCGGTTTCTTCCTCGCGACCTTCGTGACCGATCGCGGGACGCTGGCCGTGCTCGCCGTCTACGACCTCGATGTTTCATCGCTTGGCCTGGTGCAGTTATTCTATGAGCAACTTGCGACGGAATTGAAGGCGGCGACCCCAAAAGGGACGGTACCGAAGCAGGTGCTGGCCGCGGACTTCGAGCGCGAGCTGACGGACAGCCTCAACACGCTGTTTGGGAGATAGCCCGTGTCCCTGGTCAACTTCACGACCCGCGAGATCACGTGCAAGATCGTCTACTACGGACCAGGCCGGTCCGGCAAGACGACGAATCTCCATTACGTGTACGGACGCGTGCCGGAAACGCGCCGCGGGCGGATGGTGTCGCTCGCCACGCAAACCGACCGCACGCTGTTCTTCGACTTCCTGCCCATCGATCTGGGGCAGATCTCGGGTTTTTCGACGCGGTTTCAGCTCTACACCGTGCCGGGCCAGGTCTACTACAACGCGACGCGGCGGCTCGTGCTGCAGGGCGCCGACGGCGTGGTGTTCGTGGGCGACAGCCAGGCCCGGCAGCTCGACGAAAACATCGAGAGCCTCCAGAACCTCCAGAGCAATCTCCTGGAGCACGGCGTCGACGTGCGCACCTTGCCGCTCGTCATGCAATACAACAAGCAGGACCTGCCACACGAGCTGATCCTGACCCCCCCGGATCTGGATGACGCGCTCAACTTCCGCAGCGTGCCGAGCTTTCCGGCCGATGCGCTGCACGGCAAAGGCGTGTTCGAGACGCTGAAGGCGATCTCGGAGCTCGTCCTCAAGAAACTCGCCACGGGGAGTCCGGCAGCATGACCAGCGCCCTCAATCCCCGCTTCTCCTTCGAGACGTTCGTCGTGGGCGCCGCGAATCGTCTGGCCGTCACGGCGGGCCGCACCGTCGCCGAGAATCCGGGCTCGGCCTACAACCCGCTCTTCATCTATAGCGGCTCCGGGCTGGGGAAGACCCACGTGCTCATGGCCATCGGCCACGCGGCCAAGACCATCGCCTCGCAGCTCAACATCGAGTACCTGACCCTGGACGAGTACGTCGAGGCGTTCCATGCGGCGATCGCGGCGGGACAGGGAGACGCGTTCCGCCGCCGCTTTCAGAACGTGGATGTCCTGCTGGTGGACGACGTTCAGTTCCTGACGAATCGCAAGGAGATGCAGGCGGAGCTGCTGCGCCTCACGGAGGCGCTGCAGCAGTCGGGGCATCAGATCGTGCTCGCCAGCGATCGTCCGCCGGCCGAAATCGCCGACCTGGACGAGCGCCTGATCTCGCGGTTCTCGGGCGGGCTCGTCGTGGACATGGGCGTCCCTGACTACGAAACCCGCGTCGCCATCCTGCGCCGCAAGGCGGAGGAGCGCGGCAGCAAGTTCCAGCCCGGCGTGCTCGAGACCGTCGCGAAGGTGGAGTATCCGAATGTGCGCGAGTTGATGGGGGCGCTGAACCGCCTGATCGCGTTTCAGGCCGTGAACGACATGCCCATCAATGAGGAAGCGGTGCGAAAGGTGCTCGGCATCCCGGGTTCGACCTCCCCTAGCGTCGTCTCTGCGAGCGTCGCGTCTCCCAGCGTCGCTTCACCAGATGAATTCTCTCAGTTTCTAACCGACGTCACCGTCACCGTGGGCAAGGCCGTAGAGGCGTGGCGCGCGCGCGTCGCGGAGGCGGTGCTGCGCTGGGAAGGTCAAGGCTATCGCACCGGGAGGCTCGAGAAGCTGCTCGATCAGGAACAGCCGGCCGCGGTGGACGATGCGATCGCCGCCTACGTGCAGGATGTGGAGCGGCTCAAGGCGCTCGAGGCGGAAGTCGCGGTGCTCGATCCGCAGGCCGCGGGCCAAAAGGTATTCCGCGATCCCGACCACATGGACGACGCCGAGGCGGCCGCCGCGAAAGTGCGCGACGGCGCGGCTCCACCGCCCGCGCCGTCGGCCGCCTTCCCGTTCGAGACCTATGTCGCGGGCCCATCCAACGACGTGGCGCTGAACGCCGCGCGTGACGTCATCGCCAAGCCCGGCAAGAAGTACAATCCTCTCGTCATCGTCGGGCGGAGTGGCCTCGGTAAGACCCATCTGTTGAACGCCATCGGCCTCGAGCTCGCGAAGAAGAAGCACGCGGTCGTGGCATGTTTGTCGACGCAAGCGTTCGTCGACGAGCTCATCGCGGCGATCGACGGCAACCGTGTGGACTGGTGGCGCGCGCGCTATCGGCGCGCCACCGCACTGCTGCTGGACGATATCCACCTGCTCTCCGGCAAAGAACGCACGCAGGAAGAGCTCTTCAACCTGTTCAATCAGCTCGTCGACGCCGACCGGCAGCTCGTGTTCACCGCGCCCGCGCATCCCAACACCCTCGAGGGGCTCGAGGAGCGCATCGTGTCCCGCCTCGAGGGCGGGCTGGTGGCGGAAATCGTGGAGCCGGACAAGGAGCTGCGCCGCAGCGTGCTGGAGCGCCTACTGACGCAGCAGCACGTGCCGATGGAGCCGGCGCTGCTCGATTATCTCGCCGACCGGCCCATCGATTCGGTGCGCAGCCTGACCGGTATCGTGCAGCGCGTGGTCGAGGCGGCCGCCGCGCAGGACGCGCCGGTGAGCGCCGGCCTCGCGCGCGAGGTGCTCGAGGGCGCGCCCCCGCCGCGGCGCACCACAGGGCTGCGCACGAGCGGCATCGTCGTGTCGAGCGCCGGCGGTGTGCGGAGCCGCGAAAAAATGGTGTGGGACTGGCCCGCAGCCGGTGATCGCGTCATCGAGGATCTGCGCTAATGGCGATCAAAGGCTCGCTCAAGGAAGCGTCGCTCCCCGACGTCCTGCAGCTGCTGGCGCTCGGGCAGAAGACCGGATGCTTGTCGATCGCCGACCGTTCCAACTTCGGCTACATCTACTTCGACAAGGGGCGCATCGCCTACGCGTCTATCGTGAATCGCCGGGACCGGCTGGGCGACATCCTCGTCAAGCACGAGAAGATTACGCAGGAGCAGCTCGACGCCGCGATTCACCGCCAGTCCAGAGAGCGCGACAAGAAGCTGGGTGAGATTCTCGTTACCCAGGACGTGCTCACGCAGCAGGAGCTCGAGCGCTACATGCGCATGCAGATCGAGGAATCGGTCTACTACCTGTTCACCTGGACGCAGGGGACGTTCAACTTCGAGGCCGACGTGCGGCCCGAGCAGCAGGACTTCCTGGTCAACATCAACCCCGAGTCGCTGTTGCTCGAGGGCGCGCGGCGCGTGGACGAGTGGGGCCTCATCGAGAAGAAGATCCCCTCGTTCGATTTGATCTTCCTCGTCGACCGCGATCGCCTCGCGATCAGCGACGCCAGGCTGACCGAGATCCAGGATCGGCTCCTGCCGCTGCTCGACGGATCGCGCGACGTGAATCAGGTGATCGAAGACTCGGGGCTGGGCGAGTTCGAAGTGGGGAAAGCGCTCTACGGCCTCGTGACCGCCGGCTTCCTGCATCGCGCGGGCCGTACCGCCAGCGCCGAAGACGTGAAGATGACCGACGCCCGGGTGGAGGAGCACCGCAATCTGGGCATCGCGTTCTACAAGACGGGCATGCTGGACGAAGCGGCGCGCGAGTTCCGGCGGGTGGCCGAGCTGCGCGCGACCGATGCTAATGCGCACTTCTTCATCGGCCTGGTCGCCCTGAAGCAGGCGCGGTGGCGCGAGGCCATGGAAGCGCTGCGGCTCGCGGCGGAGAAGGGGGGCTCGCGGCCCGCCGTCCTCCACAATCTGGGCCTCGCCTACGAGCAGCTCGGCCGGTTGGAAGACGCCGATGCCGCCTACTCCGAGGCGGCCACGCGCGCGCGCACCGATCCGCGCGTCTACGTGGCGTGGGGCGTCGTGGCGCTGAAGCAGGGTGACCACGGCAGCGCTGCCGGCCGGCTCGATCGCGCCAAAGAATTGTTCGCCGAGCGCGTCCCGCCCATCTGGTTCTGGGCGCGCACGCTGGCGGCCGCGGCGGCCGGTGACTTCGAGACGGCGGAGCAAGTGGCCGGGCAGGGCGTCGAGGCGCATCCGCAGAATGGCGTGCTGCGCAACAACCTGGCCGTGCTGCACGAGCTGGCGGGACAGCTGCCCAAGGCCGAGGAGCTCGCGCGCGCGGCGCTGCACGACGAGCCGTCGCTGCCGCAGCTGTCCAAGAACCTCGGCGATCTGGCCTACCGCGCCTCGCGCTACGATGAAGCGTGGGCGCTCTACCAGCGCGCGATCGAGCTGTCGCCGGAGCTTGGGGACGACGTCTACTTCAAGCTCGGCAACATCGCCTACAAGCGAAACGAACGTGAGCAGGCGAGCGGGATGTGGCGCCGCGCGCTCGAGCTCAACCCCAAGCACGAGCTCGTCAAAGCGAATCTGGACACATTGAGCACCTTGTCGTGAGCACAGCTCCTCAGGAGCGAGCGTTCGAAGCGCTGACGGACAAGATCTCACGGGAACGGGGAGTCAGCTGCGGGTCGTACAAGGACAAGTGCTTGAAGCGCCGGATCGCGGTGCGGATGCGCGCTCGCGGCGTCCATACCTACGAAGACTACGGCGCTATTCTCGACCGCGACGCGCACGAGTACCAGGAGCTGCTCGACGCGCTCACCATCAACGTCACGAAGTTCTTCCGCAACGTCGAAACGTGGAATGCCCTGCGGCCGTACCTCGATGCCCTGGCCCGGTCGCGCCCGAGGCTCCGGGTCTGGTCGGCGGGATGCGCGTCCGGCGAAGAGCCCTACACGATTGCCGTGCTGCTCGCGGAGGCCGGCGCCCAGGGTCTGATCGACGCGACGGACGTCGATCGCCTGAGTCTCGAGCGCACCCGCCAGGCGAAGTATCCCGACGCCGCGTTCACCGAGATGCCCGCGAATCTCAAGCGCCGCCATTTCCACGACGGCCAGCCGCTCGAGCCGGTGCGCGAGCTGGTGCGCGTGCGCGCGCACGATCTGATGCGCGAGCCGCCGCCCTACCCGCCGTACGACCTCATCGTCTGCCGCAACGTCGTCATCTATTTCGAGCGCAAGGCGCAGGAGCGGTTGTTTCAGGTCTTCGTCGACGCGCTCGCGCCGGGCGGCGTGCTGCTGCTCGGCAAGGTCGAAACGCTGTTCGGTACCGCGCGCGAGCGGCTCACGCTCGTCGATCCCCGCGAGCGGATCTACACGAAGCCGGCGTGAAAGAGATAATCGTCAAGGTGGCCGACTGGGCGGCCGAGCGCGGCGATGGTGTGCTGGTCACCCTGGGGCTGGGCTCGTGCGTCGCGATCATGCTGCACGATCCCCAGACCAAAGCGGGGGCCATGGCGCACGTGCTGCTGCCGTCCACCAGCCTCGCGCGCGACATCACGAACAAAGCCAAGTTTCCCGAAACTGCGGTGCCGCTGCTGATCGAGCGCCTGAAGGTGTTGGGCGCCGACCCGCGGCGCCTCGTCGCCAAGCTGGCCGGCGGCGCCAGCATGTTCAGCCAGCTCGTCACCCCGGGCACGATCCAGATGGGCGAGCGCAACGTCCTCGCCGCCCGCACTTCGTTGCGGGCGGCGGGGATCCCGATTCTGCGTGAATCCGTCGGCGGCGAGCGCGGCCGGAGCGTCCGGTTTCACGTCAAAGACGGCCGAGTCGAGATCCGGTCGGTAGGCGCGAGTGAATCCGTCATCTGATCGCGCCACCAAACCGACCGTCGTCATCGCGGACGACAGCGCGCTGATGCGGCGCGTGCTGGTCGACGTGCTGGGCGGCGGCGAAGCGGAGACGGGGGAGTTTCGCGTCGTCGCGACCGCGCGCGACGGGCTGGACGCGATCCGTAAGGTGCATCAATACAAGCCGAACGTCGTCACGCTCGATCTCGAGATGCCGCAGCTCGACGGCCTCGGCGCCATCGGCTACATCATGTCGGAATCGCCGCGGCCCATCGTCGTCGTCAGCGCGCACGCCGGTCCTGGTACCCAGTCGGCGATTCGGGCGCTGGAGCTCGGCGCCGTCGAAATCGTCGCCAAGCCGCCGCCCGAGGTCTTCGGCCACCCGCGTGCTGCGCTCGAGTCGCTGGCACCGCAGCTCATCGCGGCGGTGCGCCGCGCGCTCGCCGCCGACGTCTCGCACGTCAACGTCCTCGCGCGACCGCCGGCGCCCGTCTTCCATCCGCCGGAGCTCGCGCTGCGCGGCCGCGCCGTGCTCGCCGTGGGGATTGCCGCGTCGACCGGCGGCCCGCGCGCGCTCGCCGACGTCGTGCCGCGCCTGCCCACCGGCCGCAGCGCCGCCGTGCTCATCGTGCAACACATGCCGCCGAAGTTCACACGCAGTCTCGCCGAGCGACTCGACTCGATGAGCCCGTTGCGCGTCGTCGAGGCCGCCGACGGCGCGCCGATCGTGGCCGATACGGCATACGTGGCCCCGGGCGATTATCATATGCGGGTGCGTTCCGCTCCCGACGGTCCCGTGATCGCGCTCGACCAATCCGCCCCTCTCTGGGGCGTTCGTCCGGCGGCTGATCCTTTATTTCGCTCCATCGCCGAGGTGTACGGCGCACGCGCGGTCGGCGTCGTGCTGACGGGCATGGGGCGCGATGGGGCGGGTGGGTTGCGCGCCATGCGAGACGCGGGCGCAACCGGTCTCGCGCAGGATCGGGAAACGGCCGTCATCCCGGGCATGCCCGTGGCCGCGGTGCAGGCCGGCGGCGTCGATGCCGTGCTCCCGCTCGGCCAGATCGCCGATCGAATCACCGCCGAGTTGATGCGGAGAGGACAGCGCCCGTGAATCGACACGCTAAAGCGTGCCCACCCTTTAGGGTGGGAATGTCGCGATGAAGGGTTATTTGCTGGTCCGTTCCGACGGCAAGACATACGGACTGCCGGTCGCCCGCGTGCTCGAGGTGGGTGATGCGACGGAAGTCCTGCACATCCCGCGCAAGCTCCCGGCGGTGCGAGGGCTGACGCCGCTGCGCGGGCGCCTCGTTCCGCTCATCCATTTGGGAGCGTTTCTCACGGGAAGCGACACACCGCCCGCCGTTCCTGGAGCGCCGAGCGGTGTCCGGACCGTCGTCTTGGTGGAGCTCGGCGCCGCGGGCCGGCAGGTCGCATTCGAAGTCGATGACGCCGATGCGGTCGTGCGCGAGGAGCCGCTACCGGTGCCGCGGGGGCAGACGCTGCCTTGGGCCGCGGGGGTGGGGGAGCAGCATGGTGCTCTCGTGCCGATTCTCGATCTGGACGCGCTGGGAGACCGGATCCCATGACGACGACCAGCAGCCTGGGTGGCGACGACGTCCAGCTGGTCACGTTCAAGGTCGGTGGCCAGGACTTCGCGTTCAACATCTTTCAAGTCGAGCGCATTTTGCGCTACGAGGCGCCTGCGCCACTGCCCAAGGCGCCGGAGTTTCTCGAAGGCGTCCTCCAGTATCAGGGCGGCGCGATCCCGCTCGTCGATTTGCGCAAGCGCCTCGGCGCCGCCGCGCCGCTGCGCGAGGATACGCGCACTGTCATTCTGGAGTTCGACGGCGGCAAGATCGGCATGATCGTCGACGCGGTCACCGAAGTGCTGCAGGTGGCGGCGCAGGCGGTGACGGCGCCGCCCGGCATCGTGAAGGGACTCGCGGCGGAATACATCTCCGGTCTGGTGGTGCAGAATGGCCGCACGATCGTCGTCTTGAATACGAACAAGCTGCTCAATGCAAAGGAAAAGATGGCTCTGCAGGGAGCGACATGATGGCGGAAACACCGGTCGCGGCGCTGCGCCGGGAATACGATGCCATCGCTCGGCAGCTCGAGGGGGGAGGCCCTCCCGGAACCGCCGAGCGTGAAGCGGCGAAACGCGAGATCATCGCGTTCTTCAAGAAGGTCGACGGGATGCTCGGAGAAATGACGCAGCTCAAGGACGACATCCGCCAGCTCGTCGATCGCTACAAGCAGCTGGCCGCCGACACGAAGCAGGCCGCCGCTCCGGAATTCACCGGACAGCGGCCGGTCCTCCACGCCGACCACATCGGCGCGACGACCTTCATCGAGAAGGGCTGGAGCCTCATCTCGCTCGGCGACCACGCCGGTGCGATTCAGGCGCTCACCAAGGCGCTGCAGCTCTCGCCTGGCGAGACGCAGGCCGAGTCCCTGCTCGGCTGGGCGCAGATGCTGCACGAGGATTACGACGACGCGCTCGGCACCTTCCAGAAAGTGCTGATGAAGGAGCCGGCGAATTCCCTCGCGCGCATCAACGTCGGCTACATCTGCCTGAAGAAACGGATCTTCGGCGAAGCGATCGAGCACCTGTCGAAGGCGATCCGGTTGGACAACGACAAGAAGGCGACGCTGTACGCGCACTTCTATCTCGGCCTCGTGTATTTGCAACGTGAGATGTTCGAGGACGCGGAGACATTCTTCGAGAAGACGATCAAGCTCGGTCCCAACCTGATCGAAGCCTACTACGAGCTCGGTCGCGCGCATTGGTTCGCCGGGGATCAGGCGAAAGCCAAGTCCACCTGGGAAGACGGCTTCAAGGCGAACAAGTTCAATCCCTGGGGCAAGAAGTGTCAGGAAATGCTCGAGCTTGTCGCCAAGGGTGAGGAGCCGCCGCGGGAATAGCGCTGCTTGCCCTGCTGCTGCAGGGTCCCACCGCGATCACCGTAGGTCGAGTGACCGCCATCGCGTGGCCGAATCAGCAAACGTTGGCGGCTTCCATGGCGGAAGCGGCCGACCATGCGCGTGATTTCCCCGGCATCGGTTCGCTGCCCGATCGGCCCGTCCGGATCATCCTCGCGCCCACACGGGAGACGTATGACTCCCTCACGCGCGGCCGCCTCCCGTTATGGAGCCAAGGCGCCGCGTTTCCCGACGCCGCCACGATCGTGTTGTTGACGGCCCATCCGCCCAACAGCCCGTCGGCCCTGCGGCACGAGCTCGCGCACCTCGCGCTCCGCTGGCATGTCGGTCGCCACGTGCCGCTCTGGTTCGAGGAAGGGTACGCCGCGGTCGCGGCACAGGAGTGGGACCGGCTCGACGCGCTGCGGCTCAACTGGCAGCTCGCGCGCGGCGTGCGCATGGACCTCGATGACGTCGATCGCGCCCTCCGGGGAGCGCGGGGTGACGCCGAAACCGGCTATGCGCTCGCCGCCACCGCCGTGCTGCTGCTCCAGCGGTGGGGCGGGGAACGGGGCCTCGCCCCGTTGCTCGCCAACCTGCCGCAGGCGGAGTCCTTTGACGCCGCGTTGCGCGCGACGTACCACGTGACCGAGGGGGACTTCGAGCTGCGCTGGCAGCGCGACGTCGGCTCACGCTACGGCTGGCTGTCGTGGCTTGCGGCGATGGGCTTTTTCTGGCTGTCGATTGGCGCGCTCCTCGCGGCGCTGGTGCTGCTGCGGCGCCGGCGCGACCAGCGCAAGCGCGCCGTCCTGGAAGCGGAACTGCTTGACGAGCTTGAGATTACCGAATAGACTCCAGCCGCTTATGCCAGACCAAACTCTTGCACGTTCGCGCCTGCGGTTCGGACCGAAGAACTACATCGTTCTCGGTGCGGCGCTCGTCGCGCTCGTCCTGGGTTACTGGCTGTTGTCGAGAGGATCTACCACGCTCGCGCCGGTGCTGCTCGTCCTGGGCTACTGTGTGTTGTTTCCGGTAGGCCTGGCGCTTTAGCGCCTCCGCTCCCCCAATGGCACGGGCGAATAGCTCAGCGGTTCAGAGCGCCTGCCTTACACGCAGGATGTCGGGGGTTCGAATCCCTCTTCGCCCACTGGTGTAGCAGCCCGTAACGGAGGAACGAACACGGTGAGAGCGCTTCAATTCGCAGTAGCTCTGACGCTCGGCGTTGCGACCATCGCACCCGCGCAGCAACTGGCCGCGCCGCAGCAGCCGACCGAGCGACTGCTGATCCTGCCCTTCATGGCTTCGTCGGCCGATTCGGCCACGAGCATTGCGTTGGCCGATGCCATGCGCGATCGCGTCAATGCGCTCGTCAAGAACAAAGTCATGGTGGTGCCCAAAGCGAAGCTGTGCGAAGCGCTCAGTCAGTCCGGATTCCCCTGCAACGGTCTGCTCGACGATCAACAGGCGAAGCAGCTCGCGCGCTTTCTCCAGGTGCACGCGTACGTCACCGGGACGTTCGCGAAGAGCGGCTCGAACCTGACGGCCGATGTCCAGATGATCGACATCGCTAGCTCCGGTATCTCCGGCCGCTTTACCGCGACGAACGGCAATCCCGGGACAGCGGCGGCGCTCGCCGAGACGATTGCGCAGAAGATCGCGACGACGGTGCGGGTGAGCGAGCAGGTCCGCGACTGCTACGATGATCGGCGGAAGGGGCAGTTCGCCCGCGCGCGTGGGGACGCCCAGAAGGCGTTGACCCTCGATCCCAACTCGACTTCCGCGTGGCTCTGCGTCGCTACGGTTTACGAAGCGCAACGGATGCCGGTGGACAGCGTGATCGCGGCGAACGAGCGCGCGTTGAAGGGAGACTCGCTCAACGGCACCGCGCTCCAGAACCTGGCCCAGCTCTACCAGCAGAAGAACGACACGGCGAGGGCCATGGAAGCGCTCGTCAAGCAGGTCCGCGGCGAGCCGCGCAACACACAGAAGCGCCTCCAAGTCGCGCAGCTGATGCGGCAGGCGAAGCAGTACGACGGCGCCATTGCGTTACTCGACGAGGGCTTGAAGGTCCAGCCCGGCGACGGGCAGCTGCTCGATATGAAGCTCACGATTTGCACCGAAGCGTCGAATTTCCGTTGCGCCCTCGACGTGTGGGTGGCGAAGTTCGAGCACGACAGCACGGCGCGCGGTGACACGGCGTTCTTAAAGCCGGCGATCGGGGCGGCGCAGCAAGTCTCGGACACGCAGGCCCTGCTGAAATTCACGGAAGCGGCGGTCCGCCACTACCCGAACAACATCAGCTTCATCAAGGCGCGGGCCGGGGCGTTCGAGCTGGCAGGAAAGACCGACTCGGCGCTCGTGTATTACAAGAAGGCGCTGGCGGCCAATGCCAACGATGTCGGCACCAGCTTACAGATCGCGAAGGCGCTGGTCGACGCCGCGGTGTGGGATACGGCGGCCGCGACCCGCATGAAAGGGGACACCGCCGCCTTGAATCGCGCGCGGGCGGCTTTTGCTCAGAAAGTGGATTCGGCGCGACCATACTTGCGACCGGGACTCGCCTCTTCCGACTCCACGCAGCGCCTGGCCGCTTCGGTCATCATGCTCACTGCCGGCTCGAAGGTCGCCCAGGCCGGGGCGTATCCTGCAGCGTACAATTGGCTCGACTCGCTGCTCACGGTCATCGGTCCGACGCCGCGGACGCCCGCTGACACGCTGGGACCCAAACACCAGGTTCGCATCAACGCGAGCTTCTGGTACGGCTTGTCGTCGATCCTGACGCTGAGCGGTCCGTATCAGCAGATGACGAAAGCCAAAGGTGCGAGCCGATGCATTGAAGCGCGGACCGTGTTCGATCGCTTGACGCGGACGAAAACCGGGCTCCTCCTGGGCCGGCGTGTCCATCCGCCGACCGCGGATCAGATGCTCGGCTTCGTGGCACAGTACGAAAAGGCGAAACCGAACGTGCAGGCGGCGTTCAAGTGCCAGCCGCCGTTGAATTGACCTGACCACCGGTCTATATTCCGGCGCTCCGCAAGGGGCTTGGGGCTGTAGCTCAGCTGGTTAGAGTGCCGGTCTGTCACACCGGAGGTCGCGGGTTCGAGCCCCGTCAGCCCCGCCTGAGAGTGTTCCGATTTCCTACCCCCGCCCCCTGAATGGCGGGGGTTTTCTTATTATGGAGCGTGCCCAGGGCAGCTTCTGACTCCCCGTCGATTCCGTATCACACCCCGGTCCTCGCCGCGGCCGTGCGCGAGTGGGCGAGCGGCACCAGGCGTGCGGTCGACGCGACAATCGGTGGCGGCGGCCACGCCGCAATTCTGCGCGAGGCGGGCGCCACGGTCTTGGGTCTCGACCGCGATCCCGACGCAATCGCTGCCGCCCGCCACCGTCTCGGCACCAATGGCATCGAGTATCTCGAAGCCTCCTTTGCCGCCCCTGTCGCCCTTGCCGCCGTTGCTGAATTTCATCCCGATCGCATCCTGCTCGACCTCGGTGTCAGCTCGCATCAGATCGACACGCCGGAGCGCGGGTTCACGTTCCGGCCCGGCGCGCCGCTCGACATGCGCATGGGGGGAGAGGGGAAGGGGGAAGGGGGAAGGGGAGTCAGAGCGCGAGATGTGCTGAATACGTGGCCGGTTGAGCGGCTCAGCACGGTGTTCACCGATTACGCGGACGAGCGGCGGGGACGTGCGCTCGCGAAAGAGATCATTCGGCGGCGGCTCACGGGTGCCTTCGTGATCAGTGACGATTTTGTGAACGCGATCCGCGCCGTCCTCGGACCGCGCTCGGGTCCCCCCGATTTCGCTCGTCTGTTTCAGGCCCTCCGCATCGCCGTGAACGAGGAGCTCGACCTGCTCACCGCGGCGTTGCCCGCGTTCAGGGATGCGCTGGTCCCCGGCGGTCGGCTGGGCGTCATCACCTACCACTCAGGTGAAGATCGCATCGTGAAGCACGCGTTTCGCGAGTGGGGTCGCGAGTGCATCTGTCCGCCGCGCCAGCCGATCTGCACCTGCCGGGGCCGGGCCCTGGGGCGGGTGCTCACGAAGAAGGCTGTGTCCCCCGCGCCCGACGAGATCTTGTCCAATCCCCGTGCTCGGTCAGCACAGTTTCGGGCATTTGAGAAGACCGGTGCCATTTAGAGGCCGCCATTGGATCGCTTTCTGGCTCGTCGCGTTGCTGGCGGCGCTTTGGGTCGTCATCGCCCGGCAGACATCCGCTCTCAACTCGGCGCGCGCACTGGCGGATGTGCGCGCGGAGCGCGCGTCGCTGGAGGGCCGCCGCGCCGACCTGGAGCGCCGGGTGCGCTCCGCGCAGAGCCGCACCGTGTTGCTGCCGCGGGCCCGAAAGCTCGGCCTCCGACTGCCGGCTGATACGGAGATCATTCTGATCCCGGCTCCCGCGGCCCAACCTCCCGACCGGCCGCACTAATGGCGAAGCCTCTCGTACGGCTCCGTGTCGTGGAGATCGCCCTCGGCGTCGCGCTGCTGGCGCTGGTGCTGCGCGCTGCGCAGGTCCAGCTGTTGGAAGGTCGTAAGTATGCCGCCGCCGCCAAGTCACAGCGCACGGAGCGAGTCGTGCTCGAGGCGCGGCGCGGCACGCTGTTCGACCGCCACGGGCTCGGCCTCGCGCTGACCCAGGAGACGTATCACGTCGGGATCGCGCCGAACGAGCTGCGCGATCCGCCGCGCGATGCCGCCACGATCGCGCGCCGGCTCCGCCTCGCGCCGCGCGATGTGGATCGCGGCTTGCACCGCCGTTACGCCTGGTTCGCCGGTCCCTATACGACACTCGAGGTGCAGCCGCTGCGCAGCATGCGCGGCGTGCATCTCGAGCCCGTGTTGCGGCGCTTCTATCCATCGCCCGAGTTTGCCCGCGCGGTACTGGGAAGGGTGGGGGAGGACGGTCGCGGGGGTGGAGGTGGTGGCGGTGGGTTGGAGCGACTGCTCGACAGCTTGTTGGCCGGGACGCCCGGCGCCGCGGTCGTGTTGAAGGACCGCGAGGGCCGCGAGTACGAATCGCCCGCGCGCGTGATTTCCGAGCCGGTTTCCGGCAATGACGTCGTGCTCACGCTCGATGCCGAGCTGCAGGAAATCTCGCAGCGCGCGCTCGACGACGCGATCGACAACATGGAAGCGGATGGCGGCGACGTCGTGATGCTCGATCCCGCGACCGGCGAGATCCTGGCCGTTGCATCGCGGCGCGCGGACGGCAGCATGCGCCCGAGCGCGTTCACGGAAACGTTCGAGCCAGGATCGCTCGCCAAGATCTTCGCGGCCGCCGCGCTCATCACGTTCGATCGGATCCGGCCCGGGGAGCGGGTGTCGGGAGAGGGGGGCCGTTACCGCCTGCCCGATCGCGTGGTCACGGATGAGCACCCGCTGCCCTCACTCACCCTGGCGGACGCGATTCGAGTATCGAGCAACATCGCCCTGGTCAAATTCGCGGCGCGCCTCCGTCCCGACGAGCAGTACGGCGTGCTGCGCGGGTTCGGCTTCGGCGCCCCGACCGGTGTGGAGTTCCCCGCCGAGTCGCCGGGACGGCTGCGGCCGCCCCGCGAGTGGTCGCGTCCCAGCTCCGCGAGCCTCGCGATCGGCTACGAGCTGGCGGTGACGCCGATCCAGCTCGCGGCGGCGTACGGCGCGATCGCGAATGACGGCGTCCTGCTCGAGCCGACGCTGATTCGCGAGATCCGGGAGCCCAACGGCACCGTGCGCTACCGGCATCGTCCCGAGCCGGTCCGCCGCGTGGTGACGCCCCAGGTTGCGGTCAAGCTGCGCGACTTGCTGCGCGGCGTCGTGGAGCAGGCGGGAGGAACGGGAGAGCGCGCCGCGCTCGCCAATTTTCAGCTTGCCGCGAAGACTGGGACGGCCCGGCGCGTCGTCGGCGGCCGCTACGCCGCGGGGCAGTACACGGCATCGTTCGCCGCGCTGTTTCCCGCCGATGAGCCGCAGCTCGTGGTCGTGATGAAAATCGACAATCCGCAGAAGGGCAGTTACTTCGCGGCCCAGACCGCCGCGCCGGTCACGCGCTCCATGCTGGAGCAAGCGCTCGCCGCGCGCACGGTGGCGCTCGATCGCGCCCGGCTCACCAATGTGGCGAGCACAGCAGACAGACGAGAGACGCCACTCGACGAGCCCGATGGGGTGGTTCCCTACGTCGTGCAATGGCCCTACGTCCCCGACACGGTGGGGGCTCAACCCGACCGGATTGTTCCGAACGTGACGAGTCGTCCGCTGCGCGAGGCAGCCCGTACGCTGCACGCCCGAGGCTTCCACGTCGTCGTGAAAGGGTGGGGCGTCGTTCACCACACCTGGCCCGCCGCCGGGGAACACGCGACCGCGGGAACGACCGTCACCGTGTTTGCCGAACCGCCTCCAGTATCACGCCCGTGAGTCGATCATTGCATGAGGTCGTGGACGCGCTCGCGCGCGCCGGCGTCCTGGTCGACGCGTCTGGCGCGCGCAGCAGTCCCATGCCCCAGATCACCGGCCTCACCGCGGACGCGCGGCGGCTCGAGCGCGGGATGCTGTTCTGCGCCGTCCGCGGCGCGGCGCTCGACGGCCACACATTCGTCGCCGACGCGGCGGCGCGGGGCGCGGCGGCGGCGCTGGTCGAGGTCCGGCAGCCGGTCGCCATTCCGCAGGTCATGGTGCGCAACGGCCGGCGCGCCGCCGCGATCGCCGCCGAGGCGTGGTATCGCCGGCCGGCGTCACGGCTCCAGATGATCGGGGTGACGGGGACCAACGGAAAGACGACGTCGGTCATTCTCGCCCGGCATGTGTTGAGCGCGCTCTGGCCGATGGGGGCCATCGGGACACTCGGCGCGTTCGATCCGGCGGGCGCAGCCGTCGAAAGTGAGGCGGGCAACCTCACGACGCCCGGTCCCATCGATCTGCAGGCGACACTCGCCGCGCTGGTCGACCGGGGCGCCGCGGGCGTCGCCATGGAAGTTTCCTCGCACAGCCTCGATCAGGGCCGCATCGACGGCCTCACCTTTCGCGCCGCGATCTTCACCAACCTGACCCGCGATCATCTCGATTATCACGAGACGTTCGACGCCTATTTCGCAGCCAAGGCCAAGCTCGTCGGATACCTCGCGGATACGGGTCTCGCGGTGATCAATGCGGACGACGCGGCATGGGCACGGCTGCCGCCGTCGCCACGCCGGATCACCTTCGGCGCAGATGGAAGTGGCAAGTCTGCAGACGTCACCGCCCGCGACGTGCACGTGGACGCGAAGGGCGCGCGCTTCACGCTCGTGACGACGCGGGGAAGCTTTCCGGTGGCGCTGCCGCTGCTCGGACGGTTCAACGTCGCGAATGCGTTGGGCGTCGCGGCCTGTGCGGTGGGGTTGGAGGTACCGCCCAGCGTCGTGGCCGAACGGCTCACGACCTCGCCGCAGGTTCCGGGCCGCATGGAGCGGATCGCTGTGGACCCCTGTGTCGTGCTGCGCGACTACGCCCACACGCCCGACGCCCTGGAACGGGCGCTGGAGACGGTGCGCGAGGTGACGTCGTCGGCCGGACGGGTGATCGTCGTGTTCGGCGCGGGCGGGGACCGCGACCGCGGCAAGCGAGCCCCGATGGGGGAGATCGCCGCGCGGCTGGCGGACATCGCGATTGTGACGTCCGACAACCCGCGCACCGAGGATCCAGAGAAGATTCTAGACGACGTCGAAGCCGGAATGGCGGGGCGCCAGCACTATCGCGTCGTCGATCGGCGCGCGGCGATCGGTCAGGCGCTCGAGCTGGCGCGCGAGGGTGACACGGTCCTGCTCGCCGGCAAGGGACACGAGACCTATCAGGTCGTCGGCACCACCAAGCAGCCGTTCGACGAACGGGAAGTGGTCCGCAGCCTGGGGGCGAACTGATGGGGGGGGGCGGACGGGTTTGGACGAGCGACGAAGTCGCGCAGGCGCTGGACGTCCCCGCGCCGGCGAAGCTGAAGTTCACAAATATCTCCACTGACACCAGACATCTGACACCTGATACGCTTTTCGTAGCCTTGAAAGGCGAGAAGTTCGACGCCCACAGCTTTCTCGACAAAGCCAAGGCGGGAGGGGCGACCGCGGCGGTGGTGCGGCGCGGCACGCCCCCCGTCGCCGCTCTTCCTTTCTTTGAGGTGGATGACACCCTCACCGCGCTCGGTCTGCTCGCGCGCGCCCGGCGCCGCATGCTGCCCGAGGGGACGCCCGTCGTCGCGATCACGGGGTCCAGCGGCAAGACGAGCACCAAGGAGATGATCCGGGCGGCGTTGAGCGCGCGCTATCGCGTCCATGCCACGACGGCCAACCTCAACAATCTCATCGGCGTGCCGCTCACGATCCTGGGTGCGCCGGAGGATACCGAAGCGCTGGTCGTCGAAGCCGGGGCGAGCGTGCCCGGGGAAATCGCGCGCTTGCGCGACATCATCGAGCCCACGATCGCGGTGATCACGAATATCGGCTACGCGCATGTCGAGGGGTTCGGGTCGCTCGAAGGCGTGATGGCCGAAAAACTGTCCCTCCTGGATCGCGCGCCGGTGGCCGTCATTGGCTCGGGACCCGACGCCATGTGGCCCGAGGCGCGCCGCCGGACGCAGGTGATTCCGGCGGCGCTCCCCGGGAAAAGCAGCGACGACGGGCTGCTCGACCGCTACCTGGACCGGGACGGCCATCCGCGCCTGTCGCTCGACTCTGGAGAGAAGATCACGCTTCCGGCGCTCGGCATTCATCAGCTCGAGAACGCCCAGATCGCGCTGGCCGTGGCGCAGCGGGCGGGTGTCGATCACGATGCCGCCGTGCGGGCGCTAGCGAGCGTGCAGCTCCCCGAAGGGCGCGGGGACGTGCGGCAAATCGGCAACCTGGTCGTGATCGACGACACCTACAACGCCAACCCCGCCTCGATGCGGCGGGCGGTCCAGACCGCGGACTGGCTGGCCCAGCGGCAGCGGCGGCCGTTCGTGGTGGTGGTGGGGACGATGTTGGAGTTGGGACCGGAAAGTGCAAGATTGCACGCCGAAGCGGCGCGCGAGATTGCCCAACGGAAGCCTGCGCTCGTTGCCGCGGTTGGCACGTTTGCGCGCGTCTTCGAGTCCCTGCGGGAAGCGCTCGGCGGCCGGCTGATTACCGCGGCCGACGCGGACGCACTCGGCCCCAAGCTGAAATCCGCGCTGCGCGGCGATGAGCTGGTGCTGCTCAAAGCTTCACGAGGAGTGGCCTTGGAACGTGTCCTCAACTACCTGACCTGATGCTCTATCATCTGCTCGCGCCGCTCGCACGCCAGCACATCATTTTCAATCTCTTCAACTACATCACATTCCGCGCGGCGGGCGCGACCGTCACCGCGCTGCTGCTCGCCTTCATCGTCGGACCGTGGATCATTCGCAAACTCCGGGAACACAAGATCGGTCAGATCGTGCGTGCCGAGGGTCCCACCAGCCATCACGGCAAGCGCGGGACGCCGACGATGGGCGGCTTGATCATCATTCTCGCGACCGTCATCCCTACCTTGCTGTGGGCACGGCTCGACAGCCGCTACGTCATCGTCGCGGTGGTGGCGACGCTCTGGATGGGGCTGATCGGGTTCCTCGACGACTATCTGAAGATCGTCCGCGGCCAGTCGCAGGGACTCGTCGCGCGCTGGAAATTGGTCGGCCAGATCTCGTTCGGGATCGGCTTGGGCGCGTATCTCCTCCTGTTTCCGTTGACGAGCAGCGTCGCCCCGAACGCGACGCAGCTCCCGTTATTCAAGTACATCGTGTGGGTTCTTCCGTGGCCGGTCTACCTCCTCTTCGTGACGTTCGTGACCACGGCGAGCTCGAATGCGGTGAACCTGACGGACGGGCTGGATGGACTCGCGGCGGGACTCACCGTCATCGCCGGTGGCGCGTTCGCGATCTTCTCGTATCTGTTCGGCCGCGTCGACGCCGCGCGCTACCTCGGCGTGCTCCATCTGCCCGGCGCGGGTGAGCTCACGATCTTCTGCGGCGCGCTGATGGGTGCGTCGCTCGGGTTTCTCTGGTTCAACGCGTATCCCGCGCAGGTCTTCATGGGCGATACCGGCGCGCTGGCCATCGGCGGGGCGCTGGGCACCGTCGCGATTCTCCTCAAGACCGAGTTCCTGCTGCTGATCGCGGGCGCCGTGTTCGCCGCCGAAACGGTGTCGGTGCTGATCCAGACGAGCACCTACAAGTGGCGCAAACGGCGCTACGGCAAGGAGTACGCGGACGCGCACAGGGTTTTTCGCATGGCGCCGCTGCATCACCATTTTGAAAAACTGGGTTGGGCCGAGCCGCAGGTCGTGATGCGGTTCTACATCCTCGGCGTATTGAGCGCGATGATCGCGCTCGCCACGCTCAAGGTGCGATGATCGAGCAGGCGCGAGCCGGGTTGGTCCCGGACGATTGGCGCCGCGCTGGCAGCGTCGTCGCGATCATCGGCCTCGGCAAGAGCGGCGTGGCGGCGGCCCGGTTGCTCGCGCGCGAGGGCGTGCGGGTCTACGCGAGCGACGCGTCCGATCATCCGTACGCCGGCGAAGCCGCCGAGGCCCTCAGGGGCGTGCCGCGGGTGGACGTCGAGATCGGCCGCCACGATCTCGACAAGATCCGCCACGCCGCGGGGGTGGTCGTGTCCCCGGGCGTGCCGCCCGATGCGCCGGTGCTGACCGCGGCCCGGCATGCCGGCGTCGAGATCGTCTCGGAGCTCGATCTCGGCTTCCGCGCGCTCGCGGCGCTGCAGCCCGGCACGCGCAGCATCGCGATCACCGGTACGAACGGCAAGACGACGACGACGGCGCTGGTGGCCCATCTGCTGAGCGCCGCGGGCTTGCCGTCGACCACCGCCGGGAACATCGGTCGGCCGGTGACCGACCTCGCGATGGCGAAAGAGCGCTACCAGTGGCTGAGCCTCGAGGTGTCGTCATTTCAGCTGCACGACAGCCCCAACTTCGCGCCCAAAATCGGCGTGCTCACGAACCTCGCGCCCGATCACCTGGACCGCTATCCGTCGGCGGAGGCGTACTACGCCGACAAGCGATTGCTGTTTCGCAACGCGGCCGACGGCGACGTCTGGGTGCTCAATGCGGACGACCGGCTGGTGCTCGATCTCGCCCGCGGGGTCGCAGGGCGCAGGGTGCTGTTCTCGCTCGCCAAATCGACAGATGCCTGGTACGACGCGAAGGCTCGTGTGCTCCACATCGGCGGCGAGCCGTTGATCCCGCGTGACGAGCTGCACCTGCTCGGCGACCACAACGTGGCGAACGCGCTCGCCGCCGCGCTTGCGGTGCACGAAGCGGGCGTACCGCCGTCCTTGATCGGGGAAGGGCTGCGCTCCTTTCGGGCGCTGCCGCACCGGCTCGAGCCCGTCCGGGAGGTCGGCGGCGTATTGTGGATCAACGATTCCAAGGCCACGAATATCGCGGCCACGACGGTGGCGGTGATCGCGATGCAGCGGCCCTTTGTGCTGCTGCTCGGCGGCCGGCACAAAGGCGAGCCCTACACGAGTCTCGCGCCGCTCCTCGCCGATCGTTGTCGCCTCGTGATCGCGTACGGCGAGGCGGGTCCGCTCGTCGAGCAGGATCTCAAAGGGAAGGTGCCGCTCGAGCGTGGCACGACCTTCGAGGACGTCGTCGAGCGGGCGCGGCGCGCCGCGAAGCCGGGCGACGCGGTGCTGCTGTCTCCCGCCTGCTCGAGCTACGACATGTTCAAGAACTACGAAGAACGGGGGGCCACATTCCGGCGACTCGTCGAAACGCGGTGACATGGGAGGGCCGGCTGCTGGCCGTCGTCACGGCGGTGCTGGTCGTCTTCGGGCTGGCCGCGGTCTACGGCGCATCGAGCCTGGTCACCGTGGCCGGCGGCCAGGTCGGCGCGAGCTTCGCGCTGCGCCAGGCGGTCGGTGCGGCCGTGGGCGGCCTGCTGGCGATCGTGTTCGCGCGCCTGGACTACCATCGCTGGAGGCAATGGGCCTGGCCGCTGCTGGGGGTCACCGTGCTGTTGCTGCTCATCCCCCTGCTGCCGTTCACCCATCCCATCACGCCGACGATCAACGGCGCCCGCCGCTGGGTGAACCTCGGGTTCCTCACGCTGCAGCCGTCGGAGCTCGCGAAGTTCGCCGTCGTGGTCTGGTGCGCGATGCTGGCCGCCAAGAAGGGCGAGCAGCTGCGCGACTTCCAGCAAGGGTTGCTGCCGTTTGTGGTCATCCTCGTGCCCGTGATTGGACTCGTCTTTCTCGAGCCGCATCTGTCGATGGCGCTGCTCGTCGCGATTCTCGCCGGCAGCGTGCTGTTTACCGCCGGTGCACGCATCGGGCATTTCCTCGCTCTGGGGGTCGCCTCGACACCGCTGCTCTTCGGCGCCGTCGCGACCGCGCAGTACCGGATGGCGCGGGTGCTCACGTTCCTGAATCCCGGCGCCGCACCCCAGGAAGCGACGTGGCAGGTGCAGCAATCGCTCACCGGCATCGGGGCGGGGCAGCTGCTCGGCGCCGGTTTCGGTCAGGGCCAGCAAAAGCTCGGCTACCTGCCATACGCGTACTCCGATTTCATTTTCTCGACGATCGGGGAGGAATGGGGCTTCCTCGGCGTCCTCGCGATCGCCCTGCTGTTCGGCACGTTCGTCTGGCTCGGGTTCCGCATCGCGCGCAACGCGCCGGATCCGTTCGGCCAGCTCCTCGCGACCGGCATCACCGTGATGATCGGTCTCAGCGTCGTGCTGCACATCGGCGTGAGCCTGGCCGTGATTCCCGCCACTGGAGTCACCTTACCCTTCATGTCCTATGGGCGTTCGTCACTGATTGTCGCTCTTGCTGCTACCGGTGTCCTAGCGAGTGTCGGTAGGGCCCGCCGAGATTCGCGTGCGGCGTGACGCGTGCGGCGCAGAAATGAGAGGTCGAAGCGCGTGACCTCTCCCTGCAACGCCGCACGCCGCACGCCGCACGTGCAGTCATGAAGATCTTAATCGGGGGCGGAGGTACGGGTGGCCACCTCATGCCCGCGCTCGCCCTCGCGCGCGTCGCTGCCGATCAGGGACACGACGTTGTGTTGGTGGGCGCCGAGCGTGGCATCGAAGCGCAGATCCTCCCGCACCATCCCTTTCGATTTCACCTGCTGCCGATGGAGCCGATCTATCGCCGCGCGTGGTGGCGCAACCTGCGCTGGCCCGTAATCGCCGTGCGCGCCTGGCGTACGGCCGGGCAGGTGCTTCGCGACGAGCGGCCCGCGATCGTCATCGGCACGGGCGGCTATGCGGCGGGGCCGCTCGTCTGGCGGGCGCAGAACGCGCGCATTCCGACCGCGCTGCAAGAACAGAACGCCTTCCCGGGACTCACGCAGCGCTGGCTCGCCCGGCGGGCGCGACAAGTGCACCTCGGGTTTCCCGAAGCCCGTCTCCGCTTGGCACCGGGCCCCGAGACGCAGGTCTTCGTGTTCGGGAATCCGATTACGCCGCCGGGCGCGGTGGATGCGAACGCGGCGCGCGCCGAATTCGGGTTGAGCGCGGAGCGCCGCACCGTGCTCGTGTTCGGCGGCAGTCAGGGCGCGCGCGCGATCAACGCGACCATCGCGCGCGTGCTGGAGCGCGGACAGCTGGGTGATGTGAATCTTCTCTGGGGAACCGGCACGATGCATGTGGAGCGCTACGCCCCGCTCGCGGTGCCGGGCCGAGTCGTCGTGCGCGGGTTCTTCGATCCGATCGGGGCAGCCTACGGTGCCGCGGATCTCGTGGTCGCGCGCGCGGGCGCAATGACCGTCTCCGAGTTGTGCGCGTGGGGGAAGCCCAGCGTGCTGGTGCCCCTGCCGACTGCCGCGGCCGATCACCAGACATTCAACGCGCGGGCGCTCGCGAACGCCGGCGCGAGTGTGTTACTACCGGAGCGAGAGTTCACTCCCGACGCCTTCCCAAAAACCGTCGTCCCGCTGGTCCACGACGACAAGCGCCTCGACGCCCTGGCCCAGAGTGCCCGCAGCCGGGGCCACCCGAACGCCGCCCGAACCATCCTCGCAAAGGTTTTAGAGCTTTCGCAAGTTGCGTAGATTTCCTATATTAGCTGCCCACAGATGACCTTGTTTCGAACCGGGGATCCCCGTCCCATCCATCTCATGGGCATAGCCGGGGCGGGGATGAGCGCCCTGGCGATGTTGGCCAGGCACCGG
Source organism: Gemmatimonadota bacterium (assembly GCA_041499375.1). GTDB lineage: Bacteria > Gemmatimonadota > Gemmatimonadetes > Gemmatimonadales > GWC2-71-9 > 20CM-2-65-7. The sequence continues at coordinate 122,093 of JBGQKD010000007.1, forward strand.
GGAGTCGCCATAACTGGCTGTGATTCCGACACTTCTGGGACAGGCGCCGATGACCTGATCGCCCTGGGAGTTCCCGTTTGGAGGGGCCACGATCCGCACCATGTGGAAGGGGCTCGGGCCATTGTAGTTACGGCCGCCGTCCCGCGGGACCACCCGGAGCTGGAAAAGGCCCGTGCGCTGGGCCTCCCGGTCGTGCGTCGCGCCGATGCGTTGGGGGATCTGGTCGCTGGCGGGAGAGAGGGCGTCGTGGCGGTCGCAGGCACGCATGGCAAAACGACCACCACAGTCATGGTGACAGAGGCGCTCACGGCCGCCGGTCGAAATCCCACGGGACTCGCCGGCGGCCGTGTCGCGGCATGGGGCGGCAACGCCCGGATCGGCGGAGACGACCTCTTCGTCGTGGAGGCCGATGAGTACGACAAGGCCTTCCTGTCGCTGCGGCCGACGGTCGCGGTCGTGAACAACGTGGAAGCGGATCATCTCGAGTGCTACGGCAGCATGGAAGCGCTCGAGGACGCGTTCGCTGAATTCGCGAACCGGGCGGGGCGCGTGATCGTCGGCGCGGACGACGACGGTGCCGATCGCGTCGCGTTGCGTGTGAGCGCGCCCGTGTGGCGCGTCGGTCACGGTGCGACGGCGGACGTGCGCATTCGCGCGGTGCGTCTCGAACCGGGCGGCTCGCGCGCCACGATTTCGCTGCCGAGTGGCGACACGGTCGAGCTCGCGCTGGTGGTGCCGGGATTGCACAACGTGCGCAACGCCGCGGCAGCGCTCGCCGTGGTGCACGCACTCGGCGCGGACGTGCAGGCCGGCGCGCGTGCGCTGTCCGAGTTCCGCGGTGTCGGCCGGCGGTTCGAGCGGCTGGGGGAGGCGCGTGGCGTGACGGTCGTCGACGATTACGCGCATCACCCGACCGAAGTCGCCGCGACGCTGGCGGCGGCGCGGCAGGCGTTTCCGGGCCGGCGTCTGATCGCCGTGTTTCAGCCGCACCTGTTCTCGCGGACGGCATTGCACGGTGAAGCGCTCGGCAAAGCGCTCGCGGCCGCGGACGTGGTCGTCGTCGCACCGATCTACGCGGCGCGAGAGCAGCCGCAGGCGGGCGTGACGCATCACCTGGTCGTGCGCGGGGCGACGCGGGCCGGTGCGGCGACGGTTGCCGTGCGCGAGCGTGCCGGGCTGACGAGCCACGTGGTCCGCGCGGTGCGCGGCGGCGACGTGGTGTTCACGATCGGCGCGGGCGACATCACGCGAGTCGGACCCGAGCTGCTCGACATACTGGGAGCCGGGAACGGGGAGCGGGGAGCAGTCGCGTGAAGTGGAAGTTGCGGGTGACGCGGCTGCCGCGCGCGTCGTGGCGTGTGCTGGCGTGGGCGGGTGCGGCGATGATCGTCATGGCTCTGTGGATGACGGCGCCGCTCGGGCTGCGCCGGTTGCGGTTTTTCCGCGTCCGTCAGGTCGAGATCGTCGGCATCCGGTATCTCGATGCCGATCAGGTCCTGGCGGCGTTGCGGTTGTCGCCCGCCGCGAGCGTGTTCGACGAGACCGGACCGCTCGCCGAGCGCTTGCGCGGACTGGACGGTATTGCCGATGCTTCGGTCATACGGCGTCCGCCGGGTTCGCTGAAGGTGATCGTGCGTGAGATCGAGCCCGTCGCGCTGATGATGAACGAGCGCGGCGCGCTCGCGCCGGTTGATGCGGATGGCCGGCCGCTGCCGTTCGATGTGACGAGTCTCGACCTCCCCATCGTGCGGTCGGGAGGAGGGGAGGGGGGGGCTGCAGACTCCGGGGTGTTCGGATTGTTGTCGCGGGTGCAGGCGGTCGATCCCGCGCTGTTTCAGACGATCGATGCCGTGCGGCGGACCGAGACGTCCCGCGGCGACGTACTGCTCGAGCTCGGCGGAGGCGCTCATCGCGTGTTGCTCAACCGCGATGCGGGGCCGGAGGTGATTGCGGCGGTGGTAGCGGTGGCGAGAGACCTGGCGGCGAAAGCGCGCCCCTATGCCGAGCTCGACGCCCGCTTTGCGGGACAGGTCGTGGTGCGGCGCCGAGGGGCGTCTGATGACTGAACGCCGCCTCGTCGCCGGCCTCGACCTCGGCAGCACCAAGACGTGCGCCGTGATCGCCGAGCTCACCGGCGACCTGCCGCGCGCGCCGCTCGCCAAGATTCTCGGCGTCGGTCTCGCGAAGAACACCGGCGTGCGCCGCGGCATGGTGCGCGACATCGACGAGACGACGCGCTCCGTCGTCGCCGCGCTGAAGGACGCCGAGCGCATGGCAGGCGCGCGCGTGACGGACGTGACGTGCGGCATCGCGGGCGAGCATGTGTCGGCGCGCGGCTCGACCGGCGTCGTGGCCGTGAGTGCGGAGGAGATCAGCCCGCAGGATGTGGCGCGCGTGAATGAGGTCGCGCGCGCCGTCTCGCTGGGACGCGATCACGAGCTGCTGCACGACATTCCACAGGAGTACGTCGTCGATCAGCAGCACGGCATCTCGGACCCGGTAGGCATGACGGGCACCCGGCTCGAAGCGGAGATGTATCTCGTCACCGTCCAATCCACGGCGGCGCAAAATCTCCGTAAGAGCGTGCAGCGCGCCGGCTATCGCGTCGCCGATCTCGTGCTCGAGCCGCTCGCGGCGTCGTACGCGGTGCTGACCGATGACGAGAAGGAGCTGGGCGTTGCCCTGGTGGAAGTGGGCGGCAGCTCGACCGGCGTCGCGATCTTTCACGAAGGCAAGATCCGCCACCTCGCGTCGCTCAAGTACGCGGGCTCGCACGTCACCAGCGACCTGGTGCAGGGGCTCGGCGTGACGCAGTCGGACGCGGAGCGATTGAAGGAGCGCCACGGCGCCGCGTATTCGCCGCTCGTGGATCCGGGCGAGATGGTCAGTCTGCCCTCCACGCCGGGTCAGGGCGCACGGACCGCCCCGCGCGAGATGGTCGCGCACATCATCCACCAGCGCGTGGACGAGATCTTCCAGCTCGTGGGCCGCGAGTTCGAGCGCGCCGGGTACGGCGCGGGCCGGTTGCCCGCGGGCGTGGTGTTGTCCGGCGGCACGGCGCATCTGCCGGGGATGGTCGAGCTGGCGCGCGAGGTCTTCGCGGCGCCGGTGCGCGCCGGTCATCCCGAGCTGGGGATTTCCGGACTCGTGGACAGTGTGCAGGCGCCGCGGTACGCGGTCCCCGTCGGTTTGGTTTTGTACGCGGCGCGCAAGAGCGCCCAGGGAGGGGCCCCGGGTGTGTTGTTCGGCGGTCGCCCCGACAAGCTGTTTGCGCCACTCAAGAGATGGTTACAGGACTTCTTCTGAGCCCTAGGGGAGAACCATGATCTTCGAACTCGAGGAAACCGTTACGCAGAACGCGCGGATGAAAGTCGTCGGCGTCGGCGGGGGCGGCGGCAACGCCCTGAACCGCATGATCGACGAGCACGTGAGCGGAGTCGAGTTCATCTCGGTGAACACCGATGCCCAGGCGCTCCTCAACAACAAAGCCGACGTCAAAGTCCAGATCGGCAAGAAGCTGACGCGCGGGCTCGGCGCCGGCGCGCGGCCGGAGATCGGACGCCAGGCGATCGAGGAAAACCGCGACGAAGTGCTCCACACCCTGCAGGGCGCCGACCTCGTGTTCGTCACGTGCGGCATGGGTGGCGGCACCGGCACGGGCGCGGCCCCGATCATTTCGCAGGTCGCGCGGGACCTGGGCGCCCTGACGATCGGGATCTGCACCAAGCCGTTCCTGTTCGAAGGCCGCAAGCGCATGCGTCAGGCGGAGATGGGAATCGCCGAGATGCGCAAGCACGTGGACACGATGATCGTCGTGCCCAACGAGCGGCTGCTCGCGGTCGTCGGGAAAGGCATTCCATTTCAGGACGCGCTCAAGAAGGCGGACGAGGTGCTGCTCCACGCCACGCAGGGCATTTCGGCGCTGATCTGTGTGACCGGCCTCGTCAACGTAGATTTTGCGGACGTGCGCACCGTGATGCAGAATGGCGGCGCGGCACTGATGGGGACGGGCCAGGGGCGCGGCGAGAACCGCGCGATGGAAGCGGCGCAGCAGGCGATTTCGAGCCCGCTGCTCGACAACATCTCGATCGCCGGCGCGACGGGCGTGCTCATCAACATCACGGGCGGCGAAGACCTGACGCTCGGTGAAGTGA
>JBGQKD010000008.1:0-110852 GCA_041499375.1 Gemmatimonadota bacterium
CAGGCTGGCATTCCGGACGGATTCCTGAGATTTTCCCTGGGACTGGAGGATCCCGATGATCTCATCGCGGACTTCGCCCAGGCCCTGGCGCGGCACTAAGTGATCAAGTTCACCAACGTCTTCAAGGCCTTCCCCAAGGGCGGCCTGGCGCTCAAGGACGTCTCCTTCCATGTGGCCAAGGGGGAGTTCGCGTTCCTCACCGGGCATTCCGGCGCGGGCAAGTCGACCGTCATGAAGCTCATCTACGCCGACGAGCGTCCCACCTCGGGCGACGTGCGCGTTTCGGGATACGACGTGAACCAGATGCGGCCACGCGACGTGCCCCTGCTCCGCCGCAAGCTCGGCATCGTCTTCCAGGACTTCCGCCTTCTCGAGGACCGCACCGCCGAAGAGAACGTGGCGTTTGCGCTCGAGGTCACAGGCGCCCGCTCGTCGACGATCCCGGCGCGGGTGATGCGCGTCCTCACACAGGTCGGCCTGGCCGCCAAGGCGCAGGCGTACCCCCGCGAGCTCTCCGGCGGCGAGCAGCAGCGCGTCGCCATCGCCCGGGCCCTCGTGAACGAGCCGACCGTGCTGCTCGCCGACGAGCCTACCGGCAACCTCGACGAGCGCGCCACGCGCGGCGTGTTCCAGCTGCTGCGGGACATCAATGCCAGCGGCACGGCGGTCGTGATGGCGACCCACGATCTCGATTTGGTACGCCAGGCACCCTACCGCGTGATCGAGCTCCAGGAAGGCGCGCTGGTGTACGACTCCGCGGTGGATGAGGCACGCGACCAGGCGGCCGCGCCATGAACCTCACGTTCCGCGAAGCGGTCCTCACCTTCAAGCGCGCCCCGCTGCTTTCCGTGCTTTCGGTGACGACGATCGCCTTCTCGCTGTTCGTCCTGGGGCTCTTCGGGCTGGTCGTCATCAATCTCCAGGACGCGCTGCACGGCGTGGAGGAGCGGGTCGAGGTCGTGGCCTATCTGCTGCCGGGCGCTCCGATCGAGGCAACCGCGCAGGCGCTCAAGGACGTCGAAGCCTTTCCGGAAGTGCAGTCCGCGACGTACGTCTCGGAGGACGACGCCCTCGCCCGGGCCCGCGCCGAGCTCGTCGAGCTGCGTGACGTGATGCAGGAGCTGGAGCGCAATCCGCTGCCCGCGTCCATCGAGGTCAAGCTCAAACCCGGCTTTCGGGACACCGATCACGTCGCCGCCGTCGCCGAGCGGCTGCGGGGATTCGGGTTCGTCGATGACGTACGGTATGGACGCGATTGGGTCCAAACGCTCGACCGGTTGCGCGGGCTGGCCGCGGCCGTCGGTTTCGTTGTGGGCGCCGCGTTCGCGGTCGTGGCGATCATCATTATCGGCACGACGATCCGCATGGCGGTGCTGCAGCGCAGCCGCGAAATCGCGATCATGCGACTGGTGGGTGCAACGGACGGCTTCATCCGGCGGCCCTTCCTGCTCCAGGGCGCGATCAAGGGGCTGCTCGGCGGCCTCGTCGCGATCGGTCTATCGTTTGCCGCCTATCTGTGGATCAATCGATACCTCTTGCAGTCCGCGTTCTTCACCAACGAGCAAGCGGCGGCGATTGTCGGATTCGGCGCGCTCATCGGTCTTTTCGGGAGCGCGATGAGTGTCGGCAGGCACTTGAAGCGCGTATGAAAACGGTGCGTGGTGCGTGGTGCGTGGTTGCTTTGCTCGTCGTGACCCCAGCCGCAGCTCAACAGCCGCGTTCCATGTACCAGCAGCAGATGCAGGAAAACCAGCAGAGGCTCGAGGGCATCCGCCGAGAGCGCTCCGAGGTCGAGCAGGAGCTGGCGCGGCTCCGCACCCAAGCGCACTCGCTCTCCGATGAGATCGCCAACATCGAATCGCAGAAGCAGACGACCAACCGCATCGTCAACGAGCTGGACCGGCAGATCACGGGACTCGGCACGCAGATCGATCAGATCACGGTGGACCTGTTGATCGCGCAGGACGCGCTGCTCGAGAAGCGAGCGGTCCTGGAGCGCCGGCTCGTGGACATCTACAAGCGCGGGGCGCTGTACAGCTGGCAGGTGTTGCTTGCCGCCGAGAGCTTCGGCGATCTGCTCTCCCGATACAAGTACCTCTACCTCGTAAGCCGGCAGGACCGTCTCCTCGCCAACGACATGGGGAAGCTGCGCGATCGCGTCGCGCGGCAGCGCCAGCTGCTCGTCGATGCGCGCGAGACGCTGGGCCGGCGCCGCCGCGAGCGGACGGACGAGCTCGGGCGCTACCTAACGCTCGAGCACGAGCGGGAGACGAACCTGCGAGAGACGCGCCGCAACGCGCGCCAGGCGGAGCAGCGGCTCACGCGCCTCGACCGCGACGAGAAGTCGCTCAACGACCGCATCGAGACACTCGAGCGCGCACGTCGCGAGGCGGAGTCGCGCGGCGTCACGACCGCTGCCAGTACGATCACGACCGCCGATCTCGGCGGCCTCGATTGGCCGGTGGAAGGGTCCATCATCTATCCCTTTGGGACGACGACCGGCCCGAACAACACGCGCATCCCGCGCCACGGAATCGGCATCAAGGCGGCCGTGGGCACGCCGGTCCGCTCGGTCGCGGCCGGCACCGTCAGCCTCGCCGGCCCGTTGGGCCTATACCTGACGTCGGTGCTGATCGACCACGGCGGCGGTTACTACACGTTCTACGCCTACCTGCATGATGCGACCGTCCGCCCGGGCGATCGCGTGATTCGCGGGCAAGTCATCGGCCACGTCGGCGGTGAGTCGAGCGACGAAGGCCCACACCTGCACTTCGAGATTCGCGGGCAAGGCGGCATCGCCCTGGATCCCGGCAACTGGCTGCGCTCACCCCGCCCGCGGCGTAACGACTAGGTCTCGCCAATCACCGCAATGCGGTCGGGGACTCCGCCCTTGGCCTGTTGCAGCGCTCCTTCGGCCAACGTGAACAGATCTTCCGGCCGCAACGCTTCGCTGTGCGGATAGGCGACCACGCCGGCACAAATGCCTGGCGCGTTGGCGGGGCCCAGATCGGCGAAGGTGTGGCGGGCAAACACCTGCCGCAGCCGCTCGACGAAGTGGCGCCCACCCGCGCCGTCCGTCTCGGGCAACACACACGCGAATTCGTCGCCGCCATAACGCGCCACGAAATCGGGGGCGCGCAGCTCGCGCTGCAGGATGGCGCCGATCTCGCCCAGCACGCGATCGCCCGCGGTGTGGCCCAGCCGGTCGTTGATCGCGTGCAAATGATCGATGTCGATCAGGACGAGTGAAAAGTGCAGTGAGTAGCGACGCGCGCGCTCGAACTCGTCGCGCATGCGGCGGTCGAGCGCGTCGAGCGACGCGCAGCCGGTGGTCTCGTCGGTAGTGCCGGCGCTGATCTGGCGCCGATAAATCGCCGAGCGGCGCTCCTCGTTTTCGAGCACGCGCGCCGCCGCCTGGGCGATCGTGTTGGCGAACGCGACGTCCGCTGCGCGCAGCTGCGGGTCGCCTTTCTCGGTGCGCAGGAAGAAGACGCCCGCAGCTCGCCCTTGCACGAACACCGGCAATGCCACCGCCGCCTGCACGTTCACTTCGATATGCTGCTGGTTCCAATGCTGCCGGATGGTCGCGAAGAGCGGATCCTCGTGCACGTTGTGGATCACCACCGGGCGCTCGGTGCGGATCGCTTCCTGGATTTCGGGATACCGCCCGAGATCGACCCGCAGGTCCCGGATCGCCGGATTCTCGTAGACGGCGACGACGCGGCCCTTGTCGTCTCCCGGCGCCGTGAGCACCAGCGAGCAGTGCGACAATCCGAATGCCTGGCCCACACGACGCACCAGCGTCTGGAAGATTTCGTCCGCACGGACGGCCGCGGAGACTTCCTGGAAGATGTCGAACAGGAGGTCCCGCGCGCGCAGCGCTTCCTGCGCTTCGCGCGCCTCCGTGCGAGCCCGGATGTGCGCATCCAGACGGGCGCGCAGCTCCGGCAGCTGGATCGGAGCAATCAGCACGTCCCGCGCGCCGGCGAGCAGCGCGTCCGTCGCCGCCTCGGCCGGCCCGTGCGTCAGTAGAACGAAGACCGGTGCGCCACCGTACGTCGATTGCGTCGCCAGCTCGCGGACGTGATCCGCGAGATCCCGGGCGTCCGGATCCGGGGTGTACAGAATGAAGTCGGGAGGACTTATGGATGGCGCTTCAGTGACCTGAAAGCCGCCGCGCACCAGCACGCGCTCCAAACCCTCGGGACGGCTGGCAGGACTGCCGAGCAGAAGAATGCGGTGACGAAACAGGTCCGCCACAACGACGTCGTCCGCGCTAGGGGCGGGGGCAAGGTATAGTTCAGCACATGCCCAGGCAAGCACGTCCGGCGCCAACCACCCGAGGACCTCGCACCCGCATGGTCATGCGGCACCTCGCGGGGCGCGGGATACGAGATGAGCGTGTGCTCGCGGCGATGCGGTGGGCACCGCGCGAGTGGTTTCTACCTCCTCATTTAGCCACGGACGCCTACAACGACGCGCCCCTCCCGATCGGGAACGGACAAACGATCTCGCAACCGTACGTCGTCGCGCTCATGACCGAGCGCCTGGAGCCCAAGCGCACGCACCGAATTCTCGAGATCGGCACGGGCTCCGGGTATCAGACCGTAATTCTGGCGTTTCTCGCCGCGAGCGGCAAAGTCTTCACCGTCGAACGCCTGCCCGACCTCCTCGTCGAGGCCGAGGAGCGGTTCCGCCGCCTCGGCCTCACGAATATCGAAACCAGGCTGGGGGACGGCGCGGCGGGCTGGGCGGACCAAGCGCCATTCGACCGGATTATCGTGGCCGCGGCGGCGCCACGAATCCCCGAGCCACTCACTTCCCAGCTCGCCCCGGGCGGCCGCCTGGTCATTCCAGTCGGTGACCTCTCGTCGCAAGAGCTGGTCATCTTGGAACGGCCTCCGGGCAGCGAACGGTTGGTGCAGCATCAGGCGGGCGGCGTTCGCTTCGTGCCCCTGATCTCGCGCTTCGCGTTCACCGAGGAGAATTGATGCTCGGCGCGCACGTCTCGAGTCAGGGCGGCGTGGCGATGGCGCCGGGGCGAGGCGGATTGTTGCGCGCCACGGCGATTCAGCTTTTTACCAAGACACCGAACCAGTGGCGCGAGCGAGTCCTCGCCGGAGATCAGATCGAGCGATTTCGGCAGGAGATCGCGCGCCACCGGCTCGAGGCGGTGGTGTCGCACGACAGCTATCTCATCAACCTCGCCTCGCCCGACCCGGTGCTGCGGGCGCGCAGCATCGAGAGCTTTCAAAAGGAGCTGGAGCGCTCGCGAGCGCTGGGGTTGCGCGCGGTCGTCTCGCACCCGGGCAACTACATCGACGATCGAGCGGCGGGTCTCGAGCGCAACGCCGCGGGTTATGCGCAATGCCTGCAGTCCGTCCCCGGTGACGTGGAGGTATGGATCGAAGGGACGGCGGGATCGGGGACGGCGCTCGGGGCGCGGTTCGAAGAGCTGCGCGACCTGCGCAACGCGCTGCCTGACCAGATCCGGACGCGGGTGGGATTCTGCCTCGACACCGCCCATCTGCACGCCGTCGGGTACGATCTGGGGCGGCTCGAGTCAGTGTGGGAGGAGTTCGACCGCGTGATCGGGTTCGATCTGCTTAAATGCTTGCATCTCAACGACTCCCGCGCCGCGCGCGGATCGCGGGTAGACCGGCACGAGTGGATCGCCGAGGGGCAAATCGGGCCGGAGCCGTTCCGGCGGCTCATGCGGGACGCGCGATTGGCCGGGGTCGTTAAGATTATCGAAACGCCAAAGCGGGATGACCCGCTGCGGCACGATCGCCGGATGCTGCGGCGCTTGCGCGCGTACGCGCGCGGCAACACGCGAGCCGCCGTCGGCGTATGAAGGAGACCATGCTGAAACGCATTCCGCTCATGTTGTTGCTCGCCATTCAGGCGCTTGGCGGTGGCGCGATCACGTTGGCGCACGCGCGCGACGTCGTCGTAGCACCGGCGGGGTTTGAGTCGCGCCATGATGCGCGGTGCGCCATCCTTCACGACGAGCTGCGCTGCGCGCTGTGCCATTACGCGAGCGCCCGCGTCGTCACACAGCAGGCGTTTACGCTGACCAGCCCCCGTGCCGCGATCCGCGTTGTGTTTACGAAACCGGTCGTGACATTCTCGGCCGTCGTCCGACTCACCGCCCCCGCTCGAGCGCCGCCTCCGTTCCTCTCCTGAAGCACCCGTACGCGCTCCGCATTCTGCGGAGCGATCCCGAATTCGTACACACAGGAGAGGTCATCCAACATGATACGCACGGTGTGCGCGGTACTGCTGGCGACGGCATGTTTGACGGTGCCCGGAGCCAGCCAGCAACCGACGCAGCGACAGATGGATTCTCTGGCGGCACAGGTGCGACAACTGCGCGCCAGACTGGACAGCGTGCTCGCCGTCCTCGGACGCCGCCCTGTCCCGCCTCCCGCGGCGCCGGTCGGTGACGATCTCGCCGCGCTGCGCGCGGCGGCGAGCCAGGCCGCGGGCGGTGGCTTGAGCGACACGACGCGGGCCGCGGATACGCTGACGCAAGCGGTCGGCCGGGAGCGCAATCAGGCGCAGCTGAACCCCGAGATTGGCGCCACGGGCGACGTGCGCGCGTACGCCACGGGCCGAGGCGTGCAGCGCGATAACTTCGATCCGCGGGAGTTCGAAGTCGGCTTCCAGTCGGCCCTCGACCCTTACTCGCACACCAAGATCTTCATCAGTCTCGAGGGCGGCCATGTCAGCGTCGAGGAAGGCTACGCCTACTGGACGGGCCTCCCGGGACACCTGCGACTCGACTTCGGCAAATACCGCCAGCAATTCGGCGAACTCAATCGGTGGCACCTGCATGCGGTGCCCGAGACCGAGTACCCACTCGCGATCACGACCTTCCTGGGGGAAGATGGGCTGGCTGGAACCGGGATTTCGCTCTACCGCGCATTTGGCGGGTTGGGAACGCACGAACTCACGGCCCAGATTACGCGGAGCGCCAGCGACTCAGAGCTGTTCGGGAACAGCGGCAGGCCCACCTATCTACTGCATCTCCTGAACTTCTGGCAGCTCAACCATTCGACCTATATGCAGATCGGCGGCACCGCGCTCTACGGTACCGATCCCGACTCGGCGCTGCGCACGAAGGTCGGCGGGCTCGAGTTCCGGCTCACGTGGCGGCCGCCGCTACGCGCGATGTATCACGAATTGACCGTGCGCGGCGAGCTGCTCGCGCTGCAGAAGCAGGTCGCTGGAACGGGACCGACGCGTCTGGGTGGCTACGTCAGCTCGACCTACAAGCTGAATCAGCGCTTCATCCTCGGCGCCCGCTACGACTACGTGGAATCGCCAGAGTTCGGCGTGATCACGAGGCAATTGGTTCCCTCGCTCACCATGTGGCAGAGCGAGTGGGTGTTCCTCCGCGCTCAATACCAGTGGCAGCGGATCGCAAACGCGGCTGCAGATCACCAGATCGCTTTCCAGGCCGTCTGGGCCATTGGACCTCACAAACACGAGACATACTGACATGCTATCGATCATTGCTCTATTGCTTGGCGTCGTGAGCTCGCCTTCGCGGCCCGGCGCACCGGCGGCGCCGGTGAAGGTGGTCACCTCGCTCACGACATATGCCGCGATCGCCACGGAGATCGTGGGGGACCGCGGCAAGGTCAGCTCCATCGCGGTGGGGGACGAGAATCCGCATTACGTGCAGCCCAAGCCGAGCTTCGTGCCGACGCTGGCGCAAGCGGACTTGTTCGTGACGACGGGCCTGGACCTCGAGCTGTGGGTGCCGGCGTTGCTCGACAAGGCGAACAATTCGAAGATCACCGAGGGCGGACCTGGATATGTGGCGGCCTACCAGGGCCTGCCGCTGCTCGACGTTCCCGTCAGTCTGTCGCGCTCGCAGGGCGACATTCACGTCTACGGGAATCCGCACATTTGGACCGACCCACTCAATGCCGTGCTCATCGCACGCAACATTCTCCGGGGGTTGAAGCGTGTCGCGCCCGAGAGCGCGGACTACTTCACGGCTCGCGAAAAGGACTTCGAGGACCGGATCTATCGGGCACTGTTCGGCGATGATCTGGTGAAGTTGATCGGCGGTGAAACGCTTGCCGACCTCGACCGCCAGGGGAAGCTGTTCAACTTCCTTGGCCAGCAGCAGTATCAGGGCGCTCCGCTCATCGGCCGGTTAGGCGGCTGGCTGAAGCAGGGAATGCCGTTCCGCGGCAAGCTGGTGGCGTGCTACCACAAGGAGTGGGACTACTTTTCGCGCGAGTTCCAGGTCACCTGCTTCGATTACATCGAGCCGAAACCCGGGATTCCGCCGACCCCGCGGCACGTCCAGGAGATCATCACCGCGATGCGCGACCAGCACATCCAGGTCTTGTTGTCCACCAACTACTACGACCGCAGTCAAGTGATGGACGTGGCGCAGCGCACCGGTGCCAAGGCGGTCATCGTGCCGTCCAACACCGGCGGCCAGGCCGGCGTCACCACGTATACTGACCTCGTGAATCTGTGGGTGTCCGAGCTCGCTCAAGCCTTCGGCGGGAAGGAGGTTCCGTGAGCGGCTTGGAGTTGATGCTGCCGCCATTCGTGGCGTGCATGATTCTCGTCGCGATGCTGTCGTACCTCGGCCTCCACGTGATCGCGCGCGAGGTGATCTTCGTCGACTTGTCGCTCGCGCAGATGGCCGCGCTGGGGAGTCTGTCCGCGCTGCTGTTTCACGTGTCACCCGACTCCCCGCTGACGTACGTGTTCGCGTTGCTCATGACGGCCGTCGGCGCGTTTCTGTTCGCGTTGACGCGGACGTCGGTGCACGGCGGCAGCGGGGCGGGCCGAGTCCCGCAGGAGGCCTTCATCGGCATCGTCTACGTCGTGGCCTCCGCGGCCGCCGTGCTGGTCGCCAATAAAGTCCCTGGGGGCGGCGAAGCGGTGGAAAAGACCCTGGTGGGAAGCCTGCTCTGGGTGACATGGTCGACGATCAAGAAACTTGCTGTCGCCTACGCGGCGCTCGGCGTCTTCCATTACGCGATGCGCCGCCGCTTCCTCACGATTTCGTTCGATCCTGCGCAGGCGGAGGCGCAGGGATGGAATATCCGGGTGTGGGATTTCGTCTTCTATTTGTCGTTCGGCGTCGTCATTACGCTCGCGGTTCCGATCGCGGGAGTTCTGATGGTGTTCAGCTTCCTCGTCGTACCCGCGGTGATCGCCAACCTCTTCACCGCGGACAAGCGCAAGCTCACGATCATCGCGTGGAGCTCGGGCGCGCTGGCGTCCGTCCTCGGCCTGTGGCTTTCCTATACCAAGGACCTGCCCACGGGCCCGCTGGTCGTCTGCATGTACGGGCTCCTGCTCGTCGTCGCTGCGGTGCTGCGCAAGCTCGGCGTGGGCGACAGAGCCTTAGCGAATCCGCAACACCACTAGGCGCGGGACGACCGCCGGTGACACGGCGGTCGTTCCGTTAGCGCTGAGATGCAGCGTGAACGCCGCGCCCGCCGGCGGCTGCACCGCGCGTACATATTCGCCCGAACCCGAGTGCAAGGTGCCCGTGACATTGACCGCAGTTCCTGCCGAGAAAGCCGGGACCAGGGGATAGACCAGCGGGAAGTTCTGGGCGTCCTGGCTGTGGAGCGAGCTGAAGGTGCGGCGGAAGTGCCACTTGGTGTACTGCAGCTCATTCGGCGCCGAGAATCCAGGCAGATCGGATACCCAGTTGGCCAGCGCCCAGCGGCTGATCGTCTGAGCGAATGGCTGGCCGGTTTGGCCCGCCACGTTCGCTGCTCCGGTCAGTGTCGTTTGGACGAGCCTGCCAGGCAGAGAATCTCCGAACTGGTCCACGATGTAGCGGGTAAAGAGCCAACTCGCGCCCACCATCGCCAGGGTCCCCGTATCGGCGGGGATCATTAGGGGTGTATCACCCGGTGCCAGCAGATACTGATAGCCGTCGTACACGGCCCCGATGGCATATTTGCTGAACATGGCCGTGTCCGCCTGCGCGAGGTAACTGCGGCCCGCAAGCTCCTCCGCATATTTCGATAGGCCCTCGTCCAGCCATCCCTCTTCTGAACGGTTTGCGTTTCTCACTAACACGTGCTCGACGAAATTGATCATGTGCTGGAATTCATGCGTGAATGTTACCGGCGTAACGTCAGTCACTTCCGAGTTTTTGTGGGCGCAGCTCAACGACCCAGTCGAATCCGCCACGATCGAATAGAAGACCTCTCCGTCGTTGTACGTCGTGGAGAATCCAGGGGCGAGGTCGCCTGGGAAGAAAAACCCTGCGATGTAGCCACTGCTGTTGCACTGTGCGGTGGTGACCAGCTTGTTCACCTGATTGGACATCAAGACAATGACGACGCTGTTGGAATCGATGTCCGAGACATGGCCGAATGTCGTGGTGTCGAGCGGGTAGAGCCGCGAATCGAACACATTCTTGAGCGAATCCAGATCGACGGCGCTGAGCCCGGGTGATGGCGCCAACGTGTCGATGTAGATGGCGATGTGCTGTCCCACTGCCCGTGCAACAGCCCCGACGTTGTTGAGCGTCGAGCAGCTCATGTTTGCACACACCCGGAACGTGCGGGCGTCGCCCACCGGCGGTGGCGCGGCCGGCGACGGCCGCGGCTCCACCGCGGCAGCGACGGGCGCCGAACGATTGACGAGCGGATAGCGACCAGTGCTCCCGAGCTCCCGCAGGAAACGATCGAAGGCGACAGCGGTCAACCCCCGGTTACTCCTCGCCGCTGGTGCGAACGCGCGGGACATCGGGATCGATGCCGCGGGCTCCGCAGATTGTAGTCTGAAGGGCGCCGAAGACCCGGCCGTGCCGCCAGCTGACCACGGCAGCACCAGGTACTCGGCCGTATCGACTCCGCTATTCGCCGCGAACGTCACACAACCCGAATCACTCGCGGGGTCGATGGAGGTGTAGGCACCCACGGCCAGCGACAGCTGCGTACCGTGCGCCCCGCAGGACGGCAGGGGGCCTGGCCCCGCCGAGTCGCTACTGCATGCGACCGTCAGCGCCAAGCCTCCCAAACTCGGAAGAACTGCCAGCAGTGAAACCCGATTGTTCAGAGCCACTTGTTTAGAACTCCGTCGTTATCTGCGCGATGAGTGAACGGCCAATGCCGCTTTCTAGAACCCCAAAGGGAAGACCACGTCACGCACCCCGAAAAACGCACCACGCGGCCTCCCCCTGTTACACCCTCTGTCGTCAGAACCCCGCCGTTACTCGCGCGATCAAACTACGGCCCATGCCCGGGTTGGGGACCAGCGTCTTGAGATGGCTGAGATAGTCCACCCAGTCCTTGTTCAGCGCGTTCCGTAACTGGACGTCGAACTGGATCGTCCGACCGCCGGCCGGCACGGAGAAGCCGGTGGCCAGGTTGATCAGCGTGTACGAAGCGGACTGATAGCCCTGTCCCCCGAGGGCGCCCGCGTAGAACGTCACCTCCGCCGGATTCAGGCGGGTCTGCCGCGCATTCGTTTCCCCACCCACCGAGAAGTAGGGGCTGGCCAGCGCCCCCAGCGATCGTCCTTCGAGCCGGGCGGTGTACGTCGCCCTGAGCGGTGGCATACTCGGCAGCGGGTCGTCGGAGGTCGTGTTCTTCCCGTACACGTAGTCCGCCGTGCCCTCTAGGTGGAGGTAGGGGGTGGGGTGGTACTGAATCTGTCCCTCGAATCCGCGCAGGACCGCGTCGCCCTGCACAACATCGTAGATGTCGAGACTGGAAGCCGAATCGACCTGGCCCGAGGGCACCGTATAAATGAAGCTCTGGATCAAGTTGACGAATGTGCCCAGCTCGATCGCCGCCGACGAGGACTGGATCCGGAGCGCCGCATCGGTGTTGATCGACGTCTCGGTCTTCAAGTTCGGATTGCCGCGCTCGAAGGTCTGGGTCGCTTCGTGCGGACCGTTGGCAAAGAGATCGAAGGTCGACGGCGAACGGAACCCTCGACCCACGTTGAGTACCAGAGCGACTGGCTCCGACACGTGGTACAACAGACCAAGATTGCCGGTGACCGAGCTCCAATGGAGGCTGGCGGCTGGGTTCCCGAGGTCAGTATTCGCATCGACGCCGAGGTGCCGGTAGTCGTAGCGCGCCCCAAAAGAGAAGTTCCAACGGCCGGCATCGGCCTGCTCGAAAACGTAGAGCGCGGCGTCGCCCGCCCTGCTGTCGGGCTCGAGAAACTCTGCCCCGAAGTTCGCGTCGCTGGTGTACTCGCCCGACACGCCCACAAGGCCACTGAACGGTCCGATGGGCGAATGGTGCATGCGGGCGTCGGTCGTATACGACTTCTGCCGCATGCCGAAGGCCTCACTCGTGGTGAGGGCGTCTGCCCACTCGTGCCGCTGGTTACGCTCCCACCCTGCGCCCCAATCCAGACGCGACGACCCCAAGCGAGTCGAAAGGTCCACGCGCACACGGTGGTCGTCGGTCCCGGCGCGGCCGGTCGCTGCCGAATCTGAGTCGGTCAAGTTGAGGCGGTCGTTCCGGTACGTGTACTGACCGGTGAGCGAGCCCCAAGGGGCGCGGTATCCCAGCGTTCCGGTCCCGCCGACGTTGTGATAGCCGCTATTCCACAGCGTGTAGGTCGGGGTGTGCACGTTGCCGGCCGTGCGCCCAGTCGCCGACACACGGTACCCTAACCCGCTGCTCGCCCCTTCCAGCGTGAGCGAACCGTCGGGCTGACGGTTGCCGGTCACGAACCCCCCAGTCACACTGCCTTGGACGAAGGGGGCACGGCCGATCGCGTCAGGAAGGTCCGGCGAGATGATGTTGATCACGCCGCCGATGGCATCCGATCCGTACAGCACGCTTGCGGGACCGCGGATCACCTCGATCCGGGACGATGCTGCCGGCTCGACACTGGAGAAGTGATCGTCGCCCCACTGGTTGTGTTCCAGCCGTTGCCCATTGTCCAGCACCAGCACGCGGTTATTCGTGAGCCCGCGGATGACTGGCTTTCCGGCCGCCTCCCCGCTGCTGTTGTTGCGGACGCCGGCGATATCCTCGAGTGCCTCGCCCAGATTGGTTGGGCGAAGCTTCGTGAGATTCTCCGCACTTGCCAACACAATCGGCTGCGGAGAGTTCATTGGGGTCGTGGCCTCCGCCGAGGCCGAGACTTGGACGGCGGGGAGCTCAAGCGCCGAAGCCTTGAGCATTACGTCCAGCGTGGCGTCCGCGTCGCCTACCGTAACCTTGCGGACCCGTGGCGCGTAGCCGATCACCGCAAAGGTGACGGTGTAGGTCCCCCGCGGGATCTGCACAATCGTAAACCTGCCGTCGCTTCCCGTACGCGCCTCTCGCCGCAACTCGATCACTCGGACCGTGACCTGATCGACGGGTTGGCCGCCGGCATCAGTCACGCGTCCGGAAATACTCGGTGGATCGGAGGCCGCCGCCGCCGGCACGACTCCACCAGCCAGCACAATTGAGAGCGCAAGCGCCCGCACGGCGCTCTCGAAGAAATTGAAACGCATTGGTGCTCTCCTGATCGTATGACCCGCGCACCACCGCGCCCCAGGGGAGCGGTGCCGCACGCAGCCGTTGACGAACGTTCGGTCGCCGCGGGATCGCGGCGCCGTTACTCAGGAGAGCGTCGGAGGCGCCCGAGAATCCGGGAGGGTGAGGTCAGCTGCAGTAGACGATCGTTCAAGGACTGATGGCGCCCATTTGATCCCGTGCCCGTCGCGAATCCGAAATAGAGTCGTGCCATTGCGTGCGAGCGGAGCGGAAAGAAAGCGGTGAAATGCGCAGTCGGCTGGGTGGATGCGGGCGCACGCGGCGGTAGAATGCGACTCGATGTGCGCTGGACCGGAAGGTTCGCCGATCCGCGCATCGGCCCACGCGGCGGCCGCCGGCACGCTGAGCTGCAGCAGCGTGAGGAGAAGTAGTGGCGTGCGCACCCACAGCGAACGTTTCCGCATCGGCGCCATATTACAACGCATGACTCGGTCTTGACAGCCTCCGTCACGCTGCCTTAGCATAACCCCTTCTCGAAAAAGGACTTCTGTCCTTGGTCCCGCCCAGTCGCCGTCAGGAGGCCCTCGATTATCACGCGCAGGGCCGGCCTGGGAAGATCCAGGTCACACCGACAAAGCCGTTCAAGGATCAGCGGGATCTATCCCTGGCGTACACACCGGGGGTGGCGGAGCCGTGCCTGGAGATCGTCAAGAAACCCGACGACGCCTACCTCTACACCGCCAAAGGCAATCTCGTCGCGGTCGTCTCCAACGGGACAGCAGTGCTCGGCCTGGGCAACATCGGCGCGCTGGCCGGCAAGCCCGTGATGGAGGGCAAGGGCATTCTGTTCAAGGCCTTTGCCGACATCGACGTGTTCGATCTCGAAGTCGGCTCCGAGAACCCAGAAGACGTCATCCGCTTCTGCCAGTTGCTCGAGCCGACCGTGGGCGGGATCAATCTGGAGGACATCCGCTCCCCCGATTGCTTCTACATCGAGCAACGTCTGCGCGAAACGCTCGGCATCCCCGTCTTCCACGACGACCAGCACGGCACGGCCATCATCTCCGGCGCGGCACTGTTGAACGCGCTGCTCGTGGTCAAGAAAGACATCGCCAAGGTCAAGATTGTCTTCGCGGGCGCCGGCGCGGCCGCGATCGCGACCGCCGAGCACTACGTGCGCCTCGGCGTGCTCCGCGAGCATATCGTCATGTGCGACCACAAGGGCGTGATCTATAAAGGGCGCGAAGGATTGGACGAGTTCAAGCAGAGCGTTGCGATCGAGACCAAGGCGCGCACGCTGGCGGAAGCGTTACAGGGCGCGGATGTGTTCGTGGGACTGTCGGTGGCCGGCATCGTGACGGGCGACATGCTGCTGGGGATGGCGAAGAAGCCGGTAATCTTCGCGCTCGCCAACCCGACGCCCGAGATCATGCCGGACGAGGTAAAGAAGGCGCGACCCGATGCAATCGTCGCGACGGGCCGGTCGGATTTCCCGAACCAGGTGAACAACGTGCTCGGCTTTCCGTTCATCTTCCGTGGCGCGCTCGACGTGCGCGCCAAGAAGATCAACGAGGAGATGGAGATGGCCGCGACGCGCGCGCTCGCCGCGCTGGCCAAAGAGGAAGTGCCCGAGTCGGTCACGCGCGCGTACGGAATCGACAAGATGAAGTTCGGGCCCGAGTACCTCATCCCCACTCCATTCGATCCCCGTGTGCTGCTCTGGGTCGCACCAGCGGTGGCCTGGGCGGCGGTCGCGTCCGGTATCGCCGGCCGGATCATCGATGTCGAAGAGTATCGCGCCGAGCTCGAGGCCCGGCTTGGGCCCGCGCGCCAGGTGATGCGCGGGCTGATCACACGGGCGCAGCAGGATCCGCCGAGCATCGTCTTTCCCGAGGGCGACGATCCCCGCATTCTGCGCGCCTCGCGCATTCTGGCCGACGAAGGCATCGCGCGTCCGATTCTGCTCGGCGATCTCGACACGATGCGCCGGCTGGCCGATGAAGCCTCGCTGACGCTCGAGGATATCGAGCTCGTCAATCCGCGGACCGCCGCCGATCGCGATGAGCTCGCGCAGGAGCTGTGGCAGCGCCGCCGGCGGCGCGGCATGACGCTGCGAGAAGCGCAGAACCGTGTCCTCGATCCGATGTACTACGGCCTGTTGATGCTCCGCGCCGGACGCACCGACGCGTTGGTCGCCGGGGAGGAAATCGACTATCCGGATGCGTTGCGCCCGGCGCTCGAGGTGATCGGCGCCGAGCCGGGGCGCAAGCACGTCAGCGGCATTTACATGATGATCTTCCGCCAGCAAACCTTCTTCTTCGCCGACACGACAGTGAACATCGAGCCTGACGCCGAGACCCTCGCGGAGATCGCGACGGCCACCGCGAAGTTCGTGACGCGGCTCGGCATCGAGCCGCGAGTCGCGATGCTGTCCTTCTCGAATTTCGGCTCGGTGAAGCACCCTGCCGCAGCCAAGGTGCAGCAGGCAGTCGCACTGTTGCACGAGCGCGACCCGGAACTGCAGGTCGACGGCGAGATGCAGGCTGACACGGCGGTGGTGGAGCGGATTCTGACCCGGGTATATCCATTCGCCAAGCTGCGGGGGCCGGCTAACGTATTGATATTCCCAGACTTAAATGCCGCCAACATCGCCTACAAGCTGCTGGCCCGCCTGGGAGACGCCCAGGCGATTGGGCCGATCCTTGTGGGAATGGGTCGACCGGTCCATGTCTTGCAAAGGTTGTCAGAGGTCCCCGACATCGTGAATATGGCGGTAATTGCCGCCGTCGATGCCTTGGAGTATCGCCGCCACGCGCGGTCAACCAAATAGGCCATGGGCATATCAACTGCGCAGCGTGTGTACCGGAATCTGACGCCGTCGCAACTGTACGAGCACGCCCTGCGCAGGCACGAAGGGATTGTGACGTCCGGGGGACGGGGACCTTTCTGCGCCGTGACGTCGCCCCATACAGGCCGCAGCCCGAACGACAAGTTCCTGGTCCAGGAGCCAGACTCCACCGATCAGATCTGGTGGGGCAAAGTGAATCAGCCGATTGCGCCCCAGAAATTCGAGCGCCTCAAGGCGGACGTCGAAGCGCACTTGAGCGGTCAGGAGCTGTTCGTGCGCGACGTGTACGCGGGCGCGGATCCTGCATTCCGCGTCCCGATTCGCTTCGTGACGCCCAACGCGTGGCACGCCCTCTTCGTCTACAACATGTTCCTGCGCCCTGCCGACGGCGAGCTGGCGAGCTTCGAGCCGGGATTCGAGGTGCTGCACGCACCGGAGTTCCAGGCGGATCCCGCCATCCATGGAACCAAGTCCGGCACGTTCATCATCCTGAGCTTTGCGCAGCGCACGATTCTGATCGGCGGCACGCGCTACGCCGGCGAGCTCAAGAAATCGATCTTCAGCGTCCTCAACTATCTGCTGCCGCAGCAAGGTGTGCTCTCGATGCACTGCTCCGCCAATGTCGGCAAGCAGGCCGATTGTGCGTTGTTCTTTGGTCTCTCCGGTACGGGGAAGACGACCCTCTCCGCCGATCCCGAGCGCCGGTTGATCGGCGATGACGAGCACGGGTGGTCCGACCAAGGGATCTTCAACTTCGAAGGCGGTTGTTACGCAAAAGTGATCCGGCTGTCGCGAGAAGGTGAACCCGAGATCTATGCGACGACGGAGATGTTCGGCACCGTGCTCGAAAACGTGGACGTGAATCCCGAGACAGGCGCCGTGGACCTGGACTCGCAGCGTATCACCGAGAATACGCGCGCCTCGTATCCGATTCACTACATCCCGAACCACGTTCCGGAAGGTATGGCCGGCCATCCCGCGCATGTCGTCTTCCTGACGTGCGACGCGTTTGGTGTGATGCCGCCGATCGCGAAACTGACGCCCGAGCAGGCGATGTATCACTTCCTCTCCGGCTACACGGCCAAGGTCGCGGGCACCGAGCGCGGCGTCACGGAGCCGAAGGAGACGTTCTCCGCGTGCTTTGGCGCCCCGTTCCTGCCTCTGCCCCCCAGCGTCTACGCGAGGATGCTCGGCGAGCGCATCGCGCGACACGATGTGCAGTGCTGGCTCGTGAACACGGGTTGGACCGGCGGTCCCTACGGCGTGGGACATCGTGTAGATCTGAAGAGCACGCGGGCGATGATTCGCGCCGCCCTGGCCGGAGCGCTCGACCGCGCGGCGACGCGACGGGAGCCGGTGTTCGGATTGGAAGTGCCGAAGCGCGTACCTGGCGTACCGGACACCCTGCTCGATCCCCGGACGACGTGGAAGGATCCGGCGGCGTACGACGTCCAGGCGAAGAAACTGACCGCCCTCTTCCGGAAGAACTTCGAGCAGTTCGCCGAGCTCGTTCCGGGGAGCGTCCGGGAGGCCGGACCGAAGACTTGAGTCAATTCGAGGTCGTTCGCGACCCGCTGTGGAACAACATCCGCCTCGAGCCCGACGCGCTCGCCATCATCGATACGCCGGCGTTCCAGCGTCTGCGGTACGTCCGGCAGCTCGGTCACGCATTTCTCGTGTACCCGGGCGCCACGCACACCCGGTTTGAGCACGCGCTGGGTGCGTACCATCTTGCCTGTCGTGTCACCAAGGAGCTGGAGGTCCAGCTCGCGGCGCTGTTGCATGACATCGGCCATTACCCGTTCTCCCACGCGCTCGAAGAGGCGGGCCTCCCCCCGCACGAGAGTCTCGCCGCCCGTCACCTGCGGACGGGTGCGTTGGCGACCACACTCGAGCGCCTGGGCGTTTCAGCAGACCGGCTGCTGCAGCTGATTCAGGGGACGAGCTCGTCCCCGCTCGCCGGCCTGGTGTCGGGACCCATCGACGTCGACAAACTCGACTATCTGTCGCGCGACGCGACGATGTGCGGCGTACCGTACGGCGTCATCGACGTCGACCGGCTGCTCACATCGCTCACCGTGTCGGCGGAGGGGGTGGCGCTGCACCCCAAAGGGCTCGCGGCGCTCGAGTCGCTGCTGTTCGCGAAGTATCAGATGTACCGCAACGTGTACTGGCACCACGCCGTGCGCAGCGCGACTGCGATGTTCAAGCGGCTGGTCCGCCGCGCCATCGCGGCCCGGCGCGTGTCTCCCGACGACATCGCGGTCGCGACCGACGACGGGCTGAGCCACGAGCTGCAGCACAGCGATCAGACCGGACTGGCGCGGGCGCTGCGCGAGCGGCGGCTCGCCAAGCGCGCACTCGACATTCCGGCTACCGGGCTGCCCGCCGAGACCTTCGACTGGCCATCGCGGGATCCCGATCTGCTCGAGAGCGTGGAGGAGCGGCTCGCGCGCGAGCTCGGACTACGCCCCGATCAGCTGTTTCTCGATTTTCCTGCGAAGCCGGACATGTTCGACGTGTCGCTGCCGGGTCTGGGAAGCCTCGGCCTACCGCGCGTCGCCGCGGAGCTGCATCGGTCCGCGCAGCGCCTGCGCGTCTTCGTCCTCGAGCCGGCGGAGGTTCCGGCCCGAGCGATCATCGACCTGGTGACGGTACCGCGCGAAGAAATCGCGGCACGGCTCGCCGGCGACCGCAGCCTGCTCAGCGCGGCCGGGAGGGGGTCTGCAGCGTCGTGACGGTTTCCTGCGTCGGAGCGTCGACGGAGTCGATCCGCACGATGATCGCCGTGATGTTGTCGAGGCCACCGTGGCGATTGGCTTCGGCGATCAGCGCATCCACTTCGTCCTGCGGCATGCGATCCGGCGACAGCAGCTCCGAGAGCTGATAGTCCTCCAGCATTCCGGTCAGACCGTCCGACGCCAGTAGGAAGAGATCCGCGGGCTTCACCGCCCCCACATAGATGTCCGGCATGACATCGCTGTTGGCACCCACGCAGCGCGTAATCACGTTGCTGTAGGGATGCGTGCGGGCCTGCTCCGGCGTCAAATAGCCCGCGTCCACCTGCTCTTGCACGTAGGAATGGTCTTTCGTCAGCTGGGTGAGATGGGCGTCACGCAGCAGATACGCCCGGCTGTCGCCCACCTGGCCGATGAGAAACCGATTCTCGTACAGCGTCAGCGCGGTGACGGTCGTGCCCATGCCCCGCTTGTCGTGCTCGGTCAGCGTGCGCTGAAAGATCGCGCCGTTCGCCGTCCGGATCGCGGCGCGCATCCGCTCCGTGACCTGCGCATCGGTGAGACCGCGGACCGAATGGATCTCATCGGCGACAATCCGCACCGCCATCTCGCTGGCGACTTCGCCCGCGGCATGCCCTCCCATGCCATCGGCGACGACAAAGATTCCCCGGTCGGGAATCATTCGAAAACTGTCCTCATTCCCCGACCGGATAACGCCCACGTCGGTGCGGCCCGCGGAAGTGATGTGCACGTGATCCCTAGATAAACAGCCAGTACGCCAGTCCGACGATCCCGAGCAGGAGCACAGCGGCGCTGCCTCCACAGCCTTTGCCCTTCTTCTGCTGCGCGGACGGAGAAGGCGGTTTCACACCACGCTTCGGCTTTGTCGGAGCCGGCTTGGCCGCGGCGGGTTTCGGCTTCGGGGGAGCGGCCGGGATAGCCGGCGCGGGCTTCGTCGCCGGTGCCGGCCGAGGAGGGGGGGGACTCATGATCATCTGCTCCATCATGCGGGTCCCGCCCCCCTTAGCGACATCGGCCCCATCATCCGTCGGCTCGAAGACGAGCGAGACATCCCCGAGTCGCACCGTGGCCCCCGGTGCCAGCGGAGCCTCCCCCTTGATCTGATCTCCGTCGATGAACGTCCCGTTCGTGGAATCGAGGTCCACCAATACCCATACGCCTTCGCGACGTTGCAGCTTCGCATGGGTCGTGGAGACTGATTCGTCGGGCAACACGAGGTCGTTGTAATCGGCCCGCCCGATGTTGACGACGGGTGTTTTGACGCTGAACCGCTGCCCCTTCAGCGCGCCGCCACGAACCAGGAAGCTCGCCAGGGGAGCACCGGCCGGCCGGGGCGGAGCCGAGACACCATGCACGGTCTCCCTGAGCCTCTCGCCCTTCGGGGGTGGGGGTGCTGGGGGGGGTGGAGGTGCGGGGGGTGGGAGGGGGGCCGTGTCGGCGTAGAACCGAAACTTTTCTTCGCCGATCGTGATCACGTCGGCACGCGCCAGCAGCCGCTGTCCTTCCACCCGAACGTCGTTCACCGACGTGCCGTTCGTGCTGGAATCGACGATGAGATAGCCCTTGGGCGTCTGCATGATTTCGGCGTGGCGGCGCGAAACGTCCTTCCCCGGGACAACGACGTCGCAGGAGGCGTCGCGGCCGAAAACCAGGGACGCCCCGGCAATGGCGTATTCCCTGCCATCGGTCAACGAGACGACGCGCCCGCCCGTGTTCACCGTGACCTTCCCGCCCTTGGCCTCGGCTTTCGCCCGCTCCATCGCCTGCGGAACGCTCATCGCTTGCACGTACTGGGTGCTGCCGCTACGCCGCTCATCGACGAACGTCAGCTCCTGCCCCCCGACCTCCACCTTGTCGCCATGGAGGAGAGGGGTCGGTTCGGCACCCAGGCGCACGCCGTTGATGAGGACGTCGGCTTCTGGAACCGCCTTGGTGATGACGACTTGCCCATCTGGCAGAGATTTCAACTTCGCGTGTTTGGGGAGAACACCTGGAATGGCGAGCGGGATGGCGGAGCCGGGATCCGCGCCGAGCAACACTTCCCCTTGCGGGAGTGTGAATCTCCGCCCGCCCATTTCAAGCAGCGCCATGCACGCGCACTCCCGTATCCGTGACCAGGCCGTGAAGTTACGCCCGGGTGTGTAACCGGGCAAGGAACCAGAAGTTACGTGACGCCGACGGGTTCTTCACGCCCGATCAGCCCGCTCCGCAGCCAGTACCAGAATATCAGCGAGCCGACGATGACCGTCGCGTAGCTGTTGATGAACCGCCAGATCAGCGTGTAGCTCGGCGTTAACTCGCGCGGAACGTAGATCGACATCACCGCGGCCGAGGTCAGCTCGGCGAGACCGGACCCTCCCGGTGTGGGCGCGAAATATAGAAGGAAGGAAATCAGGGTCTGCAGCAGGAGAATGTCGGTGAAGTCGGCTGGGATACCCAGTATCCGCATCGTTACATATCCGGCCAGCAGCTTGTTGGCGTGCGACGGCGCCGAGATCACGATCGCCAGGAGTAGCGTAAGCAGGCCTTTCGGCGACCCGAACGCGATCATACACTCGTGTGCGCGATCGACGCCGACCAACAGTTTCTCCATGCGCTCGGCGGCCTTCGGGCTCCGACGGGCGATGCGCAGCGCCAGGCGCTGTATGACCCGCTTCACGACGCTAGGAAATACTATAGCCGTCAGCATCAGCAGCCCGAGGAACCCGAAGATCGTGAGGCTGGTCTTGAAGAGGCCGTAAAGGGTGATGCCGAGGACAAGGCCGTGTTGCGAGAGTGATTTGCCCGCGCCGAGCACGACGGCGACAGGCCCGGCGATCGCAAAGAAGCCCACCGTGGCGATGAACGTGACGAAAATCGAGCTGAGGGCCACGGGCACCGGCACGCCGGCGCGCTTCATGACCCACATCGACATGGGGGCAGAGCCGGATTGGAAGGGCGTGAGATACGCGCCCCACGCCCCGAACCCGCCGGCGAGAACCATGTCCCGCAGCCGGACGGCCGGATACACGTGACGGGTGACCACCCAGAGCCGCAGCCCACCACCGAACCAGTCCATCGAGGCCAGGACCAGGCCGACCGCCACCCATCCCCAGTGCAGGCTCAGGAACGGCTTCAGGAAGACATCCACCCGATCGCCGAAACGAATCAGGTAATACGCAACGAGAAGTGCGACTCCACCGAGGGAGATGGCGGCGAACAACTCGAGGCCACGACGAAGCAGCCGTGGGGTCAGGGCGAGGGCCATCTGACGGCCAAAGCTGTTATTTTTGTGGGTTATGCGCCATCCCCCCGAGCGCGTCGTTCTCCGCAACGTGCGCCAGCACAATCTGAAGGGCATCACCGTAGAGTTTCCGCGGCGGGCACTCTCGGTTGTCACGGGCCCATCGGGCTCGGGGAAAAGCTCGCTCGCGTTCGACACGCTCTACGCCGAGGGACAGCGCCGTTATATCGAATCGCTGTCGACGTACGCCAAGCAGTTCCTCGAGCGGATGCCGAAACCGCTGGTCGATTCGATGGAGGGCCTCTCACCGGCCGTTGCGATCGAACAGAAGAACCCCACGACCTCGAGTCGTTCGACCGTCGGGACCGCGACCGAAATCAACGATTTCCTGCGGTTGTTGTGGGCCCGCGCCGGCACGCAGACGTGCCTGCAATGTGGCCGGGACGTGAAACGGGATACCGTCCAAGAGGTGGTGGACGCCGTAATTGCGGAAAACGGTGATGGTCGTGATGTAGGGGCGCAGCATGCTGCGCCCCCACACGATGCGATCGTTGTGGCTTTTCCCCTCCCCCAATCGGCTCAACGGCCTGATGTCGAAATCGCGGCGCAGCTGCGCGCGGCCGGCTTCGTTCGGGCGCAGGTCGACGGCACGGTCGTCCGACTCGACGAAGAAGGCGCCGAGCAACGGGTTCGTGCAGGGAGTGACGTCCTGGTCCTGGTAGATCGAATCGCCGCGACGACCGAAAACCGCGGTCGCCTCGCCGACGCCGTGGCAACCGCCTTCAGCGAAGGCGAGGGCGTCGCGCTGGCCCTCAACAACGGCGACCGGCGACGGTTTTCCGAGCATCCGGCCTGCTCCGCGTGCGGGTGTACGGCCCCCACCCTGACGCCCACGCTCTTTTCCTTCAATAATCCGCGCGGCGCGTGTCCCGGGTGCAATGGCTTCGGTGCGGTGCTGGAGTACGACGAGTCGCTGATCGTGCCGGATCCGCTGCGCTCGCTCGCCGATGGCGCGCTCGATCCCTGGACCAAGCCCCGCTACGAGGGACGTCGGCGCCTGCTGCGCGAAACCGCTCGTGCCCGCGGCATTGGCCTGGATGTGAGTTGGAAGGATATTCCGGCGCGCGACCGGCAGTTCCTGCTCCACAACAAGGAAGGCCGCTACCTCGGGATGTTTCCGTTCCTCGAGCGGCTCGAGGAAAAGCGCTACAAGCAGTACATCCGGGTGTTCCTGCGACAGTACCAGCTCGCCAAGACCTGCCCAGGATGCGGCGGCGCGCGGCTCAAGCCCGAATCGCTCGCCGTGCGCGTGGCCGGCAAAACCATCGCCGAAGTGGCGGCGCTGACGGCCGCTGAGCTCGCGGCTTGGCTGGATCAACTCAGACTGCCTTCGTTCCAACAGACCGTCGCGGACCACATCCTGGGCGAACTGCGCGCGCGCGTGGCATTTGTGAATGACGTTGGTCTCCGATACCTCACGCTCGACCGGCAGACGCGCACACTCTCGGGCGGCGAGGCACAGCGCATCGCGCTGTCGAACGCGCTCGGATCGCATCTGGTGGACACCCTGTACGTCCTGGACGAGCCGTCCATCGGCCTGCATGCAGCGGACGTGGACCGGCTCTTGAAACTGCTCAAGCGCCTGTCCGACGCCGGCAACACCGTGGTTGTCGTGGAGCACGACCCCGCGGCTATGCGCGCGGCGGACTGGATGGTGGAGCTCGGTCCCGCGAGTGGCGAGGCGGGTGGCCAAGTCGTCTATCAAGGACCGGCGGCAGCGGTGCGCGAGGCGGGCACCCTCACAGGCCAGTACCTGTCCGGCGAAAAACGCATCGGGGTGCCCTCGGCACGCCGGCCCGCGGTTCGCTGGCTGGACGTCAAAGGCGCGCGGCTCCACAACCTCAAGGGCGTCGACGTGCGGATCCCGCTGGGTACGCTGACGGCGGTGACCGGAGTGTCCGGCTCCGGGAAATCCACGCTCGTGCATGACGTGGTGTACCGGCAGCTCGAGGGACTGCTGCGCGGCGAGCACACCGCCAAGCAACATCTCGGTGAGCCGGTCGGTGACGTCATCGCCATCAAGGGCTGGGAGCACCTCCAGGACGTCGTCCTCATTGATCAAGCCCCCATCGGGCGCACCCCGCGCTCCAATCCGGTGACGTACGTGAAGGCCTTCGACGAGCTGCGCGCGCTGTTCGCGAATGAAGCGTTGGCACGCGCACGCGGCTACGGGCCCAGCACCTTCTCATTCAACGTCGCGGGGGGACGCTGCGAAGCCTGTGAAGGCGCCGGGCACGTCCTCATCGAGATGGTGTTCCTCGCCAACGTGTTCGTGCCGTGCGAGGTCTGCGGCGGCTCGCGCTTCAAGCGCGAAGTCCTCGACGTCAAGCTGCAGGGTGCCAGCATCGCGCGGGCGCTCGAGTGGACCGTGGACCAGGCGATCCAGCGACTGCACCGCCATCCCCGCCTGGCGCGCGCGCTCTGGTATCTCCAGCAGGTGGGGCTCGGATACCTGCGACTCGGCCAGCCCGCCACCACGTTGTCGGGCGGCGAGGCGCAGCGCTTGAAAATCGCCCGCGAGCTGGCGCGGACGAAGGGCGCGCGGCGGCTCTACATTCTCGACGAGCCGACCACCGGCCTGCACCTCGACGACGTGCGCGTGCTGTGTCGCGTGCTGGACCGGCTGGTGGATGCCGGGCATACGGTGCTCGTGATCGAGCACAACCTCGACATCATCAAGCGCGCCGACTGGGTGATCGATTTGGGACCGGGAGCGGGCGATCAGGGCGGTCGCATTGTCGCCGCCGGCACGCCGGAGGACGTGGCACAAGTCTCTCAATCGGTGACGGGAAAGTACCTGCGAGACCTGGCGTGACCAAGCGTCGCGCCGATCTGTTGCTGATCGCGGCCGCCGCGGTCTGGGGCGTGAGCTTCGTGATCGTCAAGGACGCGCTCACCGCCGCCTCGCCGCTGCTGTTTCTCGCCATCCGCTTCACGATTGCGACGCTCGTGCTCGCGCCGCTGGCCAATTTGGGCGTCGGGTTCTCGCGCGCCGAGCTGCGCGCCGGCGCGCTGCTGACGCTGCTGCTGGCATCCGGCTTCGCGGCCCAGGCGTATGGCCTGCAGTACACGACGCCGGCCCGTTCGGCGTTCATCGTCGCGATGTCGTCGGTGCTCGCCCCGATGATCGCGCTCCTCGTGCTCCGGCACCGCCTCGCGTGGCAGCTCCTCGTCGCCCTGGTGGTGGCGAGCCTGGGCCTCTATTTCCTCACCGCACCGGGGGCGGGTGGCCTGAATCGGGGCGATCTCTGGACCCTCGTGACCGCCGTGGTCTTTGGGGGACACATCGTGGCCGTGTCGGAGTTCTCCAAGCGCTTCCAGGCCGAGCGCATGGTGTGGCTGCAGCTTCCCGGCACCGCGATCGCGACGCTGATCGCGGCGCTGCTCCTCGAGCAGCTACGATTCGAATGGTCGCTCGGGCTGGGTGCGGCCCTGCTTTTCCTCGGTGTCATGTCGACCGCTGTGGCGCTGGTGTGGCAGATGCGGGCGCAGCGTGAGATGTCGTCGGCGCGGGCGTCGCTGCTTTTTTGCCTCGAGCCAGTGTTCGCGGCGCTGACGTCGTGGCTCTTCTGGGGAGAGCAGTTCTCTATTGCTCAGGGACTGGGCGCCGGGCTGATTCTCGCAGGCATGGTGCTGGCCGTGATCGGCGAGGCGCGCGCCGAAGCGCCTCTTGGTTCCGCCCCCATATAGCCTCTATATTTCGCGCCTCATTCCCGAGTAGCTCAGTTGGTAGAGCAGCCGGCTGTTAACCGGCGGGTCGCAGGTTCGAGTCCTGCCTCGGGAGCTTCCCTCCTCAGTTCATGCGCAATTGTAGGGATTCCCTGAAGCATCCGACGGCAGTGTGATTGGCCTCACAGGTCTTCCCCTCCCTCACAGCGCCGAACTTTCACAGCTCCAGTGCATATTATCACCCCTTGGACACGTCTCTCCGGCTTCTACTGATTGAAGACTCTGAGAACGACGCGCAGCTGGTCGTTCGCGAGCTGAAGCGCGCCGGCTACGACGTCCGCTACGAGCGCGTCGACACCGAGGAAACGCTCATCGCCGCCCTCAATCACCAGACGTGGGACTTGGCGATCGGCGATTACAGCATGCCGCAGTTCAGCGGTATGGCAGCCTTGCGCATCATCCAGGAGCGCGGCCTCGATCTTCCCTTCATCTCCGTCTCCGGAACGATCACCGAGGAAATGGCCGTCGCTGCCATGCGCGCGGGGGCCAAGGACTACGTCACCAAGGGCCACCTCCAGCGGCTGATCCCGGCGATCGAACGCGAAGTGCGCGAGTCCGAGGCGCGCGCGGCGCGGCGCGACGCCGAAGCGAGTTTCGCGACGCTGGTCGAGTTCGCTCCCATCGGGATCTATCGCTCCAATCCGGTCGGACAATTTCTGTCGGTCAATTCCGCCCTCGTTCGCATGCTCGGCTACGACTCTTCCGACGAGGTCCTGCAGCTCGACATGGGTCGCGACGTCTACGCCGACACCGCCGAACGGCAGCGCCTGCTCGATCGTGACACTTACAGCGATCGCCAGTATGACGACGTCGAGGCCACCTGGAAGCGCAAGGACGGGCGACTGCTCCAGGTGCAGCTCAGCGTGCGGGCCGTGCGCAACCCGGCCGGCCAGGTCGACTACTACGAGACCTTCGTTCGCGACGTCACCGACCAGCGCCGCTTGCAACAGCAGCTCACGCAGTCACAAAAGATGGAGGCGATCGGACGGCTGGCCGGCGGGGTCGCACATGACTTCAACAACCTGCTCACCGTGATCACCAGCTACAGCGATCTCGTCTTCCAGGATCTCCCGCCGGATGATCCGCGACGTGACGACGTGGATCAGGTTCGCAAGGCGGCGGACGGGGCGGCGGCACTCACCCGTCAGCTGCTCGCATTCAGTCGCCAGCAGGTGCTCGAGCCGAAAGTGATCGAACTGAACAGCGTGGTCGACAATCTCAAGAAGATTCTCCAGCGGGTCATCGGCGAGGACGTCGAGCTGACGACCGTCTTGACGGCCGATCTGGCTGCGGTCAAGGCCGACGTGAGTCAGATCGAGCAGATCTTGATGAACCTCGCGGTAAACGCGCGCGACGCCATGCCCACCGGCGGCAAACTCACGATTGAAACTACGAACGTCGACTATGACCCCGAGCGGCAGCAGCGCTCAGACGGATCGACGAGATTTGTGATGCTCGCCGTCACCGACACGGGCACCGGAATGGACGAGGCCACGAAGGCCAGGATCTTCGAGCCGTTCTTCACCACGAAGCAGCCCGGCAAGGGCACCGGCCTCGGACTGGCGACGGTGTACGGCATCGTGACACAGGCAGGAGGATTCATTTGGGTGTACTCCGAGCTCGGGCACGGCACGAGCTTCAAGATCTACCTGCCGCAAGTCGATGCGCTCGCGACCACCGCAGCCGTGGCTCGCGTCGACCTGCCCCGCGGCACAGAGACCGTGTTACTGGTAGAGGACGCCGCAGCCGTCCGGGCCGTCGCCAGGCAGGTGCTCCAGCGGCAAGGATACAGAGTGCTGGAGGCCACCGACGGAGAGGACGCGCTGCACCTCGCCGCACGCCATCAGGGCACCATCGATCTCGTGTTGACCGACGTCGTCATGCCCCGAGCGGGCGGACGCGAGCTTGCGGAACGGCTGTTGGCCGTTCGGCCGGATACGCGAGTCCTGTATATGTCGGGCTACACGGATGACTCGGTCGTGCGCCACGGGATTCTCGAGGGCGGGGTCGCGTATCTTCAAAAACCGTTCTCACCGGAGGGACTCGCGCGTAAGGTGCGCGAGGTACTCGACGCTCCAAAGAGCTAAGGAGTCCCGCCTCGGGAGCCTCCCCCCGGCGCAGCATACCCCCCCTGCATAGGTTTCCCGCTGTGGAACCGGTCATTGCGAAGGGGAGCTGTTTCCCCATGTTCGCCTACGAGGTGGCGCAGGCCATCGACCTCGATGAGGCCGAGCGCCGTCTCGTCGCGGGTGCCGAGCGGCAGACGATCAAGCAGAAGCGCCGCGCGCCGGCGTCCTTCGAATATCGGCCCGCCCCGCTACGCGTGCTGCGCGGTGGGGACACGCAGAGTGTGGACGGCTATCGCACGACGCCGGGGGTCGAGGTCGTGCTGTACGACTTCGGCGCCGTGTCGGTGAGCTACGCCATTCCGCTCTCGGGCCCTCTCGCCACCCTGCCCGCGCTCGCCGAGGCGCTCTGGGGCAACGAGCGCTTGCTGCAGGACTCGCGTCAGCAGGTCGAAACGCTGCTGGGGGCGTTAGGCGACGCCGCGGCCCGCCCTCACGTCGCCGACTTCGTCGAGGACTATTCGATCTTTCATGTCGAGTCGTTTACCGAACCCTGCGACGCGGCGATGTTATGGACAAGTCAGGCCCAGACGGTCGCGCAGATCCTGCGGGCCGCTCCCCACGCCCTCTCGCAACAGGAAATCGCGGACGCGACGGCCTTCCGCCTGTCGTTCGGCCCGAACGACGCGACCATCATCGATACCGACGCCGCGATTTTGTTCGACGCTGAGGGAGAAGACGTGCGCGACCTGATCGAGTTCGCCAACACGCAGCTGCTGGAAATGCGCTTTCTCGATCACGAGCTCGACGATGTCCTCGAGGGAGCCTACGAAACCCTGCTGGGCCGCCCATGGCGGCGGTGGCGGCTGGCGCCAGTCGGGCCCGACCTCCGCAGTCTTGCCCGCCTGCAGCTCGACGCCGCCATCCTCTTCGAGCAGGTCACGAATGCGCTCAAGCTCGTGGGCGATCAGTTTCTGGCGCGCGTCTACTCGCTGGCGTCGCGACGCTTTCACCTCGCGGAATGGGACACGAGTATCGCGCGCAAGCTCCAGACGATCGACGGTATTTACGCAAAAATGACGGATCGGGTAGCGAGCCGACGCACGGAAATGTTGGAGTGGATTATCATCATCCTGATCGCCGTCGAGATCGGCCTCTCGCTGATCACGCTGGGGCGTTAGGGCTCCTTCTTCCCCGGTAAGACGCTCCGCACCACATCCATGATCTCCCGCGCGTTGAAGGGCTTCGGCAAGCTCTTCACCGCGCCGAGCAGCTCCGCATCCTGCCGCAGATCCATCATTCCCGTCGAATCCCCACCAGAGATCACGATGACCTTCACCGCCGGGAATCGTTTGCGGACTTGTCGCAGGGTAACGATGCCGTCCTGGCCCGGCATGAAGATGTCGGTGATGACGACGTCGAACGAATGGCTCTCCAGGATCTCCATGCCGAGCTCGCCGTCGCTCGCGTCGAACACCTCGTGCCCGTCCTGCTCGAGTGCGCGCCGTACGACGCGGCGAATGGAATCCTGATCATCGATCACGAGGATGCGCGCCATGACTGAAACTCCTCCCCGCCGCGGATTCCAGCTAGTCGGCGACTCCCTACAACTCGCCAATACTCCTACGGGCGGTCAAATACTTTGTTGTTCACGCAGCTAGAGCTGCGAGCGATAGGATCGATGGAGTGGACCGTCGTGGCACTGCAGGAGACCGGCGGCGGCGAGTCCCGAAATCTTGCGTGCGTCGTACTGGCACAGCGTGGTGACCGGAAACACCTGCGCGATGGATCGACCGTACGCGACCCGCTGCGCGAGCGCGGACTCGTGCCGGAGCGCCGCCTCGAGCGGCCGAGAGAAGCGCCCGCCATGAACGTCCAGATCGCCGCCGGCGACATGTGGACGTTGGTGAGCGACGCCGTGGCCGCACCCTATCGCAAGAAGGCGAACGGCATCGTCTACCGGCCGTTCCGTGAGCCACCAATCGCCTGCTGGCTCGCGCTCGTCTGGCTCCCTCCCGCCTCTTCTCTCATCGACCGGCTCGTGCAAGCCGCTCGCGATACGGGTTTGAACCTCTAGGAGATCTGCTTCGCGGCGTCGAGCACCTGGCGCACGCGCGCCAGGAGATCGGCGCTCGTCCACGGTTTCGGGAGGAACGGCAGTGCCGGATCGAGCGGGTCCTCGCCTCGCCCCGCTCCAGCGTAGCCGCTTGTAAAGAGGAAGGCCGTCTGGCGGCCCTCCCGGCGGTCGATCTGGTAGAGCCCTCGGCCGCCCAGCCGGCCCATCACGAGGTCGGTGAAAACCAGGTGGATCGGCGCGGGGTGCTGGCGCAGCAGGTGCAGGGCCTCGATCCCGTCAGCCGCCGAGAGCACCGTGTACCCGGCATGCTCGAGCGTGTACACCGTCGCGCGACGCAGCTGCGCCTGGTCTTCCACGACGAGCACCGTCTCATGTCCACCTGCATCCGCCGAGGACATTTGCTCGTGCGACCCTGACGCCCGCCGCCGCGCCGCCTCCTCGGCGACCGGGAAGTAGATCCGCAGGCGCGTGCCCGCTCCGGGCGCGCTGTCGATCTGCACGAACCCGCCGTGTTGCTTCACCAGTCCGTAGACGGTGGCCAAACCGAGGCCTGTGCCCTTGCCGACCGGCTTCGTCGTGAAGAAGGGCTCGAAGGCACGCTGCCGCGTGGATTCCTCCATGCCTACGCCGGTGTCGTCTACGGCGAGACACACGTATTCAGACGCCGATCCGGGGCCGAGTACGTCGCGCTGCGCGTCGCTGATCCACGTACAGCTGGTTTCGAGCCGCAGCACGCCGCCGTCCGGCATCGCATCCCGGGCGTTGTTCACGAGGTTCAACAAGATCTGCTCGACGGCATGGCCGTCCGCCCCTACCTCGGGCAGGTCCTCGTCCGCGAAGACGAGCAGCTCGATGTCCGCCGGCAGCACGCGCCGCAGCACGGCGGCGAGATCGTTGAGCAGATGGCCCAGATGCACCGGCTCGAGCGTCAGGGTCGAGCGACGCGCAAATCCCAGCAGCTGATTCACCATCAGACGGCCGCTCACTGCCGCCGAGATGATGTCGCGGAGGCTCGCTTCATCGGGCCCGCGGGACAGCAGCTCGGCGTTGGCCAGGATGATCGTCAGCAGGTTGTTGAAGTCGTGGGCGATGCCGCCGGTCAGCTGGCCGATCGCTTCCATCTTCTGGGCCTGACGGAGTTGCTCTTCCAGGCCGCGGCGCTCGCTGACGTCTTCGGCGAATACCTCGTGACACTCGACGCGGCCATCCTCATAGCGGACGGACCGGCCGTACAGACGCACGGTGATCGACTCGCCATCTTTGCGGCGCCACACCGCCTGGGTTTCGACGGCGCCCACCGCGTCGTTCATCTGCGCGATGTAGCGCGCGCGCGCCGCCGGCTCCTTGAACACGTCGCGGTCGAGATGGCAGCTCGCCAGCTCGGCCTCGGTCGCATACCCCAACATGTCGACGAGCGCGGGATTCACGGAGAGGAACGCGCCTTCCGGCGTCGCACGGAGAATGCCGAACGGGGACTGTTGGACGAGCGTGCGGCTGGCGGCGTCGGCTCGCTGCAGCGCCTGCTCCGCCCGGCGGCGCTCCGTAATGTCGGTTGCCACACCCACGACACCGGAGATGGAGCCATCCCGCTCACGCACCGGCGAGTACTGCGCCTCGAACTCGAACCCGAACAACTCGACGCGTGCGGTCACCGACTCGCCGGCGAGCGCCCGGCGCACGTCGGCGACCGCCTGCGGCACGTCGCCGAGCAGCTCGAAGAACGATTTGCCCATCAGCATCCCCGGCCGCACACCGAGCGACTGCAGCCCCTTGCCCTCGGCGAGCGTGAAGACGCCTTTGGGATCGAGCGAAAACAGAATGACAGGTGAGCCCGCCACGACTGTGCGGAGGCGCTGTTTGCTGGTCTGGAGTATTTCGTCCTGCCGGATACGCTCGGTGACATCGCGGGAGTTAACGATCACGCTGTATGCGTTCGGCTGATCGAGTCTCGCCTGACCGATCGACTCGAGTACTCGCCACGTGCCGTCGGCGTGCCTGAACCGGAATGTCGCCGTCTGCGGCGAACCGGGCCGCTGAATCGCGTCGGCCAGCGCTTCCATGACGGGCGCGAGATCGTCGGGATGCATGAACTCGAACGCGTTGCGTCCGAGCAGCTCGTTGGCGCCATAGCCGAGGAGCCGTTGTACCGACGGGCTCACATAGCGGAGGATGCCGTCATCGCCAAGAATCGTGACGATGTCGGACGCGTTTTCCGTCAGGGAGCGGAAGTGCTCTTCGCTCTTCCGCAGGGCCTCTTCCACCCGTGTGCGCTCGAGTGCGGTGGCGAGCACGTGTGCGAGCGCCTGAACGAAGAGCACGTCGGGACCGCTGAACTCGCGCGGCTGCGCACTGTACGCGCCCAGCACACCCCACGGACGCTCGCGGCCCTGCACGACGACGCCGATGCCGCTGACGATCGCGTGCTCCTCGAGATGGGGCGGTGCGCTGAATCGGATTTCGGCGGCGAGGTCTGCGACGACGACAGGGCCGGCGGCGTTCAGGACGTACCCGGCAAGGGATGCGGTGTCGGCAGTGACCAATGTTTTGCCGACACAGCCCTCGTGCCATCCTTCGCCTGCCCGGACCAGGAGGCTGCGGTGCTCCGGTTTCAACTCCAGGATCTCGCTGAACTCGACGTCCAGGCCCCGGGCAACGAGCTTGGCCGCAGTGTCGAACAGATTGGCTCGCGCCACGCCGGCCAGCGCCTGCTGGCCGAGGTGCGCGACCGCCTCCTGCTGGCGGGCCGCGGCGCGCAGTTGCTGATCGGCGCGGCTCGACTCTTCGACACCCAGCCAGCGGAACCGCTTCGGTCGCACCCCTGCTCCGTGCCGTGGAAAGGGATCGAAAGCTAGGTGCGAGAGGAAGTTGGACCCGTGAGGCTGGTCACGGGACCCCGCACCCATAGATTGCGGCCATGGCGACACGCCGAACGACCACTTCCAAAAAGCCGAAGACCAAGCCAAGGGCGAAGAAACCCCGTAGGGTAGCCGATTCCCTGACTGTATCGGTGCTGCAGGCGACCCTCGAATCCACCGCCGACGGCATCCTCGTGGTCGACCTCGATGGAAACATCGTCTCGCACAACCGCCACTTCGAGGAAATGTTGCACCTGCCGGCGAGCCTGGTCGCCGCCAACAATGACGCCGCCGGCCGCGGGCAGCTGATCGCGCATGTACGCGAGCAGCTCGTCAATCCGCAGCTGTTCGTAGATGGGATCCAGGACCGATATGCCGAGCCCGAATCCGACAGCTTCGACGTCCTGATATTCAAGGACGGCCGCGTGCTGGAGCGCTACTCGATTCCGCTCCGGCTGAACGGTCGCTCGGTGGGCCGCGTCTGGAGCTTCCGCGACGTCACGGCGCGGCGCCGCGCCGAATGTGTGCAGGAAGCGGTGTACCGCATCTCGCACACGGCGCACACGGCCGACAACCTGCTGCAGCTGTTGCGCGCGATTCATGAGATCGTGGGCGAGCTCATGCCCGCCAAGAACTTCTACGTCTCGCTCTACAATGCGGAGAACGATCGGCTCGAGTTCCCCTATTTCGTAGATGAGTACGACACCGCACGCGACATTCCGCCGCGCAAGCTGCGCAAAGGACTCACCGAGTACGTCTTGCGCACCGGACAGCCGCTGCTCGCCACACCCGAGGTGTACGAACAGCTCGTCGCTGCCGGCGAAGCGGAATTGATCGGCGCCCCCTCGATCGACTGGTTAGGCGTGCCGCTCAAGGTCAAGGATCGCACCATCGGCGTCGTCGTGACGCAGACGTATTCCCAGGGCGTGCGCTACGGCGAAGGCGAGCGCGACATCCTGACATTCGTCTCCTCACAGATGGCGATGGCGATCGAGCGCAAGCGCGTCGAGGACGCCTGGCGCGAGCAAAGCGAGCTGCTGCAGCGGATCGTGGACAACATCCCCGTGATGCTCGTGTTCCTGGACGATCAGGGCCGCATCCAGTGGGGGAATCGCGAGTGGACGCGGACCCTGGGGTACGAGATCGCCGACGCGAGCACGCGCGACATCTTCGCCGAGCTCTATCCCGACCCCGGCGAGCGGCAGCGCTTGCGCGATTCGATCGGCGCGCCCGTGGGGCAATGGACCGACTTCCGAACCCGCACCCGGCATGGCACGACCCTGGACACGATCTGGGCTAACGCGCCGCTGACGGGAGGCGGCTGGCTGGCGATCGGTATGGATGTGACGGATCGGAAGCGCGCTGAGGAGCGGTACCGCTCCTTCATCGCCCAAAGCTCGGAGGGCGTCTCCCGTCTGGAGATTGATCCGCCGGTCCCGATCAGCCTGCCGGAGGAAGAGCAGATCGATCGGCTGTATGCCGGGGCACGCATCGCGGAATGCAACGACGCGATGGCGCGGATGTACGGCTATGAAGAAGCCCGCGACCTCGTCGGGACCACACTCGCGAACCTGCATAACGTCACGGAT
This sequence comes from Gemmatimonadota bacterium, assembly GCA_041499375.1. Lineage (GTDB taxonomy): Bacteria > Gemmatimonadota > Gemmatimonadetes > Gemmatimonadales > GWC2-71-9 > 20CM-2-65-7. Next base: position 34,661 of record JBGQKD010000008.1, read on the forward strand.
CCCGCCAATCGCGAACAGATTCGCGCGTTTCTTCGGGCCGGCTACCGTGTTTCAGACTCTGAAACGCGGGAGCACGACCGTGAGGGACGGCCACGCGCCTTCCTTAATAACGTCGTCGGATTTGTCGAAGACGGGCATCTGGTGCGGGTGTGGGGAACCCAGCGGGATGTGACCGAACAGCGACATCTCGAAGAGCAATTCCGGCAGTCGCAGAAGATGGAAGCGGTGGGGCAACTCGCCGGCGGTATCGCGCACGACTTCAACAACCTCCTCACGGCGATTCTGGGGAACACGCAGCTCCTGCTGCGCGACCTGCCTCCCGGCGATGCCAAACGCGGCGACGTCGAGGAGATCCGCAAAGCATCCGAACGGGCCGCGTCGCTGACACGGCAGCTGCTCGCCTACAGCCGGCGTCAGATGCTGCAACCCGAAGTGCTCGACCTCAACGTCGTGGTGGCGGAAATGGACAAGATGCTGCGACGCCTCATCGGCGAGCATATCGCGCTCGCGGCAGTGCTCGCGCCCGATCTGGGGCGGGTCCGCGCCGATCCGAATCAGATCGAGCAGGTGATCGTGAACCTGGCGGTGAACGCGCGCGACGCGATGCCCGAGGGCGGGAACCTGACCATCGAAACGGCTAACGTGGACCTCGACGAGGCGTTCGCCCAGGCGCATCTCGGCTCGGTCCCGGGGTCCTATGCCATGCTCGCCGTCACCGATAGCGGCGGGGGCATGGACGCCAGCGTCCGCGCCCATCTATTCGAGCCGTTCTTCACGACCAAGGAAGTCGGCAAGGGCACGGGGCTCGGGCTCGCCACGGTGTACGGGATCGTGAAACAGAGCGGCGGTTACATCTCGGTGTATTCGGAGCCGGGTCGGGGCTCGAGCTTCAAGATCTACCTGCCGCGCATCGAGACGCCCGCGGCCACGCCGGCCGGTCCGCAGAAAGGCGGGCCAGCCCGCGGCAGCGAGACGGTGCTGGTGGTGGAAGACGAACCGGCGGTGCTGACGCTCAGTCGCCGTGCGCTCGAGGCCCAGGGGTACGTCGTCCTGGCCGCCTCCGATCCCGCCGCCGCGCTCCGCGTCGTGGAGCGCCATGGCGGCATGATTCACTTGCTGCTGACCGACGTCGTGATGCCCGGGCTGTCCGGCCGTGAGCTCGCGGATCGCCTGACCGCGCAGCGGCCCGGGATCCGCGTCCTGTACATGTCCGGGTATCCCGGAGACGCCGTCGTACAGCACGGGACTCTTCCGTCCGGCAGCGCCTTTCTGCAGAAGCCGTTTTCTCCCGACGGACTCGCGCGCAAGGTGCGTGACATGCTGGACGCCTGACATGGAAGACACTACGCTAGTGCCATGACCACCGCCGCCTTTGGGACGCTGGACCTCGAGTATCTCGGGAGGCTCGTTGACCAGCTGCCCGTCCTTCTGTGGTCCACGGACGAAGAGCTCCGCGTAACATCGCGACGGGGTGGAGGGCTCGGCCTGCTTGTCCGTCCACCCGGCCGCGACGAAGGACTCCGTGTGGGGGAAGGCGTCAGTGACCCTGCCGACGCAGCCCGGGTCGTCGCGGCGCACCGCGCCGCGCTCGGTGGCAAGCCCGCGACGTACGAAATCGCATTGCAGGGACGCACCTTCAGTGCGCGCGTCGAGCCAATGCGCGACGCCGATGGCCGCATCTGCGGTGTGGTGGGGGTGGCCGTTGACGTCACGGACCGCCGCCGCGCCGAGGACGCCCTGCGCGAAAGCGAGGCGCGGCTACGCACCATCATCGAGAGCGAGCCCGATTGCGTGACACGGGTTGATGAGCCGGGCCGGTTGCTGGATATGAATCCGGCCGGACTCGCGATGATCGAGGCCGACAGCATCGACACGATCCGCGGCCAGCCCATCATCGATATCGTGGCACCCGAGCATCGGGCGGCGTTCATAGACCTGCATCGCCGCGTCTTCGCGGGCGAAGCAGGCACCCTGGAGTTCGAGGTGATCGGGCTCAAGGGCAAGCGCAGTTGGCTCGCTACCCACGCGGTCCCGCTGCGCGACGCCGCAGGCAGAATCCAGGCAGCGCTCGGAATCACGCGCGACATTTGCCGCCGCAGGCTCGCGGAGCGGGCCCTGGTGGAATCGGAGGAGCGCTTCTGCAAGGCATTCTATGCCAATGCCCTGCCCCTTCTGATCACGCGACTGTCCGACGGCAAGGTGCTCGACGCCAATGAAGCCTTCACCAAGCTCGTGAATCGCCCGCTCGATGAGATCCTCGGCCAGACGACGGTCGAGCTCGGTGTCATCGAGCCTGCCCGACGGGCGTCAATTATTGAACGGCTCCGTGACGAAGGCGTCGTGAACGATATCGAGCTCGAGCTACATCCGCGGGACAGTGAGTCGCGCACAGGACTGATATCGCTCGTGCGCATCGAGCTCGGCGGACAGGAATGCATCCTTGGCACGTATCGTGACGTCACAGAGGCCAAGCGGGCCGAAGAGCAGCTACGGGCGTCCCGGACCGCGCTCCGCAGCCTCGCCACCCGCCAGCAAGACATCCGCGAGGATGAGCGTTCGCGCATCGCGCGCGAGATTCACGACAGCCTCGGCCAGGCGCTGACCGCGCTGAAGCTCCAGCTCGTCGCCGCCCAGGATGCCGCCGCAACCGAAACGCCCGCCCTCAGCGCCCGGCTCGCCGAGACCGCGTTGATGGTGGACGACCTCGTGAAGAGTGTGCGTCGCATCGCCACCGAGCTGCGACCACCGATTCTCGATCAGTTGGGCTTGCCGGCAGCGGTCGAATGGCTGGCTCAGGACTTTTCCAGGCGCACCGGCATCCGCTGCCAGACCTCCATTCAGCCCACTGATGGGGCCATCACCAATGAGCTCGCCACCGCGCTGTTTCGCATCGTCCAGGAGGCGCTGACGAACGTGCTCCGCCATGCCGGGGCGACGCGCGTGGATATCGAGCTCGGCGTGAAAAGCGGTTGCGTGATGGTCGAGATCAACGACGACGGCAGCGGTATCACCGAGGCTGGCATGGGGCCGGGTTCGCTCGGCATTCTCGGTATGCGAGAGCGGGCGGCCGCGCTCGGGGGCGTGCTGGAAGTCGCGCCGCGCAGCAACGGCGGAACGCGCGTCGCCGCCTGGTTCCCGCCCCGATGATTCGCATCCTGGTCGTAGACGATCATGCGCTCGTTCGCCGCGGACTCATCGAGCTGCTTCAGAGCCTTCCGGATGGCGTACAGTTCGGGGAGGCGGGCACCGCCGCTGAGGCGATTGCTCTGGCGTTCGGCGAGCACTGGGATGTCGTGTTACTGGACCTTGGCTTACCCGATCGTCATGGGCTCGAGGTGCTCCGGGAAGTCCACGCCGCACGGCCTCACCTGCCCGTGCTGGTGCTCACGATGTTTCCGGAGGACCAGTTGGCGCTCCGCATGCTCGAGATGGGCGCGTCCGGGTATCTGACAAAGGAATCGGCGCCCGAAGAATTGTTGCGCGCGCTGGAGCGCGTGATGACGGGTCACAAGTACCTGAGTCCGGCGATGGCTCAAGCGGTCGCCGACGGCCTTGGCGGACCACCGCCTGCACCGCACGAGCAACTCTCCGATCGCGAGCTCGAAGTGCTGCGTCTGCTGGCCGCCGGACGTCCGATCACCGCCATCAGCCGGCAACTTGGCCTTTCTCCGAAGACGGTGACCACGTACCGCGCTCGATTGCTGCACAAATTGCGGATGCGGTCCAACGCCGAGCTGACGTTCTACGCGACGCAGCACGGTCTCATCAGTCCGGCAGCTCTCCGCGCGACGCATCATTCGCCGTAGGCAAAACCCTACCTGCCGAGTTCCCTACCGCCGACAGACACGATACCCAGCATCACCAATTCTGTGGTATGGAACAAGTTCGGGTGCTCATGGTCGAGGACAACGACAGTGACGCCGTCCTGATCAACCGTGAGCTCGGACGTCTCACGCCGGAGCTCGCTGTCCAGCACGTGCGAACTCAGCCTGCGTACGTTGCGGCGTTGGAAGGTTTTGCGCCGAACGTCATCCTCAGCGATCACAACATCCCTGGATTCAGCGGTTGGGAAGCCCTGGAGCTCGCCCAGCGTGCGCGACCGGATCTGCCCTTCATTCTCGTAACAGGATCGCTCGACGAAGAGACTGCAGTCCGCTATCTCAAGGGCGGCGCGGCCGATTACATCCTGAAGGACCGGCTCGTCCGTCTCGGCCCCGCAGTGCTCGAAGCCCTGGGGCGCGCGCGCCAGCGGGAAGCGTTGCGTCGGCAGGAGCGCCTGCTGCGACAGATCATCGACGCGAACCCGAGCCTGATTTTCGTGAAGGACTGGGATGGCCGATTCGTCCTCGTCAATCAAGCCACGGCGCAGGTCTACGGAACCACGGTTGATGCGCTCGTCGGGAAAACGGACGCCGACTTCAATCCCAACGTCGAGGAAGTCGCGCATTTCCTGCGCCATGATCGCGACGTGATGTCATCGGGCCAGCCCAAGGTCATTGCCGAAGAGCCGGTGACGAACCCCACGACGCGCGAGACGCGCTGGTTCCAAACGATCAAGATGCCGTTGCGTTCGCCCGAAGAAGAAACGGCGACGCTGCTGGGCGTCTCGACGGAGATTACCGAACGCAAACGACTGGAGGAACAACTGCTCCAGTCACAGAAGATGGAAGCGGTGGGCCAGCTCGCCGGCGGCGTCGCGCACGACTTCAACAATATCCTGACGGCGATCGTCGGCTACACCGACCTCCTGGCCGCGGAGCTGGGCGCGAACGAACAGCAGCACGAAGATCTCGAGGAGATTCGCAAAGCCGCACGGCGCGCCGCCGCCCTCACCCGTCAGCTGCTCGCCTTCTCGCGCAAGCAGGTGCTGGAGCCTCGCATCATCGACGTGAACGGCGTGGTGATGAACCTCGACAAGATGCTGCGGTCGCTGATGTCCGAGAACATCGAGCTCAAGACCGTCCTGGCGGACAACCTCGCGGCGGCGCGCGCCGATCCGAACCAGATCGAGCAGGTCATCATGAATCTCGCGATCAACGCGCGGGACGCGATGCCCGACGGCGGGACCGTGACGATCGAAACGCGCAGCGCGACCCTCGACGACGCGTACGCGGCGCAGCACGTCTCGGTGATCCCGGGCGAATATGTCATGCTCGCCGTCAGTGACACGGGCTGCGGCATGGACGAGAAGACGCAGTCGCGGATCTTCGAGCCCTTCTTCACCACCAAGCCGGCCGGCCGCGGCACCGGCCTGGGGCTCTCGACCGTGTACGGCATCGTAAAACAGACCGGGGGCAACATCTGGCTCTACAGCGAGCCCGGCAAAGGGACGACGTTCAAGATCTATCTTCCCGCGATCGCCGCGCTGCCCGAGGACATCGGCAAAGTGGCGCCCGCCGAGGCCCTGCATCGCGGCGGAGGGACGGTGCTGGTCGTGGAGGACGACGAGCAGCTGCGGCGGCTGACGCATCGCGCGCTCGCCAGCCAGGGATACACCGTGCTGGAGGCCGATCGTGGCAGCACCGCGCTGGACATCGCGCGCCGTCATAAGGGACACATCGACCTGCTGCTGACCGATGTCATCATGCCCGACACCAACGGGCGCAAGCTCGCGGAGACGATCCGCGCGGCGCGTCCCGGATTGCGCGTCCTCTATATGTCCGGTTATCCCGACGGCGCGATCGCCAGCCACGGCATGTTGGAGCCGGGCGTCGCGTATCTCGCCAAACCCTTCACCACCGACGCGGTCACCCGCAAGGTCCGCGAGGTCCTGGAGGCGCGATGATGCGATCGATCCAGCGCACATTCCCGCTGTTCGTGATCGCGCTGTTGTTGGCGGCGGGGATCGTGCAGCTCACCATCGGATACGGTGAGGTCCGGCAGGCCAGCCGCTCGGTCGCCGACCGGCGGCTACGGTTTGTAGACAGCGTTCTGGTGGACCTATTCCGATCCTCCCAGCAGCGCGGCCGCATCACGGCACTCGCCAAGGACAGCGCCATCGTCGCGTTCCTGCGCTCCGGCGGACAACGGGGCCGTGAGCAGGCGTTAGCCGCGCTGCGTCGCATTACGTTGGATACCGCGACTAACGTCCGTCTCGAGCTGCGGGACTTCAGCGGCCGGGTGCTGCTGAGCACGGGCCGCTTCGAATTGGGCGACAGCGTCCTCGTCTCCCCAGGCACGGACTCCGCCCGATTCGGCCCGTTGCTCCGGCGCGATACGGTGTTGTTTTTTGGCGTGGCAGCAGCCACGGCCGGAACGGAGCAGTCCGGGTGGGGGGGAGGCGCAACTGAGCAGGCCGGCGGAATCATTCAGCAGATCGGCCGCATCCAGCTCAATGAGCGGACGCGCCGGAGCCTGACCGGTCTGGCCGGCGGCGACGTCGCCTTCCTCTTCGGCAATGCGGCGGGAGATCCGTGGACCGACTTCGCGTCCATCGTGCCCGCGCCCCCTGCAAACGTGCGCGACAGCCACACGCCCACGCGGTATGAGCGCGGTGAGGCAAAACGGGCGATCGCGATGGCGGTGCCAGGGACGCCCTGGATGGTCGCCACGGAGCTGCCGGCGCGCTTGATCGTCGCCCCCGCGCAGGCCTATCTGCTGAACATGGCGCCGCTCGCCGCGGTCGTCGTGATCCTCGGTACCCTCGTCGCCTGGTGGGGAAGCCGGCGGCTCACGGCCCCACTGGTCGGCGTGACCCGCGCCGCGGAAGCGATCGCGTCGGGCGATCTCACGCAGCGCGTGCCCCCGGGGCGCGACGATGAGCTCGGTCGGCTTGCGCAGTCGTTCAACACCATGGCCGAGCAGGTATCGCGCTCGCATCACCACCTCGAAGCGCAGGTGGCGCAGCGTACCAAAGCCCTCGAAGGGACCAATGCGGAGCTGGAGTCTTTTTCCTATTCGGTTTCGCACGATCTGCGGGCGCCACTCCGCGCCATTCACGGTTTCGCGCGAATCCTGCTCGAGGATCACCACGCCAAACTCGATCCCGAGGCTCAGCGGCTGCTGGGAGTGATCGATCAGAACACGCGCCGCATGGGACAGCTGATCGACGATCTGCTCGCCTTCTCGCGCCTCGGCCGGACCGACGTCTCGACCGGCCCAGTGGACATGAAGGAGATCACGCAGCTCGTCGCCGACGAAGTCCAACGGGCCGAGGTCGACAGGAACGGACCCCTGGAGATCCGGATCGATCCCTTACCACCGGCTCGTGGCGACCGGGGATTGCTGCGCCAGGTGATGAGCAACCTGCTGCTGAACGCCGCGAAGTTCACGCGTGGCCGCCCGAGCGCACGCATCGAGGTGGGCTCGCAGCCGGATGGCGGCCAAACGGTGTATTACGTGAAGGACAACGGGGCCGGATTTGACCCGCGCTACGCGGACAAGCTGTTCGGCGTTTTCCAGCGGTTGCACAGCGCCGAGGAGTTCGACGGCACCGGCGTCGGCCTCGCGATCGTCAAACGCATCGTGCAACGGCACGGCGGCCGCGTGTGGGCGGAGGGCGCCGTGAATCAGGGCGCGACGTTCTACTTCACCCTGCCAGGCGAGGAGCGCTGATGCCACCACATGGAGTCGACATCCTGCTCGTCGAGGACAATGCCAACGATGCCGAGCTCACGCTGCGGGCGCTCAAGCAGCGCAATCTGGCGAATCAGGTACACGTGTGCCGCGACGGCGCCGAAGCCATGGACTTCTTCGCGAACGGCGCGGGCCCGGTCCCCAAAGTGGTGCTGCTCGATCTCAAACTGCCGAAGGTGGACGGCCTCGAGGTGCTGCGCCGCCTGAAGGGCGACGCCCGCACGAAAGCCATTCCCATCGTGGTCCTGACCTCATCCCGCGAGGAACCAGACATCGAGCGCGCCTACGCCCTGGGCGCCAACAGCTATATCGTCAAACCGGTGGACTTCGAGGCCTTTGCCCGTGCCGTCTCCGACGTCGGGCTCTACTGGCTCCTGCTGAATCACCCTCCGCAATAAGCGGTGGCCCCCTCCCAGGCTCTGCGCGTTCTGGTGGTCGAGGACCGCACGGAGGACGCGGAGCTCGCTATTCGCGAGCTCCACCGTGCCGAGCTCAACTGCGAGACGAGACGCGTCGAGACCGCAGACGCCTTCCGCCAAGCACTGGTGAATTTTCGGCCGGACATCGTGCTCGCGGATTACACGGTGCCGGGGTTTGGCGGGATGGTGGCGCTCGAGATTCTCAGGACCGAAGCGCCTACCATTCCACTGATCATCGTCACCGGAAGCCTCGACGAGGAAACCGCCGCTCAATGCATCAAGGCTGGCGCAGCGGACTACCTCCTCAAAACGAACCTGGTGCGTCTGGGTCCGGCAGTGCGGGCCGCCCTGGCCCTCGCCGAGAGTAAGGCCCGATCCCGCAGCCTCGAAGCACAGCTGTTTCTCTCGCAGAAGATGGAAGCAGTCGGCCGCCTCGCGGGTGGAGTAGCGCACGACTTCAACAACATTCTCACCGCAATCGGCGGATACGCCGATCTGCTGATGGCAGATCTTCCGCCCGACGATCGCCGGCGCCACGACGTCGAAGAGATTCACCAGGCGACGCAACGCGCCGCCGCGCTGACTCAGCAGCTGCTCGCGTTCAGCCGCCGGCAGGTGCTCCAGCCGAAGGTCCTCAACCTCAACGCCCTCGTCCCGAACATCGAAAAAATGCTGCGGCGGCTGATCGGCGAGGACATCCTGTTCGCGACGGTGCTCCACCCGAGCCTCGGCAACGTGCGCGCCGATCCCGGCCAGCTGGAGCAGGTGATCGTCAATCTCGCCCTGAACGCGCGGGACGCGATGCCCGACGGAGGCCGGCTCACGATCGAGACGCGCAACGTCGAGCTCGACGAGGCGTACGCCGCCGACCACCCCGCCGTCAAACCCGGTCGCTACGTCATGCTCGCCGTAACGGACACCGGGGTCGGGATGGACGAGGAAACGAAAGCACGGATCTTCGAGCCGTTCTTCACCACCAAGGTCCGTGGCAAAGGGACCGGGCTGGGCCTGGCCACCGTGTACGGCATCGTCCAGCAGACAGGCGGACACATCTGGCCCTACTCGGAGCCGGGCCGGGGCACCACGATGCGTGTGTACCTTCCCCGAGTCGACGCCCCGGCGGACCCAATCGAGCACCACAGGGACGCGGCGCCCGAAACGCTGCGCGGCAACGAGACGATCCTGGTGGTCGAGGACGAGGCGCCAGTCCGGGCGGTCACGCGCCAGCTCCTCGAGCGAAACGGATATACCGTCCTGGAGGCCCCGGACGGACCGGCTGCCCTGGCGCTGGTCGACGGCGAGGCGGGCGGCCGGCACATCGATCTGTTGTTGACCGACGTGATCATGCCGGGCATGAGCGGACGCGAGCTCGCCGCCGAGCTGAATGCACGACGACCGAATGTGCGGGTGCTCTTCATGTCGGGTTACACGGATGACGCCGTCGTCCGGCACGGGATGCTGGAACCAGGTCTTGCATATCTCGAGAAACCATTTCGCCCGACCGCGCTGCTGAGAAAGGTCCGTGGCGTCCTGCGAGAGACAGACCTCGATACCCAAAGAAAACCCGAAAAAAATCGATAATATCGATGTTATCTGGCGAGTGCGCGCTCACTTAATTGCTTAATCCAATCAGCATCAAACGGTTAGGTATGCGCAAGGCCGAGATTGTAAGTGTACTAGCTTGGCGCACAATGACTTACGCCAGAGAGTGGCGCCGCGCACTGACCCCCCAGCTAGATTCCGCCCATGCCTTTGCCGCCCCTCATCGGGCACGAAAGGGTTAAGACCAAACTGGCGGGCGCCCACGCCTCCGGAAAGCTGCCGCAAGCGCTTCTGCTGGCCGGTCCTCGTGGCGTAGGGAAGCAGCGTCTCGCGCTGTGGCTAGCCCAATTGATCCATTGCGAAGCACCGGGCCAGGAACCGTGCGGCCAATGCCGCCCCTGCCGCCTTGTGGTTTCGCTGCAACACCCTGACGTGCACTGGTTTGTGCCAGTAGAGTTGAGCAAACGGGGCGGAACGGCGACGGGAGACGCCGAGAAGCAGGTCGATCTCGTCGCCGATGCGTTGGCCGAGGAAATGGCGGCGCGACGGGAGCAGCCACTGTACGGGCCCCCAGCCGGACTCGCGAGTCATCCGGTGGCGTCTGTCCGTCTATTGGTAAAGCGGCTCACGCTGACGCCGGCGATGGGAAAGCGGAAAGTGTTCATTGTCGGGGATGCGGAACGGCTGATCCCGCAGCTGGGGACGGAAGTAGCAGCGAACGCGCTGCTGAAGGCGCTCGAGGAGCCGCCGGCGGATAGTGTGATCATTATCACTGCCGCGGATCCCAACGCCCTGCTTCCGACGGTTACGTCGCGTGTTGTGCTCGTTCGTGTGGCGCGAATCGCTGACAGTGACGTGACAGCTTTCGCGCAGCAAACGCTTGGACTTGTCAGTCAAGCTGAACTGGCACAACGAGTTGCGGCTGCTGAAGGGTGCATTGGCAAGCTCTTTGCAACGGCACCCTCCCGGTCCGGGCAGACGGCAGAGGAGCAGGTAGGCCGGTTTCTGGAAGCTCCATGGTTGTTCGCGCTTGGGCAGGTGCCGTTTCAAGCGCGCGGGGGCTTCACCGACATGCTCGACGCGTTGGCGACGAGGTTGCGGAGCGAAGCGAAGCGCGGTGGCGATACGGACAAGCTGGTCGAGGCGATCGCCCTGGTGCTGGACGCACGCGATCTCGCGCAGGGCAACGTGAACCCGCAGCTTCTCGCTGCCGTATTGGCCGAGGACCTGCAGGCGATGAGGCGGTCATGAAGCTGTCGCACCTGGACTACGCCGGCCGCGCCCGGATGGTGGATGTCGGCGACAAGCCGATGATGGATCGGTCGGCGGTCGCGACGGGGACGATTCGGATGTCGCCGGAGGCGTTCCGGCAGGTGGCCGAGCAGGCCATCGCCAAGGGCGACGTGCTCGCGGTGAGCGAGGTCGCGGGAACGCTGGCGGCGAAACGAACGGCGGAGCTGATCCCGCTCTGCCACCCGCTCGGACTGGACCATGTAGAGGTAGAAGCCAGTCTGACTGAGAAGCTGCCCGGCGTGCGTATCCGGGCGAAGGTGCGGACGGTTGGCCGAACCGGTGTCGAGATGGAAGCGTTAACAGCGGTCAGCGTGGGATTGTTGACCGTCTACGACATGGTCAAGGCCGTCGATAGCGGCATGGTGATCGGGGATGTGCAGCTCGTGGAGAAGCAAAAGGCTCCACGCGATGATTGACGGGTGCTTGACGCATGTGCAGCATGCTTGACTCGCAGGAAGTCGATTAACAGGGGAGGATTATGCAGACGAAAACTCAACGTTTGATTTTGCGCGGCGGAATTATCGTGCTGGCCGCTCTGCTCGTCAGTACCGTGGGCGGGTGGGCCGGCGGCACGACGACCGATACGGAGCGCGCGCCCGCATCGGGCACCGAGCTCATCGGTGAACTGCGGTCGCTCCGGCAGCAGCTGGACGCGAAGCAGGGCGAGCTGGAAGTCGCCCGGCTCCAGCTCGACCGCGTCGATGCCATCATGCAGTACTCGACCCATTACCGGCTGCCCGCCGACATGGCGACGGCCGTCTATGACGTCGCGCTGAGCGAGGGGATCGATCCCGGCCTGGCCTTCCGTCTGGTGAAGGTCGAGTCCGGCTTCAACCCGCGCGCCACGAGTCACGTCGGGGCGGTCGGGCTCACGCAGGTGCTGCCCAGCACGGCGCGGCTGTACGAACCGGGCCTGACGACGCAGCAGCTGTATGACCGGGATACGAACCTGCGGATTGGTTTCCGCTACCTGCGGGACCTGTTGGACCGCTATCCGGCCAAAATGTCGCTGGCGCTACTCGCTTACAACCGCGGTCCCGCCAAGGTCGAGCAGCTCCTGGGCGCCGGTCGCGATCCTGCGAACGGGTACGAAGCTGAAGTTATGAGGGGATTCCGGCACCACTAACCTCGGGTGCCGGTCGGTTTACCGGCTCGGAATCAGCAGCACATCCCCGGGCCGGATCACACTCCGCATCGTCAGATCATTGGCTTCCAGCAGCGCCATCAGCCCGATGCCGTGTTGCCGGGCGATGCCGCTGGCGGTCTCGCCCTGGGCTACCCGATGGCGCGTGCCATCGGAGGGCAGGCTGCTCACGGTGCGATACCGGCTCGACACGCGGCGGACGCGGGGCTCCGGCGGGTTGCTCCACGCGCCTCGCGGTACCACGCGCCCGCTCATCGGCACAATGATCCGCTGGCCCACACGCAGCGCGTGCGCGCGCAGATGGGGATTTGCCGCCTGCAGCATGGTGACGGTCACCTTGTAGCGCTGCGCGATGCCCGAGAGGGTCTGACCCGTGGAGACGTAGTGGTCCACGAACGTTACGCGCTCGTTCACCGGCAGATCGTCGTACCGCTCCGCCACCCGGGCACCCCTGCCCCGCGGCACGCGCACGACGACGGCGCGCTGCGGCGGCGTTATCCCACGCACATACTGCGGGTTGAGCTCGAGTAGCGCCGCGACCGACGTATCGGCCAGTCGCGCCAGCACGTCGAGCCCCGTCGCATCCGGCACGGAGACTTCGTCGAAAACGAGCGGCGGCAGGCGCTGGATGTCGGTGAAGCCGTAGCGGCTGGGCTGCTTGGCGATCAACGAGGCAGCGATCAACTTCGGCACGTAGTCGCGCGTTTCGCGACGCAGATTGCGCCGGTCGGCGATCTGGAAGAAAGTCTGATCATCCACACTGTCGGGCTCACCCGGCAGCCGCCGGATCTCGCGCTCGATGCGGCCCGCGCCCGCGTTGTAGGCCGCGGCCGCCAGATAGACGCTGCCCAGGCGCTGCACCAGGTCCTGAAGATGATTGACCGCGGCGTCGGTCGCCTTGAAGGGATCTCGCCGCTCGTCCACCCAGGGATCGATCTGGAGGCCATAGCCCCGGCCGGTGGACGCCATGAATTGCCACATCCCGACCGCCCGGGCGCGGCTCACCGCCGTGTTCGATAGCCCGCTTTCGATCAGCGTCAGATAGACGAGATCCTCGGGCAGGCCGCGCGCCCGCAGCCGCTCCCGGATCATCCCCTCATAGCGCCCCAGGCGCGACAGCCAGATCTCAAATCGGTCGCGCGCGTCGAGCTGGAAGAATTCCAGATATTCGAGCACTCGACGATTGCCGGCAAAGTTCGAGACGTCGATGTCGAAGGTCGCCGTCGCGTCCCGGCCGAAGAGATCTTCCGCTTCCCGACGCACGTCCTCGCCGCGCACCGCCACGTTGGTGCGGGGCGTGGCGAGCGAGTCGGGGTGGCGTTCATGTAGGCTGTCCAGGGCCGACTGATCGGCGGCGGAGTCCTGCTCGACCGTGGCGAGTGCCGTACCGAGCTGAACGGCCGAGCTGTCGCGCGTCGTCACGTCGGAGACGGGTAATGACGTCACGGGCGCAGGCGGAATATGGGCGCCGGCGCAGGCGGCGAGCGCCGCTGCACTCAACATCGAGAACCAGATTGCCGTCAGTCGTTTCATCGTGTCGCCAGATAATTCCCAAGTAAACGGTTTGTCGCATTCAACACTGCAAGCGCCGCGCCGCGGGGCGGATCGACTTCCGTCAAACACGATCCCACGAGCCGCGTCGCTTCCTCCGCGCGCGCCGACAGCGAAACGATCACCACCGTCGCGTCGAACGCGCGCACCGCCTTCACGCCCAGCAACTCGAACGTGAGTCGCGGTTGTACGGCCTGTTCCAATGCGTTCACGGCTGCAACCGCGCAACAGCGCAGCTCGCCGGTTTGTGACGAAACGCCGTCCGATGATCCCTCGAAGCGCCGGCCATCAGACCACGTCAGCACTACCTTGGCCCGGCAGCGGCCGTTGGCCAGCCGCTGAAACCCGAACTCCTGAAATCGCAGGCGCTCGTCGGGCACGCACCACCCTCACTCGAACCGAACTTCGATCTGCTGCTTGACGGCCGGGTCCTGATTCGCCTCAACCACATCGACCTCGAGGCGGGGACGGCCCTGCGCGTCCTGCTCGGCAGAGATGACCAGAATCAGCCCGCTGTCGAACTCCACCTTCACGTGCCGCACGTCGGAGCGCACCGTGACATGTTTGACCGTCTCACCACGCAGCCGCGTCACTGCTCCCACGACGCGCCGGAGATCCTGCAGGTTCGCGGTGCTCATGAGAGACGCTCCGCGAGCAGCTGCGATAGCGCTGCGTCGGGGATCCGCTCAGCCTGGATGAACAGTGACGACTTCGAGGTGGCCTCCAACGGATACGGCGTCCAGAAGGACCGGCGCCGACCCGGGAGCGACTCAGACGCGGCGCGAAACGACAACACCAACTGCCAAGCGGACGTATTCGCGTGCCGCTCGGCGACCGCGTCCACATGCCAAACCTGGTCCCCGTGCGCAATTACTCGCCATGACATGGCTCACCTCGACCCCGGAACGAAGCGCAAAGGGGCCCCAATATGGGGGTTAGCTCGTGACCGGTCAATGGGTTAGCTCTCGCCAGCGAACTGCGGTGGGAAGTCAGTCGTCCCGGGTCACGTAGGCACGGAAGCGGGTCGCCAGGTCTCGCGTGACGGGACCGGAAACGCCTTTCCCGATCGACCGGCCGTCGAGTTTTGAGACCCCCACGACCTCGGCAGCGGTTCCGGTCAGGAACACCTCGTCGGCGGTGTACAGGTCGTACCGGTTCATCGGCAGCTCTTCGATGGCGTATCCCGCCTCCCGGCCGAGCTCGATCACGGTGTCGCGCGTGACGCCACGCAGGATACCGGTGTACGGCGGGGGGGTGCGGAGTGTGCTGTTGGACACGGCAAAGAGATTCATGCCACTCGCTTCGGCGACGTAGCCGGCGGAATCGAGCATGATGACCTCGTCGACGTTCGCCGCGATGCCTTCGACCTTCGCGAGAATGTGCGAGAGGTAATTGAGCGACTTCACCCGGGGAGACAGCGATTCGCGATGGAGAATCGGTGTGGCGGCGGTCAGGGCGACCAGCCCCTTCTCGTACCGGTCCTGCGGCCACAGCTTGATCGTGTCGAAGATGCAAAAGACGGTCGGCTTCGGGCATTTCCGGGGGTCCAGTCCCAGATCGCCAACGCCACGCGTGATGACCAGCCGAATGTAGTTGTCCTTGATCCCGCTCTTCGCAACGCCTTCCTCGACCATCCGCCCCATAGCGTCCTTCGCCATGGGGATTTCGAGCCAAATCGCTTTTGCCGACGCGTACAGCCGATCGAGGTGGGCGTCCAGTCGGAAGACGCGGCCGCCGTAGGCACGAATGCCCTCGAAAACGCCGTCGCCATACAGCAGGCCGTGGTCGAATACAGAAACGACCGCGCTGCCGCGGTCGTACCACGTCCCATCGATCCACACGATGGAGGGCATCGGAAGGAATCTGCCTCCGATGCCCTCGCCTGACAACCGGGGGTGTAACGCTCCTGGAAACTAGTGATCCACCCCATCATCGTCGTGCCCGTCGTGGTCGTCATCCCGGAATACGTCGAAGGACGCCTCAATCCGGTCGCGGACCACGCTCTCGTTCGGCTGGCCTTTATTCGCGGACGTCGGATTCAGCAGTGCCGTGCCGCCCGCGTTGAGGAACCAGTTCGCGATATCCACTCGCATCGTCACATTAGCAGGCTGGCCGTCGCTGACCGTGAGCGGCGCAGCAAGCTCCACTTCCTGACTCGCATCGAGGTCGGACGTAAATGAAAAATCGCTGCGGGTGCCCGCCTGACTGTAGGTGCCGGTGACCCGGATCGAGACACCATCGAAATTCGGGTTTGCCGCGATGAAAGCCGCGTCGTCCGAGGACTCCGGCTTGTGGATCTTGAACTCGAGTTTGTCGTACATGCCGGCCGGCGCGTTGACGCTGATGACGGTTTCGGTCGCCGTGGAACCCAGCGGCAAGCTGACCAGTGTGGTGCCGGTCTCGAACTCTTCGCAGTCGTGGTTGCCTTGGATCGCGTCGCATGAGGCGGCTTCAACCCGTTTCAGCTCGATTTCGCGCAGCACGACTGAGACACTGCGCAGGATGATGGTGTCGTTGCCTAGCGCGATGACCGTGCTGTCGCCGGCTGTGATCACCGCCGGAGCCCCCGTGACCGCGGCGCCACCCGCACTGGCAACCGGCGCGCCCGGACGAACCGAGGACATGGCGAGACTGAGGCGACCGCCGGTGTTGTCGGTGCATGCGGCGAACAACACCGCAACCAGTGGCGTGCCCAAAAGACAGAGCCTGCTTTTCATGGAACCCTCTCTGGTGATGTTCTGAACGAACAGCAGGTACGCGTGACCAGGGAGGCAATCGGTGTACCACTCGTAAGTCATTGAGGGAGAGCGGGTTTTGTTTTGCGAGGACCTTCAGGCTGACTCGCTACGGACGCTCCTGCCTCGAAACGAGTCGCTCGGCGGCAGGCACTGCGCCAACCTTGCGATATAACCCAGCTGCGCGCTCGCGCGCCGCACGCGCGCCCTCGAGGTCGCCACTGGCGGCCAGCGAGATGCTGAGATCGCGCTCGATATCGGCTAGCGTGTCCGTACTCCCGAACTCTGTCGCGAGTTGGGCGGCCTTCTCGAGCAATGACACGGCCCCCGAGTCGTCGCCGGTTGCATGCGCGACCGCAGCCTGAACACGCCAGACCTCCGGCAGGCCTGCCTGGAATCCGATGCGCGTGTAGCGCTCGGCGGCTCGCTGCAGCTCGGCGGCCGCGAGGGCGGGATCACCAATCGCGACGTGCAGCTCGGCCCGGCCGGTCGACGCGAGCGCGACGAGCTGTTCATCGCCCACCTGGGTCGCGAGGCGGACCGCTTCTTCCGCGGCGCCGAGTGCTGCCCGAGCGTTTCCCTGATCCCGCAGGCTGATGCCGATGTTGTGGTGCGTCTCGGCGAGGCCGCGGACGTGGCCGACCTGCTGGTAGGCGACGAGCGCCAGCCGGTAGTTGGCGAGCGCGGTCTCCGGGTCCCCGCGAATGTTGGCCAGGATGCCGAGATTGTTCCGGCCGCGTGCCTCGGCGGTGTGGTCGCGGAGTGTCCGCGCCATCTCGAGGCCGGCTGCAAAATGCGCCTCCGCTTCGGCCACATCACCATGCCGGAGGGCAATGGCACCCCGAAAATTGCGCGCCCGGAGCTCCGCGTGTGCTTCGCCCCGGGTGCGGGCGAGCGTGCCGGCGAGATCCGCCCAGCGTGCCGCCTCGGTATAGTTGCCTAGCCGGCCATTCGCCTCCGCGGCGAGCAACGCGCTGCGCGTCCGTCCTTCACGCACCGCAGCCGGCAACCGCTCCAGGGCGTCGAGCACGTCGCGGTGACGGCCCGCCGCGGACCAGCTCTCGACCTCGCGGAAGAACGCCCATTCGTCGGCCCAGGAACCGCCGGCTTCAATCGTCACGTGACCATCACCAGGCGATAGCGTACTCGGTGAAGGACAAGATGTTAGCGTCGATCTCGTCGAGGTCCTCGAATTTGACCGATCCAACACGGAACCAGTCGACGGCCGGTCCCTCGCGCCGCCACACATCGAGAATGTGCTCGATGGTGCTGTCCGCTGCGTTCTGGACGCCGTCGTCGTTGAAATCGTGATCGGCGTGGAAGTACTCGATCTTCAGCCGGGCTGGATGATCCGGGCTGAACTGCAAACCCGCAGGCTCGAAGCGAAAGAGAAACTTCGAGCTGTCAACCACGGTGACCGTGATCAGAATCGAATCGCCCGGCTGAAACGCCGAGCCATCCGGCTTGCGCAGCAGCGCGTCGCCAGGGACCTCAAAGCGCAGGAACTCTTCGCCGGTGTCGGCCGGGGTAGCGCCCTGATAGTTCAGATGCAGCTCGCGGCCGTCGCCGACCTTGGCCCAAAAGCTGTCCCGCGTTGCTACGAGGCGTGGGGCCGTCGTGTCTTGCTGGACGATGTGGAGCTGGGTATTCGGCACGCCCGGCGAGGTGGTGTCGGAGCAGCTCAGCAGCACCGCGGCGCTGGAAATCAACAAGAGTCGACGCATCACGAAAGTCCCCGGGTTAGAGGTTCAGCCGTCTGCCTTGCATGGCCCAGACCAGCGGAAATCGTTGACACGACGGGGGTTTCCCGAGGCCGCCTGAACCGTCTCGGGCCAGTTGTCTCACTCTGATGCAGTCTCGTCTGCGATTTCGCCCTCGAGCAGGCGCTGCAGTCGAGAGCGCGAGATGCCGAGCCTTCGCGCCGCCTCGGAGCGATTGCCTCCCGTGGCCTCGAGCATGGCTTGAGCAGCCGCCCGTACGATGTCGTTCAGTCGTGCGGGGAATGGCAGCCCGCTGGCCGGGTTCGAGAGCGCACGCACGGCGCCGAGCTCGCCGAGCTCCAACATGCCCGGGGGTGACAGCAGGAGCGCCCGCTCCATGACGTTGCGCAACTCGCGCACATTGCCGGGCCACGGGTGGGCGAGCAGCGCCCGCCGCGCTTCGGCACTCAGCTGAGGTTGAGGCAGTCCGTATTGTGTGCTGAACCGGGTCAGGAATGCGTCGGCGAGCAACAGGACGTCTTCGCCTCGCTCGCGCAGTGCCGGCAGGTGCAATGCGATGACGTTGAGTCGGTAAAACAGGTCTTCCCGAAAGCGCCCTTCCCGTACCTCGGTCACCAGCTCGGCGTTGGTGGCCGCGATGATTCGCACGTCGAAGCGCCGGCTTTGCGTCGCGCCCAAGCGCCGCGTCGTCTTGTCCTCGAGTGTGCGCAACAGCTTGGCTTGGAGCTCCGGAGCGAGGCGGTTGATCTCGTCGAGCAGCAACGTCCCGCCGTCAGCAGCCTCGAACAGCCCCGGTTTGGCGGCCTTGGCATCGGTAAAGGCGCCTCGCTCGTGACCAAACAACTCGCTCTCCAGCAGCTGCCCGGGAATCGCGGCGCAGTTCAGCTCGATGAAAGGAGCCGCGGCACGGGGGCCCCCGTAATGCAGGGCGCGCGCGAGCAACTCCTTCCCCGTGCCGGTTTCCCCCGTGATGAGAACGGTCGCCTCGTCGTGGGGCAGGACGCGCGCGGCACGCTCGAGCGTCGCGCGCAGCGCCGGGCTGGTCCCGACTATCTCCCGGAACGTGTGCGCCTGCGCTTCGAGACGAGCGAAGTCACCGCGCGCCTGTGCGGCGCGGCGCCGGGCGACGGCGGCTGTGACGAGCTCGCGTAGTACGTCGCGGTCGTCTGGAAGCGCGAGGTAGTCAGCCGCTCCGGCGGCGACGGCTTGCGCGGCCAAGCGGTGCGTGGTGGCAGCACCGACCGCGATGATCGGCACGTCCGACGGTAGAGTCATGGTCGGAATGAACCCGGGGAGCTCCGGCTCAGCGCCACCGGCAGCGATCAGAACGAGAGCGACGCCCGGCGGCGGCGGTTCGCCGTCCGCCGGGCGCCACTCCAGCAGCGGGACTTTCAGCTCAGCGGCGAGAAGCGGCCAGAAGTCGCTGAACGAATCGGTCAACCGAACGACCAGTAGCGCGTTCTCGGACGTCGTCATAGCCAGGGGACCCTAGACGGCCGGCGATGAAATTGCTGTGAGGATTGACCGTGTGATTCTTCATGAGGCGGCTGGGGATCGAACCCAGGACCTACGGATTAAAAGTCCGTTGCTCTACCAACTGAGCTACCGCCTCCGAATAACCCCGTCAAAGCTAACACCGTCAAAGAGAAAGGCGTCAAAAGGAAAGGCGTCAAAACGGAAACCGTTTAAACAGACCATTAGTGCGGAGAAATGATCACAACCGAGGATTCAGCCGGAGCCATGATATGGCGATGGTACTCCGCGCAAACCCCAAAACCCTTCGAGTGATGCAGGTCGCGCAAAGCCTGGCGAAGGAATGCGCTGTGCTCGCCAAGGGCTTCCGGGGACCGGGGGCGTTCGCCCGTGGCGATCAGCTGGTACGAGCATCCCTCTCAATCGCCTCGAACATCTCGGAAGGTTGCGGGCGGGGAAGTATTCCCGACTTTCGCCGGTTCCTCCTGCACGCGCGTGGTTCAGCGCAGGAAACATTGACGCAACTCCGTCTTATCGAGGCTCAGTCCGAACAAGAGTGCGCGATCATCCGCTCGCTTCAGAGTCGCACGATTCTGGTTCTTAAGATGATCAATCGACTCTATAAGTTCCCTCCACCTGATAGGTGACGCCCAGTTTCACGGTTTTCTTTTGACGTAGTCTCTTTGACGCAGTTCCTTTTGACGCCGTTCCTCGACGCCTTTACGTTCAAGCTCATGACCTCCCCCAATCCCATTACCAGTGTTTCAGACACTGCCCGCTGGGTAGCCATGTACCGCGCCATCGAGAGCGAGCGCCGAGACGCTCTGTTCCGCGATCCGTACGCACGCCGATTGGCGGGGCCCGCGGGCGAGCAGATCCTGGCCTCAATGCCTCAAGGTCGGAAGTGGGCCTGGCCGATGATCGTGCGCACTGCGGTGATGGACGAAATCGTGATGCGTCTGGTGAAAGAGCAAGGCGTCGACACCGTGCTCAACCTGGCGGCGGGACTCGATGCGCGTCCGTACCGTCTCGATCTCCCGCGCGAGCTCCGCTGGATCGACGTCGACCTCGAGGGGATCCTCTCTCATAAGGAAGCGGCGCTCGCGAGTGAGCGGCCGCGCTGCGGTGTGGAGTTCGTCCGCGCGGATCTCACCGACTACGCGGCGCGCCGGGCCGTCTTTCAACGTATCGGCGCCACGGCTCGACGCGCGCTGGTGATCGCCGAGGGGCTGCTCGTCTACCTGAAGCCCGATGACGTGACAGCACTCGCCAAAGACCTTGCAGCGCAGCCGGCGTTTCGCTGGTGGCTGATCGACCTCGGATCACCGGCGCTGCAGCAGTTTCTCAGTCGCACCTGGGGCAATCAGCTCCGCGCAGGAAACGCACCGATGCTCTTTTTCCCGGAAGAGGGCACGGCCTTTTTCGCCCCGGCCGGGTGGGAGGAGGCGGAATACCGCCCAATCTTCGAGGAGGCGTTGCGGCTGCGCCGCGCGCCGAAGATGTCGTGGCTGTGGAGACTGCTGGGACTATTCGCGTCAAAAAAACGGCGCGCGGAGTTCAAACGCTTCTCAGGCGTCGTCCTGTTCAAAACATCAACCCCAGAAGACCGTTCGTGACCCAGGGGCGCCCGCTGTTCCTGCTCGCCATCGTTGTCGCCTGCAGTCCTGCCAAACGCCCTGGCCCACCGGCTGCCAACGTCGTCACCATCACAGCGACGGACTATGCGTTCGGGGCACCGGAAACGATTCCGGCGGGGCTGACGACGTTCCGCATGATCAATCCGGGCCGCGAGCCACATCAGGCGATCGTCGCGGGCGGCACCGAAAAGACGTTCGCCGAGCTCGAAGCCGCAATGCTCAAGGAAGGCCCGCTCCCCGACTGGCTGACGGTCCCGGTCGGCGCTGGCGCGGTCAACAGCGGCGACAGCTCGGTCGTGACGGCCACGTTGACGCCCGGCAACTACCTGATTCTGTGCTTCATTCCGAGCCTGGATGGCACGACGCACGCTGCAAAGGGCATGTATCGGCGGCTCGTCGTAACACCCGCGCCGGTGGGGGCCGTCGCGGCAACAGAACCGCAGGCGGATGTGACCGTGACACTCTCCGACTATGCCTTTGCGACGTCGGTACCGCTGACGGCGGGCACGCACACAATTCGGATCGAGAACAACGGACCCCAGCTGCACGAGCTCACGATCGAACGGTTGGCTCCGGGGAAAACCCTCGCCGACTGGCAGAAATGGTTGGCGGGCGGGATGCGGGGCACGCCACCGGCCCAGCCAGCCGGCGGTTTCACCGGGCCTGATAGGGGAAAGGTCGGGTGGCTGACGATTACCCTGACGCCTGGCGACTATCTGTTGAATTGCTATGTGCCGGACGTGAAGGACGGCAAGCCGCATTTCACACATGGGATGGTACAGCAGATCACGATAATGTGACGGCCGAACGGCCGGACGGTCAGAAGTGCTTGACCAATCCGGCCGTCTGACCGTCAGGCTGTCGGGCCGTCCGTCAGAACACCCAGTGCAATCCGATCTGCGTCTGTTGCGGATCGCCGAAGCCGCTGCGGAGCGTGCCGTCGAAGTTGAAGAGCAGGCTCGTCGCCGCCGGATCGCGGAAGTTTTCGGAGCCAAGGACGTTGAACATCTGGGCGACGATCTCCACGCGGCCTTTGCCGACGTTGAACGGCCACGTCAGGCCCACATCCCACGAGAAGTAGCTGTTGTCCTTGCGCAGGGTGTTGCGCTGGAGCACGGTCCCATCCGCGCAATTGCGATCGGCTGCCGACGTGGCCCGCTGCCCTTTGGCGGGGGCAAACGGACTGAGGGGGCTCGGCCCGCAGCTCGCCGAGGTCGGCTGCGCAGAATAGATGCTCAGCCGGTTGTTGAGGAACAGCCCTCCGCCGATGTGCGCGATCATCCAGCCGTTGAAGCGGTGCCGCTGATCGCGATCGCTCCAGCCGTACTCCGGCGCCAGGTTGTCGGCACGGGCGTAGCGGAACGTGAAGGGATCCCGCTCGTTGTCGTCATCCGACTTGTCGAACGACAGCGTGTAGTTGACCTGGAACTGGAAGTTCGGATCGAGCACGCGCTTGAGGCCGATCGTGAAGCCGTTGTAGGTCGACCTCGCGCTCGACTCGACCGTCGTGAGCGTGCCGATGCCGGCGAACGGACCGGCATTCGCCACACCGAACAGCGTGTCGTTCCGATTGAGGAACCGCGACACGAAATCGGTCTTCGCGTGCGTGAAGGTGAGCGAGAGTCCAAGATCCGCCGCGACCTGCGTCTCGTACCCCAGCGTCACGTTGAACGTCCGCGGGTTGCGGAAGTTCTTGTCGAATACAAAGACGGATGGAGCGAACACCGCGCTCAGCGGCACCGTCGACGGGAACAGGTTCGGGAACGACGGCGCCGGCAATCCGAACGGGATCGTCCCACTCGAGCCGAACAATGTCACCCCACGGTACCCGTCGGTGGAACGCGTAGACGCCAGGTTCAGCCCCGGAATGCGTGCGTAATACAAGCCCGCGCTGGCGCGCAATACCTGGCGACCATCGCCGCGCGGATCCCAGGCGATGCCGACGCGCGGCTGGATCATCTTCTTATCCGACGGAATCGTTCCGTCCGACGGGAAGGCGAATGTGCCCTTGGCATTGGTCACCGACGTCCCGTACAGCGTATGATAGGCCGTCGAATCGCGCGGTGACAGCAGGCTGGGCTCGATCTGCGCGGACCACCGCAGGCCGTAGTTGAACGTCCACTTCGAATTGGGCTTCCAGGTGTCCTGGATGTAGAAATCGAGATCGGTCTGCGGGATGCTCTGCGTTCCCGCGTCCCGGACGGAGCGATTGACGCCCGCCTGCTGCAAATAGAGCAGCACGGGACCGGTAATCGACGTGCCGACAGGGCACGCGCCGGTGACGCTGCTGCTTCCGTTGGAGCACTCCACGTAGTTCGAATCGTTAGCAACGTAGTTCAGGAAGCCGTTCACCGAGCTGAAGATGTAGCGGCTGTTCGCGAACCCGATGAACGTCTGCACCGAGTTCACGCGATTGAACTCACCGCCCAGCTTGAAGAAGTGGTCGCCCTTGGCGATCGAGATGTTGTCGAGCAGTTGGACCCGGGTGTCGTAATAGTCGATCGGCAGGAAGAACGGCATGCCGAACCGGTAGCCGCCCGCGAAGTCCATCGCGACGTCGGGGAACGGCCGCAGCCCGGTCCCGGTCGGATCGGTGCCGAGGGCAGCACTGCGCGGGCCGTCGTAGGGGCGTGGCCGATCCTCGCGCGAGTACTGGAAGCGGAACTCGTTCGCGAGGCGCGGCGTCAAATACGACATGAGACTGCCGTTGATCGCGTTGGAGTGATCCTGCTCGAGCCCGTTGGCGCTGCGGCCCCAGCTGTCGACGTCGAACGTGCCGTTGGCCTGCTCAGACCACGTGTAGTTGTACTTGAGCGAGACGTTGTGCTTGTCGGACAACTGGAAATCGAACTTCGCCAGCAGCGCGCGGGCGTTGTTGGTGCGCGCGATCGACCCGTAGTCGTTCCGCAGCGCCCCGCCGAACGCCGTATCCATCCAGGAGCGGAGCGGCGCCGCGATCCGGTTCGGATTCGTCTGTTTCGTCTCGTCGTAGATCTGCTGGTCGTACGCCAGGAAGAAGAAGGCGCGATCGCGCTTGATCGGTCCGCCGAGCGTAAATCCGAACTGGTGCTGCGTAAAATCGGGCGCCGGGAGCGTCACGCCGGCATGGTGCGGCTCACCCGACAACGCGCCGTCCTTTCCATAATAGTGCACCGAGCCGTGCAGCTGATTCGTCCCCGACTTGGTCACCACGTTCACGAAGCCGCCGCTGGAACGGCCGAACTCGGCGTTGGCGCCCGAGGACGTGACCACGATCTCCTGCACGGCGTCGAGGTTGAACGTGAACGGGGGGCGCTGGCCACCGCGCTGCTCGCCGAAGAACGGATTGTTGAAGTCGGCGCCGTCCACCGAAACGTTGTTGTGGATTCCCTTTTGCCCGCCGATCGACAGCTCGTCACCATCCGGACCCTGCACGATCGCCACGTTCGGCGTGAGGAGCGTCAAGTTCAGGTAGTTGCGCCCGTTATTGGGCAGGCGCGACACGGCCGCGTCGGGCAGGCGGGTGGAGCTCTCGATTTTGGTCGCGTCGACGACCGGTTGTGTCGCCTCGACGACCACTGCCTGCAGCTGCACCGCCGCGAGCGGCAGGTTCAGGTTCACCGTCTCGCCGACGCCCAGGCGAACGCCGGTGCGCCGCGTCTCGCTGAAGCCGACGGCGCGGGCGGTGGCGTCGTACGTCCCGAGCGGCATGAGGGGCGCGATGAAAATGCCGCGCTCATTGGTCGTAACCTGACGCTGGAAGCCGGTTTGTGACTCGCGCAGGGTCACGGTCGCGCCAGCGACCGCGGTCCCCGACGGATCGGTAACCGTGCCGCGAATGACGCCGGTCGTTGCCTGCGATTGGGCAGCCAGCAAAACGGGGATTGCGAGAGCCAATACCACCGGCCCGAGGAGCTTGCGCACCATGCTTCTGCCTCCGACGGGTTGGGGAAAGATGTTTCGGGACGGCTAGCGTATCACCCATGAAGGACGTCCGCAAGGCTTAATTTTCAGGCGATGCAAAACGCCGAAATCGCCCGCCTGCTCACGGACGTCGCCGATCTACTCGAGATCTCCGCGGGCAATCCGTTCAAGGTCCGAGCCTACCGCAACGCCGCGCGCACAGTCGCCGATCATCCCGACCCCATCGCCGAGCTCGTCTCGGGGGGAGAATTCGACCTGACCGACCTGCCGGGCATCGGGGGCGGCATCGCGAAAGAGATCACGGCGCTGGTCAAAACGGGCACCCTGCCGCAGCGCCAGCAGCTCGTGGCGACGCTGCCACCCGGCTTGCTCGAGCTGCTGCGCATTCCCGGCCTCGGCCCCAAGCGCGTCAAGCTGTTTCACGAGCAATTGAAAGTGAACAGCATCGCCGATCTCAAGGACGCGCTGGAAAAGGGAAAGATCGCGAAGCTTCCCGGGTTCGGTCCCAAGCTCCTGGAGAAGATTCGCGAAGGCGTTTCCGACACCGCAACGACGGCACACAAGCGCATGGTGCTGCACGAAGCCGAGCAGTACGCCCGGGCAATCGTGGAGTACCTCACGGCGGGCGGCGGCATCGACGAGATCGACGTGGCCGGCAGCTTTCGCCGGCGCAAGGAAACCATCGGGGACCTCGACATCGTGGTCAGCTGCCGGAATCCAGCCGCCGTCATCGCGCGATTTGGAAAATTCGGCGAAGTCACCCACGTCGCGTCGCAGGGAGAGACCCGGTCGACGGTGCTGCTCTCCAGCGGGCTGCAGGTGGACCTGCGCGTCGTCGAGCCCGCCGCGTTCGGTGCCGCCATGCAGTACTTCACCGGCTCGCAGGCGCACAACATCGAGCTGCGCAAGATCGCCCAGGCCAAGCAGCTCAAGCTGAACGAGTACGGGGTGTTCCGGGGATCGAAGTGCATCTCGGGCCGGACGGAACACGACGTCTACGCCGCGCTCGGCCTCGACTGGATTCCGCCGGAGATGCGGGAAAACCGCGGCGAGATCGCGCTCGCGAAGGAGCACAAACTCCCCAAGCTCGTCACGCTGGAGGAGATCCGCGGCGATTTGCAGATGCACACGGACGCCAGCGACGGCAAAGCCACGTTGACGGAGATGATCGACGCGGCGCGCGCCTTCGGCCACGCGTACATCGCCATCACCGACCATTCCCCCCGTACCTCGATGGCCGGCCAGAGTCCCGCGGAGATTCGTGCTCAATGGAAGGAGATCGATCGGCTCAATAAGGGGATGCGCGGCTTGCGCGTCCTCAAGAGCGTCGAAATGGATATCCTGGAGAGCGGCAAGCTCGACCTTCCGGACGACCTGCTGGCGGAAGCCGATTACGTGGTCGCGACGATTCACTACGGGCTCAAGCAGACTGAGCGACAACTCACCGATCGGCTGCTCGGCGCAATCGAAAACCGCTTGGTTGATGCGATCGGCCATCCGACGGGCCGAATCCTGCCCAACCGGCCCTCCTACCCGCTCGACTTCGACGTCGTCGCGAAGGCCGCGGCGAACGCGAAATGCCTGCTCGAGATCAACGGCAGCGAGCGCTTGGATCTGCCCGACACGCTCGCCGCCGCGGCCAAATCGCACGGCGTCCGGTTCGTGCTCTCGACCGACGCCCACAACACGCGCGAGCTGGGATTCATGCGGTTCGCCGTCGCCGTCGCCCGGCGGGCGTGGCTTACCGCGGCCGACATCCTCAACACGCGGCCGCTGCCGGAGTTCTTGAAGGGGTTACGTCGCAGCCGAAATCGTTAACAGCTCGATCTGGGCGACCGGCTCGAAGCTGTAGCGGTGATGCCGGGTGGGACCGAGGCGCTGAATCGCGTCGAGGTGCTCGGGCGTCGCGTAGCCCTTGTTCGTTTCCCAGAAATAGCCGGGATGCCGCGCGGCCAGCCGATCCATGAGGTAGTCGCGCACGACCTTGGCAATGACCGACGCCGCCGCGATCGAGTGGCAGCGCGCATCCCCGTCCACGATGGCTTCGTGCTCGCAGCCGAGCTCGGGGCACGGCAACCCGTCGACGAGCACGTGGGCCGGGACGATGCCCAGCCGCCGCAGCGCGCGCTCCATCGCGAGGATCGAGGCACGGCGGATGTTGAGACGGTCGATTTCGTGGACGCTGGCTGCCCCGACCGCGACGGCGGCGGCACGCTCCCGGATCTTCACCGCGAACTTCTG
Organism: Gemmatimonadota bacterium; assembly: GCA_041499375.1. GTDB lineage: Bacteria > Gemmatimonadota > Gemmatimonadetes > Gemmatimonadales > GWC2-71-9 > 20CM-2-65-7. Next base: position 61,895 of record JBGQKD010000008.1, read on the forward strand.
GCGCTGCAGCGCCGTCAGCACTTTCGAGTCGTCGAGCCCGCGGATCGGCTTCGCGCCCATCGGAAACACGACGGCCGCGGCGACCACTGGACCAGCCAGTGGACCGCGGCCGACTTCATCGATTCCGGCGACGATGCTCCGCCCTTCGCACCATAACGCCGCCTCGCGTTTCAGCGACGGGCGGCGGTGTCTCACGTCTGCGTCGGCTCCTGTTCGGCGGTCCCGGCGGTCGGGACGGTGATTCCGCGTTTCTCGCGGATCCGCGCCGCTTTCCCGGCGAGCCGGCGCAGGAAGTACAGCTTGGCGCGCCGGACGCGGCCCTTCCGCAGCAACCCGATTTCGGCGATCAACGGCGCGTGCAGCGGAAAGATCCGCTCGACGCCGACACCCGCGGAAATTTTGCGGACGGTGAACGTCTCGTTGATGCCGCCGCCGCGCCGGGCGATGCAAATGCCCTCGAACGCTTGGAGGCGCTCCTTCTCACCCTCGCGCACGCGCACCATGACCCGCACCGTATCGCCGGGTGCGAAGGCCGGGATGTCCGTCTTCAGGCCTTCGCGCTCGACTGCTCTCAGCTTTTCCATAACTATTCCCCGTGTTTCGACCAGATATCCGGTCTGCGTTCGCGCGTGAGGCGCTCGGCCTCAGCCGCCCGCCATGCCGCAATCCTGTCGTGATCGCCACTCAACAATACGTCCGGGACATCGAGCCCGCGATAGCTGGGCGGCCGCGTGTAGCTGGGCGGTGCCAACAGTCCTTCGTAATGCGAATCGCTCGACGCCGACTCGTGATCCCCCAGCGCGCCGGGCAGCAGCCGTACCACCGCGTCCACGACGCACAACGCCGCCGGCTCTCCGCCCGTCAGCACGAAATCGCCGATCGAGACTTCTTCCGCGCCCAAACCATCCACGACTCGGTTGTCGATGTCCTTGTAATGCCCGCACAGCAACGTCAACTCACTGCCCAGCGAATAGCGAACCGCAAGCTCATGCGTGAAGAGCTGTCCGCGTGCCGACAGCACGACAATCGGCGGCTTCGCCTTCAGATCCTCGACGGCCTCGAAGAACGGCTCCGGCTTCAGCACCATCCCCGCGCCGCCGCCGTACGGTGCGTCATCCACCGTATGATGCTTGTCGTGCGTGTAGTCACGCAGCTGCGCGATGCGGAAGCGCACGAGGCCGGCTGCCGCGGCGCGTCCCACAATGCTCGATCCCAGCGCCGCGGTGAACGAATCCGGAAACAGCGTCACCACGTTGATCCGCAGCATCGCTACTCGTCCACCGCCACGAGCTGGTCGCGCCAGCCTTCCACTGCTTCACGCGACGTCACACCCTCGAAGCCAAGCAACCATTCGCGATGATAGGCACGGCGCCGGGTGACCACCAGCGGGCCGGCCAACACCTTCCGATCTTCGTCGAGGACGTAGAGTCGCGCCTTCGGTACGAACACCGTCCCCGGCTTCTCCACGAGGGGGATCACCGCCACTTCCCCGTGCTGGCCGTGCGGCTTGCGCAGCCGCCCGACTACGCGGCGGGCGTCGGAGGCGGAGCTGATTTGCCCAGTACGCCGGCCTTCTTGAGGAGCGAACGCACCGTGTCGGTCGGCGTCGCGCCCTTCTCGAGCCAGGCCCGCGCCTGCTCGGCGTTCACAGTGATCACCGCTGGATTGGCGCGCGGGTTGTAATTGCCGATCGCCACTACAAAGCGGCCGTCGCGCGGCGACTTGGAGTCCGCGACGACGATCCGGAAATAGGACTGACCCTTCCGCCCCACCCGGCGCAGCCGAATTCGAGTTGCCATAGCGTTCCCTACATCCTTTTCATGAACTTGCTCATCTTGCGCATCTGCTGGAACTGTTCCAGCAGTCGATTGACTTCCTGTACGGACCGTCCGGATCCCTTCGCAATCCGCAGCTTACGGGAGCCGCTCAACACGCCGGGATCGGCACGCTCCTCCGGGGTCATCGACAGCACGATCGCCTGGACGTGCTTGAGGCGCTGGTCGTCCATCGACACACCCTGCAGCGCCTTCGCGTTGATCCCCGGCAAGAGCCCGAGCACCTGTTTCAGCGGACCCATGTTCTGCATCTGCTTCAGCGCCACCAGAAAATCCTGCAGGTCCATGCCCTTCTTGGACCGGACTTTTTGCTCGAGGCGCTTCGCCGCGTCGGCATCGACGTTCGCGGCGGCCTTCTCGACCAGCGCGACCACGTCGCCCTGTCCCAGGATCCGGCCGGCCATGCGGACCGGATCGAACGGCTCCAGCGCGTCAGTTTTCTCGCCCACGCCGATGTACTTGATCGGCACGCCGGTCACACCGTGAATCGAAAGCGCCGCGCCGCCACGGGCGTCGCCATCGAGCTTCGTCAGAATCACGCCGGTGAGTCCGACACTCTCGTGGAAGCCGCGTGCGATTTTCACGGCATCCTGGCCCGTCATCCCGTCGGCGACCAGCAACACTTCCTTCGGCGCGACAGCCGTCTTCAGCGCCTTCAGCTCGTCCATCATCTCGGCATCGATCTGCAGGCGGCCCGCGGTGTCGACGATCACTGTCCGGGCGCGCTCCGACTCCGCTTCACGCAGCGCATCCTGCACCAGCTTCACCACGTTTCCCGTTTCCCGTTTCCCGAGAACCGGGACGCCAACTTGGGCACCCAGCTGCTGCAGCTGCTCGGTCGCGGCCGGCCGATAGATATCAGCCGCCACCAGCGCCGGCGCCTTCTGCTCGAGCTTCAGCCGCCGCGCGAGCTTGGCCGCGGTGGTGGTCTTCCCCGATCCCTGTAACCCGACGAGGAGAATGACCGTCGGACCTACGGAGGCGAATTCGAGGCCGGCCTTGGTGCCGCCGAGCAGCGTCGCAATTTCGTCGTGCACCAGCTTGACGACTTGCTGGCCGGGACTGACGGCTTTGACCTGCAGCGCGCCGACGGCCCGCTCGCGCACCCGCTCGACGAAGCCCCGCGTGACCTCGAAACTCACGTCCGCCTCGAGCAGGTGGCGGCGAATCTCGCGCAGCGCGTCGGTGACGTCGCTTTCCGAGAGCACCCCGCGACCCCTGAGCCGGTTCAGTACCCCGGTCAGCTGCTCGGAAAGGGCCGTAAACATAAGCGTAGCAAGCTAAATGGCGAGTACCCTTAAACCAAGTGGGGGTCTTATCTTGCCGTCTATGCCCGAACTGCAGACGCCACAGACGCAGCAGGCGCACCAGACGCAACAGGTCATCCCGCAGTGGTCCCGGCCGGACGACGCCGAGCGGCAAGCGCGCCTGGACGCCATGAAACGGCGGGCGACCGCGCTACTCGGCGTCGCGCTGCTGGTATTCGTGGTCGCAAGCATCTACGAGCCGCTGTACCCCTGGCTCGGCTACGTCCGCGCGACCGCGGAGGCCTCACTGGTCGGCGGGCTGGCGGATTGGTTCGCGGTGACCGCGCTGTTTCGGCACCCGCTCGGGCTGCCGATTCCGCACACCGCCATCGTGGCGACGCGCAAAGAGCGGATCGGACAGATCCTCGGCAACTTCGTGCAGAACCACTTCCTGTCGCGCGAGGTGATCGCCGCGAACCTGCGCCGCGTGCATCCCGCGGAGCGCGCGGCGCAGTGGCTCGCCGACCGCGAGCACGCACGGCAAATCTCCCGCCAGTTCGCCAGCGGCCTCGTGAAAACGCTGGACGGACTCCCGCCCAACGAGCTCCAGGATCTCGTGAGCCAGGTCGTGCGGAACCGTGTACGCTCGTTTCGCGTGGCGCCCGCGCTTGGCAAGACGCTCGCATTGGCCCTCGGCGACAATCGGCAGGAGGAGCTCCTGAACGCGACGGTGAAACTCGCGGCGGAAGCGGTGCGGAACAACCGCGAGCTGATCCGCGAGCGCGTCCGCGCCGAGACGCCGTGGTGGGTCCCTCCGGTCCTCGACGACAAGATCTATCAGAAGATCATCGAAGCGGTCGAGCGGCTGCTGCAAGACATGGTGCGGGACTCGGCGCATCCGCTGCGCACCGCATTCGCCGATGCGATTGGGGACTTCATCGAGCGCTTGCAGCATTCACCCGAGGTCATCGAACGCGCCGAGGCATTGAAGGAAGAGTGGCTCATGGGAGCGCAGACCGACGAGCTGGCGCGAAAGCTGTGGGACGGCGTGCGTCAGGCGGTACACAAGTACGCCGCGAGCACCGACGGGGCCGCCGCGGACGCCGGCCCGAATCCACTCGACAGTGGTCTCGCCGAATTCGGAGTCGCGCTCCTCTCGAACCCGACGCTCCTCGCCGAGATCGACGACCTGCTGATCGACGTAACGGCGGGCGTCGTTGAGAAATACCGGCACGAGATCGGCGACCTGATTGCTCAGACGGTGGCGAGCTGGGATCCTGCGGCCACGTCGCGGCGCTTCGAGCTCGCAGTAGGAAGAGATCTGCAGTTTGTGCGGATCAACGGCACGCTTGTCGGCGGGCTCGTCGGCTTGCTGATCTACACGATTACTCGCTTCCTCCACTAAGGCGCGCGGTCGGGATCGCGCGCCACCCTTTCCAATCGTTGGGAGCATCGACCAGGCGGACAACCGGCCGACCCTGAATCGTCAGCTGTGTTATTTCCGACCGTCGGGTCGTCCGGCCGTCAGAGCGTCGTTTTGCCCAGGCGCGTTGCAGGCCGCCCGTGAACCGCGCGGCAGCCGCGGCATCGTCCCAGACGCTGTACCACACGAGCGCGTCGCTCTGCGGCCCGAGCACCTGATACCGATCGCCATCCCACCCCGTCGCGAGGTTCGTGGCCTCCGACTCGCTATCGAGGAGCTGTTGCAGCAGCAGGCGGGTCTCGAACTCGCCCAGATCGTCCTCGTATTGCACGGTGTCCGCCGCTCCCGGTGTAAAGATCACCGTCGTGGGTTCATCGTGCGCCGCGTAACGGTCCGGATGAAGGATTTGCTCGGTGGACGTCGGCATCGAGTCGAGCACCGATCGCCCGAAGTACTTGTGGCGGAACCACACGACGAAATCGGCGCCGCCGAGGTACGGGAACACCATGGTCTCCCGCAGCCACAGCGGGGCCTGACTGAACTGTTGCATCTGCGGTCCCTGCTGACCGCCCAGCAGGGCTCGGGACTTCCAGAACAGGCCGAGCGGAAGCGTGTCCGGGTTCTGCTCGGGCATCATCACGGACATCTGGACCAGCGTCGCCTGACCTTCGAGCACCGCTTGTGCTGCAGCCCGGCGATCGTTGCGGTGATGTTGGGCGATCACCGAGTCCAGATTGGCATACTGGTCCTGCAGCGCGTGGACAAGCTCGTGCGCCATGACGATGCGCAGCTGCTGCGGTGGTACGTCGGCCACGACGAACAGCGCGCTGGAGTCGGGATCGTAAAACCCGGCGATCTGCTCCGTGAGCAACGCGGTCATGGTGGCGTGGAGATCGAGTGACGGCGGAATGAGGCCGAACAGTCGCAGCGCGGCTTGCGAGCCGTTCAGCTCCGCCGGCGGGAGGTCCTCGTCAATCTTGTGCACGACGTACTCATGCACCTGATCGCGCGAGCGGCGTAATACGGCGGGTTCCTTCTTGAACCGCATGCGTGCGGCCTCAGCGACGGCCGGCATGAGGCGGTGCACCATGTCTTTCAGCTCTGCTTCGTTCTGCACGGCCTGGGCGCGCTCGCGGCACCCCAGGGTCAGCGCGACGACAATGACGACAGCGAGTCGGCTCAGCCGGCCCACTCGATTCCCTTCCCCACGGCCTGGGCGACGACGCGCGCGACTTCCTTCCCCGTGACCACGAGGCCCTGGCGCTCGAGCTCGGCGCGGAGCCGGCGATCGAGATCGACGCGCTGCTCCTCGAGCGGCGGAGGACGCCGGACGTCGCCGGAGGGCGCCGGAGGTTCTTCCTTCGGCGTCTTCCGGCGTCCTTCGCCGCCGCCGAGCAGCTGCTCAATTTCCTCTCCGAATCTCTGCAGCACCGTGGCGAGATCCGGCATTGGCTCCTCGGGGGCGGTGCCTTCTTCTTCCGTCAAGCCGCGCCGAATCAGCGCCTCGACCTTCTTGCGGTCGCGAATCAGCTTGTCGAGCTCGGGAGACACACGGGCCGTCGCCTGCGCATGCGCGCAGGCTTCGTCGAGCACGTCGATCGCCTTGTCGGGTCGCGCGCGATCGGGCACGAAGCGGTCGGTCAGGACGATCGCCGCCTTGAGCGCGTCGTCCGCAATCGCCACGGCGTGATGGCGCTCGAGCCGCGGCCGGCGGGCCACCAGGACCTCCCACGTCTGGATCGCGTCCAGCTCTTCGATCGTGACCGGCTGAAAGCGACGCTCGAGCGCCGGATCGGTTTTGATCCACTTTGCGTATTCTTCGCCGGTGGTCGCGCCGATGACGCGGATGTCGCCGCGGACCAGAGCGGGCTTCAGCATGTTCGCGGCGTCCATCGCCGCGCCCATCGCGGTGCCCTGTCCGATGAGGTTGTGCAGCTCGTCGACGAACAGGATGAGATTGCGGTCGGCTTGCAGCGCCTGCACGAGGCGACGGATGCGCTCTTCGTACTGGCCGCGGAACGAGGTGCCCGCGAGCATCGAGACGTGATCGAGCCCGAGAATACGGGCGTCTTTGAGCGCGGGGGGGACGTCGCCTGTCGCAATGCGCTGGGCGAGGCCTTCCACGATCGCCGTCTTGCCCACGCCGGCTTTGCCGACGAGCGCCGCGTTGTTCTTCCCCTGTCGCAGCAGGATATCCACGACGCGCTCAATCTCGGCATCGCGGCACTTCACCGGCTCGAGATCGCCGCGGCGCGCCTGTGCCGTGAGGTCAATGCCGACGCGCTCCAGCACGTCGCCCGAATCGAACAGCCCTTCGAAGGGGTTACCCATCTATCAGTCGCCTCTGAGAAAATGCCCGTACCACGCAAGGATCGCGTCACCAAACACGAACGCCACGACCGCACCGACAGCGAGGAATACCCCGAACGGCACGAGTCGCTTCTTCTTGATCGACAGCGGGATGAAGATGAGCGAGCCCAGCGCCGCCCCGGCAAACACCGTGAGCAGCACGCCCTGCCACTCGACGAAGCTGCCGACCATCGCCATCATTTTTACATCGCCGCCGCCCATGGCTTCTTCCTTGAAGACCCACGTCCCTGCCGTTCCGACGAGCCACAGCAGCACGAAGCCGACGGCGGCGCCGAGCAGCGCTTGCAGAAATCCTGCGACGCCGCCACCGAGGGCGAGCAACAGACCGATGACGAGCCCGCCCCACGTGAACTCGTCCGGGATGATGTAGTGGCGGGCATCGGTAATCGCGATGCCGAGCAGGAGCGTGCCGAACAGCGCGGCCGCGACGGCGTGCAGCGTAGGTCCGTATGCGATAACTGCCACCCCAAACAGCAGCCCCACAAGAGCCTCGATGAGCGGATACTGCCTGGAGATCGGCTGGTGGCACCAGCGGCATTTGCCGCGCAGCCACAACCACGAAAAGACGGGGATATTGTCGCGCCAGGCGACGGGCTGCTTGCAATTCGGGCACGTCGAGCGCGGCCGCAGCAGCGACTCGTCGCGCGGCAGCCGCAGGATACACACGTTGAGGAAGCTGCCGACGCACAGACCGAGCAGCACGGCGCCCGCGACGATGACGATGTCAGTGCCCACGCAGGACCTCGTAGAGCAGGATTCCCGCCGCCACGGCGACGTTGAGCGACTCGGCGCCGCGCGCCAGCGGAATCGCGACGCGCTGGGCCGCGATCGCGTTGAGCTGCGGCCGGATTCCCGCTCCTTCGTTGCCGACGATCACTGCAATGAGCTCCCGGGGTGATGTCCTGGAATCGAGCGCGCGTGGCAGCGGCACACCATCCGCCGCTGCCGCCCACAACGTGATGCTGCGGTCGCGCGCCCACGCGATGAAGGGCCCGTCGTCGAGCTGCACCACCGGGTGCCGGAACGTCGCTCCCATCGCCGCTCGCAAGGCTTTCGGATTCATCGGGTCGGCGCTGCCGCGGAGCAACAGGCTCGCCGATGCGCCGAGCGCGTGCGCGGTCCGGATCAACGTGCCGACGTTGCCGGGGTCCTGGACGCCGTCCACGACGAGCAGCGGTCCCGTGGCGACGTCCTCGAGTCCCCACGTGCGTGGCTGCACGATCGCGAGAATTCCCTGCGGCGTGTCGGTACCCGCGAGATCGCTGAACGCGCGCGACCCGATTTCCTCGACCGCGACCGCGTGGCTGGCGAGCTCGGCGGCGAGCGCCTGGCCTCGCGTCGTGCGAGCGAGCTCGGGGGCAACGAGTGCACCCTTGAACTCGAGGCCGGCGGCGAGCGCTTCCTCCACCAGCCGCACGCCTTCCACGACCGCCAGCCCGCGGCGTCCGCGCGCCTTGCGGCGTTGGAGATCGCGCACGGTCGACTGCAGATTACTGCGAATGCGTGTCCTCGTGCCTGTCACAGGTGCCCCTAAGATTGCGCCCGTCCTTGCTTTCGCCAAGGCACGCCTTTGGAACTCATGAGAATCGCGCTCACCATCGCAGGGTCGGACTCGGGGGGCGCAGCCGGCATTCAGGCCGATCTCAAGACGTTTCATCAGTTCGGCGTCTACGGCACCAGCGCGATCACGGCCGTCACCGCGCAGAACACGATCGGCGTGTCCGCCTGGCTGGCGCTTCCCGCCGCGCTCGTGGCGAAACAGATCGACGCTCTGGCGGAGGACCTGCGCCCCGCCGCGATCAAGACCGGCATGTTGGGGTCCCGCGAAATCGTCGAAGCGGTGGCGGAGCGCATCGCCCATCATCGTCTCACGACCTACGTGCTGGACCCAGTAATGGTGGCGACGTCCGGCGACCGGCTGCTCGACCGCGATGCCGAGCAGCTGATCGCGAGGCGGCTCGTGCCGCTCGCGCTCCTCGTGACCCCGAATTTGAACGAGGCGGAGATTCTCGTCGGCGGCCAAGTGCGCACGCCCGATCAGATGGAGCGGGCGGGACGCGCGCTCGTCGCCATGGGGGCGCGCGCCGCGCTCGTGAAGGGCGGGCATCTCGCGGACGGCACGACGATCGTCGACGTCCTGGTGCACGCCGGGGGTGGGAGGGCCGCCTCAGCGCGCCGCTTCAATCACGAGCGCATCGACACGACATCGACGCACGGCACCGGCTGCACGCTGTCGGCAGCGATCACCGCCGGTCTTGCGCTCGGTCGCCCGCTCGAGCAGGCGGTGGCGGACGGGCTCGATTTTGTGCACCGCGCGATTGCGGCGGCGCCGGGGCTCGGAAGCGGCAAGGGGCACGGGCCACTGAACCACTTCGTGCCCGCGCCCCCCAGACCGCCTACCGAAGGTCTTTAGCCTACGGATTCCACCAGTAGGTAGCCTTGATCATGAAAATGTTCTCCGCCGGCGCGCGGAGCATGCTCCCCATCGAGGACCCAAACCTGAAGTCGCCGTTATCGTCGGCGGCAGAGCGGCTCTGCGTCCACACGAAGTACAGCGTCGATCCCGGCATGTACTCCCAGCGCAAGACGGCGTTGCCACGCAGTGACTTGAAATTGAAGTCCTGGTTACCAAACGACATCGGTTGGGCCGGGCCGACGCCGTCCGGATCAACGGTGTACGAGTTCGTCGAATCGACGTACGTGATCGTCGAACCGTTGTCACGACCGTATCGGATGAAGGACGCGCTGCGCGGCCGGGCGAGCTCGCGGTAGTAGTCGTACCGGCCCGCGGAAATCAGGGGCTGCGCGTACAGCTGGAGCGAGAGCTTCGGACTGTACGTCCAGTTGAGACGGATGCCTGCCGACAACTCCGTCTGCCTCAGCCCGCCAAAGACATAGTGTGTGTCATAGGTGTTCGTCGCGCCGCCAGTCGTGTCGGTGATCGCGGTGATGTACTGATACGGTTGGGTCTGTTTATACAGGTTTGGGCCCACGCTGACCGAAACGTTGGGCGCGGGCCGGTACTGGAGGTTGACGTAGGTCGACCATTCCACGTCCTGCGACGAGCGGAAGTACGTGAATCCGCCCATGCTCAGCGTCAGCGATTTGCGGCTATCCGATCCCAGGTCGATCCCGAACTGATAGCCCGGCGGCAAGAGCATCAGCGGCCCACCCCGCGTGCGGCGATTGTCGACCGTCCACGGGTTGTACGCGACGTTCCAGTTGAACCAGTAATAGTTCTTCAACTGCACGTACCCGAAATTGAACCCACCTGACCAGTTGATGTTGCCGTCCCAATCGTAGTTCCGGAACAGCGCGCCACCCGTCTCCGCGTACCGGAACACCTTGCCGGGCTTGCTCCACGTCCGGCCGCCGCCGAGGTGCATGTTCAGGTAGCCGGTGCGCGACAGGAAACCGAGATCGTTGACATCGAACCCCGGTGAGATCACGCCCAGCGCTGAATTCACGAACGTGTTGCCGCGCTGCTTGGCGAGCGTGAAGCGCGCCGCCATGCCGGTGAGCGAAGTGGCGTTGGTATCCACTCCCACGCTGGGCGCATCGGGCCGTTGGAAGTAGTGCACGGAATTCTGCTGCACGGAGGTGATCCGGGCCGACGTCCCGCTGATGCGCGAGCCGGCAACCCACGCCGTCGTGACCCACGTCTTGGACGTATCGAGGAAGATCCAGCCATCGGTCCCAAACGTCGCCGCATTGCTGTTGCGGACGTCGCGCAGCGTGACATCGTCGAACGCGCGGCCCGCGAACGTCGTCACGAATCCGAGCCCTTGCCGGCCTTTGGCGAACTCCTTTTGCGCCCGATACACGCCGTACGTCGCGAGCGGCTCGATTTCCTGGCCCCGGCGCGCGCCGAGACTGTCCTGCAGCGTCGCGCGCTCGCGGGCCGTGACGGCAGTCAGGCCACCCACGTTCCAACTGCCGCCGAGTTTGCCGGTGAGCTTGAGTGCGCCGAGGATATGCGCACCGTCAGGTCCGCCCACGTACCCCTTGTCGGGTGCACCCGGGAGTCCCAGTGAACGCCCGATCCGCCGGCTGTAAAAGAAGCTCGGACCGGACCAGTTGAATCCCCAGAAATTGCTCTGGCCGCCGAACCCGAACTCGAAAATCGACGAACCCTCGACAAAGAACGGCCGCCGCTCGTTGAGGAATGTCTCGCGGTCGCTCAGGTTCACCACGGCCGGATCGACTTCCACCTGGCCGAAATCGGGGTTGACGGTGGCGTTGAGGGTGAGATTCGAGCCCAGGCCGATTTTCGCGTCGGCGCCGAACCCGGGGTCGAACGTCGATCCGTCGTTGAACGGATCGCCGAAGGTGTGCGGTGTAAACGCGGCGCGCGTCGTCGCGTAGGGCATGATCTCGAGCCGCCGCGGCGGCTCGATGCGCTCGATCCCTACCAGATCCGGAAAGCGCGACACGAAGCCCCTGCCATCCCGCGGCGTGTAGGCGATGAAGTCGAACTCGTTCTTACGCGCGATGTCGCGGCGGAAATTGATGCCCCACACATACTGGCTGCGCTTGACGAACCGCAGCTGGGAGTAGGGGATCCGCAGCTCGGCGGTCCATCCCCCCGCATCCCGCGTCACCTTGCCCTCCCAGACGCCATCCCACGTGTCGTCGTCCCAGTCGTCGTTAAAGAGCGTGCCGTCGTAGAGCGTGCCGGCCGCGTTGATGCCGAAGTAGAAGCCGCTGCGCTTGTCGTGATAGGGATCGATGAAGACCTGGAAGCGGTCTGAGTTGGTGCCCTGATCGCGGCGCGCCAGGCGCGCAACGATCGAGTCGGGATGCGAGTCGTAGAGCCGGGCGCCGATGTAGAGTGCCGCATCGTCATATGCGACGTAGACGACGGTGCTTTCGGTCGGCACGGCCCCCTGGTTGGGGTCGCGCTGCGTAAACCCCGTCAGCCGCTCCGCGGACTGCCAGAGCGGTTCGCGCAGCAGGCCGTCGATCGTGACGGCCTGGCCACCGCCCAGGCGAATGGCTCGGACTTGCTGCGGCGCGGGAGGCGCTGGAGGTGGAGAGTCGACGGCAACAAGCGGCGGATGACTTCCCGCCAGAGCGAGGAGCAACTGGAGCGTCGTCGGCATATGCGTCCGGGAGCTGAAGGTGAATGTGACTCCGGTCGCGAACGCTGACGGCGAGCGCGCGGCAGTTACCGACTGATATGACAGAGCGTGGCGGAAAAAGGTTGCAAAACGAACGGCGTCTGGCGGGTCAAGCCAATGTCAGGGTTCTCAGAACTCCTTTCACGACCACAGCGAGCTTCCGGGCCACCTGCTCACTCACCGCCAGCACCTCCTCGTGGGAAAGCGCCTCTCCGGTAATCCCGGCGCCGGGGTTCGTAATAATGGAAAAGCCCAGGCAACGCATGCCGCGAGACCGTGCGACCAACACTTCCGGCACGGTCGACATCCCGACGGCGTCGGCGCCGAGCCGCTCGAGCATACGGACTTCAGTGGGCGTCTCGTAGGAGGGACCCAGGAGGGCGACGTAGACGCCCTCTTCCATGCGGATGCCGGCTTCGCGCGCCACGGTGCGGGCGAGCGCGCGGAGCTCCCCGTCGTACGGCTCGTGCATGATCGGAAAGCGCTGCTCCCCGGGCTCAGGCTGTCCGATCAGCGGGTTGCGCCACATGAGGTTGATATGATCGGCGATGAGCATCAGGGTGCCGCCCGGGAAGGTGCGGCGCACCCCCCCGGCGGCGTTCGTGACGATCAGGATCTCGACGCCCAGCTCCGCAAAGACGCGCGCCGGCAGGCCGGCGACCGCCGCGGGATGGCCTTCATACAAATGAAAGCGACCGGCCTGCACGATGACCGGCACGCCCTCGAGCTTCCCGGCGACCAGCTCTCCCTTGTGGCCCGCGACACCTGGCTCCGGAAATCCCGGGATGGTGCGGTACGGTATGCGAACAGACTCGGCGACTTCGTCGGCGAGGAAGCCGAGCCCTGAGCCGAGGACGATGGCGATACGAGGTTTGAGTTTGCCGAGGCGCTGCTTCACCGCCTCCGTTGCCGCGGTTACAGCCTTCCCCGTCACAACAGAATGCCCGCCAGCGTCGCCGAGAGGAAGTTGGCGAGTGTCCCCGCGATCATCGCGCGGAATCCGAGTCGCGCGAGATCGTGCTTGCGCTCGGGCGCCAGCGCGCCGATCCCGCCGATCTGAATGCCCACCGAGCTGAGATTCGCGAAGCCGCAGAGCGCGAACGTCGCGATGGTAAAGGAGACGGGATCGAGGCTGCCTTTCATCGGGCCGAGATGCGCGTAGGCGATGAATTCGTTGAGCACCATGCGCTCACCGAGCAACGATCCGACCGTCCCGCTGTCGTGCCACGGGACGCCCATCACCCACGCGATCGGTCGGAATATCCATCCGAGAACGGTCTGGAGCGTTTCGGGAAACCAGGGCACGAGTCCATGAATCCAACCGAACAGGCCATTCACGAGTGCGATGAGCGCGATGAAGGAAATGAGCATCGCGATCACATTCAGCATGAGCTGCAGCCCTTCGCTCGTCCCGCGGGCCGCGGCGTCCAGGACGTTCACGTCGGTGCGCGGGATTGCCACTTTGACGCCGCCCAGCGTCTCGGGGACTCCGGTCTCGGGCTCGAGGATCTTCGCCATCATGATCGTGCCGGGCGCCGTCATGATCACCGCGGTGAGCAGGTGGCGTGCTTCGATCCCGAACGCGATGTACGCCGCCATGATCGAGCCGGAGACGTGCGCCATGCCCGCCGTCATTACGGTCATCAGCTCGGAGAGCGTCATCCGCGGCAGGAAGGGGCGAATCGTGAGCGGCGCCTCCGTCTGTCCCATGAAAATCGACGCAGCGACGTCGAGGCTCTCCGCGCCGCTCGCGCCCATGATCTTGTTCATCGCGACCGCGAACGCCTTCACGACGACTTGCATGATGCCGAGGTAGTACATGATCGCGAACAGCGCGGACACGAAGATGATCGCCGGCATGATCTGGAACGCGAAAATGACACCGAGGCTCGAGTGCTGCTTGCCGATCTCGCCGAATACAAACTCCGAGCCGGCGTACGAAAAGCTCAGAATCTTCGTGACCGTGGCGCCGAGCCAGCTGAAGATCGTCTGGCCGACCGGGACCCGGAGCACAAAGATCGCGAACAGCAGCTGCAACCCTACGCCCCAGGCGATCACACGCCGACTGATCGCCCGCCGGTTCCGCGAGAGCGCGACGCCGATGCCGAGAATCACGATGAGCCCGAAGACTCCCGTGAGCCGGGAACCGAGGGGGCGCGGGGCGGCCACCACCTGAGCCTTGGCCGTATCCTGTGCGGCCGTCTGAACGGTCGCGCCGCGCAATGTGTTGAACACAAAGCGCGGCAGCGTGAAGACGACGAGCGCACAGACGAACGTGACCGTGAACGCGAAGACGACCCGGCGCCAGGACATCAGGGAGTTCCCCCTTCTTCGTCGAGTTCGCTCTGCACGCGCGACACGAGCGCGACTTTTTCGTACTCCGGGAGAAATGCGCTTTCGCAGGCGTTGAGGACCACACGCGCCATATCGTCGGGCGAGAGACCCAGCACGGCGTGCGCGAGAAAATACTCGTCCGTCAGGGTGATGCCATCGGTCAACGGCCCGTCGGTGTTCAGCGTGACGACGACGCCCTGCTGGAAATAGCGCTTAAAGGGATGCTCCGCCACCGAAGCCACGACGTGGGTATGCACGTTGCTCGTGAGGCACATCTCGAGCGGGATCTTGCGGGCGACGACTTCCTCGAGCAGCGCGGGATCTTCCGCGAGCCTCGTCCCATGACCGATGCGCTGGGCGCCGACTTCGTGGAGGGCCTGATCAATCGAGTGCGGCCCATCGCCTTCACCGGCATGGCACGTACAGGCCATCCCATGGGCCGCGGCGTACTCGAATGCCGCGCGATGATCGCGTGCCGGGTGCCCCCGCTCTGCTCCGGCGAGGTCGAATGCGGTCACGCCGGCGCCGTGATACTCCGCGGCCGCCCGCGCCAGCTCGAGCGATTCGGCAGGCGGCCGGGTCCGCATGGCGCAGACGATCAGCCCGACCTTCATGCCGGTTTCCGCGGAGGCACGCCGGATACCGGCGAGGGGCGCTTCGATCGCCTCGGCAAGCGTCAGCGCGGGGCGATGCAGCAACGGCGAGTACCGGACCTCTACGTAGCGCACGTTTTCCGCCGCTTTGTCGAACACGAATTCGTACGCCACGCGCTCAAGCGCCTGCGCCGTCTGGAGCACCGA
This sequence comes from Gemmatimonadota bacterium, assembly GCA_041499375.1. GTDB lineage: Bacteria > Gemmatimonadota > Gemmatimonadetes > Gemmatimonadales > GWC2-71-9 > 20CM-2-65-7. The sequence continues at coordinate 77,024 of JBGQKD010000008.1, forward strand.
CAGTGTGATCTCGTACTTCTGGAGGTACTCCTCGAGATTCTTGGCATCGCGGACCAGCATCGCTTTGGCGAGGGCGTCCGGTGTGTCGGCGGGCAGACGGATACCCTGCGCGCGCGCCAGCTCGATCATCGTCGCGGGCCGCAGCGCCCCATCGAGGTGCACATGCAGCTCGGCCTTGGGCCAGCGCCGCAGCGCGTCCTTCGTCAACCGCGGCTTCCCTGCGCGCCGTGCCGAGACGACGACGCGGTAGACCGCGCCGGCCTCTCCCACCGCATCGCCGGCGTCGATCGGCCGGCCGGCGGCGTCCGTCACATACGCGGCACTGTCAAGCAGCCGAGCCAGGCCGTCGTCCACCTGCGCGACGGCGTCGCGCACGCGCGCGCCGCGGGGTACATCGACCGCTTTGTCGTTGACGAAAACCCGCATCAGCGGTCGGTCCGATGGAAGCGCACGTCTTCGGGCGCCTCCACGGGAGCGCGCAGCACACCCAGATAGCGGGTCAGGGCGTCGACATCGACGACGTCGAGGTCCTCCTTCGGAGAGCCGACCAGCATGCGGAATCCCGAGCCACCCGTCGCCATGAAGTCGCTGACGACCAGGGTGTACGCGCGATCCTTGTCGAGATCCTTGCCGCCGACGCGAACGCGGCTGATGCGCTTCCGCACTTCCTTCCGGGGGTCGTACCACACTTCCGCGCCGGCGACGTGGCAGTCCGGAAAATGATCCTGGCTCCCCGCCACGCACTGCTCCAGCGCGTCCTGTAGCACCGAGCCTTGCACCGTGAGCCGGAGCAACCGGTTTTGGAACGGTTGCACCTGGTAGACCTGGCCCCACGTGACCGTGCCCTCGGGCAGATCGGCCCGGATGCCGCCGTTGTTCATGATCGCCACGTCGGCGCGGCCGGCGGCACGCTGCGCGTCCGCGATGAGCCGGCCCAACGCGTACTCGTCACCCTCCCGCTTCAGCGGGACCTTGAGTCGCGCGACGACCCGTTCGCTGATGTTGCGCACCGCCTGCTGCTGGCGGCCCAGCGCCTCGGTCAACGCGACATCCGGTCTGACCTGGTCGGCGTACGGCGTGACGAGCTGGACGCGCACTTCGCGCCGGCCGCCGGTGCGGACGAAGTCGACCACACCAATCGAGCGGCCGCTCGACTGCGCCTCTACGATCGGGATGCCGTGGACGACCGTGTTGACGCGCAGGTGCGTGTGACCGGCGACGATCAAGTCGACGGACCCGGAATCGAGCTGGCGTGCGACGTCGAGAATCTCCCCGTGACAGGCCGCGGTGTTACCGCCACCGGTGCTCGAATCGCACACCGCGCCCACGTGCGCCACGACGATCACGAAGTCGGCCCCCCCCCCGGCGCGCGCCTCCGGCAGATAGCGCTTGATCGCCTGGGCGCCGTCACCGAACGCAAGGCCCTGGATGTTGCGCGCCGCGGTGCTCGTCGGCGTCTCCGTCGTCGTCAGGCCGATCACGGCGATCTTCACGCCGTTCTTCGTCACCAGTTTCCATGGCGTCGCCCAGTCCGGCCGCGCCGTGCCTGCGGCATTCGTGATATTTGCCGAGAGGAACGGGTATTTCGCGTCGCTCATGCGCGCGCGCAGCGTATCGACCGACCAATCGAACTCGTGATTGCCGATCGCCGCGGCGTCGATGCCCAGCGCGTTCATGGCGTCGATCGTCCCGCGCCCGAAGGTGGCGTTCGACAGCAGCGTCCCCTGCATTTCGTCGCCGGCGTCGAGCCGCACCGAGGTGCAGCCACAGACGCGGGCAAGGCTGTCGAGCCACGGCTTCAGCGCCGCCACGCCGCCGACCGGCCGGCCCTGTGACCAGTCCCAGACGCGCGACTCGAGCTGTCCATGGAGGTCGCTCGTCGTGAGCACCCGCAGGAGCGTGCTGTCCCTGGTGCTGACCGCGGCCGGCGCCGGTGCGAACGCGGCCCGCGCGGCGGCGCGGGCGGGATCGGGGATGATCGCCCAGCTCGGCCGGAGATACGCAGTCGCCTGGATCGTGCGGACGCGGCGGATTTCATCAACCAGCAGCTCGCGAATGTCTTCACCCTTGTCGTAGACCACGCGCGCGTTCGCCAGCATCGCGTAGCCGCCGCCTCCGGCCTGCCGGTAACTGTTCACCGCCATCGTGAAGCTGTCCGTCGGCTGCACGATCCGCCCTTCGTAGGCGAGTCCGCGGATGCGCTGCCCCGCCGGCCGGGAGAGATCCACGTTGTAGACCACACCGCTGACCACGTCGTAGTTGTAGCCCGCGACGCTGTCGTTGATGATCGGCTGGCCCCCCCCCGGTTCGTAGGTGCGGAAGTAGCGGGCGGAATGCTCCAGGTACTCGCGCAGCTGCTGGCCCGAGATCCGTACCGCACGGAGCGTATTCTCGAAGGGGTAGATCCCCGACACGTCACGCTGATGGACGTCGCCCTCTGGCAACCCCGGCTGCACGTCGAAGGCGGCGGCCGCGGACAACTGCGCCCCTGCCCGGCGGCGCTGCACCTCATTGATGAAGTCGAGCAGTGGCGTGTCCTGCACGCGGGCGTAGCGCGCATCGAATCCCGGCGTCGCGGTGCCGAGCGGGGTGCTCGCCCACTGCCGCGCCGCTTCGTGCGCCGCGATGAGCCTTTGGGTGAAGCGTGGCAGCTCGGGCATGGTCGTGAGCGGGATCAGGTCGGCGTGGACGTTCCTCACGCGCCAGCGGCCTTCCTCGCGGCTCAACGACACGTGCACCACGGCCAGGCTCTGCACCCAGTTTTTCGGCTGCACAAAATGCACGCCGTTGATCACCGTGTCACGGATCTCGCGATGCGTGTGGCCAACGATCACGATGTCCGGTTTCGGATTCACCGCCGCCAACGCCGCCGCATCGTTCTCCGGGCCAACACCCGTCGTGTCGTAGGTCGATAATCCGAATCCGCTGTGGATCAACACGACCTTCAGGTCGGCCCCTTCGCCTTCCAATCGCGCCAACGCGGCCGGAGCGGCGCTGGCGATCCGTCGCACGCGCACGGCGCCGGCGAGCTGCGCGCGATCCCACAGCATCGTGCCCGGCGTCGTAAAGCCGGTGATGCCGACCTTCACGGCACCGCGCGGCAGGATCACCGTCTTGGGGAATAACGGCGCGCCGCTCGAGTCCTCGACGTTTGCCGAGACGTAGCGATATGTGGCCTGTGTGGCGGCACGGCGCAGGAAATCGAGACCGAAGTCGAAGTCGTGGTTGCCCGGGGTGACGACGTCGTACTGCAGGGCGTTCATCGCATCGACGATCGGTTGCGGCTGGCGTTTGTCGTAGCGGCCGTAGAACACGGCGAATGGATTGCCCTGCAGCAGGTCGCCGGCATCCACCAGCACGAGCTGGCCGGGATAGCGGGCGCGCAGCGTTTCGAGAGCGGTGGCGGCGCGCGAGAGCCCGCCTGGGGCTGCGGCGTCACGAACGTAGTCCCAGCCGAACACCCGGCCGTGCACGTCGGTCGTGGCGACGATGACGATGTGGGCGGTATCGGGCGGACTTTGGAGCGCAAGGAGCAGCGAGAGGAGCCGCATAGTGCGCAGAATACTACCGCGGCTCCTCTGCGTCGTGCTAGGTCATCAGCTGCCTGGCAAGCGCAGCAGCAACAGCTGGCCGCCCTCGGCCGTCAGGTTCTGCGACGGAATCGGCAGCGAATGCGCCTGCACGTCGAACAGCACGCGCCCGCACCGAACCAGGCCGGCGCGTCGATGATGCCGCTTGTCTCCCAGCAATTGCCCGTCGGCTCGACACAGCTCGCGTCGTGCAACCTTCCCTCTTCTGCAAAGGAGGGTGACTTTTCGTCATGCAATTGCTCGTGGTACGGCACGGGATCGCGGTAGAACGCGATGAATGGGCGCGCGAGCACAGCGACGATAAAGAACGCCCGCTCACGGCTGAAGGAAAAAAGAAGATGAAAGAGTGCGCCAAGGGGCTGCGCGCGATCGTCCCCCGGCTGGACGTGTTGGCCACGAGCCCCCTCACCCGCGCAATCCAGACGGCCGCGATCCTGGCCAAGGTCTACGAGAAGGGCGAACCGGTCATCGTGGACGCGTTATCTCCCGGCCAGCATCCTCCCGCCGTTGCGACGTGGCTCCGCGGACAAGGGACGCAGAAGACCGTCGCCGTCGTGGGTCATGAACCGGGACTCGGCGCAATCGTCAGCTGGTGCACAGCGGGAAGCGAGCGCTCCTTTCTCGAGCTGGGCAAGGGCGGCGCCTGCCTGCTCGACCTCGGCGACCGCATCGAGGCCGGCGAGGCGATGCTGCTGTGGGTGCTGCGTCCCAGTCACCTGCGGGCGCTGCGCTGATGGCTGACTTTTCCCGAGAGCTGCTCGATCGGCCGGCCGTCCCCGCGGCGAGCACGGTCACCCTGGCGTATCTCGACGACGCCGTCGCTGCGGCGACGCGACTGAGCGATCGCACCGACACTGAAGCGCTGCATGACTTCCGCGTGGCGATTCGGCGGCTTCGTGTCACCGTGCGTGCCTATCCCGGTTTGCACGAGCGTGTGTCCCGCAAGCGGCGCCGCAGGTTGCGCAGGCTCGTGCGGGCGACGAATCCCGCGCGCGACGCCGAGGTTCAGCTCGCCTGGTTCGTCGAGCGCTCGCCGCGATTCACGCCAGCTGAGCGCGCCGGCCTCGGTCCACTGCGCGCGCGTCTGCGCGCTCGCCGGCGTCGCGTGATGGCGGCAGCGCGCGAGGAGCTGCAAGAGCGGTTCGAAAAACTGGAGCGCAAGCTGCGCCACCGGCTGACGGCTGTGCGATCCGACGCCGCCTCGCATGAGGCGCCGTTCCGAGCGGTCGCCGGCGCGACGCTCGCACGACACGCGAGCGATCTTGCCAGGCGGCTCAGCGAGGCCTCGCCGTCCGCGGATCCAGCCGAGCTGCACGCAACGCGCATCGCCGCCAAGCGCCTGCGCTATCTGCTGGAGCCGGTGCAATCCGGGCTGGCTGACGGTGCCACGCTCGTGCGACGACTGAAGGATCTGCAGGATCTGTTCGGCGCGCTGACGGACGCGCATGAGCTCGAGGTCGTGCTGCGGGAGGCCGGAGCAGGCGCGGCGCCCGCCGCGAACCTGCTGCAAGCCGAAGTGGCGGCGCTCTTCATCAGATTGCAGGATGAGTGGTCCAGGGCCGGCCCGGATCTCGAGCGCCAGATCGGTGCTGCTGCGCGGCAGCTGCGTCCGGCGAGGAGACGCCGCCGGCTACGTCGAGCTGTCGTCGGGGACTTTGCGGGCGGATGAGCCCTTGGCGCCGCGGCGACCCCGTGGAGTCGCCGTCGTCCGCCGCGAATCACCCTTCCCCGGCTTGCCGTTCCGACGCAAAACCGGGACGAACAGCCTGTGGCCAACGTGGTCGGCCACCTGGGCCGACCCGCGCGCCAGATTGTGCAGGACGGTCTGCGACCGGCTGGCCGGCTGTCCCAACGCTGGAGCAAGGCGACGATAGCTGCCATCGGGGTTCTGCAAACGCGCTTTGACGTTGTCGCCGAGAATCGTGGGCAAAATGGCCTCGACGATGCGCGCCTTGAGCGGGGCATCTTCGACGGGGAACATCACTTCGATGCGCCGGATGAAGTTGCGCGGCATCCAGTCCGCGCTCGCGAGAAACACCTCGGGATTTCCGGCATTGCTGAAATAGAAAACTCGGCTGTGTTCCAGGAACCGATCGACAATGCTCATGACGCGAATGCGCTCGGACACTCCCGGGAGGCCGGCCCGGAGGCAGCACGTGCCGCGGATCACCAGATCGATCTCCACGCCAGCCTGGGAAGCTCGGTAGAGCGCGTCGATCACCGACACTTCGACGAGCGCGTTCATCTTGACGATGATGCGCGCCGGCTGCCCGCCTTCCGCATGCTTGCGCTCGCGGTCGATGAGCGCGATGACGCGCTCCCGCAGTTCGACCGGCGCAACGACGAGCTTCCGCCAGCGCCGCCGCTGTGAGTAACCGGTGAGCAGATTGAACATCTCACTGACATCGTCGCCGAAGTCCGGCTTGGCGGTGAACAGCCCGAGATCGGTATAGATGCGCGCGGTGGCGGGATTGTAGTTCCCCGTGGACAGATGCACGTACCGCCGCAGGTCCTTCTTCTCGCGGCGCACGACGAGCGCCGCCTTGCAGTGCGTTTTCAACCCGACGATCCCATACACCACGTGCACGCCCGCCTGCTCGAGCTCTCGTGCCCACACGATGTTGTTCTCCTCGTCGTAGCGGGCCTTGAGCTCGACGAGCGCGGTGACCTGCTTGCCGTTCTGCGCGGCCCGGGCGAGCGCCGAGATGATGGGGCTCGCGCCACTCGTGCGGTACAGCGTCTGTTTTATGGCGAGCACCTGCGGATCGTCGGCGGCGCGATCGATGAAGTCGACCACCGCGCCGAACGATTCGTACGGGTGATGCACGAGCACGTCCTGGCCCCGGATCACATCGAAGAGATTCTCTCCGCTCGCGAACGCCGGAGACGGGCGCGGCACGAGGGGCTCGTCGCGCAGCGACCGGAACCCATCGCCGCGATGCAGCGCCATCAACGCCGTCAGGTCCACGGGCCCATTCACGCGGTAGACGTCGGTCTCGCGCAGATCGAGCGCGCTCATCAGCATCTGCGCAAAGCGCGCGTCGCCGGATGCCAGGATCTCGAGCCGCACGGCCTCCCCGAGAATCCGTTGCCGCAGCGTTTCTTCGATCGTCTGGAGCAGGTCCTCGGCTTCATCCTCGTTGATTGCGAGATCCGTGTTGCGTGTGACGCGGAAGACTGTGTGCGCCAGCACCCGGAAACCACCGAACAGCTCGCCGAGATGGGCCGCGATGACTTCCTCGAGCAGTACGAAGCGCAGGCGGTCGGGAGACCCCGGAAGCGCCACCACGCGGTCCAGCAGCGCGGGGACCTGCACGACGCCGTACAGCTGCTGACCCGATTCCGTGTTCTCGACCAGCAACACGATGTTCAAGCTCTTGTTGTGCACGTGCGGGAAGGGATGCCCTGGATCGATCGCGAGAGGCGTGAGGACCGGGTAAATCTCCCGGCTGAACAGGCGATCGACGTATTCACGCTCCGCGGTGTCGAAGGTGTCGAGTGCAACCCGTTCGATACCCGCGGCAGCGAGCCCCGGCAGGATCTCGCTCTCCAGCACGCGGTGCTGCTCGGCCACCAGGGAGTGTACGCGCGCTTCGATCCTCGCGAGCTGCTCCGCCGGATCGAGCCCATCGGCGCCGTAGTCCTGCGGCTCGATGCCCGCGAACAGCTGTTGCAGCAAGCCGGCGACCCGCACCTCGAAAAACTCGTCGAGATTCGAGCTGAAGATCGCCGAGAACTTCAGGCGCTCGAGCAGCGGATTGGTGGAATCCGCCGCCTCTTCCAGCACGCGCGCGTTGAACTCGAGCCAGCTCAGCTCGCGATTGAGATAGTGGTCCGGGGGAAATGCCGGTTGGTACGACGTTGCCATGGTCTACCCGGCGGCGAGGCGCAGGCGCGGACGCCGCTCCGCGCCGCGCACCCACACGAAGCGCGGCTCCAAATCAAATGCGCGCTGAAACAGTCCCGATTTGCGCTCGGCATCCCAGATCTCGACGCGCGGATCGGTCCGCGCCTGCAACGTCAGCTCCACGAAGCCGCGATGGGTCGCGCACGTCACGGCGCTGATCCGCTGCGTGTGTGTGCGATCGAGCCCGTCGGCCACGCGCAGCATTCCGGCGAGCGCGCGCACCAGGCGGCGGTCGGCGCGCTCAAGGCGCGCGAACGCCGCATGCCGCTTCTTGGGAAACGCCTTGCGATGATAGCGAGCCACGCACGCGACGATCTCGAGCTCGCGCTGCGTGAATCCCTGCAGGTCGCCGTTGAGAATGAGATGATAGGCGTGCTTGTGGTGTTTCGCGTGATTGATCACGTAACCGATGTCGTGCAGCAGCGCCCCGGCCTCGAGCAGCTCGCGCGCATCGGCCGGCAGTCCGAACCGCTCGGCCAGTCCGTCGAACAGCTGCGTCGCGAGCTGGGCGACGTGCTCGCAGTGCCGCTCGCTCGATCGGCATTGCCGGGCGAACGCGCGAGCCGAATCGAGCCGGCTGAGCGGCCCCGCGGTCTTGCGCGCCTCGGAGGGAAAGCGGTCCTCGATCATGGCGAGGAGGAGGCCATCACGCAGCCCGCCGCTGTTCACCAGGATCTGCTGCGTGCCGAGCCGCTTGGCGAGACGCGATATGGCCGCCGCGCCCGCCACAATGATGTCGGCCCGGCGCGGGTTGAGCCCGGGCGTCTCACGTCGTTCCGCGAGCGGCGTCGCGCGCAGGCGATGCAGCAGGTGCACCACTTCGGCGCGCGACATCACGTAGCCCTGCACGCTGCGCGCCGAGCCCTCCCGATCGAACTGCGCCACGGCCGCCAGGTTCGTGAACGTGCCGCCGCTGCCGATCATGATTTCCGGATGGAACGGCGGCTTGCGCAGCTTCACGTCGAGCGTGCGATCGATGGCCCGGCGCAGTTTGCGCCAGCGCTTGGGCGAGAGGGTGCCGTCCGTGCCATATCGCTCGGTCAGCCGGACGGCGCCGAGCGGCAGCGTCACGACCTCGTCCACGACCGATCCCGCGGTGAGTGTGACCTCCATGCTGCCGCCGCCGATGTCCACGACGGCGACCGAGCGGCCGGCCAGATCGAAATGGTGCAGCGCGCTGCGCAGCGCGAGCTGGGCTTCCTCCTCGCCGGAGATGACATCCACGCGCAGACCGCAGCGCCGGCGCACCTCCTGGCAGAATGCCCGGCCGTTCGAGGCCTCCCGCACCGCGCTGGTCGCGACGACCCGCAATTCCACGACTTCGAAGCCCTTGGCGATGGTGTGCATCTTCGCGAGCGCGGCGAGGGAACGCTCCATCGGCTCGTTGAGCAGGCGACCGCGCGCGAATAACCCGTGCCCGAGCCGTGTCATCTCGCGCTCTTCGTCGAGCACCCGATACCGGCCGTCGGGTTCGACCTCGGCGACCACGAGGCGAATCGAGTTCGTGCCGATGTCGATGGCGCCCAAGCGGGTAGCAGTCGCGGTGCAGGACGTGGCAGGCATAGCGGATCAAAACTTACCCCACAATTCAGGACCGCGTCGGAACGCCGTTTGTCACGAACCGGCTACATTCATGTAACCACGTGGGGACGAGCAGGATTAGCCAATTGCGAGGGGCTCGCGCGACGGTAGTTTCCCCCCCGTCGCGCGGCGCTCTTCCGCGCGGCTACGCTTCAGACGTCAAAGGAGACGAAGTGACTACGCGCCCGGTCGCCGATCTGCTCGTGACGCTCGCCGAGCCTACGCGGTTACGCATTCTGAATTGCCTGTCCACCGCTCCGATGTTTGTGTCCGATCTGTCTGCGATTCTCGATTTACCAGATGCCACCATCGCCGAGCACATGGACACCCTCGAGTCGCTCGGAATCGCGCGAACGTATCCCGTCGTGCCGTACGTGATCTATACGCTGGCGCCGCAGCCCGGCACGCGCGAGCGTTTGCTACGTTCGGTGCTCGACGCGGTGCGGAGCGATCCGGCCGCACAAGCCGACCGCACCGCCGCACTCGATCGGTCGCGCTCGCGGTTCGAATCGCGGGTCCGAGGCGCTGTCATGAATGCCTCCTGAGACCGCGGAACCACACCGCATTCTCGTCGTCGACGACGAGCCCGACATCACGGCGCTCGTCGCGTACCACCTCGCAAAAGAGGGTTACCGCGTCACTACCGCCGGCACGGGCGCCGACGCGTTGCGGTCTGCGCGCGAAGAACGACCCGATCTGGTGGTCCTGGACCTGATGCTTCCGGGGCATTCCGGCTTCGAGGTGCTGGCGGAGCTGCGGCGCCGGGACGAGACGCACGACGTCGGCGTGTTGCTCCTGACGGCGCGCAAAGACGAGCCCGATCGCATCAAAGGCCTGTCCCTCGGCGCGGACGACTATCTCGCGAAGCCGTTTTCTCCTAAGGAGCTCGTGTTACGCGTGGGGGCCATTCTGCGCCGCCTGGCGGCGCCGCCGGTGGCCGCCGGCGGCCGCCTCGTCGGCGGCCCGATCGTCCTCGACCGCACGGCCCATCGGGTGACTGCCGAGGGGAAGGAAGTCGAGCTCACCGCCACGGAGTTCAAGCTGCTCGAGCGCTTGATCGAGCGCCGTGACCGCGTGCAATCGCGGTCCCAGCTGCTCGAATCAGTGTGGCAGGCACAGCCGGACATTCAGACACGCACCGTGGACATGCACGTGCAGCGACTGCGCACCAAGCTCGGCGCGGCCGGAGACTGGATCGAGACCGTGCGTGCCGTCGGCTATCGGTTCCGTGAGCCGCTTGCCCCCGCAAAGAGACCTGCGCCCGCCGCTCGCCGCCGTCGCACATGAAGCTCGTCACGCGGCTCTTCGCGAGCATCGGTTTGCTCGTGGCTGCCGCGGTCGCCGGTTCCATCATCGCCGCCGACATCTTGCTGCGCCGGCACCTCGAGCAGGAAATCGCGACGGAGCTGGAGCGGGAGGCGCGGCTGGTGGCGGCGTTCGCGCCGGTCGACTCGACGAAGTGGCCGGAGTTTGCGGCGGTCGCGGGTGGACGTCTCGGTCGCCGCGTCACGCTCATCGACGCCGACGGCCACGTCCGCGGCGACACCGAGTTCGATCGCGCCTCGCTCGCTCAACTCCAGAATCACCGCGACCGCCCCGAAGTGCGCGCGGCGCTCGATTCCGCCCCGGGCGTCGGGATGAACGAACGCCTCAGCGCATCCACCAACGAACGCCAGATGTACGTCGCGATCCGGGCCGGGCCGCCCGGGCTCGCCGTCGTCCGCGTCTCCACCACACTCGCGATCGTGGACGTACAGGTTCATGCCGTGCAGCGCGCCGTGGCCATCGCGGGATTGGTCATGCTGCTCGCGGCCTGGCTCCTCGCCTGGATGCTCGCGCGCGCACTGGCCTGGCCGCTGCTCCGCATCGCCGACGCGGCTACTGACATCGCCGCCGGCCGCCCGGCGGAGTTCCCCGACGTGCGCGTCCCCGAGCTCGCCCACCAAGTCGACGCGCTCCGCGCGATGCATCACGAGCTCGAGCGGCGCTTCGAAGACCTGCGTCGCGAGCGCGAGGAATCCCGCACGCTGCTCGAGGCGCTGTCGGACGGCGTCCTCGCAGCCGACCAGCGGGGCATCGTCGTCGAGACGAACGCGGCCGCCCGCCGGCTGCTTGGCTACGGAGAAACGGAGCCGTTGCCTCCGCTCGGCGAGCTGTTCCATGACCGCGCCCATCGCACGTTGATGCGCGAGGTCCTGACCGGCGCGGTGGTCGAGGGACGCGAGCTGGATCTCGGCGACCGCACCGTCGTCTTCTCCGCCCGGCCGCTCGCGGAAGGCGGGACGCTGCTCGTGCTGAGTGATGTCACCGACGTGCGACGACTGGAAACGATCCGGCGCGACTTCGTGGCGAACGTGTCGCACGAGCTGAAGACTCCGCTGACGGCCATCGCCGGATACGCCGAGACGCTCGCGGCCGAGGCGTCGGACGCGCAGGCGACGGGGTTCGCGCAGACGATCGTGGAGAACGCTCGGCGCATGCAACGCCTGGTCGACGACCTGCTCGACCTGTCGCGCATCGAGTCCGGCGGATGGCAACCGGAACCGCGCAAGATCGCCATCGACGCCGCGGCGCGCGAAGCGTGGCGTCCGTTCGCCGAGCGTGCGGCCAGTCGGGACGTGCAGCTCGAAACCGACTCGGGGTCCGTGAACAGCGATCCGGAGGCGCTGCGCCAGATCTTCACCAACCTGTTCGACAACGCGCTGCGGCACACGCCAACCGGCGGTCGCATCCGCGTCTCGGCGCAACGGTTGGGACATGACACTGTCGTGCGAGCCAGCGACACCGGCTCCGGTATCGGCGCGGATCACCTGCCCCGCATCTTCGAGCGCTTTTACCGCGTCGACCCCGGCCGCTCGCGCCAGGAAGGTGGCACAGGGCTCGGTTTGGCGATCGTCAAACACCTGGTCGAGGCACATGGCGGCCGCGTGGAGGCCGAGAGCGAGCTCGGTCGTGGCACCACAATCCTTTTGTACTTCCCGACTTAGCCCCCGTTACACAGCCGTAACGCGTACGTCACCGACTGTTGACCGCCCACGCGCAACGTTGGCTCGTGCGAATTGCGCTCGTAACAGACACTTACACGCCGCAGGTCAACGGCGTCACGACAGTGGTCGTCCGGATCGCGCATGTGCTGCGCGAATTCGGCCACGAGGTCGTGGTCGTCGCACCACGGTATCCCGGCCACTCGCCTGTGAACCCGGGTGAGCTTCGCATTCCGTCGGTGTCGTTTCCGCCGTATCCGGCCATCCGGTTGTCGTTCCCGCAGTTCGGGGCCGTGGCGCGGTTCCTCGACTCCTTTGCGCCTGACATCGTCCACGTCGCGACGGAAGGACCGCTCGGGCTGACGGGTCGGCGCTACGCCGTGCGGCGTGGCATTCCACTGGTGACTTCGTATCACACGAACTTCCCGCAGTACGCGCGGCATTACGGTGCCGGCGTCATCGAGCCCCTCGTCTGGAAATGGCTCCGCTGGTTCCATCGGCCCGCCGTGCTAACACAGACTCCCGGCGAGGCGGTCGCGAGCGAGCTGGAACGCCGCGGCATCGGGCGCCCGATCGTTTGGGGACGCGGCGTGGACACCCTGCATTTCAACCCCTCACGACGCAGCGCAGGCTGGCGCCGCTGGCTCGCGGGTGGTGACGACACTGCCATCGTCCTGCATGTCGGCCGGCTGGCTCCCGAGAAAAACATCGATGTGCTCGTCGAGGCGTGGATCGCCGCTCAAGAGCGCGTCGGCCAGCGCGCGACGTTTGTCCTGGCCGGTGACGGACCGGAGACGCGCCGCCTGCTGAGGCATTTGCCATGGGTACGCCAGCTCGGCTTTCTCGATCGGGACAAGCTCGCGGACGTATACGCGAGCGCGGACATCTGCGTGCTCCCGTCCCGCACCGAGACCTGCGGCCTCGTTGCCCTCGAAGCCATGGCCTCCGGTCTGGCCGTCGTGGCAGCCGATGCCGGCGGATTCCGCGAGAGCATCACGCACGGTCAAAGTGGCGTGCTCGTCGCACCGGAAGATGCGACGGGCTTCGCCGCCGAGATTCTGTCGCTGGTGATCGCCCCGCAGCGACGCGCCGAGCTCGCGAAAGCCGCGCGGACCGCGGCGCTCGAGCGCGACGTCGCCCCCGAAAACCTCGCCCTGCTGCAGCAGTACGCCAAAGCCGCCGGACTATCCAACGCCGGAGCCGCCTCATGCGCCGCGTAGTGCTTGTCCTGGCCGATGGCCTGCGCCCCGACGCGATCACGCCGACGGACATGCCGTCGCTCGACGCCCTGGCTCGCACTTACACGATGGCGCTGCGTGCCAGCACCGTGCGGCCCAGCCGCACCGTCGCGGCACTCGCCTCGCTGGCGACCGGCGTCGCGGCGGGGACGCACGGCCTGATCGAGCCGGGCCTGGGATTCCTCGCCCGCGTGCCGGCCTTGCGCCCACTCGCGCGCGAGCTGTCGCGCGGCGGCGTGCCGAGCCAGGTCGTCGCGAGCGAGCTCCTCCCGGCCGAGCGCGCTGTCCTCTGGGCGCTCACGAAGGCGGCGGGGCTCGGCAAATACCGCTCCGCCGGGTTGCGCGCGCGCGACGTCGCGCGAGCGGCCCAGGCCGTCGTGCTTGCGCCGTCGGCGGGACTTACCTTCGTGTACCTGAACGATTGCGATGAGGCGGGTCACGCACACGGCTGGATGTCGCCGCAATACCGCGCGGCGGCCGTCGAGGTGGACGCCGCGATCGGTGTGCTGGCGGATCTCACCGAACACTCGCTGGTGATCGTGATGGCCGATCATGGCGGTGGCGGCGTGAGCACACACGATCACGCCGAGCCGCACCCGATCAACGATCACATCCCTCTCATTCTCGCCGGTCCCGACGTTACCCGCCGCCACCAGCTCACGCGCCAGGTTTCGCTGCTCGATATCCCCCCGACGCTGCTGTGGTGGTTCGGCCTGGACGTTCCGACAGCCTACGAGGGTCGCGTGCTCACCCAAGCGTTCACCCGGACCTCCGATCCAGTCGAGGCGGGCGTCTGATGCGCTGGCTCACGCACCTCGGCGGCGCGCGCGTGACGATCGGCGTCGGCCTGCTGCTTGTCGCCGTGGGCGAGCAGATGCTGGGTCTCGCCGCGCTGTTTGCGCTGACGACGTCGCACCTGGCGGTCCAGGTGCTGAAACGAGCCGTCGCGCGGCCGCGGCCGTGTGAGGCAAACGGGCGCTTGCTGGCGCTGATCGATCTGCCGGATCCGTACTCCTTCCCTTCCGGTCACGCGGCGGCCGCGAGCGCCGTCAGCGGCACGATTGCGATCGCGCATCCGCTGCTCGCGCCGGTCCTCTTGCCGCTCGCCGCGATGATCGCCGCGTCGCGAGTGACATTGCGTGTCCATCACCTCGGAGATGTCGTCGCCGGTGCGCTGCTCGGCCTCGCCGGCGCGGCCGCTGCCGCGGTCCTACTCCTGTAGCGAGCACGAGCGACATCCGGCGGCGGTTGCACGGCCGACCCCGGGTGCCAGGTAGCGGAGGCCGGTATGGCTCCGCTATCTGCTTTCTAACCGGCTCTCGTTACCGAATCGTGACATAGACGACTCATCGTGGTGATGCCCGACGGCCAGTTTGCAGCCGTTGGAGCTGTCCACCAATTCACCTGAGTCTTGGGAGTGACCGTGCACGCAAGACTGACGTATCCGCTCATGGCCGCAGCAATGCTGGGCGGGCTCGCCGTCCACGCCGCAGCTCAGCAGCCAGCCGCGCCGGCGCCGCAAGTCACTGTTAGCGGCGTTTCGTATCTGCAGTACGTCTACCAACTCAAAGACACGGCCAACCACAACAACAACTTCGACGTGACCCGGGCGTACATCAACGTCATCGGACGTTTCTCAGGTGGCGTCTACACGCGCATCACGGCAGACGTCAATCGCCCCGCGGGGGACAACTCACTTCGGTACCGCCTCAAGTACGCCTATGCCGCCTACACACCTCAGGGCAGCTCGCTTACCTACAAGCTCGGTCAGATCCATACGCCATTCATTGATTGGGAAGAGGCGCTCTGGGATTACCGCATGCAGGGGCAAATGGCGATGGAGCGCGGCGGGTATCTCTCGTCGTCGGACTTCGGCTTGGGTGTGGATGGCAATTGGAACGCCGACCGCATCAACATGCAGCTCGGGATCTACAACGGGGAAAGCTACAGCGGCGGCCCCGGCGACCAACGCAAAGACCTGATGGGTCGCGTATCCGTGCGAGTGAGTGAGACTGACGACGCCAGCCGAGTGGGCGGGCTTCGCGTTACGGCCTATGGCCATTACGGGAAGCCGACGGGCGGCGGTATCCGCAGCCGGCTCCTTGGAATGGTGTCCTATCGGTCCAAACAATTCACGCTCGCCGGGGAATACGCGATCACGCGAGACAGTGTCACCGCCGGCGCCAAGGCGCCTGGCACCGTGGCCAGCGCGTTCGGAGTGTACCACTTCTCCAACTCGAAGGCCGCGCTGCTAGCGCGAGTGGATCTGACGGATCCAAACACTAATGTCGGCAACAACCGCCTGACGCGGTTCATTGGTGGGGCATCCTATCAGCTATCGCCCAACCTGCGGCTACTTGCCGACCTCGACTTGCTTTCCTATCAGGGCGGCTCGCCGACGCCAGCACTCGAGGCGACGCGCGCGCAGGCCCTGTTCCAGGCGCAATTCACGTTCTAACGCAGACTCGGAGAAAACACACCATGAAGTCCACCAGATTCCTCGCTCTCGCCGCACTGCTCGGCACCGCCCTACCGGCGGCCGCGCAGGTCACGCTGAACGGCGCCGGGGCGACGTTCCCGAACATCATCTATGGGAACTGGATGCTGACGTACAATCAGCTGCATTCCGACGTGAAGCTGAACTATCAGTCGATTGGGTCGGGCGGCGGCATTCGGCAGTTCTCTGACGGCACCGTCGATTTCGGCGCCACCGACGCCCCGATGACCGATTCGACCATCGCCGCGATCGGCAGCAACGTGCTCCATATCCCCACGGTGCTCGGCGCAGTCGTCGCCGCGTATACGCTAGGGGATGTCACGCAACCGATTCGGATCACACCCGACGTCTTAGCCGACATCTTCCTCGGCAAGATCACGAAGTGGAACGATGCCCGGTTGGCGAGCATCAATCCCGGCCTCAACCTGCCGAACATGGACATCATCGTCGTGCACCGCTCCGACGGCTCCGGCACGTCGTTCGTCTGGACCGACTACCTCTCGAAGGTCAGCCCGGAGTGGGCGCAGAAGGTTGGCAAGGGTCCGTCAGTGAACTGGCCGGTGGGTCTCGGTGGCCGGGGGAACGAAGGTGTCGCGGCAACCGTTCGGCAGACGCCGGGCGCAATCGGCTATATCGAGCTCGGATACGCCCTGATCAACAAGATGCCGTTCGCGGTGCTGAAGAATCAGGCGGGCAACTGGATTACCGCCTCGCTGGAATCGGTGACCGCCGCCGCCGCCGGTGGAATGAAGGACATGGGCCCGAATACCGACTTCCGGGTTTCGATCACCAACTCGCCGGGCGCGCAAGCGTATCCCGCTGCAAGCTTCACCTGGCTCCTGGTGCACAAGACGTACAGCGATACAGCCAAGGCACGGGCTCTCGTCCAGTTCATCTGGTGGGCCGAGACCGAAGGCCAGGCGAAGGCGCCGGAGCTCGGCTACGCGCCGCTGCCGCAGGATCTGCGCCCCTGGATTCAAGCCCGCCTGAAGACCGTTACGGCTGGCGGGCGGCCGGTCTGGAAGACGGCAGAGTAAATCGCCGGCGTAGGACATAAGGGCCGCCTCCCGCTGCGCTCTCAGGGGCAGCGGGAGGCGCGCCAGTTTCGGAGTGACAATTCCGTTACACCGTTGTGACGGACAGCCCATTAGGCGCCGGTAGGTTTCCGGCGCGATGACCAGCCTCCCAGTTACAGCCCCTCCGTCCGAAGCCACACCCTCCCGCTGGCAGTCGCTCCTCGGCAGAGATCGCAGCGACCGCATCTATCGGCAGGTGTTGACCGCGCTTGCGCTCTCCCTGCCCTTGCTGATCCTCATCATCCTCGGCGTGCTGTTCGTGGAAGCGTGGCCGGCACTCAAGCGGTTCGGTCCGTCGTTCCTGTGGACGTCGACCTGGGATCCTGTGGCCGAGGTGTACGGCGCCGCGCCGATGATCTTCGGGACACTGGCGTCGTCGCTGCTGGCACTGCTAATCGCGGTGCCGCTGGCGCTCAGCGTCGCGATTTTTTTGACGGAGTTTTCCCCGCGGTGGCTGCGCCAGCCGGTGGCTTTTCTGGTCGAGCTGCTCGCCGCGATCCCCAGCGTCGTCTATGGCATGTGGGGGATCTTCGTCCTGATCCCCTTCCTGCGGAGCTACGTGGTCCCGCCGCTGAAGGCGGTGTTCGGATGGACGCCGTTTCTCCAGGGCGTGTTCTACGGCAACTCGCTGCTCGCCGGCGGCGTCATTCTCGCGATCATGATCGTGCCGTACATCGCCGCCGTGTCGCGCGAAGTGCTGCTTGCGGTACCCACGAGCCAGCGCGAAGCGGCATTGGCGATGGGCGCCACGCGCTGGGAAGCGGTCCGCTCGGCCGTGCTGCCGTATGGCCGAGCCGGTTTGATCGGCGCGATTATCCTCGGCCTCGGCCGGGCGCTCGGAGAAACGATGGCCGTCACGATGGTCATCGGGAACCGTCACGACATCGGCGTGTCGGTGCTGCAGCCGGCCTACACGATGGCTGCGGCGATCGCCAACGAGTTCAGTGAAGCAACGACCGCCACGTACCAGTCCGCGCTCATGGAAGTCGGCCTGATTCTCTTCGTGGTCACGGTGGCGGTCAACGCCATCGCGCGCATTCTGATCTGGCGTGTCGCCAAGGGAGCGGCCGTGGGTAGTCGGGCGCTGTGAGCGCGAGCGCGTTTCGGCGCCACCTGACGAGCCGAGTGATGACGGCGCTCGTCGTCATCCTGTCGTTTACCGCCGTGCTCGCGCTGGTGCTCATCCTCGGCAACCTGATCGCGAAGGGCGCGTCGTCCATCGATTGGGCGTTCTTTACCAAGAGCCCCGTACCGGCAGGACAGTCGGGTGGCGGCGTCGCGAACGCCATCGTGGGCACGGGAATCATCGTCGGTGTTGCCGCACTGATCGGTGTGCCGATCGGCGTCGGCGCGGGGATGTACCTGGCCGAATACGGATCGGGGCGGCTGGGCTTCTGGGTGCGATTCATCGCCGACGTGCTGAACGGAACGCCGTCGATCGTCGTCGGCATCGTGGCGTGGACCTTCATCGTGAAGCCGACCAGCCATTTCTCCGCCTTAGCGGGCAGCGTCGCCCTCGCGATCCTGATGATCCCGATGCTGGCGCGGACGACGGAAGAGATGGTACGGCTGGTACCGAACTCGCTGCGCGAGGCGGCGCTGGCGCTGGGGTACCCGCGCTGGCGGACATCGTTGAAGGTCGTGGCGCGCACGGCGATGACCGGCATCGTCACCGGCTGCCTCGTGGGCATCGCCCGCATCGCCGGCGAGACCGCGCCACTCCTGTTCACCGCGCTAGGCAACTTGAACTTTACGCTGAACGTCAATCAGCCGATGCAGACGTTGTCGCTCCAGATCTACGTCTATGCCACGGGGCCATTCGATGAGTGGCACCGGATCGCGTGGGCATCCGCGCTCGTGCTGATGGGTCTCGTGCTGATCATCTCGCTCGCCGCCCGCTGGGTCACGCGGCAACGCTATGGTAGCGTCCGCTAACACCCGGCTGCGGCTCGAGACGGCGCACCTCACGGCGCTGTTCGGACAGCATCGCGCGGTGCGGGACGTGACGCTCCTATTCCCCGCGAACACCGTCACGGCCATCATCGGCCCCTCGGGCTGCGGCAAAAGCACCCTGCTCCGCTGCCTGAACCGCATGCACGAGCTGACACCCGGCGCGAGTGTCGATGGCGCGGTCCTGCTCGACGACGTGAACATCTATGGCGACGACGTGAATCCGGTCGAGCTGCGCCGCCGCATTGGGATGGTGTTTCAGCGCCCCACGCCCTTTCCGACGATGTCGATCTACGACAACGTCGCCGCGGGGCTCAAGGTCAACGGACGCAAGCCGAGACGGGAAGTGGACGACGCCGTCTCGCACGCCTTGCAGCAGGCCGCGTTGTGGGAGGAAGTGAAGGATCGACTGCACACCAGCGCGCTGGACCTGTCGGGCGGGCAGCAGCAGCGGCTCTGCATCGCACGGGCGGTCGCTCCGCAGCCGGAAATTCTGCTGCTCGATGAGCCAACGGCCTCCCTCGATCCCGCCGGGACGCAGCGCATCGAGGAGCTGTGCCACGCGCTGAAGCGGCTCTATACGATCGTGATCGTGACACACAACATGCAGCAGGCGGCGCGCGTCTCCGACTACACTGCTTTCATGTATCTGGGCAGTCTCATCGAGGTAGGACGCACGGACGAGATCTTCACGAAGCCCAAGGTCGAGCAGACGGAGGCGTACATCACCGGAAGGTTTGGATGAGGATGACGGCGGATCGGCGGGTCGGCGGATCGGCGGATGGAGCGGCGAAGCTCGATCCGCCCATCCGCCCATCCGCCCATCCGCCCATCCTCGAATCCCGAGCCTACAGCTTCTGGTACGGCCCCACCCAGGCGCTGCACGAGGTCAACTGCGCGATTGCGCCCAACGCCATCACCGCGCTGATCGGGCCGTCGGGCTGCGGCAAGACGACGTTCCTGCGCTCCATCAACCGCCTCCACGATCTCACGCCGGGCGCGCGGCACGAGGGCGACATCCTACTCGACGGCACCTCGATCTTCGCACCCGGGACCGATGTCGTGGGGTTGCGACGCCGCGTCGGCATGGTGTTCCAGCGACCCAATCCGTTTCCCAAAGCTGTCTACGACAACGTGGCCTACGGGCCGCGACTGAACGCCCTCGCCCCGGCGCGCGAGCTCCCCGACCGGGTCGAGCGCGCCTTGCGGCAAGCAGCGTTGTGGGACGAAGTGTCCGACCGGCTGCGCGAGCCGGGGACGTCGCTCTCGGGGGGACAGCAGCAGCGGCTGTGCATCGCGCGGGCGCTGGCGAACGAGCCGGAGATGCTGTTGATGGATGAGCCCTGCTCGGCGCTCGATCCGATTGCGACCCAGCGCATCGAGGAGTTGCTGGTCGAACTGAAAAAGACCTACACTATCGTTATAGTGACGCACAACATGCAGCAGGCGGCACGGGTTTCGGATTACACGGGGTTCTTCTACGTGGGCCGCCTCGTGGAGTTCGGTGTGACGCAGCAGGTCTTTACCCGGCCCACCGACGAACGCACGGAAGCGTATATAACGGGAAGGTTCGGATGAACGCACAAGCAACCAGTCACCGCCATTTTCACGACGAGCTGTCGGAGCTCAAAGTCGCGCTGCTCAACATGTCGGGCGAGGCGCAAGCAGCGCTCGCCGCGGCGGTGGAGGCGGTGCTGCAGCGCGACGGCGACAAGGCGAGTCAGGTCATTCTGGGCGACAAGGAGGTCGATCATCTCGAGCTGGAAGTCGAGAAGACGGTGATCCGCCTGCTCGCGACCCAGCAGCCGATGGCCCGCGATCTTCGGTTCCTCACCGCCGCGATGAAGATCTCCAACGATCTGGAGCGCGTCGGCGATCACGCCGTCAACATCGCGCAGTCGGCCGAGCGGCTCCTCGCCAGCCGCCCGATCATCCCCGAGCCCGAGCTCCTCGAGATGGCGCGGCAGGCCCGCACGATGCTCGCCGACGCGCTCGACGCGTTCGTACGCGGCGACGCGCAGGCCGGCCGCGCAATTTGCCGCCGCGACGACAGCGTGGACGCGCTGCACGCGTCGATGTTCCGGATCCTGCTGACCCACATGATGGAGGACCCGCACATCATCGGCACGGCGATGGAGTTGTTCCTCGTGAGCCGGAATCTCGAGCGGGTAGCGGACCTCGCCACCAACATCGCCGAGGATGTGGTGTTCCTGGTGGAGGGCAAATCCATCAAGCACCACGCGGAAGATATCGGAGAGTAGTGCCGACGGTCCTGTTCTTGTGCGTGAAGAACTCCGCGCGCAGCCAGATGGCGGAGGGACTGGCTCGATCGATGGCGCCCCCCGGCTACCGCTTCGTGAGCGCGGGCTCCGATCCGGGAACGGTCAATCCGCTGGCGATCCAGGCACTCGCCGAGGAACGGATCGACATCTCCAAGCATCGCGCCAAAGGTGTGGCAAGCGTACCGCTTGACGACGTCGACACAATTGTGACGCTCTGTGCCGAAGAAGTTTGTCCGATCGTCCCAGGACAAGTCCATCGACTCCATTGGCCGCTGCCGGACCCCAAGGACCTCGAGAGCTTCCGCGCGGTGCGCGACGAGCTGCGTCGCCGGCTTCCGACGCTCTGGAATCAGTCAGGCCGATAGCGGTAGTACGATTCGGGTTGCGTCGGCCGTCGCCGCAACACCTCATCCGACGCAAATAGTCGTATCAGGACCAGCCCGGCGATGAAGCCGCCCACGTGCGCAAAGAACGCGACGCCGCCCTTGTCGATCTCGCTGAGACTGCCGAGCCCGCTGACCAGCTGAATCAGCGCCCAATAGCCGAGCATCACCCACGCGGGAAGCGCGACCGTCGTGATGTAGATCGGCAGAATGATCAGGGTGTGTACGCGGACTCTGGGGTACAGCAACAGGTACGCACCCAGGACGCCGCTGATGGCTCCCGATGCACCGATCATCGGTACCAAAGAGTGGGGACTGATAAACGTCTGCGTGGCGGCCGCCGCAACTCCACAGAGCAGATAGAAGATCACGAACTTCCCGTGCCCCATCGCGTCTTCGATGTTGTTCCCAAAGACCCACAAGAACAGCATGTTGCCGATCAGGTGAAACCAGCCTCCGTGCATGAACATCGACGTGATCACGGTCCAGTACTTCGGCACGGCGTCGACCATGCAGACCATGCCAGGCGCGAGCTCCACACCGCTTCCGGGCGGTGCGGTCCGGAGGATCTCGGCCGGAATCAGACCCAGGTCGCAGACCGACCGGGCCAGAGGTCCCTGCGCGCCCGCCCCCTGCACAAGAATGAAGGCGAGGACGTTCGCGATGATGATGGCGACGGTGATGATTGCAGGGTGCTCGGTGGGGTTTTCATCTTTGTACGGAAACATGAGGCGGAATCTAGGGTGCCCCCCCTAGGCGTCTAGCCGTCACAACTGCCTTTTTGGCATTTTAATTGGGCACGATGCTTGCCCTCTGCGACCAGCAGCATCGGGTCCGCATCAAATCCCTATCAGGAGCTGAAAGTATGGCTGAGAAGATCATTGGCATTGACCTCGGGACGACGAACTCCGTCGTGGCCGTCATGGAAGGTGGCGATCCCGTCGTCATCCCCAACGCCGAAGGCGGTCGCACAACCCCATCGGTGGTAGCCTTCACCAAAGACGGTGAACGGCTCGTGGGAACGGTAGCCAAGCGGCAAGCGGTGACCAACCCGCAGAACACGGTCTTCTCGATCAAACGTTTCATGGGGCGCCGGTCCGAAGAAGTGACCGAAGAGATCAAGCGCGTTCCCTACAAAGTCGTGAAGGGTCCGAACGGCCTGGCGGCGGTCGAGATCATGGGCAAGACCTACACGCCGCCCGAGATCTCGGCGATGATCCTCCAGAAGATGCGGCAGACGGCGGAAGACTACCTCGGCCACAAGGTCGAGAAGGCCGTCATCACCGTGCCGGCGTATTTCAATGACTCGCAGCGCCAGGCGACGAAGGATGCCGGCAAGATCGCCGGGCTCGACGTCGTCCGCATCATCAATGAGCCCACTGCCTCTGCGCTCGCGTACGGGCTGGATAAGAAGAAGGAAGAGAAGATCGCCGTGTACGACCTGGGCGGCGGCACCTACGACATCTCGATTCTCGAGCTCGCCGAGGGCGTGTTCGAGGTCAAGAGCACGAACGGTGATACCCACCTGGGTGGCGACGATTTCGATGCCCGGGTCATGGAATGGTTGGTAGGGGAGTTCAAGCGTGACCAGGGAATCGACCTCTCCAAGGATCCGATGGCGCTGCAGCGGCTGAAGGAAGCCGCCGAGAAGGCGAAGATGGAGCTGTCGACGGTGATGCAGACGGAGATCAACCTACCGTTCATCACGGCAGATCAATCCGGTCCCAAGCACCTGAACCTGTCGCTCACGCGCGCGAAGCTCGAACAGCTGGTCGACGACCTGGTGAAGCGGAGCATTCCGCCGATGCAGCAGGCGTTGACGGACGCCGGGCTGAAACCGGGCGACATCGACGAGGTCATTCTCGTCGGTGGCCAAACGCGGATGCCGAAGGTCCAAGAGATAGTGAAGAGCTTCTTCGGCAAGGAGCCCCACAAGGGCGTGAACCCCGACGAGGTGGTGGCGATCGGGGCGGCGATTCAGGGCGGCGTGCTCGCCGGCGAGGTGAAGGACGTTCTGTTGCTCGACGTTACGCCGCTGTCGCTGGGGATCGAGACGCTGGGCGGCGTCACCACGGTCCTCATCCCGCGCAACACCACGATTCCGACGAAGAAGTCGGAAGTCTTCTCGACGGCGGAGGACAATCAGACGACGGTGGAGATCCACGTACTGCAGGGCGAGCGCCAGATGGCGCAGGACAATCGCACCATCGGCAAGTTCCAGCTCACCGGCATTCCACCGGCTCCGCGCGGCATCCCGCAGGTCGAAGTGGGGTTCGATATCGACGCGAACGGCATCCTCCACGTGGCGGCCAAGGACAAGGCCACGGGCAAGGAGCAGAAGATTCGGATCGAGGCGTCATCGGGCCTCGGCGACAAGGATATCGACAAGATGGTGAAGGATGCCGAGGCGCACGCGGCGGAAGACAAGAAACGGCGCGATGTGATCGAGCAGCGTAACCGGCTCGATAACATGGTGTACCAGGTGCAAAAGGAGTCCAAGGATTGGGTCGAGAAGCTCGAGCCGGGCCTCAAGTCGCGGCTCGACGCGGCGATCGAGTCCGCGCAGTCGGCGCTCCGCAGTGGCAACGCTGACGAAATCAGCAAAGCGCTCGACGAGCTCCAGCAGGCGTATTCGGCGGCGGGCGCGTCGCTGTACGCGGCTCGCGGCGCGGAAACCGGCGCAGGCACCGCGGGGGGGGGGGGGACGTCAGGTGGGGGGGATGGTCAGACCGCCGGCGCCGAACCGAAGAAGGATGAAAAAGTTGTGGATGCCGATTACGAAATCATGGACGACGACAAATCGAAGAAGTCATAAAAGGGGGGACGGATGTCGGGGAAGACGCGGGATTGGTTGAAGTTCGGCACATTGGTGGCACTGGCGTTTGCGCTCGGTCTGGCATTCGCCTCGGCGTTCCGCCTGCCGACGCGCGGTGAGGCGGCGGTGCGGTCAGTGCTTCAGGACACGAGCCGGCCCCTGCCGCAGGCAAAGGCGGCCGTCGATCTGGGCGACGCATTCGCCTCGGTCGCCGAGCATGTAAGGCCGGCGGTAGTCTTCATCAAGTCGGAACGTCGCGAGCGGGTCTCCAACCGGCGTGTGCCGAGTTTCGACGACTTCTTCAACGCCCCGCGCCGTCCCCAAGTCGAGCAAGGCTCGGGGTCGGGGTTCATTGTTTCGCAGGACGGCTACATCCTCACGAACAACCACGTCGTCCAGGGTGCCGATCGGGTGACCGTGCGCCTGCTCGACAACCGTGAGTTCACGGCCAAGACTGTCGGCACCGATCCGAGCACGGACGTCGCCGTGATCAAGATTCAGACGACAGGACTGCCGACGGTACACCTGGGGGACGCCGATTCGACGAAGATCGGCAACTGGGTGCTGGCGATCGGCAATCCGCTCGGCGAAGCCTTCACCTTCACCGTGACGGCAGGGATCGTCAGCGCGAAGGGCCGCGTCCTCGCGGGTCTGAACTCGAGCCGCTACGCCATTCAGGACTTCATTCAGACCGACGCCGCGATCAATCCCGGAAATTCGGGAGGACCGCTGGTTAACGTGCGTGGCGAGGTCATCGGCATCAATTCGGCGATCGCCAGTGAGACCGGATACTATGCCGGGTACGGGTTTGCCATCCCGATCAACCTCGCCCGCACCGTCATGACGCAGCTGATTGCGACCGGTCACGTCGAGCGCGCCGTCATGGGCGTCTCGATTCGGCCGATCACACCGGAAGACGCAGAAGACGCGAAGCTCCCGGAGATCCGCGGTGTGGTCGTCAACGAGTTCAACCCGCCAGACGATTCGCCCGCCAAGCGCGCCGGCATTCTGGAAGGCGATATCATCGTCTCGGTGGATGGCCAGTCGATCGAGTCCGTCCCCCAGCTCCAGCAGCGCGTCGGCTTCAAGAAGGCCGGCGACGTCGTGCAGGTCACGGTCGTCAGGAAGGGCGGCGTTCGGAAGACGCTGCCGGTGAAACTGACGGCGGCGCCCACGAGCCAGCCCGAGGAAGTGTCCAGCAACGACGACGGCGCCAGCAGTCGCGACGCCGCACCGATGGAGAGTCCGCTGGGAATCTCGGTGGAACCGCTGTCACAAGAGACCGTCCGCGATCCGGACCTGCGCCAGGTCATGCGCTCCGGTGGTGGCTTGATCGTCTCGCAGGTGTCGCCCGACGGCCCCGCGTATCAGCGCCTGTCGGATGCGAGCAGCGGCTATAGTAACCCGGACATTATCCTGAAGGTTAATGGCGTCGCGACAGGGTCACGGGCGGAGCTGCGCCGGGCGCTGGCGGGCGTGAAAAAGGGTGACATCGTCACCCTGACGGTGCTGTCCAGCACACCGGATGGATGGCAGCAGCGCGTCGTCCGGCTACGGGCGAGCTAGCGGCCCAGTTTGCGGCTTACGGCGCTCCGCCAGCATCACGACGGCGGTCGCCGCCAGCCAGATGACGAACAGCGCCTGGCCGTAGTACATGATCGGCGAGAACTCGCTGAATGCTACGGCCACGGCGCCGTCAACCAGCGCCACTCCCCACGCTATCCACGCCAGCCACCTCGGCCAGACCGCGCCGTTCCGTATCGTCCATCCAAACGTGTAGGCCACGAGTCCCAGCAGGAACGTCGCGAGCCGCTCGGCCGCGAGTCCCATGGGATGGAGCATGTCGTACACGAACACCGCATGTGTGCCGGTGAGGCCCGTGTCGGACGTGGTGTAGGCGTGGGCGAGCTGCCAGCCTGCGCCGACCATGAACAGAATGTTGAGAGACCACACCGCAAACGCGAACGCTCCGATTAGTGCGCCGGCCCGGGCTGGCGTGGCCCCGGCGGTTTCGGTGTGACGCAGTCCCACGCCGACCAGGCCCGCGTACATGAACGCGAGCCCGAACAGCAGCGCCCAGTGAATGAGGCGCCAGTCGGCCGTCTTGGCGATCATCGCGATCTGCGCGGCACCATCGCCGACGAGCAACGGATGTTTGAGGCCGGCGATCCCAAACAGCAGGGTTCCGAGGAGCAGGCAAAGACCGTAGAACAACGGACGGCGGGTCACGATCATGGGGCCCTAATCTAGCACGCACTCCGCCCGGCGATATATTGAGCCGCCATGGACTTGAATCGCATTCTGCGCGAGGGCTTCATCGCCGGGTGCATCGGCGCCGCCGTCGTCGCCGCGTGGTTCCTCGTCGTCGATTCGATCAACGGACAGCCGCTCTTCACGCCCGCCATGCTCGGCAGCGCGGTGTTCTGGGGCGCCCACGACCCCAGCGCGGTCGTAATCGAGCCGGCGCGCATCTTCGGCTACACCATGATTCACGTGAGCGCGTTCGTCGTGGTCGGCTGTATCGCGGCGGCGCTCGCTGCGGAAGTCGAATTCGCTCCCTCCACGCTGTTTCTCGTCATCGTCGGATTCTGCTTCTTCGAGGTCGGCTTCTATATCCTGGTCGCGCTCCTGGCCAAGCCGTTGCTGGGCTATCTCGCCTGGTGGAGCGTGGCAATCGGCAATGCCCTGGCGGCGCTGGGCATGGGCTACTTCTTGTGGCGGGAGCATCCGAAAATCGGCGAAGAGCTGCGCCGTCACCCCCTAGGAGAGACGGAAGATGGGGAATAACGTGCGGCGTGGGGCGTGCAGCGCATGCACGGAGCCATCATTTCTGCGCCGCACGCCGCACGTTTAACGCCGCACGTCGTAGGCTTCTTCCGGTACTCTCGTTTCAGCATCAGCTCGTTGGTCCCACACTGAGTATCTGAACCACACGACGGTCATCACGATCCACAGCATCAGTCCGCCTAACACCCACATCAACAATCCGCCGATCTGCTGATCCTCGAGGGGTGATAACCCACCGACGCGGGGGCCGGGGGCCGCAGCATAGAACGGATAGAGCACCGAATCCGATAGCGTGATCAGCGCGCCGGTGACGGACATCGGAATGCCCAGCAAGAACAGATAGAGCAGCTGTACGAGATGCTGCGCGCGCGGCAACTCCGGGACCGGCGACAGCACCGGCCACCACATGATCACGGCCGTCGTGAGAAAAACCAGGTGCTGAAGGATGTGGAGGTTGTGATGACGGAGCGCAGCCTCGTAGAGACTCGGCACGTGCCAGATCACGATTGGCGCGGTGAAGATGGTGGCCGCGGCCAGCGGCCGCGTGACGACGCGAGCGATCGCCATCACCCAGCGGGGCCGCAGCAACGGCCGAATGACATGCGCCGGCGTGCCGTAGAGCAGCAGCGGCGGGAATACGAGCGTCAGTAAGAGGTGCTGCGCCATGTGGGCACTGAACAGGTAGGTATCGGAGAGATTGTGCAGAGGTCCATTCAGGGCCAGAAACAGTACGACGAGGGCCCCGAAGAAACTTGCAACGTGCCGGCGTGGCGACTTGAGGCCCCCCAGATAGACATAGAGCCCGCCCAGTAAGGCGAGCCCCGTGATCACGCTGGGATGAAGATCCCACCTATTCCAGGGGCTCACATTCCAGTACGAAGGCGGACTGCCCCATAAAAGATGAGGAGCAAGCTGACCACTACGACGAGCGCGAGCAGCAGCGGTCCACCGAACAGGAACGCGAAGAACCGATTATCGAACTTGAGATGCATGTAGAACATCACGACCAGCGTGAACTTCACGGCCGACAAGACCAGCAACAGCGGGACGAGGACACTTTGAAAGGTCGGGACGTAGAACACCCCTACCTCGATCAGGGTGATCATCACGAGAATCGCCGCGATCCGCAGGTATGTGCCCGTCGTCGCGTGGGCTGCCCCCGCCCCCGCCCCGTGCTCGCTCATTCCATTTCCCTCATTGAATCAGGTAAACCACGGTAAAGATCACGATCCACACGACGTCCACGAAGTGCCAGTACAACCCCGTGATCTCGACGGTGAGGGCCTGCTTCGGCCCCAACTTCCCGCGTAAGGCCTGGATCCAGAGGGTCAGCAGCCAAATCACACCCACGGTCACGTGCGCGCCGTGCGTCCCGGTCAACACGTAGAATGTCGAGCCGAACAGATTCGTGGTGAGGCCGAGTCCCTCATGCACAAAGTGGCTGAATTCCCAGAACTGGCCTCCCAAAAAGACGAGGCCCAGCAGCGCGGTCACCAGCAGCCACAGTTTGCCCTGCTTCATGTCGCCGCGCTGCACGGCCGCCAGCGCGAGCACCATCGCCAGACTCGACATGAGCAGGTCGAATGTGCTGAACGACGTGAACGGGATATTCAGAATCTCGTGCGGATACGGCCCGACGAGGCTTCTTCCCTTGTAGACCAGATAGGTCGCGATCAGCGAGCCGAAGAGCAGGCATTCCGAGCCGATGAAAGCCCAGAACGCCATCTTGCGGCTGTCGACCCCCATGCTCGTACGGTGCGCTTCGTGCGCGTCTGCAGATCCGCGTGTCATCTACATCTCGAAGGGCTCAAAGGCCCAGCGGTAGATGCCGACGATGACGACCGCCGCGCCGGCGAGGACGATGGGGATCAGGTGCGCGAGCGCACCGATCGCGATGATCGGCAAGCCGAGGGCCGTGATCATGGGCCACCAGGACCCGCCCGGCACGTGAATCGGCGCCGGCGGCTCGGCGGGGAGCGCGACCATCGGCGCGTGGCGCTCGGTCTGCCACAGCGGGAGCCGGCTCGCCACGGTGGGAATGACCGTGAAGTTGTAGACCGGCGGGGGCGAAGACATCGCCCATTCCAGCGTAGCGCCTCCCCACGGATTGGCAGGCGCATTCGCCGGCCGCCAGCGGGTGCGCAGCAGATTCCAGAAGAAGATCAGCGTGGCGATGCCGATGAGAAACGCGCCAATGGTCGAGAGTTGATTGAACCGGGCGACGCCCAGCTCGGCGGGATAGGTGTAAATCCGCCGCGGCATACCGAGCAAGCCGGAGAAGTGCATCGGGAAGAACGCCAGGTTCATCCCGATCATCGTGAGCCAGAAGTGTACTTTTCCTAGACCCTCCGACAGAAACCGACCTGTCATCTTCGGCCACCAGTAATACATCCCCGCGAACAATCCCAGGATCGTCCCGCCAAACAAGACGTAGTGGATGTGGGCGACGACGTAATACGTATCGGTTTGCTGCAGATCCGACGGCGCCGACGCGTGAGTCACGCCCGACAGCCCGCCGATGATGAACATGGCGATGAAACCGACGGCAAACAGCAACGACGTGGTGAACCGGATCTGCCCGCCCCAGAGCGTGCCGATCCAGTTGAAGATCTTCACGCCGGTGGGGATCGCGATCAGCATCGTCGTGCCGGCAAACACCGAATCGGCGATCGGGCCGAGCCCGGTCGAGAACATGTGGTGGCTCCACACGCTCCAGCCGAGGAACGCGATCACCACGCCCGAGTACACGACGACGGTGTAGCCGAACAGCGGCTTCCTGGAAAATGTCGGCAAGACCTCCGAGATGATGCCCATGGCCGGCAGAATCAGGATGTAGACCTCGGGATGGCCGAACATCCAGAACAGGTGCTGCCACAGGATCGGATCGCCGCCGCCTGCCGGCAGAAAGAAATGTGTGCCGAAGAAGCGGTCGAACATCAGCAGCACGAGCGCGACCGTGATCACCGGGAAGGCCGTGATGACGAGGAACTGGGTGACGAGCGTCATCCAAGTGAACACCGGCAGGCGCAGCATCCGCATGCCCGGCGCACGCATGTTGAGAATCGTCACGATGAAGTTGAAGCCGGCGGCGAGCGACGCGATCCCGAGGATCTGCAGGCCGAGGAGCCAGAAGTCGACGTTGGGTCCGGGCGAAAACTGCCGGGACGTGAGGTTGGCGTAGCCAAACCAACCGGCATCGGGCGCGACGGACAACCGGTCGGCGCCGAACAGCGGCCCGGCGATGAAGCTCGCATTCAAGAACAGCCCGCCCAGCAGGAAGACCCAGTAACTGAACGCGTTCAGCCGCGGAAACGCGACGTCGCGCGCGCCGATCTGGAGCGGAATGATGTAATTGAAGAACGCGGCCGACAGCGGCATCAGCGCGAGAAACACCATCGTCGTGCCGTGCATCGTAAAGAGCTGATTGAACGTCTCCGCGCTCACGCCGAGTCCACCATCCGGCCGAATCAGCTGCGCGCGGATGATGAGCGCCTCCAGCCCGCCGATCAGGAAAAAGCCGAACGCCGTCCAGAAATAGAGCAGACCGATGCGCTTGTGATCGGTGGTGATGAGCCAGCTCTTCATTTCAAGCTCTGGAGATAGGCGATCAACGCATCGAGATCCTGGGTCGACAGATTCTGCGGCGGCATCAGGGCCCCGGGCTTGAGCGCCGGTGCATTCATGATCCAGCGGTGCAGGGTTTCGCCGGTATTGGGGAACAGCGCGCCCGCGATGGTGGCGCGGCCCCCGACGTGGCTCAGATCAGGACCAATCTTGCCCTGCGCGATGCCGGCAATCGTATGGCAGCCGATGCAGGCGCTGCGCCGGAAGACCTGTTGCCCAGCCTCGGCGGGCGAGCCCTTGGCCGGCGTCACCGGCGCCGCACGCTGTTGATCGACCCACCGCTGGAACATGGAGTCCGACTGCACGAGCACGCGGAGTCGCATATTGGCGTGGGAGGCGCCGCAGAACTCCGCGCATTGGCCCCAATATTCGCCGGTCGAGTCCGCGCGGAAGGCGATCCGATTGGTGCGTCCCTGGATGAGATCCCGTTTGCTGCCCAGTCGCGGCACCCAGAAGCTGTGGATCACGTCCGCCGACGTCATTTCGACCTGAATCGGCGTCCCGACCGGTAGGTGCAGCTCATTGTACGCGCTGATGTTCAAAGTCGGGTACCGGTATTCCCACCACCACTGGTGACCGATGACCTCGACCCGCAGCGCGCCTTCGGGGGCGTGCCCCGCCGTCGCGAAAATCGCGCGCATCGTGGGAACCGCGATGAAGACGAGGATCAGCGCGGGCGCGAGTGTCCACCCGATCTCGAGCGCGGTGTGACCATGCACGGGCTTGGGCTCGGCCGCACCGCGGCGCGCGCGATAGCGCGCGAGCGCGATCAACAACAGCGACTCGACGATCGCAAAGACGACGACCGCCCACCAGAAAATGCCCTTGAAGAGCCCGGCCAGCTCGGTGCTGAAATCGGAGCGGGGAGCGAACACCGATTGCGGGAATTGCCCGCTGCACGCGGTGAGAAAGAGCACGAGGAGAGCTGGTGCAAACCGCACGGCGTCAAAGTAGACGGCGCCCCGCAGCACGTCAACGCGCGCTATCTTAGGTCGGCCATGGCTGAATTATCCGAACGTCTGCAAGCGGCGCTCGGCGCCGCGTATCGAGTCGAGAAGGAGCTCGGCGGCGGCGGGATGAGCCGCGTGTTCCTCGCCGAGGAGACTCGGCTCGCGCGGCGCGTGGTCATCAAGGTCTTGCCGCCCGAACTTGCGGCGGAGATCAGCGTCGATCGGTTCAACCGCGAGATCCAGCTCTCCGCCTCGCTGCAACACCCGCACATCGTGCCGCTGCTTGCCGCGGGCGGGTCGGCCGACGTCCTCTTCTACACGATGCCGTTCGTCGACGGAGAGTCATTGCGCACCAGGCTGGCTCGCGAAGGCGAGCTGCCTGTGCGCGACGCCGTGCGCATCCTCAAGGACGTCGCTGATGCGCTCGCCTACGCGCACGCGCGCGGCATCGTCCACCGCGATATCAAGCCCGACAACGTCCTCCTCTCCGGCAACCACGCTGTCGTCGCCGATTTCGGCGTCGCGAAAGCCGTCAGCCAGGCGAAAGGGCAGACCGGCCTGACGTCGGTGGGGGTCGCGCTCGGCACGCCGGCGTACATGGCGCCCGAGCAGGTCGCCGGCGACCCGAACATCGACCATCGCGCGGACATCTACGCCTTCGGCGCGATGGCGTACGAGACGCTCACCGGCCGCGCGCCGTTCGCGGGACTCGCGCCGCATCAGATGCTGGCCGCGCACGTTACCGAGCCCGTCGTTCCCGTCACCGATCACCGGCCGACGGTGCCGCCGGCGCTCGCCAACCTGGTGATGGCGTGTCTGGAAAAGAACCCGGCCGACCGTCCGCAGACCGCTGCGGAGGTGCTCAGCACCCTCGAAGGCATGGCGACACCGAGCGGCTCCGTCGCCATTACCTCGCCGATCGCGACCTTCCGGCACGTGCTGCGCCGGCGGCGCAACCGCACGCTCGCGCTCGCGGCGCTCGCGGGCATCGTGCTCACCGCAGGATGGATCACGCTCCGGCCCCGGACCGCGTTCGCGCTCGATCCCAACCGCATCGCGATCGCGCCGTTCGACGTGCACGGCGGGGGCCCCGAGCTGGCGTTGTGGCGCGAGGGGCTGGTGGATGTGCTATCGCGCAGCCTCGACGGCGCCGGTCCGCTGCGCTCGGCGTCGCCGACGCTGATTGTGCGCCGCTGGAGCGGGCTCGCCGATGCAGTATCCGCGCGGGCGCTCGGGCGGGCGACCGGCGCGGGGACGGTCGTGTTCGGCGGCCTGTTGCAAGCCGGTCCCGACTCGGTACGCCTCACCGCTACGGTGCTGAACGTGGCTGACGGAGCGTCGCTCGGCGATATCGAGCTGCGCGAGGCGTCCGACCGGATGGACCAGCTAGTCGACTCGCTCACGGTGCAGGTGCTGCGCGAGCTGGGAAGGACGCGTGCCATCGGGTTGGTGCGGAGCTCATCGCTCGGATCGCCGTCGCTTCCTGCTCTCAAGGCGTTCCTCCAGGGCGAGCAGTTCCTGCGGCGGTCCGACTGGGATTCGGCATTGGCCTATCACCAGCGGGCGATTGGCCTCGACAGCGGCTTCGCGCTCGCTTGGAGCCATGCGGGGATGGCCGCGGGGTGGCAGCACGCGGCCCAGGACTCGCTGTCGCGCACGTACAAATTGCGGGCGGGCACGCTGAATCACGGGCTCGCGCCGCGAGAGAGCCTGATCGTGCAGGCGGAGTCGATCGCGGCCGTCGTTTACGCCGGTCCGGCGCAGATCGGGGGGGCATGGTGGACTTACGGGCGCAGGTTGATCGCGACGCTCGACGATGCCGTCCGCCGCTACCCCAACGACCCAGAGCTGTGGTACATGCTGGGCGACGCGCGCTTTCATGCGGGCTACCTCGCCCGAGTACCCCTGCGCGCCAGCCTCGAGGCGTTCGATCGGTCGATCGCACTCGACTCCGCGTTTACACCTTCCTATGTGCACGCCGTCCCGCTGGGACTCGAATACGGCGGCACGCAGGCCGGCCGGCGATATGCGAGCGCATTCCTCGAAGCCGGAGCGATGGGCGAGTATGCAAGAAGCACGGCGCTTGTTATCCGCCTCATCGATCCATCCACGCGCGCGGACGCCATCAGCTATCTCGCTGATAGCGCTGACAACCACCTCTTCCA
>JBGQKD010000009.1:0-104336 GCA_041499375.1 Gemmatimonadota bacterium
CTCTCGAGGGCAACACGCTCGGCGCCGCCCGCGGCGTCCCGCAGGGTCTGCCGAATCAAGAGGTCGCCGGCGCGGCGCGATTCGTTAGCGAGGCGCGCAAAACTCCACGCGGCAAAGGCGAGGACCGGCAAAACGAGAAACACGCTGAGCACCGCGGTGAGCTGCGCGCGATAGCTCGTGCGCAACGTGTCGACGAACGTCGTAATCCGGGGGCGCCACCCCTCGGCAATGACCAACCCGAATAACCAGACGCCGGCCAGCACCGCGACATCGAGCGCTACCACCAAGACGCCGCGAACTAGGAGCGCCCACGGTCCGCGGAGGTCCACGCGCAGATGCACGTGGCTGCCTCCCTCGGGCAGCTCGATCCGCCGCTCACCGCGCGCGGACCACTGCTCTCGGCGCCACTGCACGGCGTTACTGACGCGGCGTGTGTCCGCCTGGGTCGGGACCGAAAGGGTAATGGAGTATGGCGGCTCGACGCTCGGCACTCCGCGCAAAAACCTCGCGACCCGGTCGGGCGGCAAGTAGCGCGTACGCGGGCCGACACCGACGGTCAGGACGGTGCCATTCGCGAGCGGAGCCAGGAGGACATAGTGAATGCCGGGGCTCCGCGCCAAACGCTCGATGCACGGTCCTTCGGCCGTGCGCGCCAGGGTCGATAACAGCGCGGGGGGAAGATCGAGCGACGCCAGCCGCAGCTCGGCTAGGAGCGCCCCGTCACTGCTCCACAACCCCAGCATCGCGGGATAGTCCTCAGCGACGAGCGGCGATGTCGCCCACAGCGCATACAGATCGGCCGCGCTGCGCGGCGGCGTGTGCGAGGGATCGGCGACCTGCTGGCTCAGCCGCTCGAGCAACGCGACGGCGACCGCATCACCCTCCTGCCCGAGGCGCTGCCCGTCGCGGGTGGCAAGCGCGAGCCGGCCTTCAACGGCGGCGCCCCATGCCAGCAGCGCGGCCGCGGTCCCCGCCACCACCGCCATGCCGACCAGCGCCCAGCGACGCGGTGCCGGAAGAATCACGCCGACCAGCGCGGGCAACCACAGAAACGTGTACCACTCCGGCCAAGCCCCATGGGGGTCCCACAACCAGAGCCCGCCGATGGCCGCGAGCGCGCCCCACGCACACGCCGCCGGCAGCGCCCAGTGCACGCGCGTGGGCTCCGTGGAGCCGCGAACCAACGCCGCCGCCAGCAGGATGATGGCCATAGCCGTTACCGCGAGCGCGGTTTGCCAGGACAACCAGAGACCGAGACTCACCCCAGCCGCTGGCGGGGCAATGCCACGGCCGAAATAGCGCACCACATACGGCGCGAACAGGATGAGCACCGTCGCCGCCGCGATTCCCCACCAACGCCGCGGTACCCCCCGCCGCCATAACCAGCCGGCTGCGAGCAAGAGGAGCACCCCGGCGACGAAGAGCGAGCCGGCGGACGTCCCGATAACTCCCGCGATGGGGCGATAGAATGTGGCGGGTGAAAACCAGGCGGCGGGCCCCATTGGCGCTCGCACGACCGTCCACGCGGCCACCAGGGCGACGGCCCAGCGGCCTCGGCCCGGAGGGGAGGTGACAAGAAGAAGCACCAGCAGTGCACCGAGGGTCAGGCGCGCGAACCACGCGGTGCGCGCGAGGGCAGCGAGCTTCGCGTCCCCCTGCGCGGGCGGAATTGTCTGCACCGAAAACAGCGTGTCGCCATGCTCGCAACCGCTCGGCGGCGGACAAATCTCGAATACACTCGAATCGCGTGGTCCGAGCCCGGCCGGGAAAAACCGCAGCGCGACATCGTGTTCGTGAGCGAAGGCCGCGGCGATCGAGCGATCGCCGTCGGCAATTTCCGGCGCCGCCCACAGGAGAACGTCGCCGACGGCCACGCCATTACGCGTCTGGCGGCGTGCCTCGAGGATCGCGTAGAATGGAGTCATGACCGCTTGCAGCTCAGTCGTATCCGGCGGGGGCCGAGGAATCATGCGGTGCCGGCCCAACCAGGCGATGGGAGAGGCGTTGGGATCTGCCGGGAGTATGGCGACCCCCCGCTCGATCGCCTGCCTCCCACCCACGTCCTCGCGAAGCTGGTCAAACACCTCAGGCCTCGGGAGAGCTGCGGCCCTCGCCGCGCGTTCCGCCAGCCGGCGGGCTTCGGCGATCGCGGATCCGAGGGCGTGCTGCAGGGCGCGCGATGTCGCCGGCACACGCGACTCCCGCAATGCCGGCCAACAACACTCGATGCGCCAGATCCGCAGCGCGCCGCCCACCAGCACGACGCCGAGGATCAAGCTGACCGCCGCAGCGGCGAAAGCGAGCTTGGGGCGCGGCGCGGGCGGG
Source organism: Gemmatimonadota bacterium (assembly GCA_041499375.1). Taxonomy (GTDB): domain Bacteria; phylum Gemmatimonadota; class Gemmatimonadetes; order Gemmatimonadales; family GWC2-71-9; genus 20CM-2-65-7. The sequence goes on from JBGQKD010000009.1 coordinate 2,326, forward strand.
CGGACGGCGAACATGAACGCGACGAGGCCCGCCGCGCCAGCAAGCGCGGCCCACACGGCGGCACCGCCGCGGAGCCACTCGGCCGTCGCGAGACTCACGAAGCAGCCGGCGATTACGACGTGACCTTGCCGCTGCACCTGAGTGTTCTCACCCCCGACGCGGTGCGCGCCGCCCTGGCGCGCGACTCACGATTGTTGGTGCCCGTGGGCACCTGCGAACAACACGGACCCCATCTCCCGCTGGGCTGTGATACGATAATCGTCGAGCGGCTGGCCGATGACCTTTCCGCCAGTTTCGGCATCCTGCGCGCACCCACCGTCCCGTACGGCGTGAACACCGCCACGAAGCGACCTTACCCCGGCAACGCCGCGGTGCGCCGCAAGACCCTCCACCGCTGGATGAACGATCTGCTCGGGTCCTGGGAGCAGTCCGGCGTGGATACTTTCATTATTCTTACTGCCCACGGGCACGATCCCCACCAGGAAGCCCTGTCGACGCTGCTCACTCGGCGGGCTCGCGTGTTCACGGTGGACATCTTCGCGCTCGACTTCACTGGCTACCTCGAAGACCCCGGTGGCCCCACCCACGGCGGAGAGCTCGATACGTCGCTCATGCTGCACCTGGCGCCCGAGCTGGTCCGCATGGACCTCGCAAAGGACTACCTCCTGACCGAGCGTCAGGTCGCGCGGTACCGGCGACGCGCCGCGGGCCCCGTCCCCGCCCTTTCCCCCGGTTCCGTGGGGCGGCCCAGCCTCGCGTCAGCCGAAAAGGGGGCACGGCTGTATAAGATGATTCATGACCGCATCGCGACGCGAGTTTTGGGAGCGGTAGCCGCATGACCCCGTGTCTACTCGCCCTTGCATTGTTGCAAGCCGGAGTCGGAGCGCCGGTGGACGAGGGCGTTCTCGTCGTGCGCGTGGACACGCTCGAGGTCGCGCGCGAGTCGTTCCGCTTGACTCACGGACGGCTGTCGCGCGGCGACGCCGGCTGGACACTGGCCACCACGATCCGCTACGATCGCGCGCGGCCGGTCATCGTGCTCGCCCCCATCCTCGAAGTGAACAGCGATACGATGCCCGCAACCCTGCAGTACGACGTCGCCGATCCGCGCCAACCGTCGCGCATCCTCGGCGAGCTGGGCCGCGGACGGTTCACGGTGCGGCTCGTCGCGCGCGCCACCGAGCGTGCGCGGGAATTCCCGACCGGCCCCCGAACGGCGGTACTCGACGACTCGGTGTTCGCGCTGTACGTCTTCGCCGGCTGGCGGGCGCTGTCTGAGCCTTCCACGCTGACTGCCATCTATCCCCGAGGCCTCCGGCGCGAAGTCGTCCAGATCCAGGACCTCGGACTGGCTGCGACTACTCTGAACCGGGACCCTGCCCGGCTACGGCACATAACCCTGGGCGTCGAGGGCCAGGGGACGGTCAATTTCTGGCTGGATGAACGCGGGCGCCTCATGAAAGTCGAGATACCCTCCAGGCACCTCATCGCCGAGCGCCTCGCGGGCAGCTGACCTTGCTGCTCTAGTTCCCCCGACTAGGTTCCTGTCGCAGGCCGAAACCGCTGCAGTTGCTGGCGCGTAGGGCGCTTCGACCTCACGACATATCTTTTCAAGGACGACCATGAAACAGGTGTTGATCGTGGCAGGCCTACTGTTAGGCCCCGCCGCCGTTGCGGTTGCGCAGCAGCCCAAGACCCCACTTCCCTCTGTTACCGCGGGTCTTTCCCTCCAAGACGCGATCGCGCTCGCACGGGAACGGAACCCGGCCTTCCGCCAAGCGCTGAACAATCGCGGTCCCGCCGCGTGGGGCGTCCGGAACGCGTGGGGTCAGCTGGTCCCGAGCCTTACCACTTCGGCAGGCATGAGTTACACCGGACCGGGCTCACAGACGTTTCTGACGTCGAGCTTCACGCAGAGCGTGTCGACCGTTTCCTCATTCTACGATCTCGGCCTGTCGTGGCAGTTTTCCGGCGCCACGCTGTCGCAGTTGTGGCTGTCCCGTGCGCAACAGCGCGCCTCGGATGCTGACGTCGCGGGAGCGGAAAACGCGCTCCTCACAGGCATCAAGCAACAATACCTCACGGTGCTGCAGGCGCGTGCCCAGGCGGAACTGGCTCAGAAAACGCTGGAGCGGAACGAGGAATTCCTGAAGCTCGCGCAGGCGCGCTACGGCGTGGGCCAGGCAACATTGATCGACGTGCGCCAGGCGCAGGTGGCTCGCGGTCAGGCCCTGGTTGTGCTGCTGCGCGCGCAGACGCTCGTTAGCACGGAAAAGCTGCGCCTCTTCGAGCAGATGGGTGTGACGCCGCCGATCGATGTGGCGGCGATCCAACTGACCGACTCGTTCAGCGTGCAGCCTCCGACGTGGCAGCTGCCGGATCTCATGACGATGGCCGAGCAGCAGAATCCCGCGCTCAAGGCCCTGCGCGCCCGCGAGGGCGCGGCAGCCTGGGGCGTGCGAGCCGCGAAATCGAGCTACGGCCCGACGGTGTCCGTGTCGGCCGGTTGGTCCGGCTTCACGCAGCAGTTCACGAATGTCGACCCGATCATTTTCAGCCAGCAGGCCGCGTTCGCGGGCCAGTTCACCGAGTGTCAGGACAACAACACGATCCGGACCAACGCGGGACTGGCGCCGAACGACTGCAGCGGCTTTATCTGGGGCGCCTCCGACGAGCAGGCGCTGCGGAACCGGAATTCCGTCTTCCCGTTCCAGTTCACCCGGCAACCGTTTCAGGCACGGCTCACGCTGACGCTGCCGATCTTTACAAACTTTTCGCGTGAGTTGCGCGTCTCAGAAGCGCGCGTCCAGCACGACAACCTCGAGGAATCGGTGCGGGCGCGCGGGCTGGCCGTGCAGACTGAAGTCAACCAGGCGTTCCTGACGCTGCAGACCGCGTTTCGGACGGTCGGCCTGCAGGATACGAATCGCACCGCTGCCCGCGAGCAGCTCCAGCTTGCCACCGAGCGCTACCGCGTCGGATCGGGGACGTTCTTCGAGCTGCTGGACGCACAGGTCGCCGCGCTCCGTGCGGAAAGCGATGCAGTGAACGCGACGTACGACTACCACAAGGCCTTGGCGCTGCTGGAAGCCGCCGTCGGCCGCAGCTTGCGCTAACCGAGAGGATCGAGCCGCCATGTCTAAGCGGAACAAAGTGCTGTTGGGAAGCGGAATCGGCGTTCTTGTCGTCGTCCTGATCATGGTGAGCGCGAGTGCGAAGCGCGAAAAAGGGATCGAGGTGCGATTCGAGACCGTCGGCCGCCGCGATCTCGTCGCCGCCGTCACCGCCAGCGGGAAGATTCAGCCCAAGAAGAAGGTGGATATCAGCGCCGACATCACGGGCCGCATCACGCGGATCGCCGTGCGGGAAGGCGACTTTGTCCAGAAGGGGCAATTCCTGCTGCAAATCGATCCCACGATCTACCAGGCGAACATGCAGCGCGCTCAGGCAGCGATGTCGCAGGCTGAAGCGGGCGCCGTGCAGGCCCGGGCCACGCGCGACCAATCGACGCGCGCGCTGACGCGGACCAAGGAGCTGCGCGAGCAGAACCCGAACCTGATCTCGCAAGAACAGCTCGAGCAGGCCCAAACGGCATCCGATATCGCCGACGCCAACCTGACGGCGTCGCAACACCTCGTGGAACAGTCGCGGGCCGGCCTGCAGGAGGCACGCGACCAGCTCGCGAAGACCCATCTCGTCGCGCCGATGGCGGGACGCGTCACACGGCTCGCCGTCGAGGAGGGCGAGGTCGCGGTACCCGGAACGTTCTCGCGCGAGACCGGCCTGCTGCTCACGATCTCGGATCTCTCCGTCATCCAGACCAAGGTGCAGGTCGATGAGACCGACGTCGTGCGGCTGCATCTGGGCGATTCAGTCGAGGTCACGATCGACGCCTTCCCCGACACCACGTTCATCGGCCGGGTCACGAAGGTCTCGAACAGCGCGATTCTGACGGCGGCGTCCGCCGTCGGCGGCGCGCAGAGCGACCGCGCCGTGGACTACGAGGTCGAAATCACGCTGGCCAACCCGCCGTCCGAGGTGCGGCCAGATCTGTCCGCCACCGCGCGGATCGTCACGGACACGCGCAAACAGGCGCTGGCCATTCCGATCATCGCGCTGACCGTGCGCGAGAACACGCCGATCTCGACCGAGCAGCGGCCGGCGCGTGGGGAGGCTCAGGCCGCGACACCGCGGGACACGAGCCACCGTGGTGCCGGCAATAAGAAGGAAACGGAAGGCGTCTTCCTCATCCACGGTGGCGTCGCGACGTTCCATCCCGTGAAGGTCGGCATTGCCGGCGAGGAGCACTTCGAGGTCGTGGAAGGGGTGCATCAGGGGGACACGATCGTCGCGGGACCGTATCAAGCGATCCGGGATCTGAAGGAAGGCGCGCGTGTGCGGCCGAGCCGGGAATCCAGCGACTCGACCAGCCGGCGCCGCTCGTGAGCACCGTCGGGCTCTTTCGCACGGGTGATACGCCGCTTCCCGACGTCATCATCCTGACGCACAAGCTGACGCGCGAGTACGACATGGGCTCGGAGCTCGTGCGGGCGCTGCGCGGCGTGAGCGTACAGATCCAGAAAAACGAATATGTGGCCGTCATGGGCCCATCGGGATCTGGGAAGTCGACCCTGATGAATCTCATCGGCTGTCTCGACACGCCGACGAGCGGCGAGTATTGGTTGAACGGCCAGAAGGTGAGCGACCTGGCGGACGACGAGCTGGCGCGCATCCGTAACAAGGAAATCGGGTTCGTTTTCCAGACCTTCAACCTGCTGCCGCGCGCCGACGCGCTGCACAACGTCGAGCTGCCGCTGATTTACGCCGGCATGTCGGCGCGCAGCCGGCGGGAGCGGGCGGCGCACGCCCTGGAGCGCGTCGGCCTGGGCAACCGCATGGATCACAAGCCCAACGAGCTGTCGGGCGGCCAGCGCCAGCGCGTCGCCATCGCGCGGGCGCTGGTGAACGAGCCCAGCATTCTGCTCGCCGACGAGCCGACGGGGAACCTCGATTCTACGACCAGCAGCGAGATCATGGGCGTCTTCGCAGAGCTGCACCGCCAAGGACAGACGGTCGTGATGGTCACGCACGAGCAGGACATCGCGGCGCATGCCGCGCGCGTGATCACGCTGCGCGACGGGGTGGTCGCGACGGACCAGGCCCGGGCGGCCTGACGTGCGGTTTTTCGAGGCGTTCCGTCTCGCGATTCAGACGATCCGGGCCCAGAAGCTGAAGAGTAGCTTCTCGCTGCTGGGCGTCTTCGTCGGCGTGTCGTCGCTGATCGCTTCGTGCTCAATCGCCAACGGCGTGAACCGCTACATGACGGAGAAGTTCGCGCAGACGTTGTACGGCGTGAACACCTTTCAACTGCGGCGCCAGCCGATGTTCACGCCGAACGTGCCGGACTCGGTGTGGCGGGCTTGGCGGCGGCGGCCGCGCATCCGGTTCAGCGACGCCGAAGCGATCAGCGAAGGCCTCACCGTCCCCGTCATGACCGCCTGGCAGTCGAGCGATCAGGTCACCGTGTCGTACGCAAATAAGGAAGCGCGAGACATCGAGCTGACCGCGGCGAGCGAGCGCTATTTCGACATCAAGAATCTCAATATCGCGCTGGGCCGGCCGTTCACGGGTGAAGAAAACCGATCGGGCGCTCCCGTTGCCGTGCTCGGCGATGCAGTCGCCAAGCGGCTGTTCGCCGAGCGCACTCCGCTGGGGCACAGCGTGCGAATCGGCGGCGTTCCCTACCGTGTCATTGGCGTGGTCGAGCACCAGGGCAGCATTCTCGGCTTTCCACTCGATCGCTTCGTCGTGGTGCCGGCCCTCTCGCCGGCGCAGAACCTGGTGAACCCACCGGGGATTCTCGACGCCTTCCTCGTGAAAGCGCGCTCGGACATCGAGATGCGCGAGGCGATGTCGCAAGCCGAGGGCATCATGCGCGGCCGGCGTCATCTGCGGCCCAAGGCTGACAACAATTTCGTGCTCGATACGTCCGAAGGCGTGCAGCGCTTTTGGGCCGGCATCAGCGGTATTCTCACCACCGTCATCCCGGGAATCGTCCTCGTGTCGCTCGTAATTGGCGGCATCGTGATCATGAACATCATGCTCATGGCGGTGGCGGAGCGAACGCGGGAGATCGGGCTGCGCAAATCGCTGGGCGCCCGGCGCCGGGACGTGCTGCGCCAGTTCCTCGCTGAGTCGACCGCGATCTCGCTCGTGGGGGCGAGCTTCGGGATCGTCGCGGGGATTCTCCTCACCATGGTGATCAATAAGATCACGCCGCTGCCCGCAAGCGTTTCGCCCCTCTCCGTCTTCATGGGCGCGCTCATGGGTGCGGTTGTCGGCATCGTTTTCGGCGTGTACCCCGCGACGCGCGCCGCGAAGCTCGATCCGATCACCGCGCTGCGACAGGAGTAACCGTATGACCGGACTGTTCGAGGGCGTCGGCATCGCGTTGACATCGTTGCGCGCGCACAAGATGCGTGCGGCGTTGACGATCCTGGGGGTCGCGATCGGGGTGACGGTGGTCATGGTCATCGGCGCCTTGATCAGTGGCTTCAACAAGGGCATCTCGGACATGCTGGCGTCGCTCGGGCCGAAGACGTTCTGGGTCGGGCGGTACTGGGGTGGTCAGAACGATCAGGATCCGGAAGACCCGAATCCGTGGCGCCGCCGGCCGCCGCTCACGGTCGAGGAAGCGGACCGCCTGGCGCAGCTCCCGACGATCGCCTTCGTCGTCGTCGACGAGTACACCTCGGCCGACATCGAATTCGAGGGCCATCGGATGGCCGCAGTCGGGATCCGCGGGCGCAATGCCGATTGGCCCAAGATCGAGGGCGGCCAGATAGACCCGGGCCGCTCGTTTACGCACCTCGAGGACGCGTCGAACGCGCACGTCGCGGTGATCAATAACAAGCTGGCCGAGAACCTCTTCGGCCAGCGCGACCCGATGGGACGGCGCATCAAGATCGGCGGGCTGCCCTACGACGTGGTCGGGGTCTACAATCCCCCGCCGCGGCTGTTCGGCGAGTCCGACCGACCCGAGGTCATGATGCCGCACGGGACCTTCCAAAAGGACCTGCGGTACTGGCCCGGCTGGATGGACATGTTCGTCGTGCCCCAAGATTCGGTTCCGGTCGAGCGCGCGATCGACGATGTCACGATGGCACTGCGGACGATGCGCGGGCTCCGCCCCGGTCAGAAGAACAACTTCGACGCGGTCACCCAGGAAGTGTACGTGCAGGCCGTCAACAGCTTCACCAAACTCGCGCGGTATCTCATGGTCGCGCTGTCGATGGTGGGCCTGATCGTCGGTGGCATCGGCGTCGTCGCGATCATGATGATCTCGGTGACGGAGCGTACCCGCGAAATCGGCGTGCGCAAAGCGCTGGGCGCGCTGCGGCGTGAAATCATGTGGCAATTCCTCGTGGAGGCCGCGACGCTGACGCTCGTGGGCGGCATCGTCGGCATGGTGTTCGGCTGGGGGATCGCGTTCCTGCTCCACACCCTCACGCCGGTACCAGCCTACGTGCCGTTCGGATCGATCATTGCCGCCCTGGTGATCGCGGCCGCGACCGGACTCGTCTTTGGTATCTATCCGGCCAGTAAAGCGGCGCGGTTGGATCCAGTAGAAGCGCTGCGGTACGAATAGCGGCGGTGTCCTTCCTCGACGCCGTCCGGCTCGCCTTTCAGACCCTCCGCGCACAGAAGCTCAAGAGCAGCTTCTCGATCATCGGCGTCTTCATCGGCGTGATGTTCCTCATTGCCGTGGTGTCGGTCGTGGAAGGAATGAACCGCTACATGACCGACAAGTTCGCGGGCACGCTGCTCGGCGTGAACACGTTCCGCCTGCGCCAATTTCCCGACGTGCAGCTCGGCAACGTGACCGACTCGATGTGGCGGTCCTGGATGCGCCGGCCGCGCGTCACCTCCGAAGACGCCCAGGCGGTGATGCACAACGTGACCGTCCCGGTGGTCGCGGCCTGGGAGTCGAACACGCGCGGCACCCTGACCGCGGGCAAGCGGACGGCCAAAGACGTCCAGGTCACCGCTGCGACGGAGCTCTACTTCGAGATCCGTTCGCTCACCATCGAGCAGGGCCGCGCGTTCACCGGGCAGGAGGTCCAGGCCGGCCTCCCGGTCCTCGTGCTCGGACACGACCTGGCTGACAAGCTGTTCGAGGGGCAGGACCCGATCGGTCGTGAGGTGAAGATCTTCGAGATCCCCTACCGGGTGATCGGCGTGGTCGAGAAGCAAGGCAACCTGTTCGGCTTGTCGCTCGACAAGTTCGCGGTCGCCCCGGCCAGCGCCGCGCTCAAGCGTTTCGTCAATCCGCCACGCGTCGTGGACGCGCTCGCGGTGAAGGCCAACTCGCAGGCAGACATGCGGGAGGCGATGACGCAGGCCGAGGCGGTGATGCGCAGCCGGCGGCACCTGCGCCCGCGACAGGCTGACGACTTCGCGCTCGAGACCGCGGATGAGGTGCTCGACTTCTGGGGCAAGATCAGCGGCATTCTCAACTACGCGCTCCCCTTCCTTCCGGGCATCTCGCTCGTCGTCGGCGGCATCGTCATCATGAACATCATGCTGATGGCGGTTGCCGAGCGGACCCGCGAGATCGGCATTCGCAAGTCGCTCGGCGCGCGGCGCAGCGACATCCTGCGTCAGTTTCTGGTCGAAGCCACCACGCTCGCCACGGTAGGAGCGGCTGCGGGAGTCGGCGTCGGGATCGCCCTGGCCGCGGCGGTCGCCGCACTCACGCCGCTGCCCGCCGCCGTCGCGCCGTGGTCCATCGTGGTCGGCGTGGTGCTGGGCGCCGGCGTCGGGATCGTCGCCGGCGTGTACCCGGCGAGCCGCGCGGCCCGGCTCGATCCGATCACCGCACTGCGAGCCGAGACGTGACCGGACTGTTCGAGGGCGTCGGCATCGCGCTGCAGTCGCTCCGCTCCAGCAAGGCCAGGGCCGCGCTGACGATCCTCGGCATCGCCATCGGCGTGATGGTGGTGATGCTGATGGCCGCCCTGATCAGCGGGATCAACAAGAGCGTGGCGGGTGTGTTCGAGTCGATCGCGCCGCGCACGTTCCTCGTGTGGCGATTCTTTCAGGCCGGTGTGATGGTCTCGGACGGTTCGGACGAGAACAGCCCGTGGCGGCGCAACCCCGCGATCAACGAGCTGGAAGCCGGCCGCATCCGACTGCTGCCGTCCGTGCGGTACGTGACCCGCCGCGAGGAAAGCTCCGCCACCGTGGAGTTCAAGGACCTGCGGCTCGAATCGGTGCAGGTCTCCGGACTGTCGGCGGAGTGGGTCGAGGTGAACGGCGGCGATGTGTACCCGGGGCGGACGTTCACGCGGTTCGAGGATCTCTCCAACGCCGCCGTGGCGGTGATCAATCGCAAGCTCGAGGATCAGCTGTTTCGCGGGCGCGACCCGATCGGACAGACGATCCACATCGCCGGCGCGCCCTTTACGGTCATCGGCGTGTACGCGCAGCCGCCGAGTCTGTTCAGCGGCGCCGCGCCACCGTTCGTCGGCATTCCCCACGGCGCGTTCGTGAAGAGTGTGCCGTACTTCAAGGGATGGATGCGGCTCGCAGTCTCGCCCGCGCCCGGATTCACGCAACAGGAATCCATGGACGAAGTGGTCGCGACGCTGCGCTCGATCCGCGGGCTCAAGCCGGGCCAGGAAAACAACTTCTCGATCGTGACGCAGGACAAGCTCCTCGATTCCTGGAACCAGGTGACCGGAATGTTCTTCCTCGTGATGCTGGTGTTGTCGTCGATCGGCTTGATGGTGGGCGGGGTCGGCGTTATCGCGATCATGATGATCTCCGTGACCGAACGGACGCGGGAAATCGGCGTGCGTAAAGCGCTGGGAGCCACGCGCCGCGCTATTCTGTGGCAATTCCTGGTCGAGGCCTCGACCCTCACGCTCGTGGGCGGCGCGGTCGGGATGCTGTGCGGGGGCGCGCTCGCGTTCCTCATCTCGCATATCACGCCCATCCCGGCCTACGTGCCGCTCTGGTCGATCGTGGCGGCGCTCCTCGCCTCGGCGCTCACGGGCGTGGGGTTCGGACTCTATCCTGCGAGCCGGGCGGCACGACTGGATCCGGTTGAGGCTCTCCGATACGAGTAAGTTTGTAACCGGTGCCCCTCTTTGAAGCCGTGATACTCGCCATCGATACGATCTGGAGCCATAAGCTCCGTTCGTTCTTCACGCTGCTCGGCATCATCGTCTCGGTCGCGTTCCTCGTCGCCGTCGTCGCCGTGATCCAGGGCATGAACGCCTATGTCCGCGAGCGGTTGGCGGGCGCGATCGTCGGCGTCAACGCGTTTCAGATCCGGCGCGATCCGATTCAGGTGGGATTCATCGACGACGAGGCCTGGAAGCAGATCCAGCGACGGCCGATCATCGCGCCGGAGGACGTCGACTTCATCCAGCGTGCCGTCCCCGATGCCGAAGCCGTCGCGCTCCAGTCAGGCTGGCCGACACCGATGGCGGACGTGCAATGGCGCAACCGCACGACCGGCGACGTCTTCATCTTCGGCGTCACGGCACCGTACGTGGTCGTGCAAGACTACACGTTCGCCGCGGGCGAGCCGCTCACCGACATCGACCTCCAGCAGCGGCGGTACGTCGCCGTGCTCGGCTACGATGTCGCCGAAAAGCTGTTCGGGAATATCGAGGCCGCCATCGGCAGCTCGATCCGGGTCCACGGCATTCAGCTCGTCGTCAAAGGAGTAATCGCGAAGAAGGGCACGGTGCTGGGTCAATCGTGGGACGGCTTCGTGATGCTGCCGCTGAGCACCTTCGAATCGATGTACGGGCGCCGCCAGACGATGGTGATCTCGGTCAAGATGGCGACGGCGGACGGCGTCGCGCCCGCCATGCTGCGGGTGGAGGAAGCGATGCGCATCGCGCACCGTCTGCGGCCGGGCGCGGACAACGATTTCACGATCGACACGGGCGAAGGGTTGATCGCGTTCTGGGCCAAGCTCACGCGCGTGATTTTCACCGTCGTGCCGGCCGTCGTGGTCATCGGCATCGTCGTCGGCGGCATTGTCATCATGAACATCATGCTCATGAGCGTTACCGAGCGGACCCGCGAAATCGGGATTCGCAAGGCGCTCGGGGCCGCGCGCCGCGACATCCGGCGGCAGTTTTTCGCCGAGGCGCTGACGCTCTCGGTGCTGGGCGGGATCGCTGGCCTCGCGGTGGGCGCGGGGCTCGCCGGACTGGTGCAGGTCCTGTCACCGCTGCCGGCGCGCGTCACGGGGTGGTCCATCGGCATTGCGCTGTTGCTGGGCATCGTGGTGGGGGTGGCGTTCGGCGTGTACCCCGCGCATCGTGCCTCGCGCCTCGATCCGATCGAAGCGCTGCGCCAGGAGTAGATGAAACTCCACTCGGTTCGCGAGGGCGGGCGCATCGCCCTCGATCAGCTGCGCGCCAACAAGCTGCGCTCGGCGCTCACGGTGCTCGGCGTCGTGATCGGCATCGCCACGGTCATGGCGATGGCCTCGATCGTCGCCGGGTTCCGCGAGCAGATCGTCAATACCCTCGAAGTCGTGGGGCCGACGACGTTCCGGGTGCTCCGCTATTTCTCCACGACCGGCGTGAATCCCGACGCAGTGCCGCGCGAGGTGCGCATCCGTCCGAAGCTGCTTCCGCAGGACGCCGAGGCGATCGCGCGCCTTCCCGAAATCCATTACGCCGCGATCTGGACGCAGGTCTTCCAGCGGTTCGAATACGGCGGGAATCACACGCGGATCCTGGGCGTGTTCGGCGCCGATGACCGCTTCATGGAAATCCTCGGCGGGGGCATTTCGTCCGGCCGCTCGTTCACCGCGGCGGAGCTGCGCGGTGGTGAGCCGATCGCGATCGTCGAGCAGCGCACCATCGACCGGCTGTTCGGCGCCGTCAATCCGATCGGTCGCGTCGTCCGGATCGGCGGGCATCCGTTCAAGGTCATCGGTGTGTGGCAACGACCCACGAATATCTTCGAGGTGCCGGGGACGCCCGAGATCGCCGCGGTGGTGCCGTTCGAATCCGCGCGCCGCAGCTTCATCATCGACGAGTGGAATAGCCTGATCATCCTCGTGAAGCCGAAGCCGGAGGTGAGCGTCAGTCGCGCGATGGATGCCGCAACGGTGACGCTGCGGCGCCTGCGCGGCCTGCGCGTCGGCGACGCCAACACGTTCGACTTGCTCACATCCGATCAGGTCTTGAGTATTTTCGACAGTCTGACGTTTGCGTTCTTCTTCGTGATGCTCGTGCTCTCCAGCATCGCGCTGATGGTGGGAGGCATCGGAGTGATGGCCATCATGATGGTTTCGGTGACGAGCCGGACGCGGGAGATCGGCCTCCGCAAAGCGCTCGGCGCGACGCGCCGAGCGATCCTGTGGCAATTCCTGGTCGAAGCCGCGACGCTCACGCTGCTGGGCGGCATCATCGGCATTGCGCTCGGAATAGGCGTCGGTGAGGTGTTGAAGCGGCTGCTCGCCTTCAGTACGACGATTCCCGTCATGCCGGCGGCGATTGCGACCGTCGCATCGATCCTCGTCGGCCTGGTCTTCGGCATTGCACCCGCGGCACGCGCGGCGAAACTCGATCCAGTCGAGGCGCTCCGGTATGAGTGAACAAGTCGATCTGCTCGCGATCGCAGCGCATCGCGACGATGTCGAGCTCACCTGCGGCGGCACGCTAGCTAGGGCTGTCCGGGCCAGTCATCGAGTCGGTATCCTCGACCTGACGCAAGGCGAAATGGGCACGCGGGGCGACGCAGCCACCCGCGCCGCCGAGGCGGAGCGTGCGGCCCAGACGCTGGGCGTCGCGCTGCGACTCAATGCCACAATGCCCGACGCGCATTTGACAAACGATGAGGCGTCGAGGAAAAACGTGGTCGAGATGATTCGTCGCACGAAGCCCCGGGTCGTCATTCTTCCCTACTCGGTGGGACGGCATCCCGATCACCGCATCGCAGCGGAGCTGGGCCGGGATGCGTGTTACCTCGCCGGCCTCGCGAAGTATGCGCCGGGCAAGGGTGGCGAAGCCCATCGGCCGTACAAGCTGCTGTACGCTCTCGCCTATCGCGAAGACCCGGTGAAGCCGACGTTTGTCGTGGACATCTCGGACGTGTTTGAAGTGAAGATGGAAGCGATTCGCTGTTACGCATCGCAGTTCACCGGGGCGAAAGCCGCCGGTGAGATCCATCCCACCGGGCAGGACTTGTGCGAGCTGATCCGCGTCCAGTCGGCTCATTACGGCTCGCTCATCCGGCGCCGCTACGGCGAGCCGTTCTACACGGCGGAGACCCTGGAAGTGGATGACGTGCTGAAGCTTGGCGTCCAGTCCATCTAGTTTGTAGATTGCGCCTTCCATGACAAAGCGCGTCACCTATCTCGACAACGCCGCGACGACTCCGGTGCGGCCCGAGGTGCTCGAGGCGATGCTTCCCTATCTCGGGAAGGAAGCCTTCGGCAACCCCTCGTCCGCGCACCGATTCGGCCGCGCCGCGCGCGCGGGCCTCGAAGAGGCGAAGCGCGCGGTCGCTACCGCCGTCGGCGCCGAGCCGAATCAGGTGGTGTTCACTTCCGGCGGTACGGAGGCCGACAACCTCGCGATCATCGGCGCGGCGCTCGCAGCGCGGGAGCGCGGCGGCCCGTTCCGCGTCGCGGTCTCCGCCACGGAGCACAAGGCGGCGCTCGCCGCAGCCCATGCGGTGAAGCACCTCGGCGGCGAGGAGGTCATTCTCCCGGTCACGGCGTCGGGCCAGCTCGAGAGCGAGTCACTCGACAAGGTGCTGGCGCGCGGCCTCGCGGTCGTGAGCGTGATGTGGGTCAACAATGAAGTCGGTACGGTGCAGCCTGTGGCCGAGCTGGCGGCGCGATGTTGCGACGCGGGCGTCTCGTTTCACTCGGACGCCGTTCAGGCGTTCGGCAAGGTTCCGGTATCGCTCCGCGACGTCAACTGCACTCTCCTGACCATTTCCGGACACAAGATCGGCGCAGCCAAGGGCGTCGGCGCGCTGATCGTGCGCGACCGCAAGGCGGTCGAGGCGATCATTCACGGCGGCGGCCAGCAGTTCGGGATTCGGCCCGGCACCGAGAATGTCCCCGGCATCGTCGGGTTGGGGGTCGCGGCCCGTCTGGCCGCCGAAGAGCAGCAGAGCCTGGCGGCGCGGCTGGGCGAGCTGCGCGACGAGCTGGAGCGCCGCCTGGTCGCGATCGTCCCCGATGCCCTGATCAACGGCTGGCAGGGCGCGCGCGCGCCGCACATCTCGAACGTGTCGATTCCCGGGACGGACAGCGAAGCGCTGCTGATGCACCTCGACCTCGCCGGGATCGCGTGCTCGTCGGGATCCGCCTGCAGCACCGGGGCCGTCGAGCCATCGCATGTGCTCACCGCGATGGGCATCCCACGGGAGCTGGGGGTGGCGGCGCTGCGCTTCTCCTTTGGGAAGGACAGCACGCTGGAGGACGTGGAGGCGGTCAGCGCGGCGCTGCCACGAATCGTCGAGAAGGTGCGGTCCCTCTCGACCGTCTTGCACCGATGAGAGTCCTCGTCGCCATGTCGGGCGGCGTCGACTCCTCAGTCGCCGCGGCGCTGCTCGTCGAGCAGGGTCACGACGTGATCGGCGCCACGATGAAGCTGTTCTGCTACGGCGACACCGTTCCCGACCGTCCCTGCTGCTCCCTCGATTCGATCACCGACGCGAAGCTGGTGGCGCACAAGCTCGGCATTCCGCACTACGTCCTCAACCTCGAGGACCGGTTCGGCCACGACGTGATCGACAATTTCGTGTCCGAGTACGCGCGCGGGCGCACACCGATTCCCTGCGTGCGCTGCAACTCGTTTACCAAGTTCCGCGACTTCCTCTATCACGCGGATGCGCTCGACTGCGACGCGATTGCCACCGGGCACTACGCGATCGCGGACGGCGGCGCGCTGTACCGCGGGCGCGACCGTCAGAAGGATCAATCGTACTTTCTGTGGGGCATCGATCGCGCCGTGGTGCGCCGCATGCTGACGCCCGTGGGCGATCTCACCAAGGAGCAAACGCGCGTCGTCGCCCGCCAGCTGGGATTGGTGACGGCGGACAAGCAGGAATCGGTCGAGATCTGTTTCGTCCCGGATGACAACTACGTCGCGGTGCTCGAGCAGCATCTTCCCGCCGATGCGCCGGCGCTGGTGCCCGGGCCGCTCGTCACCACGAGCGGCGCAGTGATCGGCGAGCACGAGGGGTTCGCGCGCTACACCGTCGGCCAGCGTCGCGGGCTCCCCGGCGGATCAGGCGAGCCGCTGTACGTCGTCGCGATCCGGCCCGAGACGCGCGAAGTCGTCGTCGGATCAGGCGCGGAGTTGTTCGGACACGACGTGTCTCTCCAAGAGGTCAACTGGCTGGCCGATCCGCTCTCGCCAGGTGACGCCGTGTGGGTGCAATGCCGCTATCGCGCGCGTGCCGTCCCCGGCACGATTGCTGCGCAGGCGGACGACCGCATCGCGCTCCGGCTCGCCGAGCCGGTCCGGGCGATCGCACCGGGGCAATCGGGCGTGCTGTACGACGCCAACGATCGATTGCTCGGCGGTGGTGTGATCGCCTAGGCTGGTGAAGCGTGTGGGGGGTCACAGCACCTCCGGCCGCAGCGCGTGCAGTATTCAGTTTCGCCCCCACAATTTCTCTTGGAGGTTGTATGCGGTTGCTCCTTCGTGCCGGAGTCGTGGTCGGCTTAGCGGCGATGGTGGCGTGCGGCAAAGACGCGCCGTCCCCGGTCGACTTCAACGATCCGGCTGCGGTCTCGGCCAATCTCTCGTCGGTCGACTCCGCGTTCGACAGCGACGTATTCCGCAGCTTCTCCACCGCGTCGATCATGCTCGATGTCGCGACCGCGCCGGCGTTCCGTCCGGCGGCGAGCCTCGTCGGGACGCTGCGGCCCAAGCTGGTCCGGACGGGCGCCCGCATGTTCCTCCCGACCTTGCAGCAGGCGCAGAAGCTGCAGGTGATGGTGCCGAACCTCAGCATTTCCGCCGCTCAAGGCCGGATCATTCCCGACACGATGTACGGCCGAGTGTTCGAGTGGGATGCCTCGCTCAATCAGTACACGTGGCAGGGTGCGACCGCCGCCAACCTCACGGGCGTGCGGTTCGTGCTCTATGCGACCGGCCTCGATGGCCAGGTCGTCGAGCCGGTGAGCGCGATCGGAACGCTCGACATCATCGATCAGAGCACGCCGACCAAGCTGCAGCTGCAGATCCTCGTCAAGGGCGGCGCGACGACGTACGTCGACTACACCGCGTCGTTCACCAGCGGCGTGACCTCTGCCAACGCAACGGTCACGGGCACGATCACGAACGGGCTGAGCGGCGGCGATAACAAGACGCTCTCCTTCGACGAGACGCTTGCGGTCAATGCCGCGGGCGCCAACGTGCACGCGACGTTCGCGCTGACCAACCCGGCCATCACGCTGATGCTGAACGAGTCGGTGGCGTTCGAAGACCCGAACATCGTTATCAACGCCGACTTCCGGCTGATTCAAAACGGCGAGACGATCCGGGCGGTGGGCCACATTACGCTCAACACGGCAACCAACGCGGTCACCGTCAGCGTCACGGTCTACGTGGACGGCCATCCGGTGGCGTCGATCAGTGGCGATCCCGCCACGGCGCAGTGGGTCGATGCGGGTGGTCAGCCACTGACGGCCGCGGACCTGATCGCACTCGAGAAGCTGTTCGATGCGTTCGAGAACTTCGGCAATACCGTCTCGAACCTGTTCGCACCGGTCGGCACGTTCGCCGGCCTGTAATCGCGCAGGAGCAAGACCGACTCCCCGTCCGGCTCTGGCCGGGCGGGGAGTTTTGCTTTATTACCTACAGGCGGTTTGTCGACTCACCCGACGCTCTCGAGGCTCCCGATGCCCACACGCCGTCGCTTTCTCGGTTCGCTGTTCGCCGCCACGGCCACCCTCCCCGCGTTGAAGAGTGACGCGCTCGCGCGGATTCTGCCGGCCGCGCGGCACGTCGATGGCAGGAATCCCGAGGATATCGCGCAGGACGAAGACTTCTGGCGTGAGATCCAGGCGGCGTTCGATATCGATCGCGGCATGATCAATCTGAACAACGGCGGCGTGGCGCCCTCGCCGCGGGTCGTGAACGCCGCCTTCCAGCGCTACCTCGCCGTCTCGAACCAGGCGCCCGCCATCACGATGTGGGCATGGATCGAGCCCGAGATCGAGGCCGTGCGCCGCCGGCTGGCGGCGAACTTCGGGTGCGATCCCGAAGAGATGGCGATCACGCGCAATGCGAGCGAGGCGCTCGAGATCGTGCAGCTCGGCCTGCCGCTGCAGCGCGGCGACGAAGTCCTGACGACGACGCAAGACTATCCGCGCATGATCACGACCTGGAAGCAGCGCGAGCGGCGCGACGGTATCGTGCTGAAGCAGATCACCTTCCCCGTGCCGCCGCCGTCGCAGGATGATCTCGCCCGGCGGATCGAAGCCGCGATCACGCCGCGGACCAAGGTCATCCACATCTGCCACATCACGAACCTCACCGGACAGATCTTCCCGGTGAAGCAGATTTGCCAGCTGGGCCGAGCGCGCGGCATCGAGGTAATCGTGGATGGCGCGCACGCGTACGCGCATTTCCCGTTCATGCGCGACGAGCTGGACTGCGATTACTACGGCACGAGCCTCCACAAGTGGCTCACGGCGCCGATCGGCACGGGGTTCCTGTACGTCCGGCGCGCGAAGATCGCGAAGATCTGGCCGATGATGGCGGCGCCACCCGAGATGAACGACAACATTCGCAAGTTCGAGGAAATCGGGACACATCCGGCGGCCAATCACAACGCGATTGTGGAAGCGCTGGATTTTCTGGACGGCATCGGGCCAGAACGGAAGGCCGCCCGGCTGCGCTTCCTGCGCGACCGCTGGGCCAAGCGGCTCGAGCGGGTGCCTGGCGTGAAGCTCCTGACGCCCTACGATCCCGCGCAGTCGTGCGGGCTGGCGTCGTTTACACCCGGCCAGCTCGACGTCGGGAAGCTCGCCGGCTTTATGTTCGACCGGCATCGCATCATCGTCACGCCGATCGCGCACCCTGAATTCAACTGCCTGCGCATCACGCCGAACGTTTACACGACGCTCGCGGAGATCGACCGGTTCGGCGACGTCATGGAAGACGTGCTGCGCAAGGGGCTGCCGACGTCCTAAGGCAGTAGCGCCACGATCCGCAGTGGCCCGCCGCTGCCGCCCTTGATCTTCATCGGCAGCGCGATCACGAACGCCCCGGTGAGCGGCAATTCTTCCAGGTGCGCCACATTCTCAAACGCCGGCACGTTCGAGGCGAACAGCCGGCGATGCACCTGGTACGTCGTGGACTGACCGTAATCGATGCTCGGCGTGTCGATCCCCACCGCACCGACCCTGCGGCGGACCAGCGCGCGGGCCGCATCGAGATCCAGACCGGGAAAGTGCAGTTGCGCGACGCCCATCGAGCCCGTTTTCGTGGTGCCGAGATAACGCGCGCGATCGGGCCAGCGCGTGCCCCAACCCGTACGGATCAGCACAATGCTGCCCTCCGGGATATCTCCGTGCGCCGCTTCCCAGGCCGTAATGTCTGACTGGTGCACGCGATAGTCGGGACTGGAGTCGGCCTTCCCACGGACGTCGATGACCACGGCAGGGGCGATCAATTGGCTCAGCGGAATCTGATCGGTGGTGTGTTTCTTTTCTATGAAGTGCACCGGGGCATCGAGATGCGTACCGCCGTGTTCTGCGGCGCTGAAGTTATTCGCCGCGTAGTACCACCCGCCGGGCGTCCGCCGCGCCGAGACGACTGTGAGATGAAAGGGCTGAGCGGTCGGCCAGTAGATGGTGGTCGAGTCGAAGTCGTACGTGAGGTCAACCCATTTGCCCGCCATGAGGCGGTCTGCGATGGATGGCTGGCTACATGCTGTGAGCACGAGGAGCGCAGGGACGATCACCAAACGTCGCATGGTCTCTCCCTCTGGAAGCACGTGGAGTTGCAACCGCAGCGGAGATTGTTAACGTTGCGAGCCATGAAATCAATCCTCTGGCTGGTTCCGCTCTGCGTCCTCGTCGCTTGTGGCTCGGACAGATCGGCTCAAACTGTCAACCGCGATACGCTCACCGAGCGCCAGAAAGACAGCATCCTCGCGAACTCGAAGATCCCCAACGCGCGTGCCGTGGGACGCGCGATGAACGCGGCCGACTCCATGAGCGCGCGCATCCGCAGCAGCGACACGGTCGCGAGGGATACAATGGAGCGCTGATGCGCGCCGTGATGTGCGGCGTGGTGCTCGTGGTCGCCGCGTGCGGACCTCCCAACCCCTGCTCCGGCCATCAGTTCGACCGCCTGCGCCGGTACTCCCTGCCCTACGCCGGCCACTGGGTCGTTGCGCGTGGAGACACGATGACGTTTCCCACCGCCCCCGGCATGAGCGATCGATTCCGGCTGGGCAGCATCGCGCTCGACACAGCCACGGTGGTCGTCGGCCATGAGTGTGAGTTCCGGGGGCGCGTCGTTTTTCGCGCGCCGCGCGCCGACACGCTCGCCGTCACCTGGTTCGGCCAGCCGGAGCAGGCCATTGTCAGCGGCTGGCCCGCGGACCTGGGCCCCTTTGCCGGGCTGTCGCTCGCCTGGGCCGGCCGCGATTCGCTGAGCGGGTCGATTCTCCTCGACTCCAAGCTGGGTGTGCAGGCACGTCCCGGGATGACAGCGCGATTCGTCGCGGGCCGCTCCCAGCGGTTATCTTCCGCTCCATGAGAGGCTTCCTTGTCAGACTGCTGATCACCGCGCTCGGCTTGTGGGTCGCCGATGAGCTCCTTGCCGGTCTTGCGTTCGACAGCACCAGTGCCCTGATCGTGTCCGCGCTGCTGCTCGGCGTGGTCAACGCGGTCATTCGCCCAGTCATCCTCATCCTCACCATCCCGCTGACGGTGCTGACCCTCGGGTTCTTCATCCTGATCGTGAACGGCATCTCGCTCGCACTCGTGGCCGCGCTCGTGCCGGGATTTCACATCGCGGGCCTGTTCTCGGCTACGGTCGGCGCCATCATCGTCGGCCTGACAAGCTGGGCCGCGTCGGCGTTCATCGGCGGGTCGGGACGGATCGAGCGCATGAAACGGGTGGAGGTTAGCGGCCGCCGCATCGATGCTTGACGTAGAAACGCCGGCGCTGTTGCTGTACCGCGATGTGTTGGAGCGGAACCTCAAGAACATGGCCGGCCGCGCCAAGAAGCTCGGCGTCTCGCTGCGGCCGCACATCAAGACGCACAAGTGTCTCGAGCTGGGCCGTCGCCAGGTCGCGCTGGGGGCAGAAGGAATCACCGTATCCACGCTGTTCGAAGCGCAGGCCTTCGCACGCGGCGGCTTCACCGATCTCACGTGGGCCTTCCCGCTCGATCCGACCCACGTTGCACACGTGCAACGCATCGCGCGGGACGGTGTGACGCTGCGCGTGACTCTCGACGATCTCGACACCGCCAAAGCACTGGCAGGCACTGGGCTCCACGTCTGGCTCAAGGTCGATTGCGGCTATCACCGAGCCGGGGTCGACCCGTCGTCCCGCTACGCGCTCGAGGTCGCGCGGGAGCTGGGTGCCGAGCGCGGTCTCACGTTCGACGGGATTCTCAGCCATTCGGGTCACGCGTACCGCACACGTAACAAGGAGGAGGCGGCGCAGGTCGCCGAGCAGGAACGCCAGGTGATGGCATGGTTCGCGGAGCTGCTCCGCAAGGACGGCCTGCCCGTGCGCGGTGTCAGCGTGGGGTCGACCCCCGCGATGGCGGCCGTAAAAGACTTGACGGGCGTCACAGAAGCCAGGCCCGGGAACTACATCTTCTATGACCGGACCATGGTCCTGATCGGTTGTTGCGAACTGAGCGATGTCGCGGTCTTAGTCCTGGCGACAGTCGTGTCTCATCAACCGGGCGCATCGTACTTCGTGGTGGATGCCGGCGCGCTTTCCCTTTCGAAGGATCTTGGACCCACCCATTTGGGTATCGAGACGGCGTTCGGCGCGGTGCGGGACCATCCCGAGCTGACGGTCGCATCTGTCTCGCAGGAGCACGGCGTCATCCGCGCCGCAGCGCCCACGGCGATCGAAGGGAAGTTCAAGGTAGGACAGCAGGTCGAGATCATGCCCAACCATTCCTGCCTGACCGAGGCGCACTTCGACGAATACGTGGTGATCGAAGGAGATCGCGTGATGGATCGCTGGCACATCGAGCGTGGCCGATGAGGCTCCAGCTCCGACATTTCTTCGTCGCCCTCCTCCCCTTGCTGTTCGGATTTGGGACCAGTTTAGGTTTTGCATTGACTCAGGATAAATGCGGGCGGCTGGTCGGCCCGCTGTTCGCGCCCAAATGCCACTGGATTCAGCTCGAGTATCAGCTCGGCTTTCAGATGGCCGGGACGCTGCTCGGGTGTTTGATCGCCGCCGCTGTCGGCGCCTCGTTGGAACGGCGCAGCCGGCGGGCGGCGGAACGCGCCCATCCTAACCAGGGAGTGTCTGCATGAAAGCGCTACTCACGCCGGTGATGCTGCTGGGACTCGTGGGATCACTCGCCGCACAGGATACGACTGCCCGCCCCGCCGCTCCACCGGCAGGGGCCGCTCCGGCTGCGAACGTGAGCGTGGAAGCGGTGTTGGCGCGCACGGTCGTGGACCGCGCGCCGCAAGACACCGGCTCCGCCTTCCCAGACAGTGTTGGAACGATCGTATTGTGGATGCGGGTAACCGATGCCAGTGGCCAGACGCTGCATCACGTGTGGTTCCACGGCGGCGATCAAGTAGGCGACGTCCCGCTCACGATCGGAGGGTCGCCGTGGCGGAGCTGGAGCCGCAAGACAATCCCGGCCGATGCCAAGGGAGCATGGCACGTCGAGATTCGCGATGAGGCAGGCACAGTACTCAAGAGAATTGATTTCACGGTCGGACAATAAACGAGGACCGGCAAAAACTAGGCAACAGACGCACCGCGGGCCTCAGTCAAGAGTCAACGGGACAACCCGCGAGAGGGTGGTCCCGATGACTCAAGCCGGTTCACCGCTGCTGCGTCTGTTGCCCCGTTTTTGCATGTCCGCGTTTTCGCTTTTATGTTGGCGCCCATGGATCTCGTGGAGCAGATCGTCGCCAACCTCGAAGTGGAGCCCGGCCAGGCCGAGAAGGGCATCGGCGCCATTCTGATGGCGATGCGCATGGCGGTGGACAAATCGACGTTCGAAAAGGTCCGCGTGGCGGTGCCGAACCATGAGAGCTACATGGGACGCGCGCTGATGAGCGGCGCGCGCACCGGCGAGATGATCGGCGTGGCAGGCCCCGCCGCCTTGATGGCGGGCCTCTCCGCCGCCGGGTTTCGCAAGGAAGACGTGCCGCGGCTCGGCCGCATCGTGCTGGAGCACATCCGGCCCACCGTCGGCAACGAAGTGATCGAGAAGTTCCTGGCCGGCGCACCGGCCTTGAAGGACTAGGAAGCTACAACCGCATCTTCTCCAGCAGCGATTGGAAGCGCGATTCATTGCGCAGCGGGTCCAGCATGGGATTCACCTTCAAGTAAGCCAGCCACCCTCGCTTCTCGTCGTACGCGCGCTCGGCCCAATCCAGCGCGCGGTCTACGTTACCAAACCCGACGTGAAGGATCGCGAACGCCACCGGCGACACGTAGCTCTCGCGCGCAACGGTCTCGAGCGCACGTAACAACTGTTCCGCCTCGCTCCGCTTGCCGGACCGGGCGAGGACCCAACCGAGCGTCGCCGTCGTGTAGGCGCCGGCGCCCGGCAACACGAGGGCGTCGCGCAGAATTCGCTCCGCCTCCCCCCACTGGCCCTTCATGCCAAGCGTGGTGGCGAGGATGCGATAACTCTCGACCGCCATAGGATTCAGCTCGACGGCGCGCGCCAGGTGATCGAGCGCCTGATCGAAGCGCCGCGCGTAGAACGCGAGCCACCCGAGACCTCTCCGGGCGGAGACGGACGCGGGATCGAGCTCGATGGCCGTGTGTCCTTCGAGCAAGGCGGCATCGTGCTCTCCACGTGACGCCAGCAGGAAGGCATACCATTGGTGCGCGCTGGCGTAGCGCGGATTGAGCTCGATCGCGCGGCGGAATTCCCGATCGGCCCCCTCCCAATCCCAATCGTACACGAAGAGACTCCACGCGAGCGACGCATGAGCCGACGGAACGGTTTCGTCGAGCTCCAGCGCCTTCCGCGCGTACTCCTTGGCACGCCGGTACGCCTCGTCGACCGGGATCGAGCGATAGTCGACGTCGAGCGCGTACGAATCGGCGAGCCCGGCGTAGGCGGGCGCATACGTGGGATCCTCCGCGATGGCCTGCTCGAAGTAGCCGATCGCCTCCGCGACGCCCTCCTGCGTGCGCTTGTTCCAGGCGTACCGGCCTTTGAGATAGAGGCCGTAGGCCTGGATGTTCTCGGTGTAGCGTCGCGGAACATGCTCGGACAGATCCGCGAACATGGTCGCGCGCAGCGTATTGACGATCGTCTCCGCAATCTCATCCTGAATCTCGAAGACATCGACCAGCTTGCGGTCGTAGCGTTGCGACCAGAGGAGCCGGCCGTCATCAGTCGAGGTCAGCTGCGCGGTGATGCGCAGGCGGTCCCTCGCTTTCCGCACCGTACCTTCCAGCACGACCGAGGTCCCCAGCAGCGCGCCGACCGCCCGCACATCGAGCGACTTGCCCTTCAGCGCAAAGACCGACGTACGCGACGCGAGGCGGAGACCGGCAATCTTGGCGAGGGCATCGATCAACTCGTCGGTGATACCGTCGCTCAGATACTCGTTGTCGGGGTCAGGACTGGCGTTCACAAATGGCAGTACGGCGATCGAGCGCGTGGTCGCGGGCGTCCGCGCAGCGCCGGGTCCATCGGGTGCGGTCAGCGCGGTCACGAACTCTGCGGCGCTGGTGAATCGCTGGTTCGGGTCTTTCTCGAGCGCGCGGACGACCGCCCGCTCCGTAGCGACCGGCACCTCCGGCCGCAGCCCGCGCAGCGGACGTGGCGACGCGGTCACCTGTTTCGCCATGATGGCGCGGGGCCCCGATCCCCGGAACGGGGGCTCGCCCCCGAGCATCTCGTATACGACGCAGGCAAAGCTGTAGACGTCGCTCGCCGGGCCGAGGTCCGACTCGCCGCTCGCCTGTTCCGGACTCATGTACTCCGGTGTCCCCACGGCGAGGCCGGCTTCGGTGACCTGGGCATCGGCATCGGAGACGGCGCGCGCGACGCCGAAGTCGGCGAGCACGGCATGCCCGTCGGCGAACAGAATGTTCTCGGGCTTCACGTCGCGATGCACGAATCCCTTGCGGTGCGCGAAGTCGAGGCCGGCGCCGATCTCCTGCGCGATCCGCAGGGCATCCTTCAGCGACAGTTGGCGAGTCTCCCGCAGGCGATCGCGCAGCGAGCCACCCGGAACGTGGGGCTGCACGTAATAGAGGAACCCTCCGGCTTCGCCGGAGTCGATGAGTGGGACGATGTGCGGATGAGACAGACGCGCGGCGATGCCGATTTCCCGGAGAAATCGCTCGGTACCGACCGAAGCGGTGATCTCCGGCCGCAGAACTTTGATCGCGACTTTGCGGCCGTGCTTTTTCTCTTCGGCGAGATAGACCGTCGCCATGCCGCCGCGGCCCAGTTCGCGCTCGACGGTGTAGCGATCGGCGAGTGCGATGGCGAAGCGGGCCTTGCTCGTCACGCGACGCCCAACGCGCGGAAGACCCAGCGCGTCAGCAGGATCCCCAGCACGAGCAGTCCGACCGCTATGGCAAGCACGCTAAAGAGTACGAGCAAGACGAACGAGCGGTCCGCGCGCTCTGCCCGCTCCGGCGCTGCGAGGTGCCGTTCCAGCAGGGCCACGTTCCGAAGATTGGCTTTCCAGGCGAAGTCGAAGATATCCCCGAGCACCGGAACGGCGCCGACGACCGCGTCGAGCGCCACGTTGCCCGCGATCCGAACCACCGTCGCGCGCGAGGCGCCCAAACGGATCGCTTCTACGAGGATCCATCCAGCCAGAACGGCGCCAGCGGCATCGCCGGCGCCGGGGATTAATCCGAGGATGGGATCGAGACCAAACCGGAGGTTGGTGCCTGGAACCCGAATCCCGGCGTCCAACCAGTACGCGAATCGCGAGACGGCGGCGAAACTAGATGACGACGTCGGTCGAGACCTTCGAGGTTGGAACTGGGGCGGGAGGACTCGAACCTCCAACTTCCCGGTTAACAGCCGGGCGGTCTGCCAGTTGACCTACACCCCACTGACTACTGGGTCCCAGACGCTGCAGGTCGGCGGCGACCCGGGGAACCAAAAGAAACACGATAGATTTGCAGTGTCAATGAACATTCATCCCGCGAAGATGGATGACCTACCGGACATCCTGGCGCTGCTCAAAGCGGCGGCGCTCCCGGTTGCCGGAATCGAGAACCATATCGAGACGACTCTGGTCGCGCGCGATTCCGAGCGAGTCCTGGGATGTGCAGCCGTGGAGGTGTACGGCCAAGCCGGATTGCTGCGGTCGGTGGCGGTCGAGGTCGAGCACCGCGGCGAAGGGTGGGGCGAACGGCTGACCAAAGCGGCGCTCGAGCTGGCCCGGAAGCGTGGCGTCCGCACCGTCTACTTGCTCACGACAACCGCCAGCCACTTCTTTCCGCGGTTCGGCTTTACCGCGATTCCCCGCGCTCGGCTCGATACCGCATTGGAGCAATCTGAGGAGCTGCGCGGTGCGTGCCCGGCCAGCGCCCTCGCGATGCGCGCCTCGCTCAGTACTTGAGGCCCGCCTTCTCCGCAAAACTCTTTACCGCGTCCTGCTCCTCGGCACTGAGCTTCTCCGGCAGCGTCACGTGGGCTTCGACGTACATGTCCCCGCGCCGTCCGTTTTTCTCGATGCCATGCCCGGGAATCCGGAACTTCTGGCCGTGCTGGGTGCCCGCGGGTATCCGGAGCACGACACGCTTGTCGTCCAGCGTCTTGACCTTGATCCGCGAGCCGAGGAGTGCCTGTGCAAGGTTGATCGGGACGACGCCGATGAGGTCCAGCCCTTCGCGCCGGAAGAAGCGATCCGGGGCGATGCGAACCTGCACGATGAGATCACCACGCCCCTTTGGTCCCTGATTCTTGAGACGCAGACGCGCACCCTCTTCGACGCCGGCCGGGATGTCGACGTTGATCCGCTTTTCGACGCGCACTTCTCCGGCACCCTGACAGGTGGGACAGCGCTCCGAGGGGACGGTGCCCTTGCCGCGGCAGACCGGGCACGGGCGATTCACGGCGAATCCGCCCTGTCCGAACGAGACCGTGCCCCGCCCCTTGCACTCGGGACACGTGTTAACCGTCGCGCCCTTCGCCGCCCCGGTCCCGCCGCACGTCGGACAGACCTCGGGCATCACCAGCGTAATCGGCACCGTCCCGCCCTGCGCGGCGACACGGAACGGAATCGTGACCTCGGTCTCGACTTCTTCAGGTTCGGCGTCGCGCCCGCTCCCTGCCCCACCTGCCCCACGCCGCCCGAAGATGGATGAGAAGATGTCGCCGAGACCGCCGAGGTCGGAGATGTCGAAATCGCCGCTGTCAGGCGGAGCGCCGCGGCCGCGCCGTGTGGTGGGTCCACCACCGCCGCCGCCAAAGCCGCCCGGGCCGGCAAACGCACCGTAGCGGCGCAGCTGATCGTATTTCTTGCGCTTCGCGGCATCGCTCAGGACATCGTGCGCTTCATTGATTTCCTTGAAGCGCTCGGCGGCCTGCGGATTGTTGGGATTGCGGTCGGGATGATGCTGCTTGGCCAACCGCCGGAAGGCTTTCTTGATCTCGTCCGTCGTGGCGGTTTCGGCGACTCCCAACACCTGATAGTAGTCGCGCTGTGCTGCCATTAATGTCCCTGCCAGGTCAGCACCACAACTCGGGCCGGCCGTAGCAACGTATCGCGGATCTTATAGCCTGGTTGCACCACCTGGCCTACGGTGTGGTCCTGCTCCGGTTTCGCCGCGGGCTGGGTTGTGACCGCCTCGTGGATGTTCGGATCGAACGGCACGTCCGCCTGATCGATCCGCGTGACGCCGGCGCTCTCGAGCTCCTTCCATACCTTGCGCTCGACGAGATCCACGCCGTCGTGCAGCGTCTTGGAATCGATCTCCGCGGGGTCGATGTGCGCGAACCGCGACAGATCGTCGAGCGCGTCGGCGAGACGCGAGATGAGCTCTGCCTGCGCGCGCATCCACGTCTCCGCGCGCTCCTTCGCGGTGCGCTTGCGGAAGTTGTCGTACTCGGCGGCGAGCCGCAGGTGGCGGTCCTTCCATACATCCAGCTCTGACACAGATCCCTGAGACGCAGCAGACGCAGCAGACGCAACAGGTCCCCCAGAGATCTCCGACGACGGCACAGGCGCGGCCACCGGTTCGCCCGTGTCGGGATCGAGCGACGGAGCGCGTGGCGGCGAAGGCGGAGACTGCGGCGAGTGGGCGTGGCGTTTGTTGTTCATGATTTTGGAACCTTCGGTCCGACAACAAGATACCCCCGGGCTCCTGCTATCGGTAGCGGTTCCTAGGGACTGTATCCGGCGATGAATCGGGTCAGTTCTTCGCGAACTGGAGCGGCGGTGAGGAGGTCGTGGGACAGGTCCGGGTACCATTGGACCGTCGCGTGGGGCGTCAGTCCGCCCGCGAAACGGCGCGCCGCCTCAACATCCACCACGGTGTCGGCGCCGCCGAGCACGAACAGCATCGGTCGCTCGATACGCTGGTAGTCGGCCAGGACAGCGCGCTGCGCCCACTGCAGCTCGGCGCGGGCGCCCGCCGTCATGTATCCGGCGCCGCGTCCCGTCGGCAGCGTGGGCCACAGATCCGCGAGTCTCGCGGCGAGTCGCTTCCAGGCGGCGGGGCGCGCGCGCGATGCAAGCCACGGGCTCGCAATGACCGCCGCGGCCGGTGGCTCACCCGGTTGCGTCTCGAGATAGCGCAGCACGACGAGCCCGCCGAAGCCGTGGCCGACGAGCACCTGCGGGACATCCTGGCGGCGACGCACCGCGCGACGCAGCGCCTGCAGGTCACCCAACAGCTGGCTGAAGCGCGATAGATGTCCGCGGCGACCGCCGGAACGCCCGTGCCCGCGCTGGTCGAGAAAGTACGCCGCAAATCCCGCGTCCTGGAGCTCTGCTCCCGTTGCGGCGAAGCCTTCGTCACGTCCCGCGGGCTCGGGATGCCAGTCGTGCAGAAACAGCACTGCGACGCTGGGGTGAGCCGGTTCGTAGGCGTCGTAGACGAGCGGTGTGCCGTCGGGCGCGTTGACGCGGTTCATTGCGTGTCAGCGAGCAGGCGTCGGAGCAGATCGAGCGCCGCTTGCGCCGAGCGCGCGCGGATCTCGTTGCGATCGCCGGGGAAGAGTCGCTTGAGCGCTCGAGCGGCGGCGCCGTAGCGCGCTGCCAACCACACGGTGCCGACAGGCTTGTCTGCCGTGCCTCCGGTGGGGCCGGCGATACCGGTTATCGCGAGCGCGGCTTCTACCGCGAACTGCCGCTGTACGCCTTCTGCCATCGCGCTTACGACCTGTTCCGAGACAGCGCCATACTGATCGAGCAGCTCGGGGTGAACGTCGAGCGTCCCGCTCTTCACCATGTTGTCGTACGCGACGACTCCTCCGATGAAAACGGTGGAGGCTCCCGGAATAGCCGTGATCCGCGCGCTCAGCACGCCGCCGGTGCACGACTCCGCCACGACGAGCCGGGCTTTGCGAGCGCGCAGCTGATCGAGGACGACGGCGGCGAGGTCCGCGCCATCATCGGCATACGCGTGCTCGCCGGCTCGCTGCCGCAGCTGTGCGGCGGCGGCCTCAAGCAAACGCTCCGCTTCGTCTTCACGCAGTCCCCACGCCGTCACACGCAGCTCCACGCCATCCGTCGACGGCAGGTAGGCGAGCGTGAGCGGCGCGATTTCTTCTTCGATGGCGCCAACGCGCTCCGCGAGCGCGGATTCGGCGATCCCCGTCGTGCGCACAGAGCGCGAGCGCACGACGGCGCCAGACGTCAGACCCGCGAGTCGCGGCAGGACCTCCTCGGCGAGCAGCCCGCGCATCTCCGATGGGACGCCGGGGAGCATCACCACGACGCGCCCACGGCTGTCCTCGAGCCAGAGCCCCGGCGCCGTGCCCCGGGGGTTCGGGAGAACGGTGGCGCCCGCGGGCACTTCCGCCTGCGTGCGATTCACGGCCGGCATCGGACGTCCGAGACGGTGGAATCGCTCTTCGAGCGAGCGCAGCACGGCCGGGTCCAGTTGCAGCGGTTTCCCGAACAGGGCGGCCACCTCGCGCTTCGTCATGTCGTCGCGTGTCGGCCCGAGGCCGCCGGTCGTGATCACGAACCCGGTGCGCTCGAGCGCGTCGGCAACCGCAGCCCGGATGGCCTCGGGGCGATCGGCGACCGAGGTGCGGCGCACGACTTCGACCCCAGCCGCGGCCAGACCGCGGCCCAGCTCGGCGGCGTTCGTGTCGAGTATCTGGCCCAGCAGCAGCTCGGTGCCGATCGTGACGACCTCGAGCTTCACTTGCCGACTTTGAGGAGTGTCCGGTAGCGGTAGAGGTAGACGAGGAGGGAGTACACGGTCAGGACGATCGCGCCCGCCAGCGTGACGGCGACGAACCACCCGTGAAACTGATCCCAGAAGTTCCGGAAGTCACCGGCGAGGTGCATCTGCGCGATCGCGTCCTTCCAGGCGAACCAGGCGATCGTCGCGCCGATGAAGACGTTCTGGACGACCGCTTTCAACTTGCCGGCACCCATCGCGGGAATCACGATGCCGCGCCGCTTGGCGAACCAGCGGAATATCGTGATGAGGACCTCGCGGCCCACCAGCAGGAGCGCCACCCAGACCGGCAGGCTGCCCCACCAGGGGATCGCGTAGTCGACTTTGTCGCGGGCAAGAATTGTCGGGTGCCGCGTCATCCAGAAAATGGGAATGAGCGTGGCGAACAGCAGCAGTTTGTCGGCAATCGGATCGAGCAGGATGCCGAGCTCGCTGGTGGTGCCGTAGCGGCGGGCGAGATAGCCGTCGAGCAGATCGGAGAATGCCGCGATCAAGAAGACGACGAACGCGATGACCTTCGGCCAATACCCTTGAATGAACGGCAGCAACGCGATCACGGGCGTGAGCGAGATACGCGCCAGCGTGATGATGTTCGGCAGAGTCCACCGCATCGAGCTGGGTTTCAGCTGAGCGTCTTGAGGACGAGCTTGCTCACTGCTTTGAGTGTGTCGAATACGCCATCGCCGCGAACTGCCACGGCCTCGTGGTAGGGTGCGTGACCGACCCACTCGCCGCCGACCTTGTCGACCAGGTTCTCGCCCGGATGGGCCGGATCGGGCGTCTGTTTCTGACGCGCCGCATCTTCGATCGGCCAACCCGGATTCAGGGACGCCTGGAGGTCTTTGATCGGCGCGGCATTGGGAAGGTCGCGCTTATTGTATTGAATCACGAACGGGATCCTGGTCAGATCGTACCCGTATTCCGACATGTTGTCGTACAAGTTCTGCATCGATTCGACGTTGGCCTCCATGCGCTCGATCTGACTGTCGGCGACGAACACGATACCGTCCACGCCCTTGAGGATGAGCTTGCGGCTCGCGTTGTAGTATACCTGGCCGGGGACGGTGTAGAGGTGGAATCGCGTTTTGAAACCGCGGATGGTGCCGAGATCGACCGGGAGAAAATCGAAGAACAGGGTGCGCTCGGTCTCCGTCGCGAGCGAGATCATCTTGCCCCGCGTGTTGGGCGAGACCTTCCCGTAAATGTGCTCCAGGTTGGTCGTCTTCCCGCCCAGGCCCGGTCCGTAGTAGACGAGCTTGCAATTGATCTCGCGGGACGCGTAGTTGATCATCGACATGGGCGCGTCCCCTTAACCGAAGAGTTTGTCAATTTCGTCTTCAGCCCCTTCGAGCAGGCCTTTTTGCTGGGCCCCCCCCTGACCTGTGCCGACCCGACTGAACATCTCCTCGAAGACCTTGTTGAGCTCGCCCACCACGCCTTTCGCTTTGAGTTTCACGAGGCCCAACGTCGCCCGCTGATCGAAGAGCACCACCAGGATCACGCGCTTCGCGACGTCCGCGAGATACATCGACTCGCGCTCTCCCTGATGGACGAGCGATGCGAATTCCGCCTCGCCGATCATTTTCGCGAGCTGATCGTTGGCGCTGAAGTCGGCCGCGGTGAGTGACGCAAACGCGGTGGGATCGAACTGCGGCGTTTCCCCGACGGTGGCGACGAGCTGGCCGTTGCGGTCAACGAGTAACGCACAGCGGGCGTTCGAGTCGCGGAGGAACGCCTGCAGGTGCGTCTGGATTTGCTTGAAATCGTTTTCGTTGAACGACCAGCTTGCGGCCCCGGCCATGCGCCTCCTAGAGGATCAGTCGGTCTCCGACATCTCGCGCCGTGCCGCCAGCGCCTGGGCGATCGTCACCGCATCGGCGTACTCTAGGTCTCCACCCACCGGCAGTCCCCGCGCGATCCGCGTGACGCGGACGCCGCTCGGCTTCAGGATCTGCTGGAGGTACGTGGCGGTCGCCTCCCCTTCCATCGAGGGGTTCGTGGCGACGATGACCTCACGCACCTCAGAGCCGTTCTGCAGTCGCGCGAGCAACCGATCAAGATGCAGCTCGTCCGGCCCGACGCCATCCAGGGGCGAAATCCGACCGCCGAGGACGTGATACCGGCCGCGATACCGGCCGGCGCGCTCGATCGCACTGACGTCGCCCGATTCTTCGACCACACACAATAAGGCCGCATCGCGCCGCGGGTCGCGGCAGATGGGGCACGGATCCTCGTCCGCGAGGTTGCCGCAGGCACCGCATGCCGTGACTTGCCCGCGCACCCGCCGGATGGCGTCGGCCAACCGCTCCGCGGTTTCCGCGGGCTGCTTCAGCAAATGGAACGTGAGCCGTTGGGCAGTCTTACGCCCGATGCCGGGGAGCTTGGCGAGCTCCGCCACGAGCTCCTCGATGGCGGACACGGAACCCGCGGCCTACAGCGGCAGCTGGAATGGGAACGGCAGACCCGACGCCAGCTTCCGCACCTCGGCCTGATACAACTCGGCCGCGCGTTTCTGCGCCTCCGCCACAGCAGCCAGCACGAGATCTTCGAGCATTTCGACGTCGCCCTGGCTGACCGCCTGGGGATCGATCTTGATGCCGCGAATGTGCCCGCGCCCGTCGACCGTGGCCTGGACCATCCCCCCACCGGCCGACACCGTCAATGTCTGCTGCGCCAGCTGCGTCTGGATCTCGGTAAGCCGCCCCTGCATCTGCTGAGAGAGCTGGAGCAGGCTAGATAAATCCGCCATACGTCGAAAGTTACCTCTAGAGGAACTGTTAGCAAGCTATTCGAGCAGCTCCAAATCTAATGCGTCTACGGCCGCGCTCAGGGTAGGATCTTTCGCGCGCAGACTCTTCAAGCGTTCCGCGCTGGCCCCCGCGGGAGTAATGCGCTCCGGCCCCCCGCCTGGCATGCTCCCACCCCCGCCCCCCGCACCCGCCGCGATCGCCACGCGTGGGGCTTCGCTGATGTACTGACCCAGCGCCTGCGCGATGATCTCGCGTTGCCGTTCGAGCCCCTCGGCATGCACGGCATGCCCCGGTCGCAGCGTGACGATCCGCCCCTCGACGGCGACGACTTGTGCCTCGGCGAGGAGACTGCCGAGCACCGGAGTCTTCGCGCGGGCATCGGTGACGACTCGGGACCAGACGGAGCGGACGTTTTCGACCGTCGGTTCGAGCTTCTGACCTGATACAGGCGGCGAAGGGGCGGCGCGTTGAGGCGGCGGCGAAGGGGCGGCGGGTGAGCCCTTCAGCGCGTCGAGTACTTCCGATAGCTCCACCGTCCGATCGAGCATCGCCCATCGCAACAACAGCACCTCGACCAGCAGGCGTTGATTGGCACTGCGACTGAGGCGTTCTTCGGAATCGCTGAGAATCGTCAGGAGCCGGACGATGTCCGCCGGTGGGAGCTGTGGTGCGTACTCGCGCACCACCGCCATCAGCCCCTCGGTCAGTCCCTCGGGCTGGCCGCCGACGCCGGCAAGCAGCAGGGCGCGCAGCGTTTCGCCGGCGCCGTTGACGAACTCGCCGAGGTCCGCGCCGGCCTCGAGCAGGCGGTCAACGAGCGGGAAGATGGCGGCGGGGTCGCGCTCGACGATAGCGCGGAGCATCTCGCCGTACAGCTCGTCGGGGATCAGCCCCAGGACCTCCCGCACGCGCGCCGCGGTGACCGGGCCTTCGCCGAACGAGAGGACCTGATCGAGCAGCGAGAGCGCGTCGCGCATGCCGCCGTTAGCGCTCCGCGCAATGAGGTGGAGCGCGTCGTCTTCGACCTTGAGCTGCTCGGCGGCCGCCACCTGCTTGAGCCGCGCGACGATGGCGTGCGGCCCGATGCGGCGGAAATCGAAGCGCTGCAGCCGCGACAGAATCGGCGCGGCGGTATTCGCGATCTTCTGGGGCTCGGTCGTCGCGAACACGAACACGACCCGGGGTGGCGGCTCCTCGAGAATCTTCAGCAGTGCGTTCCACGCCTCGCGCGTGAGCATGTGGGCTTCATCGACGATGTAGACCTTGGAGCCCGACTCCGTGCTCGCGGCATACATCGCGCGCTCACGCAGATCGCGGGCGTCGTCCACGCCGCGATTGGATGCGGCGTCGAGCTCGACAACATCCAGACTGGCCGCGCCAGTCCAGATGCGCCGGCAGGCATCGCACTCCCCGCACGGTTCGCCGGCATCGCCTGGCTTGCGCCGCTCGCAATTCAGCGCCATCGCGAGGATCCGGGCGGCCGTCGTCTTCCCGACGCCCCGCGGCCCGGCGAAGAGGTAGCCGTGCGCCACACGTCCCTGCGCGACTGCGCCCCGCAAGGCGGCCGCGACGTGGTCCTGCGCAATCAGATCGGAGAACTGCTTGGGGCGGTACTTACGGGCGAGGGCGATCATTGAGGACGGAATCTAACCTAGGTACCTTTCGCGTGCCCCAGGTCCGCAGGCTTTCCGCTCGTGAACCGCGTCAGGCCCCCGCAGGGAGCAGCGCTAAACGATGTCGGGATTCGTTGCGGGGTGCCTGGGGCATTTTACTGGTCTGCGGTAAACCGGCAACGGTCAACAGACGCACAGCGGTCAACAGGAATCAGCGACAGTCTACTTTTCCTGGCGCAGCTTTCGGCGGTACCGTCACTGTCAAATACTGCCGCATGCCGTTGGCGATGACGGCCAGGCTCGTCGTGCCCGGCTGATCGGGCTTCAGCGTCACCGTGCCGGCAGCACTGTCTTGCGCCACCGCGAGCACCCGGAAAATCCGCGCGTCCGCCACGGCGGCGCGAAGCCCCAGCAGGGGCGTGGGATTCGCAAAGGCGTCCTGCGCGGAGACTCGTAACGCAATCACGCTGTCGGGGCGAATGGCAAAGTGTCCGGACACGCTGGACGCCCCACACATCACCACGAGCTGCGCCGCCGGCCCTGCCGCGACATTGAAGGCGACCTGCTTCTCGACGACCCCGATCGAACCGATGACCGTCGCCGATCCGACGCGCTGGCCCAACATGACCCCAACGCGTGCTTGCCCGGCCGCATCGGTGGCCACCGCGGTGGGCTCGATGCTCGCGTTGATCCCGGTGAACGTCACCGCCTGGCCGGGGAGCGGCGCTCCGGCGGAATCGCGCGCCTCGAACACCAGCGCGCGCGGCAGTTGTGTGCCGACGCTGCCTCGCTGCCCCCCGCCGGCCACGAAGCCGCTCCGCTCGGCTGAGACCGTGACGATGATGCGTTGCACTTGGAAAACGGCGGGCGGTTGAGGAGCGGGTGGGGGCGGAGGTGCTGGCGCCGACGGCGGGCGCGCGGCCGCGCGCGTCGCGGTGCCGGAAGCCGTTCCACGTGGTGTCTTGCGACGCGCACACTCGTCGACCGCTGCGAGGAGCGACGCATCGGCGCCCAGCATGCGAAGGTCGTTGCGATCGCGTTCGGTGGGCTGGAAGGTCAGACAGTTGCGCCGTACCAGCTGCGAGAGGTCCACCGCAGACATCCCCGCCCCGGAAAGCAGCCGCACGAGATCGGTCTTGCGCAATGACGCCGGGCTCCCGCCCTGCAGCGCGAGGAGCAGGGCAAGGAATGCGCTCAAGGCCTGGGGCATCCTGATTGCTCGAAGCGGCTCTCGACGGAGTCCACGGCGGCGTAGACCGCTTGATCTTGGGACGACCGGCGCTGATCGAACGCGGCCATGCGCGCGCGTCGCTCCAGGTTGTACGTAGGCCACAGGTTCTCGACCGCCACGAGCCCGGTGGCCAGGCCGCCACAATCCATGCGACCGGCCGCAAACAGCGCCGCACGATCCTGGAAGTTGCGCACGGCGCCCGAGAGCGAGTCCCTCAACCGATCGAAGCGCGCGAACGGCGACGGCGGCGCCACCGGCTGTGGCACAGGGACTGGCGCAGCCGGGACGGCGGCCGCCGGAGGCCGAGCCGGCGGGGGGGGGGGCGACCCTGCCGTCGGCCGGCGCCGTGGGCTGGCGGCCGGCGCTGGGTGGGGGGGCGCCGGATTCCGTTTCGTGATGCGTGCAACGAACTGCTTCCCACGATCCAGCAATCCCGGGAGCAGGGTTGGATTGCGGATCGCGAGGTACCAATAGCCCCCCGCTCCCACGCCCGCCAGTAACAGGAGAATTGCCAACCGCCGCAGCCACGGCCCGCGCCGTTTGCGGCGCCGCGGTTTGGGGGGGGGGGCGGGAGCGGGTGCAGGCTTTTTCTCTTCCTCCTCGTCCAGCAGCCGGAACGTGTGCGTCGGCGTGCGACGCGGAGCGGGCGGCGCCAATGGTGGCTCCGGCGGGCGAGTCCCAACCTCCGCGGGCGAGACCTGCCACGGAATGTCGTCCGAGGACCGCGCCGGCGGTGCCGGACGGGGCGGCGGTGGTGGGGGTCGCGGAGGAGGCTTGCGAGGGGGCGCAGGTGGCTCGTCCGGAACGAAGACGGGCGCCGCTGGCCGGGTGTGTGCCCCGCTTTTGCGTGCTGGCGGTGGCGGAGTCGGCACCGGCGGAGGCGCCGGCTCATCGTCGGCGCTCGTCTTGATGACGGGAATGTCATCCGCGCTCGAGCGCATGATCCGGAAGCCGCGGTCACCGGCCGCCGGCGGCGGGGCCTCGGCTTCGACTTCCTCTTCCTCTGGCTCTTCAGCTTCCGGCGGGGGGGGAGCCGCTTTTGATGGCTCAGGCGGCTTCGGTTTCGGCCCTGTCAGCGTGGGACCGTACGGCTTGTAGTTCCTCCAGACAATGAACGAACGTTTCTTCCCGTCGGCCTTGATCGAATCAGGTTGCAGCAGCTCGTAGAACGGCAGTGGTGTCTTGGGCCAGTCGGTGTTGCCTTGCGTTGCGCGAAAGAATCGTCCGGTGACGCCACCCGCTTCAGCGGCGACCAGAATCGCAACGTGCCACGGCTCCGTGAAGAACTTCTCGTGGGTCTCGACGTCGTGCGTCGTGAGGAATCCGCCCTGGCCCGGATGGCTGTGGTACCAGCCCAGAAGCGTTCCGGCCGCCTTCTTGAGCTGCTCCTGCATCCGGTCCCACAGCCGCGACACCACGACTTCGGTCTTGTCGCCGTAGATCGCCTGGCTGAGCTTCAGCGTCTTGTCGATGATCGTGTACAGCGCGCCGTTTTCCGGATCGCGATAGACGTCGCCGATCAGGAACCCGAAAATCGCCTGCGTCGGCGAGCTCTTCAGATGGTCTTGCAGCGCGATGACCGCTTCCTGCTGAAAGAAGATCGGATAGGGCGAGCGGCTGGTCGAACGTCCCCCCGGACTCGTCGTGCCCGGCGCGGCCGGCGGGTTCCACAGGATCGACCGATCCATCGGCATCGGCTGTGAGC
Source organism: Gemmatimonadota bacterium (assembly GCA_041499375.1). Classification (GTDB taxonomy): domain Bacteria; phylum Gemmatimonadota; class Gemmatimonadetes; order Gemmatimonadales; family GWC2-71-9; genus 20CM-2-65-7. The sequence continues at coordinate 39,213 of JBGQKD010000009.1, forward strand.
GGGGTTCGGGCCGGTCGCTCATCGGAGAGTATCCAGGATGATCCGGGCGGCGCGCTCGACGTCGGCGCTCGTGACATCGAGATGCGTGACCGCCCGCAGCCGCCGCGGCCCCCACGGCGCGAGACGAACTCCCGCCTGGGCCAGCCGCGGCGACACCGATTCGGGGGTATCGCGCTCACGCAACAAGTCGACCATGACGATGTTCGTCTCCGGGACGGACGGTCGGACGGCCGGACTGCCGGAGAGCAATTCCGCAAAACGGCGGGCGTTCGCGTGGTCCTCGCCGATCCGCGACAAGTTTTGATCGAGCGCGTACAATCCCGCGGCCGCAAGAATGCCCGATTGGCGCATCCCGCCGCCGAGGCGCTTGCGAATCTCCCACGCGCGCGCCCGCAGCGACTTCTTGAATCCGAGACACGATCCGACCGGACAGCCGAGGCCCTTCGAGATGCTGACCATTACGGTGTCGGCGCCCTGCGTCAGGCGCGCGGGCGGCACGCCCACGGCAACCGCGGCGTTCCACAGGCGCGCGCCGTCCAGGTGGACCGCCATTCGCGACCCGCGCGCGAGGCGCACCAGGGCATCGACCACCGCAGCGTTCAGCACGCGGCCGCCCGCCGTATTGTGGGTGTTCTCGATCGCCAGTGCAGTGGTACGCGGCACGTGCGGTGACGGCGCGCGGATCATGCCGCGGACCAGCTCGGGCGTGAGGAGGCCATCGGGTGTCGTGATCGGACGGATCTGGACGCCCGAGAGCGCGGCGACGCCGGCGACCTCGGAGTGGACGAGATGTGCGTTCGCTTCGAGCAGCAGCTCCGTGCCCGGCTCCGTTACCAGCGCGATGCCGGTCTGATTTGCCTGGGTGCCCGACGGGAAGAAGAGCGCGTCCTCGGTGCCGAGCAATTCCGCGACGCGCTCCTCGAGCCGGCGCGTGGTCGGATCGCCGTCGAGGACGTCGTCGCCGACCTCCGCGTCCGCCATGGCGCGCCGCATCGCGGGCGACGGCCGGGTGACGGTATCGGAGCGGAGATCGATCGGTGGAGATGTCATCCGAGCTGCACGCGTTGCTGGCGCCGCATGCGCATCAGGTCGTACGTCTCCGCGACCTCGCCGCCCAGCAGAAAGACGTACGCCGTGTAATAGATCCACACAAGGAACAAGAAGACGCCGATCAGGTTCGCGTCCGATGCGACGCGGTCGAACGTCACGAAGCGCGCCACGTACAGCGCGTACAGCCGCTTGGCGATCTCGAACGCCACGGCGCAGAACAGCGACGCGACGACGCTCGTGCGCCAGTAGATGCGACGGCTGGGCAGGAATTTGAAGATCATGAAGAACAGCAGCGTGCTGAAGGCGAGCGAGGCGAGCCAGGCAAAGATGCCGCGGCCGGTCGACGCGAACGCGTTGGCCCAGAACAGCGCGCCCGCGACGAATACCATGGCGAGATCGGTGAGCTTGGCGATCGGCCAGGATCGGTTCTCCTCGGTATCGAACACCTCGTTCAGTGCCGCCCGCAGTCCCCCGAACATACGAGTCGAGAACCACAGGAACAGGGGCGCCGCTAGGAGGGTGATGTGCCCGCGGCGCGCGACCAGGTCGCCGAGCGCGCGCTCGATGAAGCCGAACTGACCGGTCTCCCCACCGCTCGACTCGGGGAGGAAGCGCTCCAGCAGCTCGTGGACGTTGAGCTGGTGAATGGCGAGCTGGTATTGGGCGAGGTAGCCGACGACGGCCAGGACGAGCCCGACGAAGGGGATGGCCGTGAGCAGAATGTCGAACGCCACGGCGCTGGCGAGAAACGGGATGTTGTCTTCGTAGGCGGCCTCGAGAGTGCGCCGGACGACGCCGGTGACCGTGCGGTGCCAGCCGCCTTCACGATTCACGCGAGCGGCTCGTCCTCCTCATCGGACCCGGGGGCGGAGGACGCCGGCGGCCTGGTAGCCCGGGCGCGACGGCGGCGGGCGGCCTCGAGCCGGCGGCGCAGCTGCTCGCGTGTCGCGATCTCCGGCTCTTCCTCGTCTTCATCTTCGGACGCTTCAGCCTCGGCGTCCTCTTCAGCTTCCTTCAGCAGGCCCCGAACCTCGTCCACCTTTTCTTCGGCGAGCTCCTTCAGGTTGCGCAGGCCCTTGGTCACCTTGCGGCGTGTGCTCTCTCCGCCCTCGGTCGGCGCGAACACGAACCCCGCCACCGCACCGAGCACGATGCCGAACAGGAAGGCGCCAAAGCCTCCCCCCCCTCCACTCCGCTCGCTCATTCGCCGGCCTCCGCGTCATCCGGTGCCGACACGAGCGCGGCGCGCGGCGCGGCGTGTGACACGAGTTTCGGTTTGACGTACCGATCGGTCGCCGCGCGTGTGCCCTTGACCCGCAGCTGCTCGAACAGGAAGGCGAACGTCTTCTCGAGGTCGGCTCCGATGGCGGCGCGAACCTCGGCGGGAAGATCCCAGAACCGCCGCTTGAAGGGTCCGATCGCTTTCTTGCGGCTCTTGTAAATGAACTGCTCTTCGGTGTCGCCCTTCTTCCACTCTTCCTTCGCTTCGCGCTTGACCCAGTCGTTCACTTCGCGGCGCAGGTCGTTCGGCACCGCGGGATGATCCATGACGATGGTCTGGAAATTCGTCGCGAGGTGGATCTCGACCGCCTCACACGCGGGGAACTGCGAGAACGCTTCCGGCGGCAGCGTGGAGGCCCCGTGCTGCACCGCGCCGCCCAGCCCGTACTTCGTCCGGGCGTCGTGCGACAGCGCCTTCAGCGCCTGCAGGTCGAGCTGTACTTTCGCGATCGAGCCGTCGGGCAACACGACGCCGCCGTGGCTGGTGCCGGTTTGCACGGAGATCTTAGAAATCCCGGCCGACGTCCCGAGCTTCTTCAGCGTCCGGTTGTAGCCGTCCATGAACGCCTTCAGCTCGTGCACGTCGCTGTTCTTGCCGCCGACTTCACCGATCTCGGCGCCGACGGACACGGTGACGTCGTCCGGCTCGCGGTCACGGATGAACTTCGTGAGCTCGGCGGCGCGCTCGTAGTTCGTCCGCTGTTGCTCGTCGAGATTTGGCTTGGAGAGATCGACGAGCGTGGACGTATCGATGTCGACGTTATAGAAGCCGGCGTGCAGCTCTTCCTCGATCAACGCGCGCAGCGCCTTGAGCTCGGTCTCGGGATCGGCCGCGTACTTCTTCGCATTGACCTGGACGTGGTCGCCCTGGATGAACAGCGGCCCCGTGAATCCCTCGCGCAGCGCCGCGGCCGTCATCACGGCGACGTACTCGGCTGGCCGCTGGTCGGTGTAGGCGATCTCGCTCCGGGCGATCTCGCAGATGATCGCCCCGGCATCGAGTCGCTGCGCCGCGCGGAAGATCGCGCGCCCGGAGTCGTAGGAGAGAATCCGAACGTTCATCGCGGGGGTGGTGAACGCCGGCACTTCGCCCCGGCCCCGCGCCATGTACAGCTCGTGAATCGAGGCGGGCCGGACGCCGGCGCGCTGCCCGATCTCCCAGATCAACCAGCGCGCCTGGGCCTTCTCGTCTTCGTTCCCGAACACGGCCTGACGCACCAGTTCGTCCATCCTGGTGCTCTGCCGGACGGCGGGATTGTCGAATTCCTTGAGCATGAGTCTCCTCGCGGCGGAATTTATGCCCCGGGTAGGTCAATCACCAGCCCGTCATACGCAGGCTCGATGCCGGGGGGCAGCTTCGCGGCCAGGGCCGCGTGCGTGTTCTCGTGCGTGAGATGCGTGAAGAACGTGCGCCGGGCACCGACGCGTTGTGCCGCGGCGACCGCTTCCGGCACGGACAGGTGGAGCGGATGGGGACGCGACAGCAGCGCGTTGAGCACCAGCACGTCGAGTCCCGCCAGCGCGGTGACGACGTCGTCGGGAATCGTCTTCACGTCCGTCAGATACGCCACCGCGCCGACGCGATAGCCGAAGACCGCGTGATCTCCATGCGGCAAGGACAGGGGCAGGACCGGCACACCGGCGATGGACACGGTCTTTCCCGGCTCGAGCACATGCGCCTCGAGCTCCGGTTTACTCGTTCCAACCGGGACGACAATCGACGGATCGAAGATGTAGGGGAACTTCGCCGCCAGCTCCGCCAACGTCCCGCGCGAGCCATAGGCCGCCAGCATCGTGCCTTGGCGGACGGAGAGTGCGCGCAGGTCGTCGATGCCGTGCACGTGGTCGGCGTGGGCGTGCGTGAACAGCACCGCGTCGATGTGATCGACGCCGGCCGCGACGAGCTGCAGCCGCAGCTCTGGTGGCGTGTCGATCAGGAGCCGTTTGCCCTGGGTCTCGATCAGTGCGGCGGTGCGGGTACGCCGGTCGCGGGGGTCAACGGATGTACAGGTGGCACAGCGACAGCCGATCTGCGGCACGCCGAACGACGTGCCGGTGCCGAGCAAGATCAGCCGCACGTCACACTACCTCGACCTTGATGAGGTTGGTGCTGCCGGAGACGTCCCATGGGACGCCCGCCGTCATCACGATGCAATCACCCGGCTTCGCGTATTGCCGTTTGAGAATGAGATCGCGCACCACGGTCAGCATGGCATCGTAGCCGGGCACGTGATCCACGAGGATCGGCGTCACACCCCATACCAGGGCGAGCTGCCGGTAGGTCGGCGCCTCGGTCGTGACGGCGAGAATCGGCACCGGCGGCCGCAGCGCGGCGACTTTGCGCGCCGTGAATCCGCCTTTGGTGAGCGTGACGATGAGCGGGGTCTTGAGCATGCGCGCCACCGCGTACGTCCCCCACGCGATCGCGTCGTCTGTGTGTACGCTCCCGGTCTCCCTGCGCCGCTCTTCACGCCGCGCCGGGTGTCGCTCCATTTCGCGGATGATCCGGTCCATGGCGCGCACCGCTTCCACCGGGTATTGGCCCACGGCGGTTTCCGCCGACAGCATCACCGCGTCCGTGCCGTCGAGAATCGCGTTGGCGACGTCGGAGGCTTCGGCTCGCGTGGGGCGCGGGTTGTGCACCATCGACTCGAGCATCTGCGTCGCGGTGATCACCGGTTTACCCTGGTGATTCGCCTCGCTGATGAGCCGTTTTTGCACCAGCGGCACCTGCTCGAACGGCAGCTCGACACCGAGGTCACCGCGCGCGACCATGACGGCATCGGACACCGCCACGATCTTTTCGAGATTGTCGAGGGCGGTGGCCTTCTCGATCTTCGCCACGAGTTTGGTGGCGGCACCGCGAACCAGTCCCCGCAGCTCCTCGATATCCTCCGGACGACGCACGAACGACAGCGCGAGATAATCCACACCGATCTTGAGGGCGTCCTGGACGTCCTCGCGGTCCTTCTCGGTGAGCGCGGGCGCGGAGACCTGCACGCCCGGGAGGTTCATGCCCTTATGCGCCGTCAGAATGCCGCCATCGATCACGCGGGCGTGCACGCGCGGGGGCTTCACGGCGGTGACTTCCACGGAGAGGAGCCCGTCGTTCAGCAGGATTCGCGAGCCGACCCGGGCGTCGCTGGCGAGGCCGTCGTAGGTGGTCGGCAGCTCATCGCCCCGGGCAGTCTCTTCGGGAGCGAACACGACCTCCTGCCCCGGCTTCAACTCGCGCGGCGCGGGCAGATGTCCGACCCGAATGCGCGGCCCCTGGAGGTCCAGCAGCACCGCGACCGGCGAGTCGATGCGCGCCGCGGCCCGACGGGCGGCGTCGATCCACTCGGCGCGCAGCTCCGGCGTCCCATGTGAGGCATTGATGCGCAGCACGTTCGCACCGGCCTGGAGAAGCGCAGCGATCGTGGGCTCGTTGCCGGTAGCGGGACCCAAGGTCGCCACGATCTTGGTGCGACGGATCTGCGGGACGCCGTTCGTTCGGTTATCCACAAATGCACGCAGGGTTGGGGATGTGGAAAACTAGGCAGACCGAAACAGACCGCGGAAGCGCCAAAACAAGTGACAGTGCGCTCGCCAACGCCGAAGTGAATACGTTGAATTCACTGCGTCTAGTGAAAGACGTTGAAGTAATACGTGAAGCGACACCGTGCCCCCGGAGGATGATGGTGCGCTGCATAAAGATTCGCACATCTGCATACGCGCTCAGCGTACTACCTCGAGCGCCTTCTGTTCCAGCCGCGACTTGAGCTCCCGCAACACCTGGATGGTCCGCGCCATGGCCGAGGCAGGCATGCCCTCGATCGTGCGGGCGGCGAGGCGCCGCTCGAGCTGTCCGACGCGCAGCAGCACCTCCAGCCCGTGCCGGGTAAGCGTCACGCGCACACCGCGATCGTCGTCTGGGTCGGTCGTGGTCTCGACAAAGCCCTTCGCCTCGAGCCGCTGGATGAAGGTCGTCGCCGCGGCGCGCGACACACCCAATTCGCTGGCGACGTCGCTCGGCCGGGCGCCATCGGGGCCGCCCAGGTCGACGGCCTGCATGACTGCGTGAGCCCGCTGCGACAGCCCAAACGCCTTGTAGGCGCGATTCCCTGCCCGCTCGATGGCCTGCTGCGCTGCGACCACGGCGTCGGTGAGCTGCAGGGCCAGTTCGGAGCGATCGGACATCGTGGTCGGCTAGCGCTCGTTAGTTGTTAACATGTTGATAGTTAACATACTAAATATTTCCAAGCCCGCAAGCACTGGGTTCTTAGGGAAGTCTCAGCAGGTTTCCGACCAGTCCACCTTCGCGTCCGTCTTGCACCGGAGGCACTTCAGTGCCGCGGGCTTGCCACTGAAATCCTGACGCTCCTGGCAGTTCGGACAGACCGCGTACGTGGTGGTGACCTCCTCCCCTTCCCTGCCGCCCAGGGTAGGGCGGAGCAGGCCGGTCCGGACGACGATGCTCCACTGGTCGGGGGGCGTCTCGCGCACGGCGACATCGATGCGGCTGACGCGCACCGGTTTCTTGCGCACTTCGATGACCACTTTGCCGTCGTCGGTTTCATCGACGATGGGGTACCACGCCCCGCGCCGCAGAACGTCGGCGACGTTGTCCAGGCATCGCGCCCAGCCGCGTGGAAGAGCCATGAGCGGGGGCCAATCTAGCACATCCAGCTAGATTTCGTTATGCGCACGATCGGAACGGTCACTCGACTGCAGATCCAACGCGACTCGCTCAAGACGGGCGAGAAGCCCACACGGACATACGACCCCACGCCCCTGCTCGCCGTGCCGGCGCTGCACGTCTCACCCGACGGCGCACTCGGCGCGAGCCCCGGCGGCATGTGGGTCGTCGACGTCCACCATCGGTCGCACCCCGTTACCAAGAACGAAGACGGGCTGCACGGCATCTCGCTCGGCTTCACGTCGCATTACGACGCGATGCGCGAGCACTTCGGGGACCGCGTCGTGATGGGATGCGCGGGCGAGAACATCATCGCGACCAGCGATCGGCAATTCGGTTATGACGACCTCGCGGCCGGCGTGGCGATTCTGTCCCCCGATGGGAGAGAACGGGTGCGGCTGAAAGTGCTCCAGGTCGCCCATCCATGCAGACCATTCACAGGATGGGCACTCGGAAAACAGGTCGAGCCGGAGGAGCTGAAACGGCATCTTCAGTTTCTCGACAATGGGATGAGAGGGTTCTACTGCGTGGGTGAAGGGATGGGGACTGTTTCGCTGGGAGACTCCGTTGCCGTTCTTTAGGACAGGCAGAAGCTAGGCAGACCGACGCAGCGGCGGGCCACTGTAGAAACGGTCAACGGGACAACCCTCGCGAGGATTGTCCCGTTGACGTTTGACCGTTAACCGCGGTGCGTCTGTAGCCTAGTCCTTGCAGGTCCCCGCTTTTAGCTCAGCTCATCCCATGCCATCGCGGCGCTCTTGTGACAGCGGTCGCATGTCATCTCGTTCGTCCGCGCCTCGATCCCCTGGCGATGCCGGCATGCGGGGCAGACGGCGTACGTCAGCGGGAAAATTCGGCCGAGCCGTTCGATGACGCGCGGCTCACAACGGACGATCGTCCATCGCTCCGGCGGATGATAACGGATCTCGAGGAAGCGACGGTCGACCGGCACGTTGTGCCGATTGACGTCGAGCACGACGATGTTGCTCGAAGAGATGCGAACGACGGGGTACCACGCGCCACGCCGCAGTGTGTGCGCGCCCGCAGGACCGACGCGAGCCCAACCCTTCACCTGCAACCGCGTTGGCGTGACCATTCGGTTGACGCTTTCCATGGTCTCTAGACTACCCTCATCGTCAAGGGACCGTCGTGACTGGAGTCACAGGGACTGCGGTCGCGTCAGGGTTCACCCACACTCTGAAAACCCGCAGACGTGACATTTAGCACATCCCTCGATAAACGCCAACTGCGAGCCACAATCGGGGCATGCGCCGATGAAATCCTGCTCGGGTCCACGCGCCGCACGCAGGGCAGCATCGCCCGCGGCGCCCCGCACGACCTCCGCCTGCGCCGGGGCGGTCGTGCCGGAGCTCTCCAGCAGATCCTGCTGGACGCCCTGCTTCTCCTGCATCCACTTCTCGATGGCGATGCCGATCGCGTCGGGGACGGACATCACCTTGTTCGGACCGAGGCCCACGGCGCGGTCGGAAGAGATGCCGCGCAGCTGGCGGTAGATCTCAGTCAGCGGCACGCCTGAGCGCAGCGCGAGCGAGATCAGCCGCCCGATCGCCTCGACGTCCGCCATCAAAGGCGCGCCTGCCTTGCCGAGCGACATGAAGACCTCGAAGGGCTGCCCCCTGTCGTCTTCGGTGATCGTCACGTACATCGTGCCGAGCGGCGACTCGATGCGGCGCGTCGATCCCTTGAGCAGGTCCGGGCGGGAGCGCTTGGCGCGACGCTGCAGGTTCTCCGCCTCGACGTCGTGCAGCCGCTCCTTCGTCAAATGCAGCTCGGTGTCCAGCTCCGCGATGCGGCCGAGCGCTTCGACCAGGGCGTCCTTCCCTGCCCCTTCCTGCACTTTCTTCGCGGTCGAGCCGGTCGACAGCACCTGGTTCTCGCGCGCGCCGTCGCGATACACCGTCACGCCCTTGCACCCGAGCTGGTACGCATAGCGGTAGATCTGCTCGACGTACTCCTCAGTCGCGTCGTTTGGGAAGTTCGAGGTCTTGGAGATCGCCGAGTCGGTGAACTCCTGGAACGCGGCCTGCATCTGGATGTGCCACTCCGGCGTCACGTCGTGCGCGGTCACGAAGACCCGCTGCCACCGCTCCGGCACGGCGGCGAAGTGGATGTGACCCGCCTCGGCGATCTGCTGCATCAGGTCTTCGGAATACCAGCCCTCGCGCCTGGCGATCGCCACGAAGTCTTCGTTGACGTCGGGCATCAGCACGCCGGCCTGATTGCGCATGAACGCGACGGCGAACAGCGGCTCGATGCCCGAGGAGCACCCGGCGATGATCGAGATCGTGCCGGTCGGCGCGACGGTGGTGAGATTGCAGTTGCGGAGCTTCCGCATCGGGCGGATACGCTCACCGCGCGAGTTTCGCGCGCAGGTCGCGTCCGGTCCCCAGATGGACCGCTCCCACTCGGCGAACGTGCCGCGCTGCTCGGCCAGCTTCTCGGACGCGACCTTCGACTCTTCGTCGATGAACTCCATCATCCTGCGGCCGAGCGCGACCCCTTCATCGGAGTTGTACGGGATGCCGAGCCGTACGAGCAGATCGGCCCAGCCCATGATCCCCAGGCCGATGCGGCGGATGCGCTTGGCCAAATCGTCGATCTCGGCGAGCGGGTACTTGTTCGCGTCGATGACATTGTCGAGGAAGTGGGTGCAGAGATGCACCGCCGTGCGCAGCCCGTCCCAATCCACCTCCCCGTTCTTGATGAACAGGCCGACGTTGATCGAGCCGAGGTTGCACACGTCGTAGGGAAGCAACGGCTGCTCGCCGCAGGGGTTCGTCGCCTCGTAGCTGCCGAGGTGCGGCACCGGGTTATAGTGGTTCGCGCGATCGATGAAGAACACGCCGGGCTCGCCTGTCTTCCACGCGCCGTGCACGATCTGCTTGAAGACGTCACGGGCTTCGAGCTGACCGACCACCTTGCCGGTACGGGGGTGGATCAGGTCGTAGGACTTCCCCGCCTCGAGCGCGAGCATGAAGGCATCCGTCACCGCGACCGAAATGTTGAAGTTCGTGACCTGCGTCAGGTCGTCCTTGCAGTGGATGAAGTCCAGAATGTCGGGATGATCCACCCGCAGGATGCCCATGTTGGCACCACGCCGCGTGCCACCCTGCTTCACCACGTCCGTCGAGGCGTCGTACAGCTTCATGAACGACACCGGCCCGGAGGCGACACCCATCGTCGAGCGGACCACGTCGTTCTTGGGGCGCAGGCGGGAGAAGGAGAACCCCGTCCCACCGCCGGACTGATGCACGAGCGCCATCGCCCGCAGCGTGTCGTAGATGCCCGACCGGCCGTTGGAGAGCGCATCTTCCACCGGGAGGACGAAGCACGCCGACAGCTGGCCGAGAGGCCGGCCGGCGTTCATCAGGGTGGGAGAGTTGGGCATCCACACCCGCGTCGCCATGAGCTCGAAAAACGTCTCCGCGAGGCCTTCCACGGCCTTGGCCGACGCGCCATAGGTCCGGTCGGGAGCCGCGATGGTCCGCGCGACACGCCAGAACAGGTCCTCAGGGCGCTCCACCGCCTTCCCCTGGTCGTCCTTCACCAGGTAGCGGCGCTCGAGGACGGTGAGCGCGTTGGCGTTCAGGTCGAGACTATGGCGGGCTTCAGATGCAGTCATGCGAATCTCGCGGCCGATCGAGTTGAATTGTCGAATCAAGGAAGTTAACGGAACGTGGAGGGCCAAGGTAGGCGCCTGTTTGGAGCCGGGCAAGACTGAGGACTTGTGTTGTCGGCGTCTCGCACTTCGAGTATCAACATCACAAAGTTGCTCTCTCGATCGGAAACGTCCCGCGACGGTGTCGCTCGGCCTCCGCGACGTAGTGCTCCCACGTTCCGCGGATGCGCGCGCGCAGACCATCATCGACGTGACGTACGACACGCGCCGGCACTCCCATCACGAGCGAGCCGGGAGGCACCTGCATTCCTTCCGGCACCACGGCCCCGGCAGCGATCACACTCCCGGTGCCAACTCGGACGTCGTTCAGCAGGATGCTGCCCATCCCGATCAGGCAGTCGTCCTCCACCACACAGGCGTGGAGAATGACGCGATGCCCCACGCCAACCCGCGCGCCGATCAGGGCCGGCTTCCCCTCATCCACGTGCACGATCGTCGCGTCCTGAAGGTTGGTGGCCTCGCCGATCACGATCGGCGCCATGTCGCCACGCAGCACGGCCTGATACCAGACGCTCGAGCGCGGCCCCAGCGTCACGTCGCCGAGCACGACCGCCGTCGGCGCGATGAAGGCGGTGGGATGGATTTTGGGCGTGTGGATTACTGCCGGACCGGCTGGAATCGCCACTGCACCCACGCTTCGGTCGGCTCGCCGTTCTTCTGAGCCGGATTCCAGCGTAGGGTCCGCGCCATGTCGAGCGCTTCGTTGTTGAACGTGTCGACATTGGAGGGAACGAACACCCGCGCCTCCATCGTCGTGCCCTCGCGCGAGACCCGTATGAGCAGAATCGCCTGGCGGGGGAACACCGGCGCGTCCTGATCGACGGGAATGACGGTGGCGGACAGCGGTGCCGGCCGCGTATCGAAGCACAGGTTGTCCTGATTGTACGCGGGGCCGAACTGATCGCAGGGTCCGCCCTCATCCTCGCTGGTCTGCATGTCTAACCGCACATTGTATGTGTCGCCCGGAGTGATGATGACCTGGCGTTCGTATGTCTTGTATCCCGCGGCGCGCACTGTCAAACGATGGACGCCGGGGGGCAGATCGACCTGTGTACCGCGCACCGGCTGTCCCTCGATGCTGATCCGCGCACCGGCGGGCACGTTCTGGAGCACCAACTTACCGGGATCCCCCGGCGCCGGCGGTGGCGGTGGCTGGGTCACGTGGCTCGTGTCTCCACCCTGTTTGCTCGTGTCGCCCGCCGCGAGCCGCGTGGTATCTCTTGCGGTGTTGCCCGCCACACCCGTCGAGTCGCCCGTACCGCCTTTGTCCTTCGCGAAGATGAGTCCCTGCTTGTACGCGTAGAACCCGCCGCCGCCGAACACCGCGCCGACGATGATGAGCCAGAGCAGCAATCCGGAGAGCACCGAGCGGCGCGGCGCCTCCTCGGTGGTCCCCGGTGGCCGAGCCCCCGTCGCGCGCGGGAGTGGCGTCGTGGGCCCCGAGGCGAGGCGCGCACCCGTGAGCGACGGCATCGCCATCGTGGCATCAGTCGTGAACGAAACCGAGCGGCCGCTCTCGAGCACGCTGACCAGCTCGTCCGCGTTCTGGAAGCGCTGCGCCGGCGTCTTCGCCATCATCTTTCTGACGATCTCGAAGAGCTGTCGCTTCTCGGGATTCTCGAGTGGTGGGGTGGGGATCTCCTCCATGATGTGCTTGTAGCCGATGGAGAAGGAATCCTCGCCGTCGAACGGCACGCCGCCGGTGAGGCACTGATACGCGACGACGCCGAGCGAATAGATGTCGCTCCGGCCGTCCAGCGGCTGTGCCTTGGCCTGCTCGGGGCTCATGTAGTGCGGGGTGCCGATAGACATGCCGGTGCCGGTGAGCTTCCCGCCCGACGCCGCTTTGGCGATGCCGAAGTCCGTGACCACCGCGTGCCCGTGTTCGTCGAACATGATGTTGTCGGGCTTGATGTCGCGGTGCACGATTTCCTTCTTGTGCGCGTACGCGAGCGCGCGCCCGACTTCGGCGAGAATCTTCTTGATCTCGGCGGGAGGCAGGCTGCCGCGCGCCGCCAGGACGTTGGAGAGCGGCTTGCCCCGCAAAAACTTCATGACGAAGTAAATGATCCGGCCCGATTTTCCGACGCGGTAAATCGGGATGATGTTCGGATGCTCGAGCTTGGCGGAAGTGCGAGCTTCGCGCTGGAAGCGCTCGACGAACTCCTTATCGAACGCGAGGGAGAACGGCAGCACCTTGATGGCGACTTCGCGGTCGAGCTGCTTCTCTTTCGCCTTGAAGACGATCGCCATGCCCCCGCGGCCGAGCTCCTCGAGGATTTCGTATTCCTCGTTGAGCTCCTGGCGCACCATGTCGATTTCCGCGATGTCCGGCGCTTCGGCGCGCACGCCCGTGGGCGTCGTCGCGGTCAAGTCGAGGCCGCAAGAATCGCAGAACTTCGCGGTGTCCTTATTCTGGGTGCCACAGCGGGAGCAATACATTGGTCTCCGAGTGAACGGCCTAACTTAGGGTTCGCACGGAGCAGGTGCAACAGATAAGCCCTTCAACGACTTGGCGTCGTCGTCCGCGTCAAAAATCCGCGCCGAATGCCGCGTACACCCTTGGCCCGCCGGCAGCGGGTTGCGCGACGCCGAGCCGCAGTCGCAACGGCACGTCGTAGTTCACGGTCATGTCGCCGATCAGCTCCGCGCCGACGGAACGCAGACGATTGAGCCGCGCGGGCTCACCGGCATCCCAGGCATCGCCTACATCTCCGAAAACCGCCAACGCGAGTTTGTCGGCGCCGATCGGCAGGTGCCCGATCAAGCGCCCGAGCAGCGCCAGAGGCATGCGATACTCGGCCGTGAGCGTCGCCGCCCGGCGTCCATGCAACACGCCCGCCGCGTAACCACGCACCGGGAATGCGCGGAACACACCGACCGTCTGCCCAAGCAGGAATTCGACGCCGCCCGACGACGCGCCGCCGACGGCGAAGACGTCGTTGATCGGTCCATCGAGCGCGCCGACCGCGCCGCGCAGGGCGAGCACCGAGTACGCGAATCCGACGCGCGGGCCGACGCGCAGGTAGACGTTGCCGCGGGCGCGGACCTCGTTGAGCCAGCGCGCGGTGCCCTGCTCTTCCTTGCGGCGGTAGAGCAGCGACGCGGTGGCGCCGTCCTGCAACGAGACGGTCAGGGGCGCCGAGACCACCGAGCCGAGCGAGAGGATCGCCGATCCACCGACGCGGTCGCGGTCGATGCAGCCGTTGCAAATCGCGGCGAGGCTCGTATCGGGGATCGAGACGAATCTCCTTCCTTCATATTCAGCGGCGAGCCGCACGGAAACGAAGCTGCGCCAGCGCTGGCCGACCACGGTGGCCCCGATGGCGCCCTCGGGACGGTTCTGCGACACGACGTGGCCGGTGCTGTCGATCCCGACCAGGGACCAGCGGTTGGAGACGTAGAAATCGAGCGTGGGATCGCCGAGCGCCTGACTAATAAGGAAGAGAGACCCCTGCAGCCGGGCGGGCGAAGGCGAAAGCTGCGCTTCGGCGAAATACGCATACCGTCCGATCGCATCCGCGCCGGCCGTCGCGGCGCCAAAGAAGTGCCCCGCCTGGCCGGCGTTGATCCCTAATGGAATCCAGAAGTGCGGCCGGAGCGACCCCCACGACGAGTATCCTGTTTCGCGAATCGCGACGCGCGGGGCGGAATCGAACGCGGCGACCGCCAATCGGGCGGGCGGCAGCGGCACGGGGCGCGCGGCGGCGACCCGCAGCTCCCAGCCTTCGTTTCCCAGCGTCGTGAACAGGATGCGGCCATCGGAAAGCGGCGCTGGCGCGCGCGCGCCGAGCGGCTCAGTGGTCAGCTGCGAGATCCCGTCGCTTTCCCGCCAGCGATGAACTTGCGGAAACCCACCGGCGTCGGTCACGAACAGCACGCTCGTGCCATCGTCGGTCCAGACGGGATCGGCGATCGCGGATTCGCCCGACGCTCGCGCGAGCACCGTCACCGACTGCGGCTGCCCGGTCGGCCAGCGCACGAGCTCCCAGTGGCCATTCTGATTGCGCGCCGCCACGATCCACTGCCCGTCCGGCGACGGCACCGTCGGTCCCCACGTCCCGTCGATCGGGGCAGCCGCAATCGTGGGCGTGTCACCGCCGCCGGCCAACTTGAGCGCCGACAGCGTGCTGCCTCCCGCGCGCGGCTCGATGAGGCGCGCGTTCGTCGTCAGGCGCGTCCACGCGCCGCCGCGAGGGGGCGTCCAGCGCCACAGATCGCTGCGAATCGTCCAACGACCGCTGAATTCCAGCTGCGCGACAATCAGCGTATCGCCGACCCAATCGTAGCTCACGCCGCCGTTGACGCGGTGCGAGCGAAGCACGGACCAACTCTTCGGGTCGACGACCCGCAACCGCCTGGCGCCGCGCCCGTCGTCGTAGAGGTAGACAACACTTCGGCCGTCGGGGGAAACGCGCGGCACGGGCTGGGAGCGCAGCCGGCCAACGATCAGCTGAGCCCGTGCACCGGGCTGCGATGCGGGCACGGCCGTCGCGATCGCGCGCGACCACGCATCGGCCAGCGCTTCTGTCGCACCCGCATACCGCAGCTGCCGGCCAACACGGAACGGAATGAACTGACCGGCCGTTTTCTCGACGAAGCGTGGCACGAGGGAATCATTCCCGTTGCGTGACAGGAATTCCCAGAAGCGGCTGCCGTACGCGTAGGGGGCGAGCCCGTCTGGCCAGCGGGTGAACAGCAAGGCGTTCCACGGCGAGCGCGCGTGCCCGAACACGGCGTCGGCGGCGACTACCTCACGATGAAAACTGCCTTCCGCACGGCCCCCGGCGGTAAAGCGCGACTCGTAGTAGGTCGCCAGGCCCTCGGTGACCCAGGTGGGCTGGTACTGATTGGGAAAGAGGCCCGGCGCCCGGCCGAACACCGACTGCAGCGTCTTCCACAGGCCGCGCGAACGATCGAGATGAAACACGTGCGTCAGCTCGTGCACGATCACGAGCCGCTCCCAGCTGTCGTAGGTCTGCAGCGCGGGATCGGTCACCGGCGGGACGAGCAGGACGGTGAAGCGGCTGGACGGAAAGACGTTCGTGAAGCCGTTCGGCGTATCGACGTCGTCCGACAGCGTGACGTCGACGATCCCGCGCGGCGGATGCAGCTCGCTCGAGAGCAACGCGTACGCTCGTTCGGCCTCGTTCGCCGCGAGGACTGCGCGCGCACGATAGCTCGGGCGAAAGTGGATGCGGAAATGCTCTGTATGGAGAGTCCGCCAGGTACCTGACGGATTGACTTGGGCTGCGGCCGGACTCGAAAGCACGACCGCAAGAACGAGTGCGGCGTGCGGCATGCGGCGTAGCAATGCGAGCTTGGACGCGCAACGCCACATGCCGCACGTCACACGCCGCACGTTCATCGTGCCATCCCCCTCAAGAACTCCTCAATGCCCCGCGCCACTCCCCGCGCATACCGCATCCGCCCATGGGGGCTCGCCAACATCGCCTCCTGCTCCGGAATCATCATGAACAAGCCTTCCGTGAGTGCGGAGGGCATCCACGGGTTGCGCACCAGCGCATAATCCCCTCGCCCCATTCCCAAATCCCGAGTCCCCAGTTCCGCGACGAGCGCGCGATCGAGGGCACGCGCCAAGTCGGCGCTGCGCGGATGGAAGTAGTAGACGCTGGTGCCGTTATTGGTGAACGGATTCACGCCGTCGGGCAGTGCATTGGCGTGGATCGAGACCAGCACGTCGGCGTCGTGCTCCTCCGCAAAACGCGTCCGCGGGAATAAGTCCACCGGATTCGAGTCGGTGCGCGTCAACAACACCGTCGCCCCGGCCTGCTGGAGCAGCGTCCTGACCTGTTGCGCCACCGCCAGCGTCGCGACCGGCTCCCACAGACCCGATGGTCCATGCGCACCGACGGGTGGATGACCGGGATCGATCACGATCGTACGGCCGGCCAGCGGCCGGCGCGGATCGATGACCGGCGGGCGGCGAATCTCGAGCAGGAGGTCGCGGCCGCTCCAGCGCGCGCGATATCCCCAGACGGGGCCACCGAGTGACAGGGTCAGCGTCACCTCGTCCGCGGCGGGCTGCGCGTAGCTCATGCGGGTCACGTAGGGATCGGTGCCGCCGTACTGCATCCAGTTGACGTCGGAGGCAACGCCGTAGAGCCGGAGCGTGAGACTCTTTTCTTCTTCTTCCACCTGGAAGGGAACGTGCGCGGGAAGCGGCACACGCAGCACCAGCGAGCGCGGTCCGGCCACCAGTCGCACCGACTCCACGATCCCACCAGGGGGCGGCGTCCCCGGTGCCAGCGGCACTACGTCGGCGCTGTTTACCCATGCGACCGCCCCACGGGAGAGCTGCAGCCGCGTCTGGCTGCCCCAGCGCGCCGTGGCCACCGAGACAGTGCCGAGCGGGAAGAACCAGTTGTAAGTGCCGTAGGGCACGGCTTTGCCGACGGTGAGGCTGTCGCTCTTCCCGGTATGCGCGGTGTCATCGTTCAGCACGATCACCGCCGGGTGGGCGCGATCGAGCGTGTCCAGCACCAGCGGCCAGACGGCGCGGGCGGTATCCGCTCCGACGATGACCTCCACGATCGCGTCACACAGCGGCTCGGCGGGCAGCCAGGCCACGTAGCGATCGGCGGCCGGGGGCAGGCGAAACGCCGTGGTGTCGGTACCGAAGGCACGCACGCCCCAGGCGGGCTCTGCCGGAAGCGTGTCCGGAACGAACACGATTTGAGTCCTCCGGCCTTCCATGCGCAGTCGCACCTGCGCACCTGGGGTCGCGCGAACGGAGAGACGAATTCCCTCCCCCGCGGGAAAGGCGAGCGAGTCGATCGGCGTGAAGCTCGTCGTGTCGATCCAGGCGATGGCGCCCGGCGGCGGCCGGAACGGCTGTGCGATGCGCGCGACGAAGGTGGTCTCCTGCTGCTCGGACCCGGCGCCGGCGCGCGCCACGATCTGAAAATGCGCCACTGAGTCGCTCGGCAGCGGGATCCACGCGAGCCAACTACCGGTCGCGGACACGTGCACAGGGAATCCGTTCACAGACAATGCGACATCGCCGCGACCCTGGCCGACGCTGCCGAACAAGAACGAAGAATCCAATACCTGGATCGGCTCGGCGGTGTCGGGATAGACGACGGTGATGTGCAGGGGCTCGCGCAGAACGGCGATGGATGGGCGACGCGGTGCGGCGGAGGATGCGCAGCCGCCTCCCGCTGCCCCCGTCGCAATGACGAGGAGCGCGGCGCCGATGAGTCGCATGTGGCGCAAGCTAGCGGTGAGCAATAGATTGGGCCACCTTACTTTATGGCACTGAGCGCTTGCCAGTATTGCGGCCGGCAAAACGAAGCCGGCGCGCAATTCTGCTCCGACTGCGGAAAGCCGCTGACCACAGCCGCAGCCGCGCGGGCCGCGGTGGCGGCAGGCGGGGGCGGAGGGAGTGTGGTCTCCCGCACGAGCGGGCCTGGCTCCCCGGGGGGAGCTCCGGCGGATGCTCCCTGCCCGCTGTGCGGATCCATGGTCACCGCACACGGAGCCGGCGGCGGGGGTGGAGGCGACCGACGCACCATTCCCGACAGACGCTCCGATCACTCCCTCACATTGGTTCTGGTTTCCGAGATGGCCACGGAAGTGGCGCGCTTCGAGCGTAATCAGGCCTCCACGACCATCGGCCGGACCGAGGGAGACCTCCGCTTTCCCGACGATCAATTTCTCTCGCCTCTGCATTCCAAGCTCTCGTGGGAAGAAGGGCGGCTCGAGGTGCGCGACCTCGGTAGCCGCAACGGCACCTGGGTCTTCCTCGAAGGACCCTATCGACTGAGCGATGGTGACCTGATCCTCATCGGCTCCCAGGTCCTGCGTTTCCGACGCCTCGGCTATCCCGGGCCCCATACCGCCGAAGCCGACGCCACCAAGCGCATGGGCAGCATGACGCCGAGCGCCGACATCGCCAGTCTCACGCAGCTGCGCACCGACGGCAGCTCCCGCGATGTCATCCAGCTGTCGCCAGGCCGTGACGTACACGTCGGACGCGAGCGCGGCGACTGGATTTTCCCCTACGACCCCTCGATGAGCGCGCAACACGCGACGGTGCGCTCCGAGGACGCGGACTTCGTGCTGCTCGACGACCACAGCCGCAACGGCGTCGCGATCGCGGCCCGCGGTGTGATGGTGCTGCAGCACGGCTCGCGCATCATGGTCGGCGACAAGCTGCTGCGCATCGAGCTGCCCGGAGCTGAAGCGGGGGGAGGAGGAACGGGAGGTGGACCGATTCTCGCATGAAGATCTGCCCCGTCTGCTCCACCGAATACCCCGACGACGTAAAGTTCTGCCCCAACGACGGGCAGACGCTGCGCTCCGCCGCGCCGGCGAGCGACCTCGTGGGTCAGGTCGTCGCGGACCGCTACCACGTCGTGAAAAAGCTCGGTGAAGGAGGAATGGGTCAGGTCTATCTCGCCGAGCATGTGAAGATGGGCCGTCGCAGCGCCATCAAGGTGATGAATCCGGCCATGATCCACGACCCCGACGCCGTGGCGCGCTTCAATCGCGAAGCGTCGAACGCCAGCCGCATCACGCATCCGAATGTCTGCGCGATTTACGACTTCGGTGAGACGCCCGACGGTCTGATTTATCTGGCGATGGAGTTCATCGAGGGCGAGCCATTGACCGACCTGATCGAGCGCGAAGGCGCGCTTCCTGTGCCGCGCGCGACCGCGATCTTCCTGCAGACCGCTGAGGCGCTCCAGGCCGCGCACGATCTCGGCATCGTGCACCGCGATTTGAAGCCAGACAACATCATGTTGAGCCGGAAAAAGGGCGGCGGCGAGACCGTGAAGGTGGTGGACTTCGGCATCGCCAAGGCCGTGGGCGGCGACCAGGCGGGCCAGAAGGTCACCAAGACCGGCCTGGTGCTCGGTACGCCCGAGTTTATGAGTCCCGAGCAGCTGTCGGGCGATGCCCTCGACGGCCGCAGCGACCTCTACTCACTGGCGCTCGTGTTCTACCGAATGCTGAGCGGCAAACTGCCGTTCGAGGCGACCAGCGTGCAAGAGACGATGATCAAGCGTCTGATCGAGGAACCCACGACGCTCGCCGCAGCGCGGCCGGATCTGTCGTTCCCCGCGGGGTTGCAGCCCGTGTTCGATACCGCGCTCGCTCGCACGCCGATGGAGCGCTACCAAACCGTCGCGAAGTTCGCGGCCGACATCGCCGCCGTCACGGGCCGGCCGACCGCCGGCGCCGTTCCGGCAACCCAAGAGAAGACCCAGCTGCTCGATGCGACCGCCGGCGCCACACAGCGGATGTCCGCGAAGAATGCGGCGCCGGCTGCGCAAGCGAAGAAACGCTCGCTCATCCCCGCCGCGATTGGCGTTGTAGTGATTCTTGGAGCGGGAGGCGCGTGGATCGTATTGAACGGAGGCAGCAAGGCAGGCGCCAATCCATCCGACACCACGACGCGGGTGGCCAGCGACACGGCGCGCCCTCCAGGAAGTCGCCAATCTGGAGGTGTGACTACGCTGCCCGTACGAGACACCGGCCGCCGTACGGTACCACCAGCCGCACCGCCGTCCGCCGCGAGTCGGTACGATGACGCGGCCGGGCGCCGAGCGCTCGACCATCTTGTCGAGGAGATGGACAATCTTTCCGGAGGTCTGTTGGTGGACTCGGCGAAGGCTGTATTTGGCGCTTCGAGCCCAGGGATAGCGAAAGGATACGCCGCGTACATCGCGGCACAATTCTATTTGAACGGTAGCGGAGTGCGGGACGTGCACGCCGCGCGCGACTGGATCATCACGGCACTCCAGCACGATCCCAAAAATGCGAAGTACCGCCAGTTGAAGTCAGCCATAGACCGGGAACAGCCCTAGGCATGTTCGGACGCTCCAAGCCCATCCGCGTCGAGGTCTTCGCCAAGACCGATCTGGGGCGCACGCGCGACCACAACGAGGACCGCTTTCTCGTCGCGGACTTGACGCGCAAAACGGCGTCGCTGCAGCCCGACGTGCGGCGGCATGACATCGGACCACGCGGGACGCTCTTCGTCGTCGCCGACGGCATGGGCGGCGCCGCCGCCGGCGAAGTCGCGAGCGAGATGGCAACCGACACGATCTACGCGCACCTCCTCAAGACGTGGAATGCCGAGCACGAGGCAACGCCGCAGCGCTTTGCCTACCGGCTCAAGGAGGCGGTCGAGGTCGCCAACGCGAGCATTCACGCACATGCAAAGGCGCACCCCGAGGTGCGGGGCATGGGCACGACGACGACCGCCGCCGGCGTGCTCAACGATCACCTCTATCTCACCCAGGTCGGCGACAGTCGCGCCTATCTGATCCGCGGCGGCACGGCGCATCAGATCACCAAGGATCAGTCGCTCATGCAACGCCTGGTCGAAGCGGGTGAGCTGACGGAAGAGGAAGCCGCGCAGAGCGAGCGCCGCAACATCATCCTCCAGGCGCTCGGCCCGGATCCGAAGGTCAAGGTCGATCTCACGCACCAGGAGTTGCGCCGCGGCGACGTCCTGGTGCTCTGCTCCGACGGGCTCTCGGGACAGGTAAAGAAGGAAGAGATCGCCGAGATCGTAAGCAAGACTCCCGACCTGAGCGCCGTCTGCGACAAGCTGATCGCGCTGGCCAACGAGCGCGGCGGGCCCGACAACATCACGGTGGTCGTGGCGCGCTTCGACGGCGACGGCTTGCGTCTCTCGGACGACGGCCGGCAGCAGGATGTCGGCCATCAGGTGTATCCGCTGATCGACACCGAGACCAGCACCGAGCCGGTGCCCGTCTACAAGGGCAGCCGTCCACCCGTGCCCAACAAGGAAGCTCGCAAGCAGACCCGGACGATCGCCCTCGCGCTGGTTGCCGTCGCCGCCGCTCTGATCTGGTACCTCACCCGGAATCAGTGAAAGCACAGTTCAAGTTTTTGTCCGGAGCCCGCGCGGGGCAGATCGAAGCCTTCCGCAAGGGTTACATCGGCCTTGGCCGCCACCCGCTCTCGGACGTGCGGTTCGACGCCGAGCGTGACCTCGACGTCTCGTCCCGGCACGCGGCGATCGTACGGAAGACCGAAGGCTTCGTCCTCCAGGATCTGGGCAGCCGCAACGGCACGTTCGTGAACGGGCAGCGCGTCACCAGCGACACGCTGCTCCGCGATGGCGACGTCATCGGCTTCGGCGCAAACGGACCGGCGCTCGAGTTCGCGGTCATCGAAACCGAGGTCGACCTCCCGGCAACGGCCGGCGCGGAGGCTCTCGCGGAGCGCGCCTCGTCGCCGCGGGAGATGATTCAGGCGGCTCCCCGGCCCACCACTCCGCGTCCCAGTACGGGCGTGCGCATCCGCGCCGAGGTCGCGCGGCAGACGGCGCAGCTGCGGCGCACGACCAAGGTCCTGATCGTGATCCTGCTGATCGTGGGCACCGGTTTCAGCTGGATTCAGATAGACGGCAGGCGGCGGGCGCGCGAATCGCAAACGATGACCTTGCACGTCCAGACCGAGCTGCAGGGGGTCCGGGATGCGCTCCAGGCGGCCCGGGACGAAACCGCTCGCTTACGGCGTGAGCTAGAAGCGTCGAGCGGCGACGCGGCCGCGGTGGCGCGGCTGCGCAGTGAGTTGGACGCCGTCGAGCGGCGGCGGCGCGCGCTGGGCGGCGTCGACTATCGGTCGATCTCGCACCGCAACCAGGACGCCGTCGCCATTGTGCTGGTCGAGTACGCCGACGGCGAGCGGTTCAGCGGCACCGCGTTCGCGTTCGACTCGTCGGGGACGATGGTCACGAACAAACACATCCTGGTGGGTGAAGACGGCACCAAGACGTTGCGCCGCCTGGGCGTGATCTTCTCCGGCAGCACGCAGTTCTGGCGCGGCGAGCTGGTCGGCGTGTCGCCGGAGGCGGACATCGGCGTGTTCCGCGTGTCGATCAAGGGCGGAACGCCGCGCATCGCCGGACTCGCGCGTACCCGCGAGGGACTCGAGCGTGGCGACCCGGTCGCGATCCTCGGCTATCCTCTGGGGTTCGATCTCCCGATGGAATCGCAGGGCGGACAACCGATCGCCGAGCCGACGCTCACGGTAGGGACGGTGAGCAAGGCGCGGACAGCGGTCGTTCAGGTGGATGCCTACGGGGCGCCGGGGTCGTCGGGGAGCCCGATCTTCGATCGCGAAGGGAAAGTGATCGCGATGCTGTACGGCGGTGAGCGCGAGTCGCAAGGGAAGATCATCTTCGCAGTGCCGGCTTACGTCGTCGCGGATTACCTGAAGAGTCTGAATCTCGCGCGCTGATCCTCCTACAGTTGGCGCACGTAGTTCGACACTTCGACGAACCCCTTTTGTTTGAGAGCTCCCGCCCGCCGTCGCAGGGTGCCGACCCCCGCAAACAGCGTCGTGTACTCATCGTGATCCGCGAAGAGCACAAATCCCGGCGGACTGGGCTCGAAAAAAAAGTCCAGCCAGTCGGCAAGCAACGCCTTGAGCAGTGCACTCGACTCCGCCCCATCGGCGGCGACGATTGTGCGACCCACATGATACTCCAGAACCAGATGATGGCTGGCCAGGAGGGTGTGGAGATGCTTCGGGGTGAAAACCACCTGCTCCACGATCGCCGAGGCGCAGGCGAGCGGCGGATCGCCGGTCAATAGACAGTCGACGAAGTCCGGCAGGCCGTCCAGTGGTGTCCGGAACGTCCGCTGTTCGAACGCGGCGACGCTACGCCGGATGCGCTCGAGCTCTCCGGTGGCATCCAGAACCTGCATTGCATTCAACCCCGGGGGTTTATCGGATCGGTCGGAGATACACCGGCGGGTAAGAAGACTGCAAGGGGATGCGCGCCAAACGTCATAACAGGCGCTGGAGCGCCGATCCTCAGTAGCTCGCTCGTCCGCTGCTGATGACCCGCAGCACTGACTCCTGACTGAACCGGCGCTTGTACTCGGCGATGATCGCAACGATCGCTGCTTCCATGGCCTCCGATCGGGTCGGATGCACGACTTCGAGGACGAAGCTGGGCTCGCGAGTCGATCGGCCGTCGGCCCCGCGCCACTCTCCCGTGGCGGCCCAGAAGGTGAATCCGTTTGGTAGCCGGGCGCTGACCACATCCGTGACAAAGACGGCCCACGCGGAATCGGTAACGCCCAGCGTCTGCGCGACGTTGCGGCCGAAGTAAAGCCGCTCCGTCACGACCGGCTGTAACCCGCTCGACTGAATCGCCGGGGCGCACGCGGCCGCCGCGAGCAGCACCGCCAGCGTCAGCGCTTTGATCACGAACCGAGGCGGTCGGCGTCGCGCTGTTTCGCGAGCAGTCGCTCGGCGAAGTCGACACGCTCCTCCAGCTCCGCCACCCGGTTCTGCATTGTCTCGAGGTTCTGCCGCAGCTCGCCGATCTCGTCATCGGACGCCGGCAATCCGCGATGACGGCCGCGGCCGCCGCCGTACTTCCCTGAGATCGCGCGCCCGATCTGAATGGCGATGAGGATGACCGCAGCCCCGAGCGCCCAGCTGGGAATGATGAATGGCATGTCTTTAGAACCTCGCTGGATGACTGGTCATCGCATCGCGCTCGTGGTCAGGATCGACTCGTACTGACGCCGCAAATCCACGAGCGCCTCGGGTTTTGCCATCCGTTCGTACACATGCTCGATGGCGCTCCCCTTGCCGCGAATGCGCGCCGCCACGCGCTCGTAGGCCCGCGTGTCGTGCGCGGCATCCGCCTGGCGCAGCTCGGGCACGAGCGCCGTAATCGCCGCGCGATACGCGCGCAATGAGTCGGCGAGCCCGGCATTCTCGTTCGCCTGTTCGATCAAGTAGCCGTTCTCGATTCGAGCGCCGTACGACTCGCCCAGGGCGAGCGCGAGCTCGCGCGACGCTCGCCCGCTCTTGGGGGGCGGCGTCAGGCCGAGCACGACAAACGGCAGCGCCGGATTGTCATGACCGTAGATCCCCTCGGGATTGGGGATATCGGTCCACACGTGGATCATCACGGTTTTGCGTGGCCGCGGCTCCCCGCCGCGGGCGCGGCAGACGCTCGTGTCGGGGACTTGATCGACGATCGGGCGCCCGCTCGGCAAGGTGAAATGGCAGAGGACGTGGCTGTGCCACATTGCCGTCGAATCCTCACCCAGGCCCGGGTGAACAGGCGCGTCGATCCGCAAGCGCGTAGCGTATGCCACCGCGATACGCTGAAGGGAACCGTTAACCGGAGCGAACATCACGAATGGCGGTGTCTCTAGCGCCGGTGCGGGCATCGTATCCGAGTGCGCCCCGTTGTACCAATGCTGTCCCTGGAACGGGTTGCGGTCGGGGATACCGAGCTCCTCGATCGGGACGTAGCCGGCGGCTCGGGCGGCGGCCGTGTCGGGGATCAGCCCCGCGGCGCGACGCGCTGCAACCAGCACTCGCTCGGCGCCAGGACCTCCCTGTCCTCCGTGCATGTGCTGCGCGGCTGCGGGTGCCGCTGGAAGCGTCACGAGGAGCAGGAGCAGCGTCACGTTGTCGCTATGCATCGGTACTCCCTGAGGTGTTTCCTGATCCGGTGTCTAGCGAATAGGCACTGCGGCGCTGACCTGCGACACGCCGTTTTCGTCGAAGCTCTCGATCGCGACCCAATACCCCTGCCCCACCGTCAACGCGCGCAGCTCGATCATCGTACCCTGATCCGCAAAGCGCTGGTAGGTCTGATACAACTTCGCCGGCGCGATGCCCCAGCGCACGTTGTAGCCGACGACACCGGCCACCGGTTTCCATGTGATCACGGCGTTGCGGGCATCACGATCGCGCCGTGCGGTGAGTCCGCCTGGCGTCGCCGGGCGTGCACCGCCGCCCCAGCGCGTCCCAAAGACGCGGATGTCGCTGATCGCAAGGTTCGCCGCGCCGACGTGAATGTGCTCATAGCGCACGAAACGCGCGCGCACCGGGGTCGCCATCTCGACGTACGCGTTGGCACGATCGCGCCGCTCGCCCGAGAGGTCCGCCACAACGGCCCACTCGCGGCCGTCGAGCGACGCCTGCAGGCGGAACTGCGTGACCACGCTCGAGTCGGTGCCGTAGACGCCGGACTTGTAGTCGGCGTAGTTCACCTGGATCGCCTTCACGTCGTACGTCCCGCCCAGATCGATCGTGAGCCACTCCCCGGGCCGATTCTGTCTCGCCACCCAGAATGTGCGCGGATTCTCGTCGGTGACACGACTCGCGGGAAAACTGTGGAGTGTCGACGATGCCGTCGCAGGCTTGCGGTACGACAGAAGCATCCAGCCGGTGAACAACTCGTCGCTCGATTGGCCCGGCTTCGTCGGAAGCCAGTGCGGAAAGTCACCGAAGCGCGTGTCGACGTACATGTGCCCGTCCGCGTCGAAGCCGGCGGGATGCAGGCCGATGCGGCGCTCGAAGTTCCAGTTCACGCCGATCCATGGCGTCCCGGTATTCCACCAGTTCCCGTACACATCCTGAAAGGTGTTGCCGTGCCCGGCACCCTGGACGAATCCGCCGGGCTTATACGCGACCGGATTGTAGGGCGCGTACGTGAACGGGCCGAGGGGATCGGCGGCGGTGTAGACGCCGGTCGCGTAAACGTTGTACTCAGTGCCCGGTGCGCCGTACTGGAGGTAGTAGCGGCCGGCGTGTTTCGTCATCCAGGACCCTTCGATGAACGGCTTGATCGTCGAATCCCGATGATCCTGACCGAAGCGTTCCCACCCATGGTGTGCCGGGTCGAGGCCGAACAACCAGCGCGGCGTGCCCTTATAGACGAGACGCGTGGTCTTGTCGAGCTCGATGGCGTGCAGTGGATACGCGTTGGACGAATTCCAGTAGAGGAACCAGCGCTCGGTATCGGGATCGTGAAAGAACTGCGGATCCCACGGCCCGGGCTGCACCGAATCCGGCTTGGCGAGCACGTCCGCTTCGCGGTAGCGCGCCATCGGCAGCCACGGGAGGAGCCGATTATAGAACTCCACGCGCCCAGTCGCCGGCTCGGTCAGCATCAGAATCGGCAGGGGACTCGTTGTACTCGGCAGGAGATAGATGGTGTCGCGCACGGACAGCACCGCGGGTGCCACGACGTCGGTGAGCGGCCAGCGCGACGGCGTAATGTGCCGCCAGGCGCCGAGGTCCGACGACTCCCAATAGCCGTCGCCGATGGTTTCGAAGAGGTAGTACTTCCCGCCCTGGACGACGATGACGGGATCGGCGCCGGAGCGGTACGAGATCCCCTGGTTGAGCTGCTCGAAGTTGTAGCGGTAGTCGATGTCGATGGGGTTGGCGTAGGTGCGCGGCTGCACCGTTTGCGCGACGGCCGGTGCAGCCGCGAGGACGATCAGCAGTGCCAGCTTGCCCACCGTGGCCTTACAGCGCACCAACTCCTGGCGCAACGGCGCTCCGGCGGCGCTCGAAGAGTCGCGTGATGACTGCCCCATAAATGAACCCGCCGACGTGGGCGGCGTACGCCACACCGCCGCTCGCGGCCGTGCCCGCCTTCACTTGATGCACCACAGCACCGAGGTTCAGGCTCTGCATCAAGAACCACACGCCGATGAGCAGTATCGCGGGGATGTATGTAACGCGCACGAACACGAAGATGATGAGGAGCGAGCGAATCTGGTCGCGCGGGTAGGTGACCACGAAGGCGCCCATCACCGCGGCAATCGCGCCACTCGCGCCCAGGTTTGGAACCGTTGACGTAGGATCGACGACGATCTGGGCAGCAGTCGCCGCCAGCCCGCCGATCAGGTAGAACGCGAGATAGCGCCCGCGACCCATCAAGTCCTCGATCTCGGGTCCGAAAGCCCACAAGAACACCATATTGCCGAGGATGTGTGACCAGCCGCCGTGCATGAACATCGACGTGAGAATGGTGATCCAGTCTTTCCCGGCGACGATATTGGCGGGAACGAGAGACCACTTGGTGACGAACGCCTCTCCGCCCACGAGCTCGAAGATGAACACGAGCGCGTTGACTGCGATGATGGAGGCTGTGACGACGGGCACGCGGATCGGACGTCGAGACGCATCGCTGAGCGGGATTACTCCCATACAGCCTCCTGGGTTGTCGTCAGGTTACAGGTCGCCGCGTTTCAGGCGTTCGACCGCATAATGGCACGCGCGGGCGGTTAGTGCCATGTACGTGAGTGACGGATTCTGGCAGCCGCTCGACGTCATCGCCGCCCCGTCAGTCACGAACAGGTTCGGCACATCCCACGACTGGTTCCAGCCATTGAGGACGGACGTTTTCCCATCCCGGCCCATCCGCGCCGTCCCCATTTCATGATTGGTCCCGCCCGGTGTGCTCGGCCCGCGCGTGCTCGGCCGGATGTCCTTGGCGCCGGCCGCCTCGAGCAGCTCGGCGGCGGCCACGCTCATATCGCGATGGATGGCCAGCTCGTTATCGCTCCATTTGCAGTCGATGTGCAACGACGGAATCCCCCACGCGTCCACCAGCGTGGGATGAATCGTCGCGCGGTTCTCCGCGCGCGGCAGCATCTCCCCGAATCCCTCGAAGGTCATCGACCAGGGCCCCAGGCTGTTCAGCCGCGCTTTGAAGGCACGGCCGATGCCGGGGGCGTGCAGCGATGCACGCCAACCATCGCGATCGGCGCCGCCCTGAAAGCCGTACCCCCGGATGAAGTCGGGATGGCGCGACGAGACGTTGCGGAAACGCGGCACGTAGATCCCGTTGGGCCGTTCGCCGATCTCGCGGCGATCCGTCCAGCCGTCGATCTCGCCGCTCGCCCCGCCCCACTTGATGTGATCCATGATGTTGCGGCCGACCTGATCGCTCGAGTTCCCGACGCCGGAGTTCAGCAGGATACGCGCGCTCTCGAGCGCCGAGGCGCACAGAAACACGACGCGAGCCATGTACTCGCGCTCGGCTTTGGTCTGCGCGTCGACGATCCGAACGCCCGCAATCCGATTCCGTTCCTTGTCGTAGATCAGGCCGCGCACGATGCTGAACGGCCGCAGCGTGAGTCGACCCGTGGCGCGGGCCGCCGGCAACGTCGCGTTGATGCTGCTGAAATACGACCGCGTGATGCAGCCGCGATGGCACGGGCCACAGTAGTGGCATGGTGCGCGACCGTGGTGAGCCTGCGTCAGGTTCGCGACACGACCGATCGTGAGGATCCGTTCGCGCCCAAACTGCTGCGCCATCCGCTCGCGCACGTGCTGCTCGACACAGTTCAGCGCCATCGGCGGCAGGAACTGGCCGTCGGGGAGATGCGCCAGTCCTTCCTTCTGGCCGCTCACGCCGATGAAGCGCTCGACGTGATCGTACCACGGCGCGATGTCAGCGTACCGGATCGGCCAGTCGACGGCGGTGCCGTCGCGCAGGTTGGCCTCGAAATCGAGATCGCTCCAGCGGTAGACCTGGCGTCCCCAGATGATCGACTTGCCGCCCACCTGCCGCGCGCGGAACCAGTAGAACGGCCGATCGGCCGGCGTCGAGTACGGGTTGTCGACGTCGTCGGTCCAGAACACGTGGCTCAGCTCGTCGAACGACACCGAATGGCTCTGCATCGGCTGCCGCGCCGCTACCGTGCGGCGATCGCCGAGGCCGCGGAACGGCAGCTCCCAGGGTGGTTTGTGCTCGGTGTAATCCTGCTCCGGCGTGATCGGCCGTCCCGCTTCGAGCACGAGCGTGCGCAGGCCGAGCTCCGTCAGCTCTTTCGCAGCCCAGCCGCCCGTAATTCCCGAGCCGACGACGATTGCGTCGAAATCAGCGGGTTGCATCGAGCGGCGCGCAGCCATCGTAGCGCCATGGTTGTGGCCAGAGACCGAGTGCGCGTTGGCCGACTTCGGAAGTGCAGTAGCCGTAGACGGTGAGATACTTGAGCCGGCCGAACCATTCCTCGTGCGCGTCGTCGAGCGCGGTGAGGACGGCTACCTGATCGGCCTCGCTGCACTCGACGAAGTCTCGCGATGCACGGGCGTGGCAGCGGACGTCGAGGTCGCGCAATCCGGCGAGGAACCGTTCGCGCTCCGCGGGAGTGTGCCAATCCGTCAGCATCTTCTCGATGAAGGCGCTCACCCCGGCGTCGGTAGCGCCCGGGGTATCCGTCGCGGGAAGGATTCGTTCGGCGGCGATCGCGAGGGTTTGCTCGGCATGAGCTGTGAGCGTGCGGCGTGCGGCGTGGGACGCGGCGCCTCGGTGCACGTCGCGCCCAAGCGCCAGCAGATCGGCGGGCGCCAGGCCGTCCAGCGCGCGGAGTCCCGCTGTCGCGACCAGCCAGTGAATCAGCTCGCGTCGCTTCATCGCGGTTTGGTGAGACCCTGCGCGTCCAGCCAGTTGTAGAAGTCGTCGATCCAGTGATCGCTGCTGGTTCCCTGCTTCCGGAGACCGAAGCCATGGTGACCGGCGCTGTAGATGTGGACCTCCGGTTTCTGACCGGCGCCCTCCAGCGCGTCATGAAACTTGACGATCGCTTCGCGCACGACGGGATCGTCTTGCGCCCACGCCAGGAATAGCGGGGGCAGCGTCTGAGGAATCGTCGGGATCACACCGAACGGGCCGCCATAGATCATGGCGGCGAAGCTCGGCCGCGCCGCGGAATCCTGCAGCAACACGGTCCCGCTGGTCACCATCGCGCCCGCCGAGAAGCCCATGAATCCGATGCGGTCGGGAGAGACACCCCATTCCACTGCGTGCTGCCGGACGACCTTGATCGCCTGAATGCCATCGGCGATCCCGTAGCGGCCCGCGGTGTCCATGTCCATCTGCGGAATACCCTCACCAAGTTTTTCCACGATGCGGTACTTGAGGACGAACGCGGCGATACCGCGCTGCTGCAGCCAGCGCGCGACCGTGGTGCCTTCGAGATCGATGGCGAGCGCGACGAACGCGCCGCCCGGAGCGATGATGACACCGGTGCCCGTGGCCTTGCTGCGCTCCGGGAGATAGGCCGTCAGCGTGGGGGTGACCACATTGAAGATCACGGTGCCGACCGGCGTGTCCGCGATCGTCAGCTCTTTCTGGGTCCAACGCTCCGAGCCTGGCGCGACGCCGGGCCACACGTTCACCGTCTGGGCGTACGCTGGTCCCAGCGCGATGACGATTCCGGCCGTCGCGAGCCACAGCGAGCGCCGCATCCACGTCCCCCAGGACTTAGCGTCGATAGCGCCGCCACCTCGCGACCGTGACGATGACAAACAGCAGCAGGATGAGAGCACCGAACAGGGAGGTACGAGACATCTAGGATCCCTCAGTTCGCCTTTAAGACGGCCTCGATGAAGCTCAGGCTCTTCGTTTCGACCCACGCTTCGGAGACTGCGGCGATGCCGATCGTGCCGAGCCGATCTCCCGTTCCTGTGGGCGGCCGCCCCTTCCAGGGGGCGTGCTTGACCTCGCGCTGGGCCACGATGCCGTGCCGTGGGTCGTAGCGGAAGATGAGCGCCGAGGCGAGCCCGAGGCGGGGTGTGAAGGACAGGGCGACGCTGGGGTAGGCATCGTCGCGCTCGATGTGCTCGCGAACGGAGGCCTCGTGCCCGGCACTCTTGAGCTCAGCCATGAACACCTCGAGCACAGGGCGCACCACCGAGTGTAGCCGCTCCCCGCACATCCGCCGATCCGCGTGATCGCGCGGCGTCCTGTCCGTGGGCTGCTGTTTTGCCGCCTGTGCAGCGTGGGCCTGAAGCAGCGCCTGCAGTTTGGCCTTGAATTCGTCGGTCATTGAGACGAACGATCGACGTTCGTGCGACGAATGCCAAGCCCTCGCCAGAAATCGGGCCGGTAAGTCACGCGAGGCTTCCGGTCCTTGCCACTGACGATGTCCAGTCCGTACCCGTCCGGCAGTTTCTCATAGCGGAGTCCTTTAGCGAGCGTCCGACGATCGGACGCGCCGAGAAACTAGTCGTTCGCCGCCACCTCCTCGAAATCGACGTTGAGATTCGTGAGAGCGGCAGCGGCCACACGGCTTCCCCTTCATGCAATAGTGCGAGGAGAATGTGCTCGGTGCCAACGTACTCGTGATGCAGTCGCGCGGCCTCTTCCCGCGCCATCTGCAGCACCTTGCGAACACGATCGGTAAAGTTGTAACCGTTCACCTCAGTCTCGGAATTGTGACGACGAAATCGTCCTGTCGAGGACGGATATCAATACCGCTGAAATCCGCGATCGTTGCGTCCGCCCCCGTCAGGTCGGCTGCAGCATGCGTCGTGGTCACTCCCACGACCCGCGCCCCTGCAGCGCGCGCGGCAGCGATCCCTGCCGGCGCGTCCTCGAACACGATGCAGTCCGACGGCGCATATCCGAGACGCTCCGCCCCGAGGCGGTAACCGTCCGGCGCAGGTTTGCCGCGCTTCACGTCCTCCGCGACGATCATGACGTCTGGTATCGGTAATCCCGCGGAGCCCAGCCGGAGACGCGCCAAATCTCGCCCGCACGAGGTGACGATCGCCCATCGGTCACGCGGCAGCGCGGTGACCAGCTCCTTGGCACCTGGGACGGCGGGGAGTCGCTCGCGGTCCGCCAGCTCGGTCGCGTCGAGCCACTCAACCTCCGCGTCCGTGGCGAGTTCCGGCACCACCATGCGCAAGGTGTCGCGCGCCCGGCGGCCGTGCGCAACCTGCAGCAATGGAAGCGGATCCAGCTGATGGCGCTCGGCCCAACGCCGCCACGTGCGCTCGACCACGGAACGAGAATCGACGAGGACCCCGTCGAGATCGAAGAGAAACGCCTTGCAGCGGATTTCCAATGTCAGTTGAATCGACCTGTGCGCCGAAACGTGCCGCAGGTGAGCGTATCGGTCGACTGACCCAGAACGGGTCGGCGCTGATCGACCATCGCTGTATCCGAGGCGGTGCGTGCTAGCTCGTAGGCGCGCTCACAATCACGCCGCTGCAACAGGTTGGTGGGCGCCTTCCGCATTTGCACGAACCAGAGGATCAGAGCCACAATCACAATGACGGCCCCGAGCTGACCGGCCCACGCACTGGGTTTCCTGGTCGATTCCTCTACCGTACTCGGATCGCCGTCAGAAAGCCATCGTGACCATCGGGCGCCGTGTAGATGCGAAGCGTGTCGCCCTGAACGTCCACATAGATCGTAGACAGATAGTGCTGCAATACGTACTCGGCGGGAATTCCCTGACAGTTCGGTTCCCCGTTTGAACGCAGGTTGTGTTGTTGCACGACCAGCCGCGACGGTCCTGCCTCCACCGAATACGTCGCCGTCAGCGTCTGCTTTCCCGTTCTGACGAACATCGTTCCGTTATCCCGGAACTCCATCGAGGCTTTCTGACACGCCTCAGAACTTCCGCTTCCCTGGTTGCGCCACACGCCAACGAGCTCCTTGGCGGACGACGGCGGATCGGGTGGCCGGCAGCCCAGCCAGACGATGAGGACCAAGCAGATGCGGCGCATAGGTTCAGGATAACGTCGAACGGGTCTCGCCCGTAAGCTAACTGTCAGGTGAGGCACTTACTTTTCGAGTCCATGCCGGCCCGACTCGTCGCGCTCGCGACCCTGATATTCCTCGTGATCGCCACTCCGGCCGCGGCGCAGGGCATTCCTGCGACGGGCGGCGAAATCCGCGGCCGCGTCATCAACGCCGCCACCAAAGCCCCAATCAGTACAGCCAAGGCGGCAGCCGCGGCGGTCCAGTCCTCCACAGGCGTCGACGGCGCCTTCCGACTTCAAGGACTCCAGCCCGGACGCTATCGCGTCCGCATCCTCGCCCTCGGCTACGCCCCGCGGGAGGTTGCCGTCGAGATCGGTCCGGCGGCGCCGAGTGTCGATGTCGGAACGGTTACGCTTACCGCGGCAGTGGTCGTGCTGCAGCCGCTCCAGGTCGCAGGTCAGAAGCAAGACGTGGAGCTCGCCCCCGACCGCAACATCTACGTGGTGCGCGACATGCCGACCACTCGCGGCGGCACGGCGCTCGACGTGCTGCGCAACGTGCCGACGGTGGACGTGGACATCGACAACATCGTGAGCCTGCGCGGCAACACCGGCGTGGTACTGCAGATCAACGGGCGCCCCAACCCGCTCAAGCCGGCGCAGCTCGGCAACTTCCTCGCCCAGCTGCCGGCCGACATGGTGGACAAAGTGGAGGTCGTGCCCAACCCGTCGGCGCGCGAGAATCCAGAGGGTGTAGCCGGGATCATCAACATTGTGCTGAAGGAGCACGCCGATGAGGGACGGAGCGGGGGCCTCACGATCGGCGGTGGGACCACGGGCCACGCCGACATCGGCGGCAACATCGGCCTCGAGCGTGGGCCGCTATCGCTGTACGGCAGCTACGGCTTCCTCCGCGACAACCGCCCTCGCCGTGACACGATCTTCCGCGAGAACAACTACCAGAGCCCGCTGACCTATCTGGAGGAGGCCGGGCTGCGCACGCAGATCCCGTTGGCGCACACGCTGACCGGCAGCGCCGGCTACCAACTCGGCAAGCGTGATGAGCTCTCCGCCGACATGGACTACAGCACGCGCAACGAGGCGGAGACCTACGGTCTCCTGTACCGCGACCTCGACGCGGCGCGCGCTCTCACGGGACTGAGCGACCGGTTCACGCGGGGCACGAATCACGAGTTCAACTTCGAAGCGACGCTCGCCTACAAGCACGGCTTCGCCCAGAAGGGCCACAAGCTGTCGAGCGAGCTGCGCGTCGTGCGGGCGCGCGAGGGGGGGCCGAGCCGGATCGTCGCGCGCAACCTGGCGCTCGACGGGACGCCGAGCGATACGTCGGCGCTCGAGACGCAGGACGCATGGGAGCACCCCAACGAGAATTCGTGGAAACTGGATTACGTGCGGCCGCTCTCGAGTCTGCTGCGGCTCGAAACCGGATACCGCGGATCGCAACAGCGCTTTCACACGACGCTCGGCACTCAGGTATTCGATACGGCCCAGGCCGCGTGGGTTCCCGACTCCACGCGCATCAGCGATTTCACCTACGACCAGGTCGTCCACGCCGGCTACGCCATCCTCGATGCGCAACGCGGCAGGTTCATGCTCCAGGGTGGCGTCCGTGTCGAGCGTACCACGACGCACTTTCGCCTGAAAACGACCGGCGCCACGTACGACAATCCGTACAACAGCGTGTTCCCGAGCGGGCTCATCGCCTACAACATCGATGACGCGCATCAGGTGAAGCTGAGCTACTCGACACGCATCCGCCGCCCCGACGACACCGATCTGCTCGATCCCACTGCGCATTACCTGGATCCGCTGAACATCTCGCGCGGCAATCCCTACCTGAAGCCGGAGTATATCCGCGCGCTCGAGCTGGGACTGCAACGCACCAGCGACCGGCTGACGCTCCAGCTCACGCCGTTCTTCCGGCACACGGTCGATGCGGTCCGAACGATCCGCTCGCTCGACAGCGCGGGTGTCATGACGCGCACGTTCGCGAACGTCGCCACGAGCGACGCGTACGGCGCCGACGTCACGATCGCCCGGAGCGGCGGGCGGCTCAGTGGGTTCGCAGGCGCGAGTGCCTTCCAGCAGGTCAGCAACGCGTCGAATCTGGGGCCTGGTCTCTCCGCCAGGACGTTCGGTTGGACGGCCCGGACCAACGCGACGTTCCGAGCGACGAGCACTGTCGATCTGCAGGCGCTGCTGTCGTATCAGGCGCCCATGACGGTCGAGCAGGGCCGGAATGCCAGCCGCACGCGGTTCACGCTTGCCGCACGCAAGAAGCTCATGGAAGACCGGGTGAGCGTGACGCTGCGTGTAATCGACCCGTTCAACACGTCGCGCGAGAGCAATACCACGATCGACCCGCGGTTCTACCAGGTATCGGACCGGCGGCGCGCGATCCGAGGACTACTGCTGAGCGTCAACTGGACGTTCGGGAAGCCGCAGGAAGAGCACAATCGCGAGCCGGATCTGGGCGGCGACGTCGGCCCGCCGTGATTGGCGCGTCCGCGGCGTCTGACCCGTTCACAAGTCTGCGACGCGGGCGGGACCGGGACGGGTCGCAAGCCCGCGAGCCAGATCGCCGCTAATCCGCGAGCCGATGCCGGACAGCCACGAACCAAATTGCCAGCGCGCGGCCATATAGCCGATCGCGTTGACGCCGAGTCCCACCAGAACACCGGAGAGGAGTCTCGCGAGGACGCTGTCCTCCGGCGCAAACACCCCTCCGATCGCGAACGGCAGCAGCTGAATCGCCGGATACACACTCGTTCGCAGCTCTGCCGCGACGCGATAGATCCCCAGCTGTTCGGTCACGCTGACCGTGCCGCCGCTGACGAATGTGAAAGGCCAGCGTCGCCGCAGTCTGAACCGGGCGGAAAAGTCGCGCATCAGATGTGCGCCGATCGTGACGTTAAATTCGAGGAAGTCGTCACCGCGATGGACGATATCGGCGTCCTGATCGCGGAGCGCTCGCTCGAGTCCATCGAGCACCGCCGCTATGTGGCTCGCGCGATTCGTCGGCGCGAGGATGTACGCATTAGCGGTGAAGTTGCTCGGGAATGCCACAGCCTACTTCGCGCTGACGCGCCGTCGCACTGTCTCGATGTCGCGCACCGGACGCACCTCCACGCAGCCGGTGCGGACCCACGGGAACTCCTTGGCGATTGCGACGGCCTCGTCCATGTCTTTCGCTTCGATCAGGTTGAAGCCTCCGAGCACTTCCTTGGCCTCACTGAACGGCCCATCGGTGATCTTCGTGCGGCCATTGCGGATGCGGACCGATTTCGCGGTCTCGGCGCCTTCGAGCATCTGGCTGTCGGTCAGCCGTCCGTCGCTGCGCAATTCGTCGGCGTGCGCGAGGCAGCCACGCATCATCTGATCGGTTTCAGACCGGGGGAGCGCGTCGTAGAGCGCTGGATCATTGTAGATCACGAGCACGAATTTCACTCTGGTTCAGTCCTCCCTGGGGCCAACGTGGCGGTGACGGCATCGCAGAACGACCAGTCATCGACGACCTGCCCCTGCGAGGGATGCGGACGCGCGCCCCACACCACGATGACGATTTTGGCTGCGGGATTCACATAGAGGTATTGCCCGTGAATCCCGATCGCCATGAAGGCGCCGTCGCGCCGTGATGCCGGCGTCGCGCCGGTCCACCACAGATAGCCATACTCTACTGGTGCGCCGTCGCGCAGCGTCTTGGGCGTCGTCGCCTCATGAACCCAACCCGCCGGCAGAATCGAGTCGCCCGCTGCGACGCCGCCGCCAAGGACAAAGAGGCCAAAGCGGCCATAGTCGCGCAGCGTGGCGCTGAAGCCGCTGCCGCCGATCTCGATGCCGCCCGGCGAGTCGAGCCACCAGTTGGCGTCCGCTTCCATCCCGAACCTGCTCCAGATCCGGTCGGACAGATACGTCGCGAGCGGGCGCCTGACGGCGGCGCGCAGGACCTCCGCCACGACCTGCGTCTCGCCCGTGTTGTAGTTGGACGTCGTTCCCGGCGCCGCGGCCCTCGGCAGGCTCTTCATGACGGCCAACGCGGACCCCGGCACCTGAGAAATCTGCGCCTCGAGCAGGCGCCGGCGGTCCGATGTCGGATCGCTATACGTCTCGTTCCACCGCACGCCCGACGCCATCATCAGGACGTCTCGCACCGACACGCCGTCGTAGGCTGTCCCGATGAGCGCTGGTACGTACCGCGTCACGGAATCGGAAAGGCTGCGGATGGATCCTTCTTTGAGAGCCGCACCCACGAGCGTTGACGTGATCGACTTGGCGACCGACATCGACATCCAACGCGTGCGGCCCGAGTTCCCGAAACGATAGCGCTCGAGCTTCACGCGTCCGTCCTGCAGAATGAGGATCGCCGCGATGCGGTTGAGCTCGAGGTAGGACTCGAGGTCGTACTGTTTGCCCTGGTCGCTGAAGTGCACGTCCGTTAGCGAGACGGCTGCCCGTGGCAGCGGCAGCGGTCTGGACGAGCCGGCCACCGTTCGCGTCGGAAAGAGGCGGTCGATGTTGCGAAAGGTGTTGACCGCCAGCGCCGGCGTCAGCACGCCGTCGTAGATCTGGCGCACCGTACCAATCGGCTCGGTGCGATGGGGGTACTGCTGGGCCGAGGCGACGCGGGTTGCCGCCGCCAGCATTGCTGTCGACACAAGAACTACGCGGTCGAGGCTAATTCTTGTTGTGCTCCACCACCATCATCATGAACGACCCCGGAATGACGGGTGGACGGCGTCGCGGATTGGCAGGCGTGGAATCGGCCGGCGCCGGCCCGAACTTGGCCGAGACGACGTAGACGCGATGCGTCGTGGGATCGAGACCCATGTTGCGGCCACCGGGCGCGGTCTGGACGTTTTGCACGACGTGATATTGGTCCGGACTGTCCTCATGAATGACCGTCAGCGTGCCATCCGCGTTCGACGCGAACACGTCGCGCGCCGCGGGATCGAACGCCGCGCCATCCACGCCGGCGCCGATGGGCGCGGTCGCCACGACGTGACCGGCCTCGTAATCGGAGACCGCCAACACGCCGCTGCGACAGCCGCTGAACAGACGGTGATGCGCCGTGTCGATGGCCATCGCGACCGGCTGCTGGCAGGGCGCCGTCGACCAGCGCCGCGTGACGGTAAGCGACCTTCCGTCGATTTCCACCACTTCCCCGTTGTCGACGATGTTGACGTAGAGCTTGCCGTTGCCCGCCGCGACGCCCGACTCGGGCTTGCCGCCGAGCGGGATGTTGGTGACCAGGCGTCCGACCGGGTCGACGACGGTAGACGAGTGGGCGTCGCCGTTGAACGTGAAGACGCGGTTCGACGCCGGGTCGTAGGCGATCGCGTCGGCGTCCTCGGCGGCGGGGATGCGGCCCAACACCTGGAACGTGGTCGGGTCGAACATGACGACCGCGCTGTCGTTGCCGGACGTCGCGAAGCCGTGGTGTGCCGCCTCGACGAGCGCTACGCCGTGGGCCCCGTGAATGTCGCGGATCTCGCCGAGCAGCTTCCCGTCGTTCTCATCCACGACCATGACGCGATCTTGCCGCGCAATGAACACGCGGTGGCGCGGCGGATCGGGAATGACGTAGTCCCAGCGGCCGTCCCCGCCCAGGGCAAACGTGTGCGTGATCTGGTATGGCCCGGGTGTCTGGGCCACGAGGCTCGGCACGGCGCACAGGGTGAGGACAAGCGCGAGACCACGCCTACCCAATTGCCAGTTCATTTGGTCTCCTCGGGCGCGGTACGTTCTAGACCGGCGGTCCCAACCGCTCGGTGAGGAGATTCCGGAACACATCAACCTGGTCCGGCTCCTCGAAACAGCGCTTCGGAACAATGTTGAAGATCAGATCGGACTGGTATACCACGAACAGCGCGGGTCCTTCCTTCCAGCGAATCAGATGATTCCAAGGCAGCCGGTTGGTGCTGTTGGCGTTGCTCGACTCGATACCGGTGTCCGTGCAGACGGACTCGAACGGGAGCTGGAGATTGCGCTGTTGCGTGTAGACCCGACGGACGCGGCGGGGAAGATAGAAGAGGCGCACAAACAGTTGCACGCCGGCGATCAACAGGATGAGCAGCAGGGGTGGCAGTCCGGCCTTGGGGTCCTGAATGGCAATGTCGGCGGAGAGCAGCGCGCCAACCCCCAGCAGGACCCAGAACACGATCCACAGCACGCGCTTCCAACCGCGTTGCCGCGTGTGGAGCTTGTTGGCCGCGAGGTAATCGTCCGCGGTCAGCTGGCCGCCGAACTTGATCATCGGCTCGCCGCCGGGCCGGGCACGTAGTCGGCAAAGCTGAGTTGCTGCTCTGTGGGTAATGCCTGGAAAGCGCGGACAAAACCGTCGGTACGGGTCGAGCCAAACCGCCGAGCGCCCGCGCGAAGGTACTCCAGCAGCTCGGGGAGCTCCCGGACTCCGCCGGCGGCCTTCACCTGACACCGGCCGTTCACCACTTCGTACATCAACCGCACGTCCTCCAGGGTCGCCCCGCCCTCGGCGTACGCGGTGGAGGTCTTCACAAAGTCTGCGCCGGCTCGAGCGATCCAGTCACAGGCCCTGCGCTTCTCCTCGTCGCTCAAGTACCAGTTCTCGGTGATCACTTTGACCACCCTGCCCTCGGCCGCGCCCACGACGCCTTCGATGTCCTGGATGAAAATCTGCTGCTCACTGTTCTTGAGCGCGGGGATGTTCATCACCATGTCGATTTCTTGCGCGCCGAGGTTCAGGACCTGCTGCGCCTGATACTGCTTCATCGCGGGTGTTTCGTTGCCGTGCGGAAAGCCGACCACGGTTCCGACGAGGACATCGGTCCCGCGCAGCAGCTCCATGGCCAACGGGACATAATGTGGTTGTACGGTGAGGGTGGCCGTGCCCAACCGGGCCGCAGTCTCGCCAAACTGGATCACCTCGGCCCGGGTCGCATTGGGCCTGACGATCGAATGGTCGAATAGCTTGGCAAAGCTCGTCACGTCCATGAGGAATTCTACTCTACACGAAGTCTTCCAGCACCTCGCGCGCTCGGCCGGCATTCTCCGCGGCGACCTGAATTCGCACGGGACCCGTAGCAACATTGTAGCCGGAGGGAAACCGCCCCAACCCGATCCAATCCTGGACGACTTCTCCCTGCGCGACAAACGGTATGTGGTCGCCGTCCAGCGCGTTCTTCACCAGCGCGAGCACGACTGCGTCGCTGGTCTCAAAGACGGTGACGAGGTCGTCGGTCACGGCACTGCCGAGTTGCTCACGAACGCCAATCGTTTGCCGTCCGGCGACCACGACGGGACGTTGATCGTTCCCTGACCACCGTACAGGTAGGCGATGACGCGGAACGGTCCGCCACCGATCGGCATCAATCGCAGCGACACGCGCTTGTAGAACGGATGATCGTCCGGCGCGACGTCCGTGCCAAAGGCGAGGTAAACGATCCACTTGCCGTCGGGCGAAATGTGCGGGAACCAGTTGTTGAAGCCGTCGTTCGTGACCTGCTCCTGCGCGCTGCCATCGGGTCGCATCCGCCAGATCTGCATCCGTCCGCTGCGCGATGAGTTGAAGTAGATGTACGCCCCGTCGGGCGTGTACTCCGGTCCGTCGTCGAGGCCCGGCGTGGTGGTGAGGCGGATCTCGTTGCCCCCCCCACCGGCGGCGGAGATCTTGTAGATGTCGAACGAGTCGTTGCGCTCCCCCACGTACACGAGCCACCGGCCGTCGGGGGACCAGCCGTGCAGGTACGATGGTCCTTTCGCGGTGATCCGCTTGGGCGTGCCGCCGGTGGCCGGCAGCGTGTAGACGATCGACGCGCCGCTGTCCTCGACTGCGTGGTTGCTGATGGCCAGCATGCGGCCGTCGAACGACAGGACGTGGTCGTTGTTGTTGCGCGTCGCGAAGCCGGTGTTGATTACCGTGGGCGACCGCGCCGCGAGATCGAAACGGTAGAGCCGTCCCTCCTGCACGTAGATGAGCGCCTTCCCATCGTGCGTCCAGTTGGGCGCCTGAAACGATCCCGAGTACTGATGCACGATCGTCGCGTTGCCAGTCGCGACGTCGAAAATCTCGAGGTTCGAGCCCAGGTAATCGCGGTAGGCGACGAGCTCCTTCGGCGCCGGCGTCGTGATCCGGACGTTGCTGAACCTGGCCCGATCCGTGACGGTGTCGTTGTGCGAGCACACGAACAGGCCGACGTAGACCGTATCAGGGAGGGTAATGCCGGCCAAGCGCTGGGTAACGAGGGTGTCGCCGAATTGCGCGACCGACATGAAGTATTCGCCGTCGCGCCGCTCGAGCTGGATGACCGCGTCCGCGTTCGGGAGGCTGTCCGCCGATTTCTCTTCCTCTGTGTTCCCGCTAGTCTGCCGGCGGAATTGAAGCGACATCAAGCCGTTGCCGTGCAACGCCGCGGTCACATGCGCGCTCCCCGGATCGAGGGA
The DNA here is from genome assembly GCA_041499375.1 of Gemmatimonadota bacterium. Classification (GTDB taxonomy): domain Bacteria; phylum Gemmatimonadota; class Gemmatimonadetes; order Gemmatimonadales; family GWC2-71-9; genus 20CM-2-65-7. The sequence goes on from JBGQKD010000009.1 coordinate 80,639, forward strand.
GGAGCGAATGGTCCAGCCGATCTTGCGATGTTCTTCGACGCCCGCGCCGATGAAGTGCGCCCGCGTGGACAGGATGAAGTTGCCGCTGATTCGTTTCCAGACGAAGCGAAAATCGTCGCGGGAGTCCCACATGTTCTGACCCGAGCCCGCGACGAGATACGTCTGCTGCTGCGGATCGTAGGAGGCTGAACCTCGCGCTCGGCCGACTTCTGAGTGCGTGGCAAAGATGCCGACCGAGCCTTGAGCGACGAGGACGTCGCTGAAGAGCGCGGAGCAGAGGACGAGCGTAAGCGCGCGGAGAGGAATTCGTTTAGTCATGGGCTAGAAGACTACCTCAGACACCGGACGCCGCCAGCGGACGCTTGGTGGGCGGAAACTGGTTGGTCACATGGCCCAGCTTCCATTTTCGCGCATCCAAAACGCGTACCCGAATGCCAGCGGACCAGCGTTGCTCAGGAGCAAGCCGCCCCAAAAAGCGATCTGCGCGACATCGCCGCTCATCGCCAGACTGCCCCACGCCAGCACACCACCGAGGACGTAGGTGAGCGCGCACCGCACAGTAAGCCACAGCACCCGCCGCCGCCACGCTCTGCGCCAGACCGCCTCGGCAGCATTGAGTTCCTCATAATGGCGGAGTTCTTGAGTGATCCGGTCTTCCGATAGAGCGAGCAGCGCCGTCATGACGTGTCGCGCCCCAGCTCAACGGCCAGCCACGCGCGCGCCGCCCGCAGCTCGCGCTTCACGGTGGCGAGGGTAGCGGATAGTCACCGGACCGCGCTCATCGCATAAACACGACCGGCGCTTTCTTGGGGACATCGAAGGGGACAGCCGATTGCGGGTTGGGATCGAACTGCCCAAAGACCGTGGAATCGCTGCGGAAGTGCCGCTCCAGCGCGTCGATCCGATTCTGGTCGTTGGGATGATCTGACAAGAGCTGGGGAATCTCCTTCGTCCTCGCGTCTTTGAATTCCTGGAAGAGCCACACGAGCCCCCACGGATTGGATCGGGCCGCGGCGCACACGTCGGCGCCGGTGAGATCGGCACGGGCTTCCGCGGCGCGGGAATAAGTCAGCCCATGGAGCTTGCCCAGCAACGCGATCGCCAAGATTTGCGCACGGGTGCGCCCGACCAGGATCGCCCCACCGATTTCTCTACGCCGGATCCGTTCCTGCTTCTTCGCGAGCTCGATTCCGTCGTGATGAATCGTGTGCGCGATCTCGTGGCACAGCGTCCCGGCGAGCTGCTCCTTGTTCTTGACGAAGTACAGGAGGGCATCGACGACGTAGATGTAGCCCCCCGGAGTGGCGAACGCATTCGGCTGGGCCTCGTGAACCAGGTACACCTTGAATGGATGGTTGTAACGCGGCTGCGCCGCTTGCATGATCGGTTCGATCACCGGGAGCAGCGCATCGTACAGAGGGGACGACTCGATGATCTCGCCCCGCGCCTTGAGCTCCTCAAATGTGGCTTCGCCAACCGACAGCTCCTCGTCCTGAGCCGTCTGTCCGACGTTCCTCGCCGGCACCAAGCACGCGAGCGTTGCGCCAGCCAGTGCCCATACCCGGAGACCTCGGCGTGCACTCATCCGCCCTCCCCGTAAGAGTTCGCAAGAACCAAGTTCATGATCACGTCCACTGGTCCATCCGCCCGAGCCTTGATCGTTACGCGAATTGGGATGGGCTTCCCCTGCGCTCGGTCGAGCCGGATGAGTCCCTCCGTATCCAAGGGTCGAGCGCGCCGCATCCTCGCCATCGCTTTGAATCGGCGCACAACGCTCTGATGCATCGATGCGGGGAGCTCGAAATACCGACTGCCAGACTCCCCTCGATAGGCACGGATTTCGGCGATGGGCGAGCCCTCGCGCGGCGCCGCGACCTCGAGCCGGTCAAAGCCGCGATCGAGCGCCTCTGCGAGCAGCCCCTTGCACAGCTTGACGACGGGCGATTGGTGGACGAATCGCCCCTCGGTCAGTTGTGGGAACAGCAAACGATCGCTCATCCGCCAAGCGCCGACCTGATTTGACTCAAATGATGCTCATTGTGCGCGGCGGTCTTGTCGAATTCATCCCGTAACGTGCGCACGCCGTCCACACTATGCACGAACTCGAGGTGGCCGCTCCGCTCATAGTGCACACCGGCATAGTAGATGATGGCGTTGCGAACCGACTCGTATACCTGCCGGGAGAGGTCGAGCGGCACGCGTGAATAGTCGAGCCCCTTCGCCCACGCATCCTGATCCATCACCCAAACGACCGGACGAGGCTCACTGAGCACTCGACGGATGCGATCGAAGAAAACGGTCTCGCTATCCGAGAGGTGGTGAAGGATATAACCGGCCGACCACTTGCCCGGCCCGTAGGTTCGCGCGAGGTCGCGAGGCTCGAGTGAGAAGCACTTCAGCGTCTCGTCTCGAGTCCGTTCAAGCTCTCGAATGAGTAGCGTGATGACTCCAGAGATCCCTTTGCCCCAGTCTAATGCGCGGGTGCCGGCACGCAAGACACGCGCTCGCGCGTCGTCAGCACACAGGTGTCTCGCCAGGGAGACAGCCGTCGGACGAACCTGCCGCTTGTTCGAGTGCGGCACGAGTCGTGCTCAACGCGACCCTATGCGCCGTCTCGTCGCGCTCGCATGCTTAGTGGTTCTCCTCGCCGTGTCGCGTCCTGCGGTGTGCGCGCAGGCCCCCCGCCTCAAGCCAGGAGCCAAGCCAGGAGCGCGAATTCAGTTCGACGCGCCGAGCCTCGGCAGCCGACTCACAGGTACGCTGGTGGAGTGGGCGTCCGACACGCTCGTGGTACGAGTGGACGGGTACGCCGCGGGACTCGGGCTGATCGTGCCAGTGGACTCGGTCACGCGGCTCGACGTGCGCCGCGAGCGGCGGATGACGCTAGAGGGCCTGGGTGTGGGCCTGCTCGCCGGCACACTCACCGCCCTGGCCGCTGACCTGGATTGGGTGGACGAGAACGGGGACTGCACGACGCTCCCCTGCCTCGCCTACAAGGTGTCGCCGCATCTCGACACCCGCCTCGTGGTGTTCGGCATCGCCGGCGTGATGCTGGGAGCGATCGCCGGATCGGCGGAGAAAACCACCACCTGGGCGCCGGTGCCGCTCGCGCGGCTGAATGTGGGTCCGGCGCCGGGCGGCGGGCTCGCCCTGGGAGTGAGGATCAGCTTCTAGCGCGCGTGTCAGACCGCGCGTCAGCGGATCCTGTTGAGGACGGGCGCCGCGAGCTTCAGGCGCGTGTTAGGCGACGTGCGCGGAGATGCCGTCGCAGCAATAGAACACCGCCCCCCAGCCGAAGCACGCAACTGCTAGCGACACTTCAGGGGATGCGGCTGGAAAGAGCAGCCGAAAGGGAAGCGCTGGGAGATTGATGATGAAGAACAGCAGATAAATGGCGCGCTGGAAGTTCCCGGCACCCGAAACCGGCACCGCGACAAACAGGATCTGGCCGATGAAATAGATGGCGGCCACGATCAATGCGACGCCGAAGAACCTACCGATGGTGCAGCCAATCGGCAGACGTCTTCATATGGCCCCTGAGTGACTTTGTGTTGCACAGTACTCTGCCACGGAGGCCCGTCAAGCGGTTACCCATCGCGCGGCCGCCCGCTGCATCAACGCCTGCCCATGCCACGCGCACACCACCGGCACATCACCGGGCACCTGCGCCGCGAGCCGCGGGTGCGCATATAGAATGACCAGCGACGCAGTGGGCACGAGTCGCTCGAGCGTCGCAAGTGACTGCGATCCGAGATCGGCGCGACCTTTCCACGATCGCGGCTCTGCGTAGACGAGTACCACTCGGCTAACCCCGGGGCGCCGCCCCGAGGTCAGTCGAACCCCACTCGCTCTTACGGTCGCGTGAAACACATCTCTGGGCGGAATCGAATACGGCCCACCTACATCGTCATCGACGATCGTCACGCTGAGCGTCTTCCCGAGCTGCGGCCGTTCGCCGCGCACCAAATGCACCACCCGATCGGCGAGGCCATCGGCGAACTTCCGGTGCTCGGCGAGCTGCGCATCATCCACCCCTCCCCCGGCCCGCGTCCCCCACTCCCCGATCGTTTTCTCATACCGCGCGAGCGCCGCCTCGGCACGATCCGCGGGCACCGTCTCCAACGACTTCACGACACCAGCCCAATCCGTCGGATACAGTAGCATGTCGCAGCCGGCGGCGATCGCTGCCGCCGCGGCGCTGCCCTCCGGTGCCGCGGCGGTCGCGCCCCCCATGATGAACGCGTCCGTCACGGTGAGCCCGCGAAATCCGAGCGAGTCGCGCAGGTAGCCGAGCATGACCGGCGAGAACGTCGCGGCAGATCCGCTCGCGTCCCAGTGCGGGTAGGCGACGAACGCTGGCATGACGCTGCCGACTCCGGCGTCCACCGCCGCTTTGAACGGCGCGACATCGGTGCGCTGCAATTCGTCGCCAAGCGCCTCGACGATGGGCAGACCTTCGTGCGAATCGGTCGTCGTGCGACCGTGTCCGGGATAGTGCTTGGCGCATGCCATCACGCCGTGCTCCTGACAACCCTTGACCCACGCCGCCGCGTGCGAGCCCACGACGCTCGGATCGGCGCCGAACGAGCGCGTCTGCACGATCGGATTCTTCGGCTCGATGTCGAGATCGCAGACCGGCGCGAAGATCCAATTGAGCCCGACCGCGCGCGCTTCGACGCCGGTGATCTGCCCGCAGGCATACGTCGCGTCGAGATCGTTGAGGTAGCCGAGGGCGGCTGGGGGCGGCAGCTCGGTGAGCCCGCGCACCTGCTGGCCCGGCCCGCGCTCGAAATCGGAGCCGAGCAGCAACGGCCGGTCCGCGGTGTCCCGCAGCGCGCTGGTGAGCGCAGTGACGGCAGCACGGGTGCCGCCAAAGAGAATGAAGCCCCCGACTCCAGCAGCGAGCGCCTGCTCGATCGTGGTGCGTTCGGATCTGAATGAGCCGCGTCGCCAGCGCAGCGCCGGACAGACGAGGCGCGCCCGGGGGGGGGGCGTCATGCGGGTGTGATGTGCCCCAGAATACGCGGACCCCGCGCGCCCGTCGCCGCGGGAAGATTCCCTGCCCTCCCCATCACCGTTTGATGGCCGAGGAACGCGAACGCCACAGCCTCCTTCGCTTCGCCGTTGAAGAACAGCTGATCGAACAGCACGACGGGACGTGGCTGGATCTTTGCGGCCAGGCGCTCGACGAGCGCGGGATTCTTCGCGCCTCCCCCCGAGATCACGACCTCGGCACTATCATCCTTCCCCCACTTCGCGATCGCGCGCCCGATCGACTCGGCCGTCAGCGCCGTCGCGGTCGCCACGGCGTCGTTGTCCGACCCACCTGCCTTGTGAACGCGCGCGAGCAGTTTGTCGGCGAACTCGATCCCAAACCGCTCGCGGCCCGTGCTCTTGGGCGGCGGCTGGTCGAAATACGGATCCGCCAGCAGCTCGTCGAGCAGTTTCGCCACGGGCCGGCCGCGGCGGGCGCGCTCGCCGCCCTGGTCATATGCGGCATCGGGATCGACGCGCCGCGTGATCGCGTCGATCACGGCGACGCCCGGGCCCGTGTCGAAGGCGAACGCGCCGTCGGGCACGCCGCGCCGCGGCACCCACGTGACATTTGCCATCCCGCCGATGTTGAGCAGCCAGCGCCCGCGCTGCTCGTGGCCGAACAACATCACGTCCGCGAGCGGCACGAGCGGCGCCCCCTGCCCTCCCGCGGCCACGTCGCGCGCGCGGAAGTCGCTTACCACCCGCACACCGACCCGCTCCGCCAGCACCGCCGCGTCGCCGAGCTGGAACGTCGCGCGTCCCGGCTCGTGCCAGATCGTCTGGCCGTGCGATGCAATAAAGGAAAGGTCCTTCGGCGCGACCCGCGCCTGCGCAAGCAGCGCCAGGACGGCCCCGGCAAATCGTTCGCCCAATGCAACGTGCAGAAACGCGACATCCCTGGGAGTGCCCCGCGCCATCGCGTCGATGATCGACCCGCGCTCGGCCGCCGAATACGGCTCCTGACGAAAAGCCACGAGCTCGGCCTTGCCGTCGTCCAGCCGCACCAGCGCCGTCGAAATGCCGTCGAGCGACGTACCCGACATGACACCGACGGCGAGCGTCGTCATCGGCTGACCGCCGGTGGATCGCCCACGACCGGGCGGACAAAGCCGCCGGCTGATTCGAGCAGCTTGCGAGCCTCGTCGGCATCCACTTTCCGTCGCGCCATCACGATCGCGAGCTTCACGCTGCCCTTGGCGCCCGCGATCGCGCGGCGCGCTTCTTCGCGCGAGACCCCGCACACTTCCATCACGATGCGCTCGCCGCGGTCGTGCAGTTTCGCACTCAACGCCACCAGATCCACCATCAGATTCCCGTAGACCTTGCCGAGCCGGATCATCGCCCCAGTGCTGAGCATGTTGAGCACGAACTTGGTCGCCGTGCCCGCTTTGAGGCGCGTCGAGCCGGTCAGCACCTCCGCTCCGACGACGGGATTGATGATGACGTCGCACGTCTCGGCGAGGACCTTCGGCGGGGCGGCGCAGGTGACGAGCACCGTCTTGGCGCCGAGGGTCTGCGCGCGCGACAGCGCTGACCGCACGTACGGCGTCGTGCCGCTTGCCGCGATACCGACGACGACGTCGCGATTAGTCACGGCAGCGGTATCCATCGCGGCGGCCCCCGCGTTCACATCGTCCTCCGCGCCCTCGGCGCTCTTCACCAGCGCGGCGTAGCCGCCCGCGATCACACCCGTCACCATCGTGGGCGGGACGCCGAACGTCGGTGGACATTCGGTGGCGTAGAGCACGCCCAGCCGGCCGGACGTGCCGGCGCCGACGTAGACGAGCCGGCCCCCTGCCTTGAATGCCGCCACGATCAGGTCTATTGCCTGGGCGATTTGCTCGCGCTGTCCGTGCACCACACCCGCCACACGCGCATCCTCGCCATTCATGATGTCCACGATTTCGAGACTGGAGGCGACATCGATGCGCTCGGAGCGGGAATTGCGCTGCTCGGTGGCGCGCGGATCGAGGAAATCGCGGTTTGTCATGGAGGAGAATTAGACGATAAGATTACGAATGCGAAAGATCCTCGCTCTTTGGAGCACGATGGCTGTTGTGGCGTGCGGCGGCGCACCGCGTCCCGTAACTGGCCCCGCACCGGTCCGCGGCAGGGCGGTGATTCCCGCGACCTGGACGCTGCGCTCCCGGCCCGCCACGGCACCACACGCGATGGTCGTCACCGCGCATCCCCTCGCGAGCCAGGCCGGCGTCGATATCCTGAAGCAGGGCGGCAATGCGATCGATGCCGCCGTCGCGGTCGCGTTCGCGCTTGAAGTGGTGCTGCCCGACGCGGGCAATATCGGCGGCGGCGGCTTCATCGTACACCGCACCGCTGGCGGAGAAGTGACGGCGCTCGATTACCGCGAGGCGGCGCCCGCCGCGGCCACGCACGACATGTTCGTCGACTCGGCCGGCAACCCGACGGACAAGAGCGAAATCGGGCATCTAGCCTCGGGCGTGCCGGGAAGCGTCGCCGGGCTGTACGAGGCGTGGAAGAAGTACGGCTCAATTCCGTGGGCGGCGCTAATCGCTCCTGCGATCCGTCTCGCACAAGGACACGTGATCGATTCCGCGCGCAGCCGCGACATCGCAAGCGACCGCCCGCTGCTCGCGCGTTTCCCCGCGAGCAGAGCGCAGTTCCTGGTGCACGACAGCGCGCCGCCGCCCGGGACGCTGTGGCGCCAGCCCGACCTCGCCCGCACGCTGCAGCTGATCAGCGACTCGGGTCCCGACGTCTTCTACCGCGGTCAGATCGCCGACTTGATCGTGTCGGAGATGCAGCGCGGCGGCGGTCTCATTACGAAAGACGATCTGCGCCGCTATCGCGCCAAGTGGCGGACGCCCATCCAGATCACCTACCGCGGCCACACGATCTACTCGATGCCGCCCTCCAGCTCGGGCGGCGTGACGATGGGGGAGATCCTCAACATCCTCGAGGGCTACGACACGCTCCCCGCGTTCGGCACGGCCGCCTACGTGCACCTCGTGACCGAAGCGATGCGGCGGGCCTTCATCGATCGCAACCGGTGGCTTGGCGACCCCGACTTCGTCGATATGCCGCTCGATCGCTTGCTGTCGAAATCGTACGCGGCGACACTCCGGTCGCAGATCGATCCGAAGCACGCGACCCCGACGCCGCCGCAGGCCACGGGGGGGGGCGGCGAACCGATGCACACGACGCACTACTCGATCGTGGACGCCATGGGCAACGCGGCCTCGGTGACCACGACGCTGAACGGCGGATTCGGGAGCGGCGTGACGGTGACGGGGGCGGGATTCCTGCTGAACAACGAGATGGACGACTTCGCGACCGCGCCGGGCAAGCCGAACATGTACGGGCTCGTACAGGGCGAAGCCAACGCCGTGGCCGGCAACAAGCGGATGCTGTCGGCGATGACGCCCTCGATCGTACTCGACAGCGCCGGCAATTTGCAGATGGTTGTGGGTACGCCCGGCGGGCCGACGATCATCACCAGCGTCACACAGGTCATTCTCAACGTGCTGGATCAGAAGATGAGCCTCGCGGACGCGGTTGCCGCCCCGCGCATTCACCACCAGGCGTTGCCGGACCAGACCTTCTACGAGTACGGCGGTTTAAGCGACGCAACCGTGCGGGCGTTGGAGGCGATGGGACATAAGATGGAGCAGCGGCGGGGACACAGCGGCATCATCGCCGCCATACAAAGAACCGCCGGCGGGTGGGTCGGGGTGGCTGACCCACGCTACGCCGGCGGTGCACTCGGCTACTAAAGGAGCCCTGAATGCGCCTTGCAACCCAATCGTCGCCGGTAGATGTGCTCGTGGTCGGCTCGGGAGCTGGTGGTGGGATGGCCGCGTATGTGCTCACGCGCGCCGGCGTCAACGTCACCGTGCTCGAAGCGGGCGCGCCGTGGGACAATACGATCAACTCCGCGATGTTCACGTGGCCCTACGAATCGCCGCGCCGCGGCGCGTCCACCAAGGATCGGCCGTTCGGCGAATTCGACGGCTGCATCGGCGGCTGGGAGATTCCCGGTGAGCCCTACACCGTCACGCGGGGCGACAACTTCCGCTGGTGGCGGGCGCGCATGGTCGGCGGCAGAACAAACCACTGGGGTCGCATCTCGCTGCGCTTCGGGCCGCGCGACTTCAAGGCGAAGACGTTCGACGGCCTGGGCGACGACTGGCCGATCAGCTACGCGGACGTCGCGCCCTACTACGACAAGCTCGAGCAGCTGGTGGGCGTTTTCGGGAGCAAAGAGAACATCCCCAACGCGCCCGACAGCATCTTCCTCCCGCCGCCCAAGCCGCGCTGCTACGAGCTGCTGGTGCAGGAGGCGGCGCGCCGGCTCAACGTTACCTGCGTCCCGTCGCGACTGTCGATCCTGACGCGCCCGCTCAACGGACGCGCCGCCTGTCACTACTGCGGCCAGTGCGGCCGCGGCTGCAAGACGAATTCGAACTTCTCCGCGACCAACGTGCTGATCGCCCCCGCCCTCAAGACCGGCAAGCTCACGCTGAAGACGAACGCGATGGCGCGCGAGATCACGCTCGACCGCACCGGGCGTGCGAGCGGTGTTATTTACGTCGACACGACGGACGGCAGCGAGCACCTCATCGAGGCCCGCGTGGTGGTCCTGGCGGCCAGCGCGTGCGAAACGTCGCGGCTGCTACTGAACTCGAAGTCTCCATCATTCCCCAACGGACTCGCCAACGCTAGCGGGACGGTCGGCAAGTATCTCACCGACACGACCGGCACCGACGTCGGGGGATTCGTTCCGAAGATGATGGACCCGATTCCCCACAATCACGACGGTGTGGGAGGGATGCACGTCTACATGCCGTGGTGGCTCGACAACAAGAAGCTCGACTTCCCGCGCGGCTACCACATCGAGGTGTGGGGCGGCGCGGGGCTGCCGGAGGCGGGCTTCGGCGGCGGGATCCAGGACCTGCAGGGCGGCGGCTACGGCAAGCAGCTCAAGAACGACTATCGCCGCTACAACGGCGCGTACATCGGGTTCTCAGGTCGCGGCGAGATGATTCCGAACGACGGCAGCTACTGCGAAATCGATCCCAACGTCGTGGACAAATGGGGCATCCCCGTGCTCCGCTTCCACTGGAAGTTCACCGATCACGAGTACCTGCAGGTGAAGCACATGCAGGAGACGTTCCGCGCGCTCATCAGGGAGATGGGCGGCACGCCGTGGGGGGATATGCCGAGCAAGGAGGATGGCTACGGCATCGCGGCGGGTGGTGTGATCATCCACGAGCTGGGCGGCGCGCGCATGGGCGCCGATCCCAAGACGTCGGTCGTGAACAACAACTGCCAGACGCACGAGGTCAAGAATCTCTTCGTCGCCGATGGCTCGCCGTTCACGTCGCAGGCCGACAAGAATCCCACCTGGACGATCATGGCGCTGTCGTGGCGGACGTCCGAATACATCGCAAACCAGCTCAAGGCGAGGGCCCTATGAAGCGGCGCGAAGCGGTAGGCGCAATGGCTCTTGCCTCGCTGGCGGCAGCATTTCGCTGGACGCCGGCGGAGGCACAAAAGGTAGCAAAGCTAGCCCGAGAGGCGATGAAAGGTCCGTTCGCACCGGCATTCTTCACGCCGCACGAGTGGGACTCAGTGCGCCTGCTCTCGGATCTCATCATTCCGAAAGACGAGCGCTCGGGCAGCGCGACCGAAGCGGGCGTCCCCGAGTACATGGATTTCATGATGACCGATCGGCCCGACGGCCAGGTGCCGATGCGCGGCGGCCTCGCCTGGCTGGACAACGAAGCCTTTGAACGTTTTGGAAAGACCTTTGTCGCGGCCACACCGCAAGAACAGACGACGATTCTCGACGATATCGCCTGGCCGAAGAAAGCGAAGCCGGAGATGAGTCAGGGCGTCGCCTTCTTCAACATGTTCCGCGACATGACCGCGTCCGGGTTCTGGACCAGCAAGATGGGCATCACCGATCTCAATTATCAGGGCAACACGTTCGTGGCAGAGTGGAAAGGCTGCCCACCGGAGGCGCTGCAGAAACTCGGCGTCCATTACGAGGACTGAATGACGAAACGACTTGGGATTGGAATGGTGGGGAGCGGGTTCAACGCCAAATTCCACCTGCTGGGATTCGTCGGCGTGCGCGACGCCGACGTGCTGGGCGTCTGGAGCCCCAATCAGAACAACGCCGCCGAGACCGCCGGCATCGCGAAAAAGCTTGGCGTGGGCGAGGCCAAGGCGTATCCCTCGATCGCCGCCATGGTCGAGGATCCGGCGATCGACGCGATCTGGCTCTCCGGTCCGAACTTCGCCCGCATCGAGAACATCGAAGAGATCGTGAGCACGATCGAGCGCGGCAAGGGCTCATTGCTTGGCATCGCATGTGAAAAACCGCTGGCCAGAAATGTGAGTGAGGCAAAGAAAGTCTTGGATTTGGTAAATAAGGTTGGGCTGCCGCACGGCTATCTCGAGAACCAGGTGTTCGCGCCGCAGGTCGAGGTCGGGCGCAACTTGCTCTGGGCGCGTGGGGCAAAGCTGACAGGCCGGCCCTACCTGGCGCGGGCCGCGGAGGAGCACAGCGGCCCGCACGGACCGTGGTTCTGGCAGGGCGCGCTGCAGGGCGGCGGGGTGCTCAACGACATGATGTGTCACTCGTCGTTACTCGTGCAGCACCTCCTCACCGATCCCACGAAGCCCAACTCGTCCGTTCGCCCGGCGCGCATCACCGCGCATATCGCGAGTCTCAAATGGACGCGGCCCAACTACAGCAAGAAGCTGTCGGCGACCATGGGCAAGGACGTGAATTACGACAAATCGCCGTCCGAGGACTTTGCGAGCGTCATGATCGAATTCGAGACCGACGACGGCTACAAAGTTCTGGGCGAAGCCACGACGTCGTGGAGCTTCGTCGGCGCCGGCCTCAGGCTGTCGGCCGAGCTGCTCGGCCCCGAATACTCAATGCAGTGGAATTCGCTCGACTCGGGGTTGAAGCTGTTCTTCAGCCGCGAAGTGCAGGGCAAATCGGGCGAAGATCTGGTCGAAAAGCAGAACGCCGAGATGGGGCAGATGCCGGTCGTGGCCGGCGAGGCGGGCGCGTACGGGTATGAAGCCGAAGACCGGTATTTCGTCCACTGCTTCCTAAACAAGAAGAAGCCGTGGCTCAACTTCGATGACGGACTGCGCGTTGTGAAGGTCTTGATGACGGCCTACATGAGCGCCGAGCAAGGCCGCACGCTCGACTTCCCACCGCCGGGCGTGGACACCTTTGTCCCAGCCGTTGCGAAAGGCACCTGGAAACCATGATCGGCACGCTAGCTTTGATGGTGATGGCACAAACCCCAGCCCAGCAGTGGCCGCAGCACTCGATGGATCGCCCCCGCCCTCCCGTTGTGAATCCCGGGCCCGAGCGTCTGCCGGCTCCCGCGCCGAGCGACGCGATCGTGTTGTTCGATGGCGCGAACCTCAACCAATGGCGGAGTGACGATAGCATGCCGGCGAAGTGGACCGTCCGGGACGGCTACGTCGAGGTGAAGCCCGGTACCGGCACGCTCGCCTCGGCCCGCGGCTTCGGCGACGTGCAGCTGCACATCGAGTGGCGGACCCCGACGCCGGCACAGGGCGAAGGCCAGGAGCGCGGCAACAGCGGCGTCTTCCTGATGGGGATCTACGAGCTGCAGGTGCTCGACTCCTACCAGAACGACACCTATCCCGATGGCCAGGCGGGAGCGATTTACGGCGAGAATCCGCCGCTCGTCAATGCCACGCGCCCGGCCGGCCAGTGGCAAACGTATGACATCGTGTTTCGCCGGCCGCACTTCAAGGCCGACGGCTCACTCGAGCGGCCGGCACGCATGACGGTCTTTCTCAATGGCGTTTTGATTCAGGACAATTTCGAGTTGGTGGGACCGACCGCAAACAAGGCACGGCCGCCATACACGGCCCATCCGGATAAGCTGCCGCTGACGTTGCAGGATCACGGCAATCCGATTCGTTACCGCAATATTTGGATTAGAGAGCTGGAATAGACGGACAGCACCCCGTAAATAGAAGGCGCCAAGACGTCTTCTATCGAATGGGTTGCTGTTCGACTCCAGCAGTCTCTCGAGCCGGTGCTTTGAAAAGAGCCGTAAAGAAGATGAGCACCGCCGCTGCAAACGCAGCCGGGAATATCCAGAAGCTCCTCCACTGCAGCAGCGTCAGACTCGTGGCCGTGCCGAGGAAGCTGTTGTATACCCGTCCCGCCACCTGCGCCCCAATCAACATGCCGACGCCGTAGGTGACGAGGACCAGGAAACCCTGGGCCTGGCCACGAATCGCCGGCGTGGACTTCTTGTCGACGTAAATCTGCCCGGTGACGAAGAAGAAATCGTAGCACGGTCCGTGTAGCGCCACGCCGAGCACGATCATCCAGAACACCGCAGTGGGCGCCGCCAGCGCGAAGAGCGCATAACGGAGCACCCAGGCCCCCATCCCTACCATCAGCATCTTCTTCACACCCAGCCGCATGAACATGAGCGGCATCAGCAGCATGAAGAGCGTTTCGGACATCTGCCCCAGTGTCTGCGTCGCCGCGATCTTCTTCACGCCGGCTGCTCCGAGATAGAGCTGCGTGAAGTTGTAATAGGCCGCGAGCGGAATGCAGAGCAGCAACGACGCGGTGATGAAGACGTAGAACGGGCGGTCGCCGATCTGCTTGAGGGCGTCGAGCCCGGCGATGCTGCGCAGCGATACCGGCTGACCCGCGCCGCGCGGCGGCGTGTGCGGCAGCGTGAAGCAGAACAGGCCAAGGACGACGCTGGCGATTCCCGCGGTGTAGAGCGGCCACGCCGTCGTCTCCGGCACGGCCGTCATCATGCCGCTCAGGACGAGACTGATGAACAGTCCCGCCACGATCCAGCCCACCGTCCCGAAGACGCGGATGAGCGGGAACTGCTGCTCCTGCGATTGGATGTGGTGAAACGCCAGGCTGTTCGCCAGACCGAGCGTCGGCATGTAGCAGAGGTTGTACAGCAAGAGGAGCAGAATGAAGGTGGTCGGCGATCCGGTGAAGCGGGGCACAGCGCAGAGAATAAAGCCGCCCAGGATGTGAAGAGCGGCGAGCACTTTCTCCGTCGCGAAGTAGCGGTCGGCGACTAGACCAAGAAAGAATGGAGCGACGATGGCCGCTATCGGATTCACCGTATAGGGCCAGAAGGTCAGTCGCTCCATTCCATGATTCGTCATGTACACGGCGATCGTCGTGTACCATGCCCCCCAGATGAAAAACTGGAGGAACATCATCGTTGACAGCTTGGTGCGGATCACCGCGTCAGGATGCCGCGACCGCGAGTTCCTTCGTCAACCGGATGATGATATGCGCCCCCGCTGGCAGGACGATGTCCGAATCCTTGGACGACGCTGCAACACCAGCACCCGCGATGCCCCCGATCACGCCGCCGACGATCGTACCCTTCTTGTTACCACCGAGCACTCGGCCCAGGATCGCACCGGCAGCCGCCCCGGCTCCAACCTTCGCGGCATCGCCCGTGGTGACGCCCCGTCCCTTGTGGATCGTCTCGAGCGAGTCGACCGACGCCTCGATCGGGTACGAAGTGCCGCGTACAGTGATGCTCGCCACGCTCAACGTCAAGGTCCCTGGAGTGCTCGGATTGGGGGACGGTTTCACGTCGGTGATCTTGCCGTTGACGAACGAGCCCGCGGGAATGACGACGCGCCCCGCCGCGTTCCTGACGTCTTCCACCACCCGGGCGCTGAACACATCACCCGGCTTGGCCGTGCGAGACGAAATCGTATCGGCCGCCGCGATGTCCATCGTGGTGCCGGCGGCGAGCCGCGCCATCGCGGGACGCGGCGGCGGCGCGGGCGGGCGCTGCGCAGGCGGCCGGGTGACCGGCGGAGGCGTCGTCTTCTGATTCTGATCCGGTACGTCGCGCAGCGCCGCGGTCGACTCCGCTGGCGCTAACGTCAGGTTGCGCGCGGTCGAATCGCTGGCCTGGCTTTGATCCTGCGCCTTCTGACAGGCACTCACGGCGAATGCGGCGATGCTCGCCAAAATCGCTAACCGATTCATGGAATCCTCTCTGTAACGGCAGTTGGCAATGGGTACCCGCACCTGGGCAGCAGGTTTCTACAGCCGTTCCCGCAGGAACTCAGGTGTCAGTCCGCGGAGATATCCCGCCAGCAACGTAAAGCTGTCGGTGACAAGCAGAATGCCCAGCACGATCAGCATCGCGCCGGCGATCCGATCCACCCATACTATGTATGGTCGGAAGCGCTGAAACCAGACCAGAAATCGGTCCAGCGCCAGCGCGGTCAGCAGGAACGGCAGCGCGAGCCCCAGCGCGTATGCGGCCAGCAGCGCGATGCCGCGCCCCAGTCCCGCCTGTGTCGCCGCGAGGGTCAGGATGCCGCCCAGAATCGGTCCGATGCACGGCGTCCACGCCGCCCCGAACGTGAACCCCACGACGCCCGAGCCGAAGTAGCCGAGCGGTTTGCGCGCCAGCTCGATGCGCCACTCGCGCATCAGGAACGCCGGGCGCAGAATGCCGAGGAGATAGATCCCGAAGAGAATGAGCAGCGCGCCGCCGATTCGCCCCGGCCAGACCTGATAGTCGCGCAGCACGTGGCCCACCGCGGATGCTCCGGCCCCGAGCAGCACGAACACGAGCGAGAACCCGGCCACGAACCACACCGCGTGCAGCAGCGCGGTCCCGCGCCGGCGCTCGACTTCCTCCACCGTCATGCCGGTCAGATAGCCGACGTAGCTCGGGATGAGTGGCAGCACGCACGGCGACAGGAAACTCAGCAGGCCGGCTACAAACGCAACCGCAAAACCGACTCCCACCTAGCCGCAGAAGGCGACGGCGGAGACGACCGTGGTCCAGCGGGCGTCGGGACCGCACTCGGCCGTCGACGTCACGTTCATCGTGCGGACGATTTCGCCCGAGAGCAGCCACTGCTCGCGGCGCTCGTCCCAGGCCTTGTCCGCCTCGAACGGTACGCCGAGCACGGTCGCGAGCATGGAGGCGGCGAGGTCTTCAGCATATTCCCCGGAAACAGTCTCGTTCTGGCCGTAGCTGTGGTGCTCCGAGATGTAGCCGTGGTGTGAGGGATCCGCCGGCATTGCGACGCCGATCGAGGCCGCGACGAGCCGGCTGGGCTCGTTCGTTGCCGACTCGGCGATCACGGCGAACACGATCTGACCGGGCTTGAGCATGCTCATCCCCTCTTCCCGATCGACGAGCTCGCAGTGCGGCGGAAAAATCGAGCTCACGCGCACGAGGTTGAAATTGGCAAGATGCGCATCGCGTAACGCCATTTCGAAACTGGTGAGTTTTTCCTTGTGCCGGCCGACGCCCTTCGTCAAAAAGGCCTTCGTCGGCATGAACATTCGTGAGTCGATCAACCTGCATTCCCTTCTCCCTCGTACCAAGCCGAGGGACCAAGTTCAGTCGGCGGCTCGGTATCGCCGCCCCGGTCCACCGTCGCCTGCATGACCTGCGCCAGCACCTCAGCGGGACTGAGCGCGACTTCCTGGACTTCGATCTTCGACTGGCCGCGCTCCTTGCCGCGCACGACGAGCATGTATTTCGCCGTGTAGACGCGCAATCGACCTTCGGGGCCGACGCTCTTGCGAGTCACGACGGCAGTCCCCCACTCACGCCCTTGCCGTTTGATCGGCTGGAAAATGTAAATGGTATCGATCTCCGCCGGAGGCACCTGCGCCTCCACAGCGGCCGCGAGCTTCGCCCACCCCGCACCCTGTCCGGGGGGAGGTGCTAACGGTGCAAAACCGCCGGCGCCGAGGCTTGCCATCGCTCCACGTAGAAGCGCAAGACGTGCATGAAGTCCTGCGCGTTGGTGACGACACCGTACGCCTGGTGCGTGCCGCGATCCCGCAGCTTGGTGACCACGAACTCGGTCTGATCGACGCAAATCGTAGTCAGCGGTCGAATGTCTTCGGTCACGCCAGTATCGACGAACGCGGGAAGCATGTTTCCCACTGCAATCGCATGGAGCGCCGTGGCGACGAAGATGGCGAAGGTTGCCTTGGCCGTGTGGGCACGCATCGCATCCTGCGCGGCGAGCGTGTCGGGGATGACGTCCGGTAAGGGACCGTCATCGCGAATCGAGCCCGCGAGAACATACGGGATACGGTTGGACACCAGCGCGTGCATGATGCCGCTCTTGACGAGCCGCTCGGTCACGGCCTTCTCGATCGACCCGGCGCGCCGGATCGCGTTGATGGCACGCATGTGCAGTCCGTGCCCGCCCTCGACACTCTCCCCCGAGCTCGACATCCCGAGCGTCGTGCCGAAGATCGCCGCCTCGAGATCGTGCACCGCGACGGCGTTGCCGCCGAGCAATACGTGGCAGTAGCCGTTCTCGATGAACCAGATCATGTCCTCGCGCGCGCGGGCATGCACGAGCGCGGGCCCGATCACCCAGAGGATCCTGCCGCCGCGCACTTTTTCCAGGCCCAGCAGCTCTGCGAGGACGCTGTAGTCCACCGGGCGCTCGCGCGACACTTCCGTCGCCATAAAACGGAATTCGTTGGGACTGTGCGTGCCGCCGAGAAAACCCTCGACATGCACGAAGATCCCCTCGGTGCCGTCCTCCGCTGCTCCGACCGCGACCTTGTCGCCTTTGCGCACGCGGCGCGGCTCGGTGATCACGAGGTCGTCGCCGCTCGCCTGCACGATCACGCAGTCCATGCGCGGCAAGCGGGGACGACGCCAACCGCTCGGCAGCTTCACGTACGTCGGCAGATTCGTAGTCGAAAAAAAACCGTCGGGAAGAACCCCGTCGGCCGGTGCGGGAGTGAATCTCGCGTCGGGCGCGCCCGATAATGGGGGCGCGGCAAAGTTGGGTGGTCGGTACTGAAACCGAGGACGACTCACAGGGGGGTCAAAATACCCGAAGTGAAACGGCTTTCACAAGAGTGAAACCGGATCACGATCGACCGTCACCGCGCGATGCGCCCGCGCCCGCCACGCGCGCACCACGCGCCCGAGCACGCGCGGCTCGGCGGACTTCGCGAGCACGTGCCAGCGCCACTTCCCTTTGAGCCGCATCAGCGGGCACGGCGCCGGTCCGAGCACCGTGAGTGCGCCACCGAAGCGTTCGCTGGCACGCCGCAGCCAGATTGCTACCCGCTCCGCCAGGTCGGCCGTGCGGGCATGATCGTCCGTCGCGATCACGAAGCGAACCAGACCCGTCCGCGGGGGATATGGAGGATTGGGAGGCGAGCGCAGCGGGAGCTCTGCCGCCGCGAACTGCGAAACGGAGTGCGCCGCCGCCGCCCGAATGGCGTGATGATCGGGCGCGCGCGTCTGCACGAACACGCGGCCGCCGCGAGCTCCCCGCCCCGCCCTTCCTGCGACCTGCGCCACAAGCTGGAACGTCCGCTCGCCGGCCCGGAAATCGGGGAAGTGCAGGCCGGTATCGGCGTCCACCACGCCGACCACGGTCACGTTCGGAAAGTCGAGCCCTTTGGCGATCATCTGCGTGCCCAGGAGAATGTCGACCTCGCCGCGGGCGACGCGCTCCAGGATGTGATGATGGGCCCATTTGCTCGAGGTCGTATCGAGATCCATGCGCGCGATCCGGGCGCGCGGATAGCGCAGTCCCACAAAGTGCTCGAGCTGCTGGGTCCCCAGGCCCCGGAGACGTTGCGTCGGGTGGCCGCAGATCGCGCAGATCTCCGGAATCGCCTCCTCGTGCCCGCAGTAGTGGCATCGCATCGTCAGCGGCGTGTGGTGCACCGTGAGCGCGATGGCGCACTGCGGGCAGCCAGGCACGTTGCCGCAGGCGGGACACTGCACGAACGTCGCGAACCCGCGGCGGTTGAGTAGCAGGATCACCTGCTCGCCGCGCTCCAGCGCCCCGGAGATGGCGGTATCGAGCGCGTCGCTCCAGGGGATCGGGCCGGGCGGAGTCTCCGGCGACGCGATCCGCGGCGCGCTGCGCAGATCTACGATTTCCACCGGCGGCAGCGGGCGCGACCCTACGCGATCGGGCAGCCCAAACGTGACTATCCGCTCGTCACTGAGCGTCTCCAGGGACGGTGTCGCGCTACCGAGAATAAGACGCGCCCCCTCGAGCTGCGCGCGCATCGCGGCGGCATCGCGGGCGTGGTAGCGCGGTGCCGAGCCCTGTTTGTAGCTGGGCTCGTGCTCTTCGTCCACCACGATCGCGCCCAGGCGCTGGACCGGCGCGAACACCGCAGAGCGGGGGCCAACGGCGACCAGCCGCTCACCCTGGCGCAGCGCCCGCCACGCGTCGGCCCGCTCGCCATCGGACAGGCCGGAGTGCAGCACCGCCACCTTGTCTCCAAACACTCCGCGCACCCGTGCCACGGTCTGCGGCGTCAGCGCGATTTCCGGGACGAGCAGAATGGCCCCGTTTCCCGACTGCACGACGCCACGAAGCACGTCGAGATACACGAGCGTCTTGCCTGAGCCCGTCACTCCGTGAAGCAAGATGGGTTGGCGGAGGTCGGTGGCGCGGATCCCCTCCACCACACGACGCTGGTCGTCGGTCAGTGAAGGTGGTGGAGGCGTTGAAAGGCCCGCGAACGGATCGCGGATCTCCGGCACGTGCTCGATGCGCGCGAGCCCCTGCTTCACCAGCCCCTCGAGCGCAGCGGTCGAGAGCTTGAGGTGTTTGACGAGATGTGCAACGGGCGCCGAGCCGCCGAGCGCTTCTACGGTCTCGTACACAACGCGCCGCTTGGGCGCCCGCTTGAAGCGCCGCTCCCGCTCGAGCAGGGACTCCATGCCGTTGCCCGTGAGCACGAGCACCCGCTCCGCGGCGGGCGCCGGGCCCGCGGGTCGCGCACGCTCCAAAGCGGACCGGGCAGAATCGCCCGCAGCGCGAGCCCTAGCGGCGCGCCGTAGTAGTCGGACATCCAGCGCCCCAGCTCGAGCAGCGGCGGCGAGATTGCTGGCTCAGCGTCCGGCGCAGCGGCAATCGGCTTGATCTCGATGCCGGCGGACGGCAGCTGGCTGATGAGTTCGGTCACGATTCCGACGACACTGCGGCGCCGCAACGGCACCACGACGCGCGCACCGGGAACGACGCGCGCCGTCAGGGTTTCAGGGACTTCGTAGATGTAGGAGCGGCTTACCGGGACTGGGAGGACGACTGCGGCATAGGTCATCGCCGTCGCACACCGAGTCCTGGCGCAGTCGGCAGCCGAATCTGGCCTTGCTCGATGGTCGCGCCGCTGAAGGGGTCGTCCACGGTGAGCGCCGCGCCGTCCAGATCGGCCGCATCCACGAGCGGCGTGAAGTGCGCGGCCGCCGTGATGCCGAGCGACGTCTCGATCATGCAGCCGACCATGACGAGCATCCCGTGGGCCCGGGCGGTAGCGATCATGCGCAGCGCCTCACGCAGCGACCCGCACTTGGCGAGCTTGATGTTGATCCCGTCCGCCCGGCCCGCCAGCCGCGGAATGTCGGCGGCAACGAGACAGCTCTCGTCCACGACGACGGGCAACTGGTGCTTGGCCGCGACTTTGCGCACCTCGGCCAGTCCCTCGAGATCGTCCGGCACGAGCGGTTGTTCGAGGAATTCGACGCCGTACTCCTTCAGGACGGGGATCATCTGTTTGGCCCGCGCGACCGTCCATCCCGCGTTCGCGTCCACGCGGAGCGGCTTCCTGGTCGCCTCGCGCACCGTGCGCAGGATCTCTTCGTCGCGGTCGGTGCCGAGCTTCACTTTCAGTATGGGGTAGTCGTCCGCCTCGCGCACCTTGGCACGCATCTTCTCGGGCGAATCGAGCCCGATGGTGAAGGAGGAGAGCGGGGCGCGCTTCGGGTCGAGCCCCCACAGCCGCCACAACGGTTGGCCCAGCCTTTTCCCGACGAGGTCATGCAACGCGGCCGACAGCGCGGCACGGGTCGACCAGTTCTTCGGCAGCGCGTGCTCCCAGCGATCCTCGGCGGCTTCGAGGTCGAAGGGATCGCGCGGGAGGTGGGACGCGAGCTTTTCAAATCCCGCGAGCACCGTCTCGAGGCTCTCACCGTAAAACGAGGACGGATCCGCTTCCCCCCAGCCCTCCTGCCCGTCCCCATCGACGAGTCGGACCCAGGCGCGCTTGTATCCGTTCGTCGAGCCGCGGGCAATGACAAACGGATGCCGCGTGGTGATGGAGCACTGCTCGACGACGAGCTTCAGACCCATCGATTCTTCTTGAGCCACACCATGATGACGCCGGAGGTCACCGCCATCACGAGGAGGGCGCCGTAGAAGCCGTACGGATTATGCGTGAAGGGCATCTCGCTGAAGTTCATGCCGAAAATCCCCGCGATGACGATCAGCGGCAGAGCGATCGTGGCCACGACCGAGAGCTGCTTCATCACGGTGTTCAGGCGGTTCGAGGTCTGCGACAGATACGTCTCGAGCACGCCCGCCAGCAGGTCGCGCACCGTATCCATCGATTCCACGATGCGGATCGTGTGGTCGTAGACGTCCCGATAGTAGAGCTGTGTATCGGGGCGAATGAAGCCGCACGGCCGGTTGGTCAGGATGTTGAGCACCTCGCGCAGCGGGCCGACGTGGCGGCGCAGCGAGAACGCCGACCGCTTCGCCTTGAAGATCTCGTGGATCAAGCCCGGGTCGAACTGCTCGAACAGCCGCTCTTCCAGCCCGTCCACCAGGGTGTTGAGCTCTTCGACCATCGGGAAATAGGCGTCCACCGACTGGTCGATGATGTTGTGCATCACCATCTCGACCCCGCGCGCGAGCAGCTCGGGATTGCGCACCAGGCGCTCGCGGACGATGGCACAGCTCTTCGACGGCAAGGCGTGCACTGTCACCAGGAAATTCTTCCCCAGGAAGAAATACAGGTTCGACGTGGCGAGGTCGTACGGCTCCGGCGTGCCTTCGTCGAAGCGGATGACCGCCATCACGACGAAGACGTAGCGCTCGTACTCCTCGAACTTGACCCGCGTCCCCGGCGAGAGGGTGTCCTCGATGGAGAGCGGGTGAAACGCGAACACTTTTTCGAGCAGCGCGAGCTGGTGCATGTTGGTGCTGTCGATGTCCACCCAGAGCTCGCCTTCGCCCGCCTGGAGGATCTCCCGGATCCGCACGGGGGAGATGTCCTGTTCGAGCACTCCATCAGGCCGCCGGTAAAGGCTGGCCGGCCAGTTCTTCGATGCCTGCGGCTGCTGCGCCGGTACGGTTGGGGGAGGAGCGGAGGGGGGGGGGGCGGTCACGTCCTCAAGATAGCGCTCGCACGAATGCGACGACACCGGCCGTGAGCAGATCGAGTCGATAGCCGCCCTCCAACACACCGACGACGGGACGCGTGCCCCCCCCCATCCGCTCGCGCAGCGTCTCCGTCCACTGGACGATGTCGTCGGGCTCCAGGGTGAACTCGCCGAGTGGATCGCCCGCGAGCGAGTCGAAGCCCGCGGAGATGAGGAGAATGTCCGGACTCCACCGCGCGAGCGCCGCATCCACGCCGGCGAGGAAATCGCGAACATAGACGGCGCGCGGCAGGCCGCCCGGCCGTGGCACGTTGAACACATTCCCGACGCCGCGCTCGTCCTCCGCCCCGGTTCCCGGATACCACGGATATTGATGCATCGAGACGAAGCGGATCGACGGATCCTGCTCGACCAGCGCCTGGGTGCCGTTGCCGTGATGCACATCCCAATCCACGATCAGGACGCGCGCGCAGCCCAGCGCCTGCGCGTGCCGCGCGGCCAGCACGATGTTATTGAGGAAACAGAACCCCATCCCGCGCGCGGCGAGCGCGTGATGCCCGGGGGGACGCGTGACGCCGAACGCTCGGCCGGCTTTCAGCCCCTGCTCGACGGCCGCGAGCGCGACGCCGGCCGATGCCAGGACGCTCTCCAGGCTCCGCGGCCCGAGGAACGTGTCGGCATCGAGCGCACCGCCGCCGCGCGCGGCCAACGCCTCGAGCATGTCGAGGTAGGCCGGCGGATGCACGCGCTCGATTGCCTCCCGAGTCGCCGCAGACGCCTCGACCCACGAGATGAGCGTCGCAAGCTCGTGGCGTCGCAGCGCCTCGAGCACCGCTTCGAATCGTTGCGGCCGTTCGGGATGTCCGGCGCCGCCGTAGTGGTGCCGGCAGGCCGGATTCCAGACGACTGCGACGGACACTATTCTTTGCGGTGAGTCTGCAGCAGATCGCGCAGTGATTCGACTTCGCGTTTCATCTCTTTTCGCGCATCGACGAGCTCTGCCATCGCCCGCCGGAACCAGAACCATCCGATGACGGCGAGCAGCGCGACAACGGCAAACACGACGGCCCAGACAATTCGGTCGATCATCACTAACAACACGGCGTTGAGCAGCAGAAACCCGACTGCGAAAATCGTGACAGCGCGGGTGAACGCGTAGGTGCTCACCGGACCGGTTGCCGCCGCGCCGGCAGCACGATGAAAGGAGCGTTGGGAACGGCGCCCAACTTGCCCAGGGTGATGGACTCGTCGAGCACCGGCGCGCCGCGGAACTTGACCACGAACCCGTCCTCGCCCGCCGTCGTCTTCAGCGCGGCGCGCAGCGCCTCGTGCTTCAGCAGAGCGACGGTGGTGCTGTCGTCGACCTGGACCGGGACGTGCTCCCAGGCCGGCGTCACCATCACACGCACGGCATACCGCGGGGGGGGGCGGGGGGGGGCGGCCCCCCCCCGGGCCGCGCGGGCCCGGCCCCC
>JBGQKD010000010.1:0-102770 GCA_041499375.1 Gemmatimonadota bacterium
CCGGAGCCGCTCGTCGCGCAGCTCGCCTTGCGTTGGGAATTCAACGGCGACGCCGTCGTGCGCGTCCTGGAAGGGATACTGAAAAGGGTCGTATGAGCGAACCAGCGATTATCCGCCCCGACAAGCAGACCTTTCTCGCCGAGGAGAATCCCTTCGAGGCGATGATGGAGCGCTTCGATCACGCCGCGAAGCTCCTCAATCTCGATCGCGGCCTGTACAAGGTGCTTCGGAATCCCGAAAAGCAGATCATCGTCTCCATCCCGATCCTCCGCGACAATGGGGAGGTCGAGGTCTACAAGGGATATCGGGTGCTTTACAACACGTCGCGCGGTCCCGCCAAAGGCGGCATTCGCTTCGACCTCAACGTCACGCTCGAAGAGGTCACGGCGCTGGCGGCCTGGATGACGTGGAAGTGCGCGCTGGTGAACATCCCATTCGGGGGCTCCAAGGGCGGCGTCGTCTGCGATCCGACCACGATGTCCATGGGGGAGCTGGAGCGCGTGACGCGGCGCTACACGTCCAGCATCATCGAAATCCTGGGTCCCGATTCCGACGTCCCGGCGCCCGACGTGAACACGAACGAGCGCGTGATGGCCTGGATCATGGACACCTACTCCATGCACAAGCGCCACACGGTGACCGCGGTCGTGACGGGCAAACCGGTCGAGATGGGCGGCTCGTTGGGCCGGCGCGAAGCCACGGGCCGAGGCTGCATGATCGTGACGCGCGAGGCGCTGGCGAAGCTGGGGATGAGCTTCAAGGGTACGCGCATCGCGGTGCAGGGCTTCGGCAACGTCGGGTCTGTCGCTGCCGACCTCATCGCCAAGGAAGGGGCCGTCATCGTCGCCGTCTCGGACAAGTCCACCGCGCTGTACAATCCCAAGGGCTTGGACGTCCAGGACCTGATCAAGTGGGTGAAGGAGCACCGCCAGCTCGCGGGATACACTAAGGCGGAAACAATCACGCACGAGCAGGTTTTGACCGTCGACTGCGACGTGTTGATCCCCGCCGCAACCGAGAACGTGATCACCCGCAAGAACGCCCCCCACATCAAAGCCAAGATCATTTGCGAAGGCGCGAACGGCCCCACCAGCGCGGCGGCGGACAAGATTCTCGAGGACAAAGGCGTGTTCGTGATTCCCGACATCTTGGCGAATGCGGGCGGCGTCACGGTGAGCTACTTCGAATGGGTCCAGGATCGCGGCGGCTATTTCTGGGATGAGGACACCGTCAACCGCAGGCTCGAAGCGATTCTGGTGCGCTCCTTCAACGAGGTGATGGCGATGGCGGCGAAGCACAAGGTCGCCAATCGGATCGCGTCCTATATCGTCGCCGTGGACCGGGTGGCGGCAATGCACCGGTTGCGCGGCATGTATGCCTGATGCGCTATCATGTCGTCGCCCTCGGCGGGAAGGGAAGCCGCATGAAGAGCGCGGCGCTCAGGGCGGCCTGTGACGAGTACCTGACCCGGATCCGGCACTACGCCAAAATCGAAGAACGGGAAGGTACCGTGACG
Source organism: Gemmatimonadota bacterium (assembly GCA_041499375.1). GTDB lineage: Bacteria > Gemmatimonadota > Gemmatimonadetes > Gemmatimonadales > GWC2-71-9 > 20CM-2-65-7. The sequence goes on from JBGQKD010000010.1 coordinate 1,517, forward strand.
CGCATCCCCAAGAATTCGCGGGTGATTGCGCTGACGGCGCGAGGGGAGGGCTGGAGCTCGTCACAGCTTGCCGAGCTCGTCGGCCGCTGGGAGATGGAGGGTCGCGACGTCACGTTCGTGATCGGCGACGCGGATGGCGTTCCGGACGACGTGCTGGACCGTGCAGAACGGCGCTGGAGCCTGGGGCCGCTGACCCTTCCGCACGAGATCGCCCGCGTCGTGCTGTACGAGCAGCTCTACCGTGCGCATACGATCCGGCGAGGAGAGCCATACCATCGCGGATCCTGATCCCTGTCTGACGCCGGCCGACCGCGCCGCGCTGCTCGCGCTGGCGCGGCGCGCTATCGAAGCCGCACTCTGCGGCCGAACCCCCCCTGAACTGCCGGATGTACCCGGCGCGCTGTTGCGCCGCGGAGCATTCGTGACGCTGGAAGCGGAGGCGACGCACGACCTCCGCGGCTGTATCGGACGCATCAGAGACGATCGGCCGCTCGGCGAAGTCATTCGCGACGTCGCCGTCTGGGCCGCCCGTTCGGATCCACGATTCCCGCCGGTGCAGTTCGATGATCTGTCTGGGTTACGGATCGAGATCTCGGTCCTCAATGAGCCGGTACTCGTCGACACCGCGAACCTGTGCCGCCTGGTGATCGGGCGCGACGGGCTCCTGGTGCGCTGCGGGCGCGCGCAGGCGGTGCTGCTGCCGCAGGTGGCGGTCGAGCAGGGGCTGGGACCCGACGCGTTCCTGAACGCCGTGTGCCACAAGGCAGGATTGCCGCCCGGCAGCTGGCGGGAACCGGCAACCCGCGTGTTCACGTTCACGGCGGACGTCTTCGTCGAATGACCGAATGGTTCGAGCAATGGTTCGGGGAGGAGTATCATGCTCTCTATCCGCACCGCGACGAGGAGGATGCGCGCCGCGCCGTCGCGCTGATCCGCAGCGTGGTCCCCTGGGGACCAGGGGATCGCATTCTCGATCTCGCGTGCGGGCCGGGGCGCCACGCCGCCGAGCTGGCGCGGTGGACCGGGCAGGTGGTCGGGTTCGATCTGTCGCGCGCGATGCTGCGCCGCGCGCGCGAGCGCAGCGACGGCGCGCTGGTGCGCGGGGACATGCGGGCGCTGCCGTTTCGCGAGGGCAGTTTCGCGTTGGCCGTGAATCTGTTCACGTCATTCGGTTACTTTCTGGACGAAGACGAGAACCGGCGGGTGGTCAGTCAGGTGGCAGCCGCGCTCGCGCCGGGCGGCCATTTCGTCCTCGACTATCTCAACGCGGAACAGGTGCGGCGCACGCTCAAGGTCGTCGAACAGTCCAAGGGGCGGCGCGATGTGGTGGTGCGACGCCGGATCGACGGCGCGAACCGCTTCGTCATCAAGGAGATCGAGTTGCGCGATGAGGGTCGCCGGTTTGAAGAGCGGGTGCGGCTGTATGGCGCCGACGAGCTGGCGGCGCTGCTCACCGATGCCGGCCTCCGCGTGGTCGCGCGGTTCGGAGACTACGACGGCGCCGCCGCCGGGCCCGACGCGCCGCGCGTGATTCTGGTGGCGGCGCGCGCATGATCTCCCGCATCCTTTCGACACCGCTGCCGATGGCGGCGGGACGGCTCCCCGCCGGCAAGCCACGCCTCGTGCACCCCGACGTACTCGCCTCGGTCCTTCCGGGGTCCGGCCGCGACCGCCTGGCCGCCGGGGAAGTACTGGCGATCACGACCGGGCAACAGCCCGCGCTCTTCACCGGGCCGCTGTACACGGTCTACAAGGCTCTGTCGGCCGTCGCCCTGGCCCAGCGCATCGAGCGGGAGCGCGACATCCCGGTGGTGCCGGTCTTTTGGGTCGCCGGAGACGATCACGATTTCGCCGAGGCCAATCACGCGGCGGTGCTGGGGCGCGATGGGGAGCTGGTCAAGATCGTGCTGCGCGAACGCCCGCATGAGGCGCCACAACTCCCGCTGTTTCGCGAGCTGCTGGGCCCCGAGATCCGGACCGCGCTCGACGCCCTCGATGCCGCGTTCCCCGATTCCGAATGCAAGCCGGACGTGCGGCATTGGCTCGAGGTCTGTTATCGGCCCGATGCGAACCTGGCGGACGCGGGCGCGGAGGCGCTGCAGCAGCTGCTGGTCGGTCGCGGTTTGGCCGTTTTTCGTGCGCACGACCGCAGCGCCAAACGCGCGGCGGCACCGTGGCTGTTGCGTGGTCTCGACGTGACGCTGGAGGACGGCTTGACGCCGGTACTCGTCGAGGGAAAGCTGGGTCGCGATCGCGTGCGGAAGGATGGCGACGAGTTCGTGCTGCGTCGCAGCGGCGAGCGATGTACGCGGGCGCAGCTGGAGAGAATCGCGACCGACACGCCCGAGCGCCTGTCGCCCAACGTGCTGCTGCGGCCTGTGATCGAAGCCGCCCTCTTTCCCACGCTCGCGTACGTCGGCGGTCCGGGGGAAATGGAGTATCTCCCCGAGGCCGCGCCGTTGTTCTCGAGTCTCGGTGTCGCGCCGCAGGCGCACGTGCCGCGCTGGTCGGGGATCATCATCGAGGCGCGGGTCGAGAAAGTGTTGAACAAGCACGGTCTCACACCCGCGGACTTCGACAGCCAGCCCGGCACGCTCGAGACCCGGATCGCCAAAGCGGAGCTCCCGCCCGAGCTCGCCGAGTCACTCAAGGCGCTGCGCGACGACGTCGAATCGCGATTCGCGAGAATCACCGGCGAGGTGCAGCAGCTCGATCCCACGCTGGAACGCACCGTGCAGTCCGCGCGCAACGCGGCGCTGGCGGGCACCAATGAAATCGAGCGAAAGCTCGTCGCCAGCCTGAAGCGCACGCAGGGCACCCTGGTGAGCCAGCTCGCGCGCGCGCGCGCCGCGCTCATGCCCGACGGCAAGCCGCAGGAGCGTGTCCTGAGCATCGTGTCGTTCCTCGCGCGCTACAGCGGGTCGCTGCTGGATGAAATCGACGCCGAGGTGGCGCGGTGGGCCGCGGGTTTATAGAATCCGGTCCATGTGGGTACTCGCAGTCATTCTGATCGTCGCCCTGCTGATTCCCGTCGCCGCGATTCTCGTCGACTCGCCGCTCGGCAAGTCGTTCGCGCGCCGCATGGACGAAGGCCGAGGTGACGGACAGGGCGCGCCTGAGCTCCGCGACATGAAGCGCAAAGTGGAATTGCTGGAAACCGAGCTGGAGGACCTGAATCGCTCGGTGGCAGGGATGCGGGAAGAGCTGCAATTCATGCAACGCCTGCTGGAAGATCCTCGCCGCAAGAAACCCACGTCTTGAAGGGCGCCGCACGGGTTGCTGCCGGGATCCTCGTTACGCGGGTCCTCGGTTACATCCGAGAGAGAGTGTTTGCCCACTACTTCGGCAACGGCGCCGCGGCCGACGCCTTCCGCGCGGCGCTGCGCATCCCGAACGCGCTGCGCAATCTGCTCGGCGAGGGGACGCTGTCCGCCTCATTCATCCCCGTCTATGCGAGCCTCAACGAGAAGAACAAGGATGCGGCGCGCGCTCTAGCCGGCGCGATCCTCGGCCTGCTGCTGCTCGCGAGCGGCATCCTGGCGGTGATCGGGATCGCGTTCGCGCCCGCGATCACCGCGTTCGTTGCGCAGGGCTTCGACGGACCGCGGCGCCAGCTCACGACCGTCCTCGTCCGCATCCTGTTCCCGATGACCGGCCTGATGGTCGTCTCGGCCTGGTGCCTCGGGATCCTCAACACCCATCGCCGCTTCTTTCTCCCGTATGCCGCCCCCGCCCTGTGGAACATCGCGGGCATCGCCGCGATGGTGGCCGCGGCGACATGGCTCTCGAGTCACGCGTTGCCACCGGCCGAGCAGTTGTACCGGCTGTCGCTCGCGCTCGCGTGGGGCACGGTCGCGGGCAGCGTGCTGCAGATCGCCATCCAGCTGCCGACGTGCTGGCGTCTGTTAGGAGGCATCCCCCTCCGTCTGAGCCTCGCGCCCGAGGGCGTGCGCCACGTGATCACCGCCTGGCTGCCGCTCGTCCTCGGCGCCGGGGTCGCCCAGCTGTCCGGCCTCGTCGACACGTTCCTCGGCTCGTTCACCGGCGAAGGCGGGCTTGCGAGTCTCGGCTACGCGCAGCTCGTGCAGGTCCTGCCCATCAGTTTGTTCGGGGTGGCCGTGACCGCCGTCGCATTGCCCGATCTGGCGCGCGATGCGATCTCGGAGACGGCACACGAGGCGCTGCGCGCGCGGATCGCGACGGGCTTTCGGCGCATCGCGTACTTCGTCCTGCCATCGGCGTTTGCGCTCGCAGCCTTCGGCCCGCAGATCGTCGGTGCGCTCTTTCAAACGGGCCGCTTCGACGCCGACGACACGACGCTGGTGGGAGGCGTCCTCGCGGCCTACGGCATCGGGCTGTTGGGGCAGTCGACCGTGAAGTTGTTCGCCTCCGGGTTCTATGCCATGCGTGACACGCGCACGCCGGTGCGGATCGCGATCATCTCGCTCGTGATCTCCGGCGTCCTGTCGTGGTTCTTCATGAAGCGGTTCGGCCCGGCGGGCATCGCGCTCGGCTCGTCGATCGGCGGCACGCTCAACACCGTACTGCATTTGAACGACCTCGACCGGCGCATCGGGACGATCCTGCAGCGTGCCGATTGGCGGATTGTCGAAGTGGTGGTCGCCGCGGCGCTGATCGCCACCCTGCTCGGCACGGGCATGAGCCATCTGGCCGCCGGCTGGCGTCCGATCCCTCGAGGCATTGTCGTGCTTGGTATCTTTGGGGTGGCATACGGGGCGCTCACTTTGGCGTTCCGCCACCCCGACGCGATACGCGCATGGCAATCTCTGACCGGCTCGCCCGCCAACTAGCGGCACTTCCCGCTCGCCCCGGCGTCTACCTCTGGAAAGACGCCGCGGGGGAGATTTTGTATGTCGGGAAGGCGGCCAATCTCCGCACGCGCGTCCCGAACTACTTCGCCGATGAGCAGGGCAGCCCGGAGCGGGAGGTGCTGCAGGGACAAATCGCCGACCTCGAGACGATCATCGTGCCGAACGAGGCGCAGGCGCTGCTGCTCGAGAACACGCTCATCAAGGAGCACCAGCCGAGATTCAACATTCGGCTACGCGACGACAAGAGCTATCCGCAGATTGCCGTGACGCTCGGTGAGCCCTTCCCGCGGGTCCTAGTCGTCCGGCGGGTCACGATCCCCGGGGCTCGCTACTTCGGTCCCTACACCGACGTCGCGACGTTGCGACAGACGCTGAAAATCATCCGCCGGATCTTCACGGTGCGGTCCTGTTCCTGGCACCTGCCGGACGAGGCGCCGGACCGGCCCTGCTTGGACTTTCACATCGACCGCTGCAAGGCGCCCTGCGTCGGCTATCAGACCGTCGAGGACTACCGGCGCATGATCGACGACGTCCTCCTGTTTCTGTCGGGGAAGACGCTCGAGGTGCGCACCCGGCTGCGTGAGCGGATGCACCAGGCCAGCGATATGCAGGACTACGAGCGTGCGGCGCAGCTGCGGGACGCGCTCAAGTGGCTCGATCAACTCGAGCAGCCGCAGACGGTGGAAGTGGTCGGCGGGGGTGACGCCGACGCGATCAGTCTCGCCCGCGACGGCGACGACGCCGTCGGCGTCATCCTCCGCATTCGGGATGGCAAGCTCATCGCGCGCGAGCATCGCTTTCTGGAGCACGTCGAGCATGCCGCGGAAGGGGAAGTGCTCCGCACGTTCCTTGTGGGGTACTATCTGCCGCTCGAGCAGCGTGCCCAGCGCGTGGTGCTGCCGTTTGCGCCAGCCGATCTGGATGCGCTCCGCGAGCTCGCGCCGGGCGTCGAGTTCGTCGTGCCGCAGCGCGGGTCGGCGGCCAAGCTCGTCGAGCTCGCCGATCAGAACGCGCGCCACCTCCTCGACAGCTTCAAGATCGAGACGTTCGACATCGATGAGCGGGCGGCGGACCCGGTGTTCGCGCTGGGCCGCGATCTCGGTTTACCGGTTGTGCCCCGGGCGATGGTGTGTATCGATATCTCGACGAATCAGGGCCGCGACACGGTAGGCTCGCTCGTCTGGTTCGAGGGCGGCCGCCCCCGCAAGGCCGAGTATCGGCGATATCGGATCAAGGGGGTAGAAGGAATCGACGATTTCGCGGCGATCAGGGAAGTCGTGAGCCGCTTCTTGACTCGGCGGATTGCGGAGAACAAACAGATTCCGGACTTAATCGTGATCGATGGGGGAAAGGGGCAACTGGCTGCCGCAGTCGAAGCGGCGCGCGCTCTGGGACAGGAGCGACTGCCGATCGTGAGCCTCGCGAAGCGGGACGAGGAAGTATTCCTCCAGGACTCGGGCGAGCCGTTGCGGCTTTCCCATCGCAGCCCGTCGCTCAAGCTGCTGCAGCGCGCGCGGGACGAGGCGCACCGCTTTGCGGTCACCTACAGCCGCAAGCGGCGCGCGCAGCGCACCATCACGTCGGAGCTGTTGCGCATCCCGGGGATCGGACCCGCACGCCGGCGGCTGCTGCTGGAGCGCTTTGGCTCGCTCGCCGGCGTGCGCACGGCCACCCCTGCGGAGATCGCGGCTCTGCCGGGATTCTCCAGCAAGCTCGCGGATCGGGTCCTCGACCGGTTGCACCCCCCCCAGCGAGCGTGACAACCTGGACATTGGAGTGCTCGGCGTGCGACCCCGTGCGCACGCGTGACGCCGATGGGTTCCCCGCCGTCTGCGAGGTCTGCGGCGCGCCGTTCCTGGTGCGCTACGACGCGCTGCCGCCGCCGGAGGCGAAGGTCCACCTCCCCGCGCGGCGCTGGACGATGTGGCGCTACGAGGGTTGGCTCCCGCTGGCCGCCAACGAGCATCCCGTCACGCTGGGCGAAGGTGGGACGCCGCTCCTCAAGGTCGAGCGCCTCGCGAGGCGTCAAGGCTTCGATCAGCTCTGGGTAAAAGACGAAAGTCCGAATCCCACCGGATCGTTCAAGGCACGCGGGCTTGCGGCCGCCGTCACGCGCGCGGTGTTCGCTGGGGCGAAACAGTTCGTCGTTCCGACGGCCGGCAATGCAGGTGTCGCGCTCGCCGCCTACGCGGCGCGCGCCGGCGTCGAGGCACGCGTCTACGCGCCGGCGACGACGCCACGGACCATCCTGGAGCAGATCCGCGCCTTCGGCGCGGATCTCGTGCTGCTCGACGGCCACATCGGCGACTGCGGCATCGCCGCACGCTTGCACGCCGACAACACGGGCGCGATCGACGTCTCCACGCTGCGCGAGCCCTATCGCATCGAGGGAAAAAAGACACTCGGCCTCGAGCTGGCGGAGCAATTTGGCTGGGAGCTTCCCGACGCGATTATCTACCCGACCGGCGGTGGCACTGGTCTCATCGGGATGTGGAAGGCGTTTCAGGAGCTCCGCCAGTCCGGTTGGCTGCGCGGGCCGCTGCCACGCATGTACACCGTCCAGACGAGCGGCTGCGCCCCCGTCGTGCAGGCTTTCGACGCGGGGGCGGAGCGCTGCACGCCGTGGCCGGATCCCCAGACGGTCGCCGCCGGGTTGCGGGTGCCGGGGCCACTAGGCGATCGCCTCATGCTCCACGCGCTGCGCGAGAGCGGGGGCGGCGCAATCGCGGTAAGCGACGAGGCACTCGTTGGTGCCGCACGCGAGTTGCAAGTCGCGGAAGGGATCGACGCATCGCCGGAAGGCGGAGCGGCGCTGGCGGGAGCGGTGGCGCTGCAGCGGCGCGGCGCACTGCGCTCCGAAGAGCGGGTCGTCGTGTTCAACACCGGCGCCGGGTGGCTCTACAGAACGTAAGCTGTTTAATTTCAATACATCGCGATGCGCATTGCCATCCTGGATCCAGCCGCCGGTATCAGCGGCGACATGACGTTAGGGGCTCTTCTCTCGCTGGGACTGCCGGTTTCATGGCTCGAGGAGCTGCCGGCACGGCTGGGAGTCGGCGATGTGCGTGTTACGGTTCGAGACGTTCGTAGGTCCGGTATTACGTGCAAGCAGGTCGCGTTCGACATCCCGCCCCAGGCGCACGGCCGCCACGTGGGTGAGCTGGTGCGACTCGTCGAGCGGGCGCCGATATCCGACTGGGTCAAGGAACGGGCGGTCCGCGCCTTCCAGTTGCTGGGTGACGCTGAGGGTCGAGTCCACGGCGTCGCTCCGGAGAAGGTGCATCTGCATGAAGTCGGAGCCGTGGACGCCGTCCTGGATATTGTGGGTGGCATCGAAGGGTTCGAGCGGCTCGGCGTCGAGGCGGTGTATCATCTTCCGGTCGCGGTGGGGCAGGGCTGGGTCGAGGCGGCACACGGGCGCCTGCCGGCCCCCGCGCCCGCCACGGCGATCCTGCTCGAAGGGCTGGAGATCGCAAGCGCTGGACCAGTCGAAGGCGAAGCGACGACCCCCACGGGCGCGGCCCTGCTCCGGGTGCTTTCGGCAGGCGCGCCGCCAGACCGCTGGCGGATGGTCGGCAGCGGGTGGGGCGCGGGTCAGCGCGATCCCAACCATTATCCGAATGCGCTGCGCATTCTCCTCGCCGAAGCCGCGAGCGAGGCGGGGCGGGTGGTGTTGCTCGCCACCGACGTGGACGACATGAGTCCCGAGTATGTGGAGCCGTTGCGCCAGGCGTTGGTGCAGGCGGGCGCGCTGGACGTGCAGACCTGGCCGGTCCAGATGAAAAAGGGCCGTCAGGGCTTCCGCGTGGAGGTCGTGGCGCCCGAGGCGCTCGCGGAGGCGGTGACGGCCGAGCTGTTCCGGCACAGCACCACGGCCGGCGTGCGGCGCTGGATTGCCGAGCGGGCGACGTTGCCGCGTCATCAGCTAACGGTCCGGCTGGATGGCGTGGCGGTGCGGGTGAAGGTGTTGGATGGCGGGAGTGTCCGGGTGAAGCCAGAATACGATGATGTGTTGGCCGCGGCCCAGGCGTTGGGACGCCCGCCGCTGGAAGTGGCGCGCGCCGTCGAGCGCGACGCCGAGGCCCTTATCGCGAAATCCAAGGAGTGAACGTGCGAACGTTGCGTAGCGCTGCGGTATTCCTGTTCACCGCAATCTCGGTCCCGCTGGCGGCACAGCAGCAGCAGCAGCAGGCGCAGAACCGATGGGCGGAGCCGAGATGCGACGTGAAGCCGAACAATGTCTCGGTCAATCAGGGCATGCTGTACCTGAAGAGCGCGACGACGGGGCGCTTCGAGGATCAAAAGAAGAAAGATCTGAGCGACGCGCAGCGGGCACTGACCCAGGCGCTGACGACCGGGGGTCAGGAAAAGAACCCGGCCGCGTGGTACTACCTCGCCCGCTACTACATCATGACCAACGACGCGCAGGGGATCGATTCGGCGTTCACGCGCGCGCAGGAGCTGAAACCGGATTGCAAGGGCGACATCGATATCTGGCGGCGCTACGTGTGGGTGCCGACGTTCAACGCCGCGATCGCGGCCTGGCAGGCGAATAACCTCGACTCCGCAATCGCCTCGTTCCGGCGTGCCAGCGCCATGCTCCCCGCCGAGCCGACAGGCATCAAGTACATCGCCACGCTGTTCTACAACACGGGCAAGACCGATTCGGCGGTGATGTATTTCCGGAAGGCCGCGAACGTCGCCGCAGCGGATCCCAAGTTCGCGCAGGACCGCAAGGACGCGCTCTATAACCTCGGCCGCATTCAGCAGAGCCTGGGGCAGCTGCCGGAGGCGCAGGCGACCTATCGCGAGTATCTGGGCCTGTTCCCCAACGACGCCGAGATCATGGCCGCGCTGGGCGGCGTCTACATGCAGAAAGCCGCCAAGGACAGTGCCTACCGTGACAGCGCGTTCGCGATCTACCGGCAGATCATCAGCAAGGGCGACTCGATGGGGTATTTCCAGCTTTATCGGGTCGGCGCCGAGATCTCCGGGAGCGTGCCTGAAGATCCCGACACCTCCATCGCGGGCACCAACTGCCGCCGGGAGTCTCGCGCGAAGCGTCCGCCGATGACGCCGGCGCGGATTCGCGCGCATTGTGACTCCGTGACGACGGGGATCGCCAAGTCCTACCTCGCAAGCTCGCGCGAGGCGTTCTCGCTCGCCGCGCAAGCGCTCGACGCGAGCCTCAAGATCAATCCGCAATACCGCGAGACGCTGATCTTCCGGGCGAACACGGCGCTGGGGCTGCACGACTCGGTGACGGCGCTGACGATGTCGCGCCGCCTCCTGGCGGTCGATCCGATGAACAAGACCGGCATCAAGATCATGGCGTACGCGCAACAACAGAACGGCAAGATCGATTCGGCGCTGTTCTATTACAAGCTCGGAGACTCCCTGCTGGTCGGGGATGTCACGGTGAGTCAGTTCGACTCGACGGACACCGGCCGGGACGTGCGGGGGATCGTGACGAATCCGCGCGAGAAGCCGAATGCGCCGTACAAGCTGGTGTTCGAGTTCGTCGACCTGCAGGGCCAGGTCGTCGCGACCGATACGGTCGGTGTTGCGGCGACTGCGCCTGGACAAAGCCAGCAGTTTGCGATGAAGCCGACAGGGGCGACCATCGCAGCGTGGCGGTATCGAAAGCAGTGAGGTTGCCGTAGACCAACGAGCGGCCGTCGCGGGCAGCGGCGGCCGTTTATTTTTCAACGAGCTGAGGGTCCATGCGCGCTGATGTCGCGGTGCTCCCCAGCGCCGCCGCGCTCGCCGATGCGGCCGCGGGACGTTTCGTCGCTGCCGCGGCGGACGCGATAAACTCACGTGGACAATTCACCGTCGCGCTCTCCGGCGGCTCGACGCCGCGCGACACCTACCGCCGGCTCGCCACGGAGGCTCTCGTGTCCAAGGTGATGTGGTCGCGAGTTCAGGTCCTGTGGGGGGACGAGCGGTGTGTGCCGCCGGACCATGTGGAGAGCAACTACCGCATGGTGCGCGAAAGGCTACTCGACCGCGTACCGGTCCCGGCGGCGAACGTGCACCGCATCCATGGCGAGGACGATCCTGCTACCGCCGCCGAGGCCTACGAAGCGACGCTGCGTGCCTTGCTCCCGACGCCGGCGCGCATTGATCTCGTCCTCTTGGGATTGGGCGAGGACGGGCATACCGCATCGCTCTTTCCGGGGAGCGCCGCCGTTCACGAGCAGACACGCTGGGTGATGGCCGCACACGCGCCCGCGGCGTCCATGTGGCGGATCACCCTGACGCCGGCGGTCATCAACGCCGCGGTCGAGGTCTTGTTCCTCGTCTCCGGCGGCGCCAAGGCGGGCATTCTCCGCCGAGTGCTCGAGGGTCCCCGCCGTCCGGAAGAGTTGCCGGCGCAGGCAATCGCACCCTCCAATGGCCGCGTGCGCTGGTGCGTGGATGCGGCGGCGGCCGCTGACCTAACGCCGTGAAGATCAGTCCGCTCGCGGGCCATCCGCCTCCGCCGGCGATGCTCCTCGACGTCGCGAAACTGGTCACAGCCTACTACGCCGAGATCCCCGATCCCTCGGTGCCCGCCCAGCGCGTCGCCTTCGGCACGTCAGGCCATCGCGGGTCGTCGTTCGAGAGGACGTTCAATGAATGGCACGTGCTCGCGATCAGCGAGGCCATCTGCCGCTACCGCCGGCAGCAGGGGATTGGCGGCCCCCTCTTTCTCGGCTTCGACACGCACGCCCTGTCGGTGCCAGCCTGCACCACCGCTGTCGAGGTGCTCGCGGCCAACGGCATCGACATCATGCTCGCCGAGCACGACGCATACACGCCGACGCCCGCGGTATCGCACGCCATCCTGACCTACAACCGCGGGCGCAGCACAGGGCTGGCCGACGGCATCGTCGTCACGCCGTCGCACAATCCGCCGGATAACGGCGGGTTCAAGTACAACCCCCCCCATGGGGGACCGGCTGATAGCGGCGTCACCAGCTGGATTGAAGCCCGGGCGAATGAGTTGATGGAGCACGGCCTCGAAGGCGTGAAACGCATCCCCTACGAGAAGGCGCTGCGTGCCGCCACGACGCACCGGCACGACTATCTCAACGCGTACGTGCGTGACTTGGGGAATGTCATCGACATGGAAGCAATCCACGGCGCGGGGCTTCGCTTGGGCGTGGACCCTCTCGGTGGGGCCGGCGTCGACTATTGGGCTCCGATCGCGGAGCGCTACCATCTCGATCTGACGGTCGTGAGCGACGTGGTGGATCAGACGTTCCGGTTCATGTCGGTGGATTGGGACGGCCGCATCCGGATGGACCCGTCGTCGTCCTATGCGATGCAGCGGCTGATCGGCTTGCGGGACCGCTTCGACATCGCCTTCGCGTGCGATACCGATCACGATCGTCATGGGGTCGTGACGCGGAGCACGGGGCTGCTGCCGCCCAATCACTATCTCGCGGTCGCAATCCAGCACCTCTTCCCGCATCGGCCGCAGTGGGGCGGGGACGCCGGGGTCGGGAAGACAGTCGTGAGCAGCGGCATGATCGATCGGGTGAGCGCGAAGCTCGGCAGGCGACTCCACGAGGTGCCGGTCGGCTTCAAGTGGTTCGTCGCAGGCCTCGGCGACGGGTCCCTCGGCTTCTGCGGGGAAGAGAGTGCCGGGGCGACATTGCTGCGCCGCGACGGAACCGCGTGGACGACGGACAAGGATGGCATCGTGCTGGCACTGCTCGCGGCCGAGATCATGGCGCGGGCCGGCCGCGACCCAGGGGAGCTCTACGGTGAATTGACGCGCGAGTTCGGTGCGCCAGCGTACGATCGGGTCGAGGCGCCCGCGACCCCCGCACAAAAGCGGCGGCTCGCGGCGCTCTCACCCGCCCAGGTGCAGTGCACGGAGCTCGCAGGGGAGAAGGTCCAGAGCATCATCAACGAAGCTCCCGGCAACCACGCGCCAATCGGGGGCGTGAAGGTCAGCGCCGCGACCGGATGGTTCGCCGCTCGGCCATCGGGCACCGAGGATCTCTACAAGATTTACGCCGAGAGCTTCCAGGGGAGGGACCAGTTGAACCGCATCGTCCAGGAGGCGCAGGTGATTGTCGACAGCGCGCTCGCCGGATGACTGAGCGTCCGGCAGTCTCCGACGCACTGGTGTTGTTCGGCCTGACGGGTGACCTCGCCCACAAGATGATCTTTCCCGCGCTCTACGCGATGGTGAGGCGGGGTGTCCTCACCGTTCCAGTAGTCGGAGTGGCTTCCCGTTCGTGGAGTGTGGCGCAGCTGCAGGCGCGGGTCACCGACAGTGTCAAGCAGTCCGGCGCCGCGGTGGAGCAGGAGGCGCTCAGTCACCTTCTGTCCCACCTCCAATACGTGTCCGGGGACTACAACAACCCGGAGACCTTCGCGGCGCTCAAGCGTGCGCTGGGGAAGTCGCAACGCCCCGCGCACTATCTCGCGATCCCTCCCGCGCTATTCGAGACGGTGATTCAAGGGATTGGCGCTGCCGGTCTGGCGGACAACGCGCGAGTGATCGTCGAAAAGCCGTTCGGCCGCGATCTGGCCTCTGCGCGCGAACTCAACGCCGTCGCGCGCGCGGTGTTCCCCGAGGACGCGATCTTCCGGATCGACCATTTCCTGGGGAAGGAGGCGATCATGAACATCCTCTACTTCCGCTTTGCCAATTCCTTCCTGGAACCCATCTGGAACCGCAACTACGTCGCCAACGTGCAGATCACCCTTGCCGAGCAGTTCGGGGTGAACGGCAGGGGCGGATTCTACGAGACCGTGGGGTGCCTGCGAGACGTGATTCAAAACCACCTGTTCCAGGTTGTCGCGCTCCTGGCCATGGAACCGCCCGTCATCCGGGATTTTGGAGCGGTCCACACCGAGAAAGCGAAGGTCTTCGAAGCGATGCGACCACTGCAGCCGAGTGATCTGGTGCGTGGTCAATACGCCGGTTACCGGGAGGAACCCGGCGTGGCGCGCGATTCCGACGTCGAGACCTTCTGCGCCGCGCGACTCTTCATCGACTCATGGCGGTGGGAGGGAGTACCGTGGTATCTGCGTTCGGGAAAGTGTCTCCCCGAGACGGCCGCCGAAGTACTGGTCGAGCTGAAGCCGCCGCCGGCGCAGCTCTTCGCCGACTCGGCCCCGCCGGCCGGTCCGGCGAATTATCTGCGCTTCCGCCTGTCACCCGACGCCGCGGTCGCCCTGGCCGCTCGCGTGAAGCGCCCGGGCAAAGACTTCGTCGGCGAGCAACGCGAGCTGTATATGGTCGAGGAGCTGATTGGAGCCCAACCGCCCTACGAGCGCCTGCTGAGCGACGCCATGACCGGCGATGGAGCGCTCTTCACGCGATGGGATGCGCTGGAAGCGGCCTGGGTGGCGGTCGATCCCGTCCTCAAAACCCATCCCCGGGCGATCCCGTACAAGCGCGGCACGTGGGGACCGCAAGAAGCCGACGCGCTCATCGCCGCGCAAAGCGGCTGGCACAATCCCACGTTGACACGGGGCGGGGTGTGAGAACACATTCCGCCCAGACTGCGGGCGTAATTCAGGGGTAGAATGCCAGCTTCCCAAGCTGGACGTCACGGGTTCGAATCCCGTCGCCCGCTCTTAGGCTTACGACGTTTTGACCCCTCCGATTATCTGCAACTGTGGGACGGACTGTGGAACCAGCGGCCAAGGAAGGCGATCTGGTGAGCGACAAGGGCCGTCCCACACTGTTCGACGAGTACCAAGTAGTAGTCCAACTCATCCAGGATACGGGACAAACAGTCTGGCTCATCAACGGCGCCTACCTCCTCGCTGCGACCGTCCTATTGGGAGCCCTTGGAAGCATCCTTGCTGACGCGCAGTCAGGGAGCCTCATCGTGGTTCGGTGGGGCGCTGTCGCAGGATTGCTAGCGTGTTTGCTGTGGTGGGGTTCGTTCGAGCGAGCCTACGGATTCTACAATTTGCGAATTCACTATGCACGGCGACTCGAGCGACTGCTGGGCTTTCCCATTCATGAATTGGGAAGGCAACTCCCCGAGGGGCCCGTCAACCTTGAGATCCCAGCGAACGGATCGCTAGCCGCCGAAAGCTATCCGATCAAGATGCCGTGGATCGGAAAGCGATTCTCCAGCCAGGCATGGACGAGATGGCTTGTTGTGCTGTTTGCGATTCTGTTTGGTGCGCTATTTGTCCTGACCTGGTTGAGGAATAGTGGGAAGACCTGTTGATGTATCTGCGCCTCATGGCCGCACCATATCATCCACGGCCTACGGTCCGCTCATGGCGGAGGATGTCACAGCGACTACGTAGTCTGCGCCTGCGACGCGCTGAACGAACCGCCAACGATGTCTACGAGCGGTACGCGCTGGCGTGGCGTCGCGCCTGCGAGGGCGAGCCACCGGGAAAGGAGTTGTTGGCCCTTGAGATGGCGCTCGTGGCGCACGAGGACGCCGGAGAGGACTACCTTGCTGACTTGGTGCGTGAGGCTCTACGCACACGACGAGCCGCGGATGAAGCAGCCGCCGAGTCCTGACGACGCCCAGATCCCACCAACGACCCCTCCCCCAAAGAACGTGAGTGCGCTGCTCCTGTGCGCGGTGCTGTTCGCCACCGCCCAGACCTCCGCTCAACGCAGGGCTCAAGCACCGGCGGCGCCGGCGAGGCGCGACACCGTCTACATCGTTCAGCCGCCGTCGCCCATAGTCAACGTCGACGCGCCGAGTCAGTGGCCCACCGTCGTCCTCGGCGTGCTCGGGCTGATTCTAGTCGGCTTTCAGCTCCGGATCATGGCGAGGCAAACGGAGATCCTCGATCGTCAGACGACGATCGCTGCCCGGGAGGCCGAGTCGCGGGTGATCGAGGCCGTCGGCACATTCATCCGGCTCGCTTTCGACCTGGCCGCGGAATTCAGGAAGGCGAACGTCCTGCCGGGTGTGCAGGTTATGGCCGACTTCAAAACCCATCCTCGCGCCATGCTGCGGGAGGCTAGCCGGCTGTTCGCGCCGCTTGGCAACGCCTTCGTCGTCGCGGCCAATCAGGCGGCCATGCGGCTCGACGAATACTTCTCCGCGGTCAGTTGGTACAACCAGGACGTTCGGGGCCGCGAGGGCGCGGCACGCCTTGAGGTCGCGCAGCAGTTTCGCGAGCGGGTTGGACGGGACCTCGACCAAGCGAACCGCGCCATCGCCGAGGCCGCTCGCTGGCGCTACGACAACGGGACGGAGTCCGACTTCCGCGCCCTCTGCTCGTCTCCGCCGGGTTTTCTCGAGGCGACTAGTGCGGGGGAGGCACCGAGTGGCCCGGATCATACCGACGTCTACCGAGAATAGCGCGCCTCCAGGGCTGCACCGAGAACCGTCTCGCCGCGTGAGCGCCAGTCGCCGACCTCGAGCTCACGATCACCGCGGAACCGGAATTGGTCGACGGCCCCTTCGTGAAGCGCGTCCGCTTCGGCCCGGTCGGGCTGGAGGAAGTTAGCGCCTGAATCGCGCTGACCGTCCCGCATGGACGGGCTCCTCGCGGATGTACAGGCAATCGTGGAAGGGTCTTAGGCAGCCTTCCTTGGCGTCCGAGAAGAGCCCTTGTGCCCACCCGCGCGTATATGGTATATATGCCATAACCGCTCCCTTAGCCCTTGGGGGGAGGCACTACCGATGAGGAGTTGTGGCCAATACACAATCCGGCTGGCAGGCCGCGTTTTACGCGGACGCGACGGGCTGGAAGCCTGTGAAAGACTTCCTCGATGGACTCGATTCTGACCAGGCGGATACGCTCTACAGGAAGTTCGAGATCTTCGGAGAGCGTGGATGGGGCGATTCGCTCAAATCGGGGCTCCTGAAGCACGTTGAGGGCAAGATCTACGAGATCAAGGTACGGGGCGGACAAGCGCGGGTGTTGGGGTTCGGCTGGCACAAGTATTTCGTGGCAGCCGCCGCCGAGATCAAACAGAGAGACCAGTTAGATCGAGCGACGATCAACGCGGCAGAAGAGCGGCGCCTGGACTGGATAGCACGATGCGGGGAATAATCGAGGAAGACTGTATGACCAAGATCGAGACGATTCGCGAATATCGACGAGAGGTGCTCGAGAGAGATGAAGCCCGCGCGGCTGGGGAAGCGGTCCTTGTCCGACTCGCGAGCAGCCTCTATGCTCTCCGCACGTCGTTGAAGCTTACGCAGGAAGAGCTCGCCGCTCGCGCGGGCTTGGATCAGGCCGCCATCTCGGACATCGAGAACGGTGATGCCAATCCTACGGTACGCACGCTTGGTCGGCTCGCAGCTGGACTCGGCGTCGCTGCTGACGCGCTGCTGGAACACGGCACGCTGGGTATCCGTTTCGGGAACGCCGTCGCCAAGCTCCGCGATGAGGTCGAGTGGCAGGGTGCCGCGCATACCGCGGCAAATCGCACGGCGAAGGTCACGGTCGCGTCTACCAGGGGCGTAACGGTTCGGCAGCCCAAAAAGATTGGGATCGGATAGGGTGGACGAGACCAAGCAGCCGGGCATCTTGATCGGCCAGATCTACGTTGAGCGGGCGGAGTTCAGTCATCGGGACGATGCCCTGAATTTGCCGCCAAATACACAGCTTCAGCCTAAGCTTCAGGTGAGGTTCCAAGGCGGCGTTGCCCCTAACGAGAAGACCGGCTTCGTTCGCATTTCCGTGCGAACGCGGGCGGACGACCAGCCCCTGTACAACATCGCCCTCACGATGATCGCGCTCTTGGTGGTCGACGAGAAAAGGAAGAATCTTCCTCTTAAGGACTACGTGCGCAGTGCCGCACCCGTCATGTTGTATCCGTTTGTTCGGGAAGCAGTCGCCGGGCTCACCTGGCGTGGGCGCTTCGGTCCGATTTGGATGAACCCGTTCAACCTTTCTGCGGTCATGGATCAAATCCCAGAAGTAGAAACAGCCGTCCCATTACCGAAGATTAAGCGAGCCCCGCGCGCCAAAGCTCGGACTCGCTGAGGTCGAACTGCCACGAAGCCCCCGGTTTTCTCGGGCCCTTGTGGTTCGTTGCCAATCTAGTCGCAACCCGTTACCCGTTACCGGTTACCTGAGAGTTGCAGTCGTATTGATTGGGGCTCGAACGAGCCTCGGTGGGTTCGATTCTCACACGCTCCCGCCACGCGCCGAATAGGACGTCACGGGTTCGAATCCCGTCGCCCGCTCTTGAAGTCCCGCCGCACCGGAGTGGGCGCCCTACCCACGACGATCACCGAGTCCGATTTCCCGTTCGCGAGCAAATCGATCAGGTCCCGCTGATAGTAGGGGTCGGCTGGGTCCACCGCCGGCCATTCCCGGTAATGGTCGGGGGCGAACAGGCCCACCATGCTCGCCATGGCGCCGTACAAGGTGTCGCGCGTGGGATTGTCGAACACCCCCACGACGCGGTAGCGACGCCCCGCCCTCAGATAGAGACCGTCGCCGCGGATCGCCAGCAGCTTGCGCGGCATCGAGAGCACGTGCCCGAGGGAGTCGCGCTTCGACTTGACCTCTACTAGCGTCTTACCGCTCTTGGCATCGACGAGCCGCACGAGCGCGCCGTAGTCGTGGATGTGCCCCGTGACCATCAGGAGATGCCCGGAGAGCGGCGGGTTGAATTCGTAACCGATTTCGAAATGGCCCGGGGGGACGTTGAACCGGTTCTCCTCGGGGTTCGTCTGGATGTTGACGTCGATATAGGCGGGGAGAACCGCGAGCCGCCCGTAACTATGGGGGGCCATGAACAGCACGATGCGCCAGTAGGCGACGGGAATCTCGGGCCCCGAGTCGTTGTGCCACATCGCGTACACGCCGAGGTCCTGGCCGGCCCGCATAGGCACGCCGATGGTGCGCGGGATGCGTACGTCGCCGGTATCGCTCTCCTCGGCGATGCCCAGGAGGCGCTCGAGGGCGGGGTAGATGAACTGGCGGCGTGAGAAATTCACCACGATCAGATGATGCAGCAGGCGGTGCGGCAGCTCGTGGCCGCGATCGTCGAACAGGTCGATGCGGAAGCCCTGGAGCCAGCCGTCCACTGGAAACGCGAACTTCTGCACCGGTGTGGCTGGCATGTCCATCATCATGCCGGCCATCTCGGGGCTCACGGGCACGCGGTACGGGCCGCCCGTGATGAGGACGCGGTGGTGCGTCGAGTCGACCTGCACGTGCAACGGCGGCGGCACGGGAGGCAGGGGGCGCTGCTGCGCGGCTCCGAGGACTGGGATCAGCGGAAAGGAGAGGAAAACGAATAGGCGCATTTCGAGACAGACTCCAGTTGATTGTTAGAGGTCACCGGCTTGAGGGATTGCCGCACCATCCATCCTAAGCGATATTAGCCGTTGAAGTTGCGCCGTTAGCTTCAGAAACTCCTTGAACCTCTAGGCGGTCGGCAGTGATTCGCGTACAGGCGGTGGCACCCGAGTCGTTGGGCGCCGCCCTCGAACTCATCCCAGGAACCGAGCTGCTCGCGGTCAACGGCAGGGACCTCGAGGACTTTCTCGACTGGGAGTTCCTGATCGCGGACGAGCAGTTCGTGCTGCGAGCACGGCTGCCCACGGGGGAGGAGATCGAGTACGACGTAGAACGGCCGGAAGGGCTGCCGATGGGCGTCATGCTGGAGCCGCCGCGCATCCGCCGCTGCGCCAACCACTGCGACTTTTGCTTCGTGGACGGCAACCCGCAGGGAATGCGGCAGGCCCTCTACATCCGGGACGACGATTACCGCCTCTCGTTCCGGTACGGCAATTTCGCGACCCTGACCAACCTCAAGCCGCGGGACCTGGAGCGCATCGTCGAGTATCGATTGTCGCCGCTGTACGTCTCCGTTCACGCGACCGACCCCGTCGTGCGCCGCTGGCTGCTCCGCAATCCCGAGGCGACTGACGTCATCCCACAGCTGCGCTGGTTCGTGGAGCGGGGGATCTCGTTCCACACGCAGGTGGTGCTGGTACCCGGCATCAACGACGGTCCGCAGCTGATGCGCACCCTGTCGGACTTGTACAGCCTCGGCCCCGCGATCCTGTCTGTCTCGGTCGTTCCGGTGGCGCTGACCGAATTCAGCAAGCACTCCCTGGTCCGACAGCCGACGCGCGAGGAGTGCCGAGCGGCGCTCGGCACGGTCGGTGACTTCGCGGCGCGTGCGGTCGCCAATCGCGGCGTGCCGTGGTGCTACGGGGCCGACGATCTGTACCTCCAGGCCGACCTGCCCCTGCCGCCGGCCGAGTGGTACGGCGATTTCGAGCAGCGAGAGAACGGCGTGGGCGCGGTGCGCTACCTCCAGACGCGGATTCAGCTGGCGCGGATCGAGCCTGACGCTTGGCGCGACAAGCGCATCGGGATCGTGACCGGGACTGCCATGGCGCCGCTGATCCCACAGATCATCACTGATCTCACGCAGATTACCGGCGCCCATTTTGAGATCCTGGGGTTGGAAAACACGCTGTTCGGGCCATCGGTGACCACGGCAGGGCTGCTCCCCGGCAAAGCCATTCTCGCGGCCCTACAGAACCGGAGCGACCTCGATCTCGCGCTCCTGCCCGCCGAATCGGTGAACGACGACCTGCTGTTTATGGACGACATGGAGGCTCACGACCTCGCGTCGCGACTGCCGATGCCGATCAAGCTCTCCTACGACTTTGCGGATGCGCTGGTTGGGGAAGAGGTGGGCGTATGAATTATTCACAGGCTAAAGCCTGTGCTCGGCAGACACTGTCCTTAAGGACAGTGATGGCCGAGCACACCCTTCAGGGTGTGAACGGGCGATGAGTATCCCGACAGTCGCCATCATCGGCCGCCCCAACGTCGGCAAGTCGACGCTCTTCAACCGCATCATCGGGCGGCGGCTGGCGATCGTGGACGCCCAACCCGGTGTCACGCGCGACCGGCATTTCGCGCCCGCCGAATGGAACGGCCGGCGCTTCTGGCTGGTCGATACCGGCGGCCTGGTCGTCGGATCGTCGGATCCCATGAATCGCGCGATCCGCTCGCAGGTCGAGCAGGCGGTCGCGGACAGCGACGTGCTGCTCTTCGTGGTGGACATCGAGTCGGGCATCCATCCAATGGACCTCGAGATCGCCCAGTACCTGCGTAAAGCGAAACGGCCGTTGATCCTCGTGGTCAACAAGGCCGACAACCTCCCCGACGAAACGCGCCAGCTCGATTTCTATGAGCTCGGCCTCGGGGACCCATTCGCGGTGTCCGCGGCGGTGGGGAAGAGCAGCGGCGACCTGCTCGACCAGCTCGTGTCTCTGCTTCCCGACACGCCGGCGGCGGACGACGACGAGTCGATCGATGTCGCCGTGGTCGGCCGCCCGAATGTCGGGAAGTCGAGTCTCGTGAACCGGCTGTTGGGCCAGGACCGACACGTTGTCGCGGCCGAGCCGGGGACGACGCGCGACGCGATCGACACCCCATTCGAGTACCAGGGCCGCAAGCTCGTCTTCATCGACACGGCGGGGCTCCGCAAGCGCAGCAAGGTCGATGAGGACCTCGAGTTCTACTCCACGCTGCGCACCACGCGCGCGATGGAACGTGCCGATGTCTGTTTGCTCGTCGTGGACGCCAAGGACGGGATGCATGTGCAGGACCTGAAGATTGCCAACGACGCGTGGGCGCGCGGCGCCGCGGTCATCATCGCCGTGAATAAGTGGGACCTGATCGAGGAAAAGGTCACGAACACGGCGCGCGACGGCGAGCGGGACATCAAGGCGCGCGCGCCATTCCTCGAGTTCATTCCGTTTTTCTATGTCTCGGCGAAGACCGGCCAGCGGGTTCCCAAGCTGCTCGACGCGATCCTCTCCGTGGCGGATGAACGCCAGAAGCGGGTGCCCACGGCCGAAGTCAATCGTGTCCTGGAGCAGCTGCTTGCCCGCCAGCAGCCGCCGCAGCCGGTGGGTGAATCGGTCCGTCTGTTCTACGCCACCCAGGTCGGGACCGCGCCGCCCCGCTTTGCGGTCGTCGCGAACCGGCCCGAAGCGATCCCCGAGTCCTACACGCGCTATTTGCACAACGGCTTCCGCGAAGCGTGGGAATTCACCGGGGCGCCGCTCACGATCAAGTTCCGGCGCAAGCGAGGCCGGCGCTGAACGCCGTCCTGGCGATTCTCGCTGCCTACCTGCTCGGTGCCACGCCGACCAGTTACATCGCCGGCAAGCTGGGGCGGGGGATCGACCTCCGCGAGCACGGCTCCAAGAACCTCGGCGCCACCAACGTCTACCGCATCCTCGGCTGGAAGTACGCCATTCCCGTCGCGCTCTTCGACATCGCGAAGGGCGCTGTGCCCGTGCTGCTCGCTCCCCATCAATCGTGGCTCCGCGTCGCGGTCGGCGCCGCGGCGGTCCTGGGACACATGTTTTCTCCCTACGTCCGATTCAAGGGAGGCAAGGGGGTTGCGACGGCGGCCGGGATGTTTCTGGCGCTGGCCCCGATTGCCGTGCTGATCGCGATTCCGATCTGGGTCATCTCACTGCGGCTCACCGGTTACGTGTCGCTCAGCTCGATCATCGCCGTCCTCACCGTCCCAGTGTCCATCGCGCTGCTGCAGCCGCACTCGCCGTACGTGTTCTGGGCGAGCGTGGCGCTGGTGGCCCTGATCATCTTCGCGCACCGGCGCAACATCCGACGGCTCCTCAATGGGACGGAGGGTCGCTTTCGAACGCGACCGTCCGGCCGTCAGGCCGTCGGACCGTCGCAATGAAAATCGCCGTCATCGGCGGAGGAGCCTGGGGCACGGCGCTCGCCGACTTGCTCGCGCGCAAAGGCGAGCAGGTCACGATCTGGGCCCGCGAACAGGACGTCGTGGACGGCGTAAACCAGCGGCACGTCAACGAGATGTTTCTGCCGGGCGCCGCGCTCGCGCCGGCTTTGCGAGCTGAGGGAGACATAGCGGCGGCCATCCGCGGCGCGGAGACGATCGTCTCCGCCGCGCCGTCCCACGCCGTGCGGCCGGTGATGGCGGAGGCTGCGACAGCATTAGAGCGGTCGCGTCCGCTGATCGTCAGCGCGTCCAAGGGACTCGACCCTGACCGCCTGGAGCGGCCTTCATGCGTGCTTGCCGAGGTGCTCCCGCCGGGCGTTCCCGTGGCGGTGCTGTCCGGCCCGTCATTCGCCCGGGAAGTGTTCGAGCAGCAGCCGACCGCCGTCGTCGCGGCCGCGACCGATCACGGCGTCGCGCAGCGCACGCAGCGCGTCTTCTCGACGAGCTACTTTCGCGTGTACTCCCACACCGACGTCGTGGGGGTCGAGTTGGCGGGCGCGCTCAAGAACGTGATCGCCCTCGCCGCGGGCATCCTCGAGGGGCTGGGACTCGGGTTCAACACGCGCGCCGCCCTAATCACGCGCGGCCTCGCCGAAATCACGCGGCTCGGCGTGGCACTTGGAGCGCAGCCGATGACGTTCGCGGGCCTGGCAGGCATGGGCGACCTGATCCTCACGGCAACCGGCGCCCTGTCGCGCAACCGCTCGCTAGGAGTGGCACTGGGGCAGGGGAAGACGCTGGAGGAGGCACTCGCCGGGAAGCCGGCGGTCGTCGAGGGCGTCAACACCACGCGCACGGCGGTGGCTCTGGGCGAACGCCACGGCGTCGAGCTGCCGATTGCGCGCGAGGTCGCGAATGTGCTGTTCGAGAAGAAGCCGCCACGCCAGGCCGTGAGCGACCTCATGGAGCGCGAGCTGAAAGCAGAAAGCCGATGAGCACCGGCAACACGCCTGCTCAGCCGGTTCAGGAGTTCTTCTCGATCGGCGAGGTCTGCCAGCTCACCGACCTGAAGCCGCACGTGCTGCGCTACTGGGAGAGCCAGTTCCGGTTCCTGAATCCCGCCAAGAACCGCTCGGGCAATCGCGTGTACCAGCGTCGCGAGATCGAGCTGATCATGCTCGTCAAGCACCTGCTGTACACCGAGAAATACACGATCGAAGGCGCGCGCCAGAAGATCGAACAGTATCGTCGCTCTGGCGAGCTCAAGCCCGAAGCGCGGCGCGCGCTGGCCACCGAAACCGTCAAGGAACTCCGCGCCGAGCTCAAATCGGTGCTCGGCATCCTCGAAGGGAGCTAGGTTGCGGGTCGCGGTCGTGATTCCCGCATTCCAGGCAACCGCGACGATCGGCGACGTCGTCGCCCGGACGCGGGCCGCCGTCCCCACCGCCGAGATCATCGTTGTTGATGACGGATCCGTTGATGGGACCGGGGAAGAGGGAAAGGGGAATGGTGCAACGCTCGTCACACTTCCACGCAATCGAGGGAAGGGTGTCGCGTTGCGAACCGGGATCGCGAAAGCCTCTGCGCTCGGCGCGTCGGTCATCGTTACGCTCGACGCGGACGGGCAGCATCCCCCCGAGGAAATCCCGCGCCTGCTAGCCCCTCTTGCCGAGGGACGTGCGGACCTCGTCCTGGGGGCCCGCCGGCGTGACGGCGTGATGCCGCTCTCGCGCCGCTTCACCAATTGGCTCTCGGCGACCTTGGCGTCACGAATCGCTGGACAGCGCCTGCACGACGTGCAGACAGGATTCCGCGCATTCACGCGAGCGGTCGTCGAGCGCATCCAACCTGCAGGCGATCGCTACGAATACGAGGCTAACTTTCTGCTCGACGCATTGCGTGCCGGGTACCGGGTGGCTTCCGTCGAGGTGCCGACGATCTACGGCCCGCGCAGTCACTTCCGGTCTTGGACCGATACCTGGCGGATGGCGCGCGCTTTCGCGCGTCACGCCGGCCGAATCGTTGTAGGAGCGACGTGACCACACCAGGACAAGACGGGTTGCGGATTCTGGTTTCGAACGACGACGGCGTGCTCGCGCGTGGGATCGCGCTGCTCGCGGATATCTGCGCCACCGTCGGCCAAGTCACGGTCGTCGCTCCCGACCGCGAGCAAAGCGGCACGTCGCATTCCCTCACTCTGCATCGGCCGCTGCGTGCCCACAGGCGCTCCGATGGGGCGTTTCAGGTGGACGGCACGCCGACGGATTGCGTCCTGCTCGCGCTCAGCACGCTCATGCCCGATGGCCCGAACTGGGTCATTTCGGGCGTAAATCACGGCCCGAACATGGGTGAGGACGTGCTCTACTCGGGTACCGTCGCCGCGGCGATGGAGGGACTGGCCGCCGGCATCCCCAGCATTGCGGTGTCGTACGGCAGCTTCGATCTCGAGCACCTCGAAAGCCATCGCGCGGGACTGCAACGAATCATCGAGCGCATCGTGCGAGTCGAGAACTTCCCCGGTGAGACGCTCTTGAACATCAATCTTCCAGCGATTCCGGGGGACCAGGTCAAAGGCGTGAAGGCCACCAACCTCGGCAGCCGGGTATTCCACGAAGAGGTCGCGAAGATGAAGGACCCGTGGGGCCGCGAGATCCACTGGATCGGGGGAGGGCACGTGACATGGTCGGGCGGCGCCGATTCGGACTTCCAGGCGGTCAAGGACGGCTATATCTCCGTTACGCCGCTGCACGTCGACCTGACGAATTACAAGCTGCTCGAAGTCGTCAAGAAATGGGATCTGGGGAAGTGACAGGCAGCCGCGATACGTACGGCGGCTACCGTGCCCGCCTGGTCGAGCAGCTCCGAGCCCAAGGTATCCGCGACCTCGCCGTGTTGCGCGCCTTTGCCACGACCCCGCGCCATCTGTTCGTGCCAGAGGCGATGCGGCATCGCGCGTACGAGGACGCCGCGCTCCCGATTGGCGTCGGCCAGACGATCTCGCAGCCCTTCACGCAGGCCCGCTACCTGGAGGCCCTTGGCCTCAAGGGGAACGAGCGCGTTCTCGAGATCGGCACCGGGTCAGGGTATCAGACGGCCTTGCTCGCGGCCCTGGCCGAGCAGGTCTTCACGATCGAACGCATGCGCCCGCTCGCCGAGTCCGCACAGGCGGCGCTGCGCGTGGCGGGCGTCACGAACGTCTCCGTGCTGGTCGGCGACGGCACGCTGGGGTGGAGCGCCTACGCGCCCTACCATGCCATCCTGGTCGCCGCGGGCGGGCCCGAGATCCCGCAGCCGCTCGTCGAGCAGCTCACACCGGCCGGCCGGATGATCATCCCGGTGGGAAAGAAGGGCGCCCAGACGCTCACGCTGGTGAGCCGGACGGCCGAGGGAACTCGTGCGACGCCGATCGGTGCGGCCCGCTTCGTCCCTCTGGTTGGCGAGCACGGCTTCGATGCTTGAACGTTTCATCGACTGGCTGCTCAAGACGCTGCTCGACCTCGGCTACCCCGGCATCATCGCGCTGATGGCGATGGAGTCGTCGATCCTGCCGGTGCCGAGCGAGCTGGTGATGCCTCCCGCGGGCTACTGGGCAGCTAAGGGCCAGATGAGCTTTCCCATCGCCCTCGTGTGCGGGGTTGTGGGCAGCATCATCGGTGCGCTGGCCAATTACTATGGGGCGCAGCTCATCGGCCGGCCGCTCATTCAGCGCTACGGCAAGTACGTGCTACTGAGCGAAAAGAACCTGCTACGCTCGGAGAAGTTCTTCGCGGAGCATGGGGAGATCAGCACCCTGATCGGGCGGCTGTTCCCCGTGATCCGCCACCTCATCTCCATTCCGGCTGGCCTCCACCGAATGCCGTTGCCCAGGTTCATCCTGTATACGGCCGTTGGCGCCGCCGTGTGGTGCGCGATCCTGACGTGGATCGGTTACTTCCTCGGCCAGCACGAGGGCGTGCTGCGTACGGAAGAGATCCATCGCTATGTCACGTGGGCGATGGTGGTTTTGATACCGGTGACGCTGATTGCGATTTGGATTTATGTGGTGCGCGGTCGACATCCGAAGTGAGCCTCCGCCGCTGGGTTATCCGAGGGCGGGTTCAAGGGGTCGGGTTCAGGTGGTTTGTCATGCGCGAGGCGGAGCGACTCAAGCTCGGCGGGTACGTGCAGAACCTTCCCGATGGATCGGTTGAAGTAGTTTCTCAGGGCTCGGAATCGGCACTGGACATGTTGGAGGCGCATTTGCGGCGCGGCCCATCGCACGCGCGCGTGGATGACGTCGAACGACTTCAAGTTCCACGAGAGCTCGACGTGCCGAGGTCATTTGATATCCGATAAATCGACGCTGATCGACGAGCTGCTGCGCACGATCCGCGACGTCCACAACTTCCCGAAGCCCGGGATCGTGTTCAAGGACGTTACGCCTGTGCTCCTGGACGCCAAACTTTTCGGTCAGGCTGTCGAGGCGATGGCGGAGCCGTACCGCGCTGGGCGCATTACGCGCGTCGTGTCGATCGAATCGCGCGGCTTTTTGTTCGGGGCGCCCATCGCGCTCGCGCTCGGGGCAGGGCTGGTCCCCATCCGGAAGCCCGGGAAGCTGCCCGCCGCGACGCAGCGCGTAGAATACGGGCTGGAGTACGGTACGGACGCCCTGGAAATGCATTATGACGCCGTGCAGCCTGGGGATCGGGTGTTGATCGTGGACGATGTCCTCGCCACCGGTGGCACCGCGAACGCCGCCGCGCAACTCGTCGCTGGGACGGGGGCGGCCGTGGCGGGATTCACCTTTCTCATCGAGCTCGATTTCCTGAAGGGCCGCCAGCGCCTGCAGGGGAGGCGAGTCGAGGCCTTGCTGCACTACGTCTAACTCACGTACATTTCGCCGCTTACGGCCCCCCCGTGGCCCCGGAAAACGCCCCTGTAGCTCAGGTGGATAGAGCAGCGGTTTCCTAAACCGTTGGCCGGGTGTTCGAGTCACCCCAGGGGCATGCAAAAGACGTTCTCCGAAGGAGCACATGGCAACTGCAACGCGCACAGGCACCGCGAAGACCGTAGGCGCACCCAGCACCGCCACGGGCGTCACGCCTCCTGGGGCCCAGCGGCCGACGCGCTCCGAAAGATTCGGCGACTGGGTCAGGGCTCACAGGCAAATCACGTCGTGGGTCGGTGCCATTCTGGTCGTGGGCGCGGTGCTGTTCGTGTGGACGATGTCCACCAAGCGCCGCACCGAGGAAATTGCGAGCCGAGACCTCCAGGGCGCGCGGTTTGCGTTCGAGAACCAGAATTACCCCCTCGCCGCGAGTGAGCTGGCCAAGGTGATCGAGAACTACTCGGGGACGAATGCGTCTGCCGAAGCGCGGATCCTGTTGGCCAACGTGCGGCTGCTCGAGAAGCAGCCTCAGCAGGCCGTCACGGCCCTCAAGGACTTCGCCCCGGGAGCGCCGCAGGCGTACCGGGCGCAAGCCTATGGGCTGTTGGGGGCCGCATACGAGGATCTGGGCCAGCCGCGTGCCGCCGGGGAAGCGTACGAGAATGGCTCGGCAGCGGCCCGCCTGGACTTCCTGAGGGCCCAGATGCTGTCGGATGCCGGCCGGGCCTGGACGAACGCTGGCGACACCACCAGAGCCGTTGCTGACTATCGCCGGATCGTCAATGAGTTCGCCAAAGAGGGCATCGCCAGTGAGGCCAAGGTGCGTCTGGGTGAGCTCACCAAGGGCGCAGCGTCGTAGCAGCAGTTACTTCGTATAATAGATGTTATGTTAAGTTGAGATGTGTGTGAATGTGGACAAGCTGATCAAGTAAGCACACCTCTGAACACCATTCTCCCCTCTCCAATCAGCCATACGTCGTCGTAACGGCCGTTCTGGGCCCGCGTCGCTCGAACCCCGATCATCCGGCCACTGCGGCTCTGGATATCGACCGGCAACGAACCCAGGCCCCACTCCTGAATCGCGCAGCCCGCGCCTACGGCGCCGGTGCCGCAGGCCAAGGTCTCGCCTTCAATGCCGCGCTCATAGGTCCGCATGCGCCAGAGGCCGGTTTCGTCTTTCGAAACGAAGTTGATGTTCGCTCCGTCCGGCGCGAGCGCTGGGTCCATCCGTAGCGCTCGGCCGCGCTCCATGAGCGCGACCTGGTCTATGTCGTCGACGAGGACGATCAGGTGCGGCACCCCGACTTTGGTGAGCACGGCTTGCTGTTCGCCGGCAGCGAGTGACAGCCCGGGAACGGCGGCCGGCCGCGCAACCGGTGCGAGGTGCAGCTCCGCCCGCGCCGCCTCGACGGCGCGGCTTTGGTAGGTCCCGGCATCGGTCTCGAGATCCATCCCGTCGGGCGTTCCGACCCCTAGATGGGCGGCGAGCGTGGTGCTGCACAGGGCCGCATTCCCGCACATGGCCGCATGGGAGCCGTCGGCGTTGTAATAGATCATCCGGGCGGCACCAGCGTGGGAGCCTGGTCCGACGAAGACGATGCCGTCGGCCCCGATGCCGGTTCCCCGCGCGCACACGGCCTGCATGTCCTCAGGTGTCCAGTCGGTGGGCGTGGATACACGTGCGTCCACCATGACGAAATCGTTGCCCGATCCCGTCATCTTGTAGACCGGCAGGCCGATCAGATGCGGCCGAACCAGGCCATGAACCGGAGGCGCGGCACCTTCCACACCGCCTCGCGGACGATGGCCTTGTTCATCTTGCTCTGCCCCTCGGCCCGGTCGACGAACACGATCGGAATCTCGCGGAGCTTGAACCCTTTTCGCCATGCGCGAACGCTCATCTCGATTTGAAAGGCGTATCCATTGGAGCCGACCGCGGAAAGATCGATCGCCTCGAGGACGCGCCTGCGAAAGCACTTGAACCCACCCGTCAGATCCCAGATCCTGAGGCCCGTGAACCAGCGGGCATAGACATTGGCAAAGTACGATAGCATCAGACGGCTCATAGGCCAATTGACGATCGTCACCTTGCCGTCCAGGTACCGTGAGCCTAATACGAGGTCTGCATCTTGAATGGCTGTGAGAAACTCCTTGAGGTGGGCCGGATCGTGCGAGAAATCGGCGTCCATCTCGAAGACGTAGTCGTACCCCTGCTCCAGCGCCCACTTGAAGCCGGTGATGTACGCGGTGCCCAGCCCAAGCTTGCCCTCCCGGTGGAGCGCGTGCACGCGCGGGTTCGTGCGCGCCATCTCGTCGACGATGCGCCCCGTGCCGTCGGGCGAGTTGTCATCGACCACCAACACTTCCAGTCGTGGATCCTGTGACAACACTTGCGGCACGATTTGTGGAAGGTTGACCGCCTCGTTGTAGGTCGGAATGACGACCAGAGCCCGTTCAGGCACGCCGGCGTCTCCGGTCCACGATTGGCGGCACGATGAAGCCGGCAATGACGAGGACCAGCGTGAAGAGCGCGATCATCTTCCCGCGCGCGAAAGAACGCGAGTAATAGCTCAGCTCGAGGCGCCGCACATTCGGGCCCACCGGGATCGTCAGGAGCGCATGATCGCCACGCAGGATCTGCCCCGGCCGGCCGTCGATGCTCACCCTCCAATCGAGATACCAGTTTTCCCCGATGAGCACGTAGCTCGAATCGCGCGGCGGTGGCTCGAGCTCGATGCTCATTTTCCCCGCATCCCACGCAGTCACGCGGGCGCGAGAAGTCGACGCGGGCGGCAGCCCGCGGAGCGGCGGTGGGTTGACGGGCGAGTTGGAGGGGAGCACGACGACCCGATCGTATCCCGGGAACCGGGGATCCGCGAGCGTTGGAGGAACGAGCGAATCGGCATCGAGTTTGACCGCCGCCGGGACTACGCGGGCGTACGGAGGTGCGGTGTCGGCTTGGTAGAGGAACCCGCGGCTCCCCGCCGCGGTCTCGACGGGACCCAGTACCGCGTGATAGCCGGGAATCCGCACCGTATCGGAGATGAGGACGAACCGAACGGCGAGCAGGTCCCAGAGCTTGGTCGACGTGAGGAGAAAGCGAAACTGGCCCTGGGTCCCGGGGCGACCGCCGATCAGCTCGTCGAAATAGCGAAGCTCGTTGCCCTGATACCCGAGCACCTGCGGGATGCCGTGGGCCATCAACGCATTTTCAGGATAGACATTGAAGTCCAGGACGCGGTATGGCTTCGGCTCGGCGCGGAGGCGCGTCGTGATGGCGTCGGGCCGGTACAAGGTCTGGTTCGGCGGATCGGAGTACGCCCAGAACCGTCGCCCATCGCGCCAGAGATCCACGCCTACGAGCAACGGCAGCCCGACCGCGAATGCCAGGGCCGGTACCCTCCCCTGCAGGTAGGCGAAGGCCAGCAATGCGACCGCCAACAGGATGAAGGCGCCGAGGACGGCCGACACGCGAATCGAGGAGCTCAGGGCCTCGGCGGTAGCCACTCGTTCCGGCGGCGCCAGCGACGTGGCGAGATGCCCGAACACGCCCGCAATCCCGAGTAATGCGATGACGCCGGCGGTGACGAGCCAGGCGCGCACATGCGTGGCCCCTTCCCTGCGCTCGAGGCGCTCCGCGCCGAAGGCCGCGAAGGCGGCTGTGCAGAAGGCGACAATGAAAAACACCATGCCCGGAGCGCGCGTCTTGCGGACATACGGCATCACGCTCCACCACAGCTTATAGAACGGCGTGGCATTGCTGAGAGCGATAAGCAGGAAGAGGAGGCCGATGCCGCCCAGCCACCAAATCAGGCGCCGCCGCTCCCGAGCAAACCCGTGACCGAGGATCGCGAGCGCGATCACCGGAAGGCCGAGATACTCGGAGTGGAGTTTGAGGGGATTCGTTCCCCAATACGTGCCCGCCCAGGATTCCCCGGTAAATCCTGCGATCAGGAAGCCCGGCACGTGGTCCCACGGAATGCCGTACGATGCCGCGCTTTCGAACGCCCCGGAATACGCCACGGCGCGCGGCGAATGCGGGATATACTCGAGGAACGGGAGGATTTGCGGCGCCGCGATGCCGAAGCCCGCGACGACCGCGATCAGCACGATCGCGAGACGCGTCACGCGCGGGCGCAGCGGCTCGGTCGTCGGTTCGCCGAACGTCAGGTACAGCGCCCACAGCCCCGTCGCGATGAGCAGATAGTACGTCGTCTGCACGTGCGGGCTCACGAGACAGAGCGCCACGGCGACGGCGAGCAGCGGATAGCCCCACATTCGCCGATCGCGCAATGCCGCGAGCAGCGCCAGACACGCGAGCGGCAGCATCGTCGAAACGAACAGCTTGCCGTCGTGCCCGGGGCGCGCGTACGAGATCAGGATGCCTGAGAGCTGGTAGGCGAGCCCTCCCACCGTCGCACCGACCCACGACACGTGGAGACGTCGCAGGAACAAAAACATGAACAGGCCGGCGAGGAAGTAGTGGAGGACGAAGCCGAGGTTGGTCACTTTGTCGGCCGACAGGAACCACCGCAGGAACGATGTCGGATAGAGCACGTCGCCGTGCGTGACGGGGGCGATATAGGGCAGCCCGTCCATGATCATCGGATTCCACAGGGGCAAGTGCCCCGTCGCGCGCCACTGCTCCGCCTGCCACTCATGCACCGCGTAGGCGCTGGCGTACTGGTCGCTCATCGGGGCGGCGAGCCACTTCCCTTTCAGCATTGGGAACGCGAGCACCGCGATGAAGAGCGCCATCAGGCCGGCTGCGTACAGCGTGGGATGACTCGGCACGTACGCGCTCACCGTTGCGCTGACCTGCTGCGTCGGATTAGTTCGCGCGGTCACGCGTCTCCTTCTCTGCCGGTTTGAGAAGCAAAGCAATACCCGCGGAGCCAGCCTCGGTAAGCGTGAGCTGTACGCGGGACGCGAGGCTCACGGCCAATGCGCCACCACTGCCGATCAACGGTGTGAGAAACCCGACGAGTGCGAGGTCTCTCACCCCTAACCCACCCGGCGCAATGACGGCGACGAGTCCCATGACATAACCCAGCGCGAACATACCCATTGCGGCGGGCAACGGCACGCTCGCGGTCGAAATCAAGCCGCGAACGAGCATCCAAAACGAGACGCCGAACGTGGCCCAGCTGAGCAGCATCAGGGCGCTCGAGGCCAGAATGGCGGAAAGCGGCAGCGGCGGCAGGGGCACCTTCGAGTCCGCGAGGGCGCCGAGCCACTGCGCGCTGCGCGGCCAGGCGAGCACACCGATCAACGCCAGGGCGGCCACGACGGCGCCACCGAGCAAGATTGGGGAGGCGGCGTGTGGCGTCGCGATCGCGACGAGCATGACGCCCGTCCCCAGCACGACCGCCTGCATGGCGAACGCCGAGACGGCGGCAGCGCTGCGTCGCACGCCGGCGCGCTCCGCCAGCACCACCAGTCCCGCGACGCTCCAGACCTTGCCGGGGATGTAGCGGCCGAGGTTCGACAGGGTCCACGCCCGGGCGGCGCTCGTGTATGGAAGGTGCTGTCCCCACCCGGCCAACATGCGGCGCCACGACTCGATTTGGATCGCGTACGTCAGGATCACGACGAGTACGGACGCTGCCAGCCATCCGACCTTGGGCTCGAGCGCCACGTGTACCGATTGAAACGCGGCCCAGTTGCGCGCGATCGAGCGCGCAACCAGAGCCAAGACCAGAAGCATGGCGGCGAACTTGCCCGCCCGGAGCCACCCTGGTCTCAATCCTTCACGAACTTGTAGGCGATGGACCGGCCGAGCAGCCACCAGGGGGCGCGAATCGGCGGCCAGATGTACGTCCCGGCATAGTCCGCCCGGCGGAAACCGTTCATCTCCCCGAGTCGCGTCATCGTCTGCTTCGTCCAGCTGTACACGTGGCCCCATTTATCGGGCACGCCGAAGAGATTCCAGATGATTTCTTTGAAATGATACGGATTGGGGACCGAGACGACCCACACCCCGCCGCGCTTGAGTACTCGATAGACCTCCGACGCCGTCTGAAATGCCGTCGGCGTGTGCTCGAGCACTTCGATCATGAAGACGCGATCGAATGACGCGTCAGGAAACGGCAGCCCTTTCGTGATGTCGTGGATCAGGACGTCGGGACTGGCGTACTCGGGCGCGATGTCGAGCCCCTGATACTTGATCCCCTGCGGCAAGAATCTGCGGATATCGCCTTCCCGGCCGCCGATATCGAGGACCGCATGGCCCGGCTCGGTCTGCGCGAGCTTTTGGGCGAGCCGATAGCGAATGCTCTCCTCACCCCAGTTCCGCCACGCAGTGCGGTCGCTATAGAACGCGGCCAGCTCGGGCGAGCCCGGGGCTATGCGTTTCGCCATTCGTGAGGACTCCGAACTCTGTGGTGCGCGCAAAGGAACGCCAAAGTTACTTATCTTCGAGGCCATGCGCATCCTGCATCTCGTGACGGCGTTTCCGCGCGACGAGCGCGACATCATCGCGCCGTGGCTCGTCGAGCTGATCAAACGGCAGCGCGCCGCAGGGGACGACGCGCACGTTTTCGCCCCGGCGTATCACGGCTCGGGGGATCACGTCTTCCAGGGCATTCCGGTCCATCGCTTCCGCTACTTCTTCGCGCGGTGGGAAGCGCTCACCCACGACGAATCGGCCGCCGACCGGATGCAGCGGTCACTCGTATACCGTCTGATGCCCGCTCCCTTTGTGATCGCCGGGATGTTCGCCGTGTGGCGGCTGTGCCGACGCGAGCGTTTCGACGTGATCCACGTGCACTGGCCGGTGCCGCTGGCGCTCTGGGGGTGGGCCGGGGGGGCCGCGCGCCGCGCCAGACGCACTCCCGTGGTGCTGACCTTCTACGGGATCGAGCTGCGCTGGGTGAAGCGTTCCCTGCCCTTCCTCAAGGGCTTCGTGCGCTGGATCTGCCGCTGGGCCGATCGCGTCGTGGCGATTTCGTCCGAAACCGCGCGCGAGATCCGCGAGCTCGTCGACGTACCCGTGGACGTGATTCCGTACACGACGCCGTTTGCGGGGAATACCGCGCCTCGTGCGCTCGCGTCGGGCGACGGCAAGCGCTTGACGATTCTGTTCGTCGGCCGGCTCGTCGAGCTCAAAGGCCTGGCCTATCTGATCGAAGCGGCGGGACGTTTGGGTGGCCGCGTACCGGCCCGGATCGTGGCGATCGGCATCGGCCCAGAGCGTGATCGTCTCGAGGCACTCGCCCGCGCGCGGAAGGTGGACGTCGATTTCCGGAACAAGGTTCCCGACGCCGATCTGCGCCAGGCGTTTCTCACCTCCGACGTCCTCGTCCTCCCGTCCATCATCGACGCCCGCGGCGACACCGAAGGGCTTGGCGTTGTGCTGCTCGACGCGATGAGCTACGGCATACCCGCGATCGCGAGTCGCGTGGGCGGGATTCCCGACATCATCGAAGACGGCGTGTCCGGGCTGCTCGTCCCGCCGGCCGATCCGCAGGCGCTCGCGAATGCGATCGAACGGGTGGCCGGCGACCCCGCATTGGCCAAGCGTCTCGCGGACGCCGGACGCGCACGGTTACGCACGCACTTCAGTTGGGACGTGATCACCAGGCGCTGGGACGCCGTCTACTCGGCGATTTCCGCCAGTCGTCCCTCGCCATCTTCCAAGCGTGGGACGAACGGACCGTAGAGCAGCTTGGTCGCGACGCTGCCATCCGGCTCGATAGCCTCCGCCCGCACGCTGCGACGAATGCGGCGCCATCCCACGATGGTATCGAGCGGCGCCACGTAGGGAGACTCTGCCAACACTCCCGCAATCGTTGCGGCATAGGCCGCCGGGGCATCCGGAAACCCGAGCGGCGGCGTGAGATTTGGATGCCACAGTCCGACCCACAAGCCGCCCACCGCGCGGGCCGTTGCCGCGAGCGCCAGCGCGTCCTCGGACCAGGCGGCGGGCCGCTCGATGCCGCGATACTTGCTCAACGCACGATCCATCCACGTGAACGGGGCTTCCTGGATCGCGATGGGCTGGTTGGCATCGGCATCCCAGCGCGGCACGACGTCGGCGACGCCGAGTCGAAAACCATTACGGTCGGGGAAGCCGAATGTCGAGTCGTACAGGAATCCTGCCCCGGCCATCGCGCGCTCGGTGACGCCGGGGTGAATGCGTACATAGTGCTGCCGGATTCCGTGGATGGGCGACCCCGCAATCTCGACCAGCCGATGGCGCTGCTCGTTCAGCGCGTCGCTGTCGTCGAGCGTGACGAAGCTGCCGTGCAGGCCGATCTCGTGGCCGATGGCGCGAACCTGGCCGATGATGCCGCGCGCCTTGGCCGACTCGGGTCGGTACGTCAGATCGCCGGCCCGCATCGTCCCCAGTGTCGGCGTGCCGCAGAGGATGAACCACGTCGACCGGATGTGCGCGTTGGCTTCGTGGTTCAGCACGCCCACGACACCCTGGGTCACGACATCGAACCCGGCATTGGCGATTGCGGCGGCCGCGACTCGTGCGACGCGCGCAAAGGCGCCCTTGCGCGCGAGCTCCGCGATGCGAAGCAGTGTGAAGGCCGGCCACCAGGAGACCACGTCGAGATCGTGCGTAAAGGCCGCGGCCCAGCGCCGCCCATCCGGCCACGGCGCGACGGTGCGAAATGCCCGCCTGCCCGCTGCCTTCCGGGTCGCGGCTTGTAACGCGAGGGCGGCGCGCTGGATCACCGGCTCGCGCTCGAGTTCCTCGCGGACGAGCGGATTTGCCGACGACGGGACGCGGCTGTAGCGGTCGCGTTCGGTCGCCCGCTGCTCGGCGGCGGCGCCGGCGACATCGATCACCGCTTGTAGCACGACCCGAGGGACGCGCACGATCCCGTCCGCGACCTCGATCCCCCACCCCGCCGCCATCCAGCCGCGCAATTCGCGCGGGGCCTCTTCGCTCAACTCCAACCGGACGACGTCGAGCGTGGCGGCCGCCGGCACGAGCCGAGACAGATCCACGAGCATAGTGAGCGCGAAATGCTCGGCCGCCGAAAGGCGAGCTTCGGGGAGTTTGATCACAGGGCGTCGAAACGTACATTACGACCCCAATGCCCGAAACACTCGTTCCCAAAACGCGCATCCCGTGGCGGCACCTCGTCCTGTTCGGCTGGCTCCCGAGCCCGCTGAAGGTGCTGGCGTACCGGTTGCTGCTCGGTTACCGCATCGGGCGGCGCGTGCGGATCAGCTTCGGCGGCGTCGTGATCGGAAAGCACGTCGAGCTGGGCGACCACGTGGAGATCGGGTTTCTCGCCGTCGTCCAGGGCGAGACGATCCGCATCGGGCGCCACTCGAGTGTCGGGACGTTCAGCTATCTGTCGTGTAACGTGATCGAGATCGGCGAGGACGCAAAGATCCGCGAGCAGGTCTACGTCGGCGGACCGCAGCTGCCGGAATCCAAATTCGTCCTCGGCAGCCGGACGATCATCCTGCAGCTCACGAACATCAATCCGACGAAGCCGGTCGTGATCGGCGACGATACCGGGATCGGTGGGCACTGTCTGATCTTCACGCACGGCGCCTGGGCGAATGCGCTGGACGGATATCCGGTGACCTACGAGCCCGTCACGCTGGGTGCGAGCGTCTGGTTGCCGTGGCGCGTGTTCGTGATGCCGGGCAGTACGATCGGTGACGGGACGGTCATCGGGGCGAACTCACTGGTCTCGGGAAACATTCCGCCTAAGAGCCTCGCGGTCGGTTCCCCGGCCAAAGTCATCCGGTCGGCGCCGGACTTTCCCAAGACGCTGAGTGATAGCGAGCGCGCCGCCCTCGTCGCGACGATCATGGCTGAATTCGATCGATTCCTGCGGCACAGCGGCGTGACAATGGACGAGCAAGCGCCTGTCCGGCTCTATCGCTCGGGCCGGAAGATCTGGCGCCTGCTCTGGCTGCGCCGCGGTCGTGCCGCTGCGCCGGCGCGGGGAGATACCGTGTTGAGCGAGACTCCGCTGGCGTCCGAGTCCCGTGCCGAGTTCGCGAAGCGTGGAGTGTATTGGCTCGACCTCGGCGGTCGTACGCGCAGCGAGGGCGGCTCCCCGCTCACGGAGGAGCTCGCCCTCTTTCTCGGCCGCTACGGAATACGGCTCACCCGCCAGTACGACTAGGCGTCAGTGGATGTGGACGAAATCTCACGGGCGACGGTGCGCGGAGAAGCCGTGGTCCGCCGAGGCGAGCTCGAGGCGACCGACGGGCACGATATCGAGCCAGCCGGCCTCGTTCACTAGGATGACCCGCCCGTTTCCGTCGAACGCGAGCTGACCCGGCCGCCCGCCGGTCTCGAGCGTGCCACACTGCTCGAGCGAGGAGAGAGCGATGAGCCCGACCCGGCCCCGACGCGGGTAGCCCGCGTAGAGGAAGCGCTGATCCGGACTCATCCCGAGTGCCACCGACCCGCTTTCGCACCTGATCCGCTCGACGCATTTGCCGTTTCCCAGCCCAATGACGTCGATCCCGTGCTGTTCATTCGCCACGTACAGCATCGTGCCATCGGGCGAGACCACCAATCCCTGCGGCCAGCCGCCGAGCACGAAGCTCCGCAACACGCGGTACCGTGAGACGTCCACCTCGAGGACCGATCCCCCGGTCCGCGTGGCGACGTAGAAGCGGTCCCCTGCCGGGTGGAGGGCGAGATGGTGCGACGTCGCGGGCAACCGGATCGAGCCGAGCACGCGCCCATTCGCTGTCGCCAACGCGAAGAGCTGATCCTCATTCGTCGTGACGAACAGCGTGTGACCGTTCTGACTCAGCAGAAGCGGGAATGGGTCCCCCCGAACCGGCCAGGTCTGGATCAGCACGTGACGAACCGCGTCCATGACGGCGATCTCGTCGAGATACTGCACGCTTACGTACGCGCGCGAGCCGGAATGATCGAATGCCACGCAGCTCGGTGTGCACCCGATGAACGTGCTGCCCGTGAGCCGGCCGGTCGTGAGGTCCAGCCGTTCGATGGAGGCGGCCTGACCGCGAGTGATGTACGCGAGATCGCGTCCCCGCACCGCGATGCCGTACGGCCCACCGGGCAGGGCCAGACGAGACGGTCGAGACTGTGGACCAGCCGTCGTTACAGGCGACTTGGTCAGCCGGGGCGGCACTCGTGCAGCACGCACCGACGGTCGCGACGAGACCGGTCGCCGGATTGGCCGAGGTGGATGGGTCCGGTCCCGAAACCAGCGCAGCACTTCGGACGTGCCCGCGCGGCGCAGGTCCGTCCAGCAATGCCCCGTGACACGTCGCACCAGCCGGTATGCGCTGGCGATCCCGATCCGCGTCTGCGGCGCGAGCGAGCGGAGCGCCGTGCGCCCCTGGGCCGTGTCGCCCCGCACCATCCAGTAAAAGACGCACACCCAGCCTGATAACTCTTCGTAGGGTGGGAGCCCTTCACGCCGGAGGAGTCGGTTGAGCTGGAAACGGCTGCGGAGACCGACGCGCTGGCAGAGGGCCTGGGCCGAGCCGACACGTCCGTTGTCGCACACGAGCGTATTGACGACCGCCCGGCCGTCCACGGAAAGCCACGGGAGTGCCTGATGGAGGAGTGAGGCGAGTGCGAGCGGCGGCATCGCGAGGAATAATACCT
Source organism: Gemmatimonadota bacterium (assembly GCA_041499375.1). Taxonomy (GTDB): domain Bacteria; phylum Gemmatimonadota; class Gemmatimonadetes; order Gemmatimonadales; family GWC2-71-9; genus 20CM-2-65-7. The sequence goes on from JBGQKD010000010.1 coordinate 40,429, forward strand.
CGGATGTTTTGTTTTGCTCCCTAGCGCATAATATCGACCCAGCCGCCTTCGTTGGTCACGATGACGCGGTTCCTGGGGGCATCGGTCGCCATATCACGCACCACGCCACCCGTTGTGATCGTCTTCACGCGCGCACGGGTGGTGCGATTCAGCACGTCGACTTGCCCGGCGAACAACAGGCCGACATACAGCTTCGTACCGTCGGCACTCAGCACGATGGTGCTCGCCCCTGCCCCGACGGGGGCGCTCGCGATGGCTCCGCCGGACAACGTCACGATATAGAGGAAGCTGGTCGAGCCGGACGTCACGTACAACTCTGAGCGGTCGGGAGCAATTTCCATCCCGAGCGTTTGCACGCCGAGCGTGAAGGTGCGGGCGATCGTCATGGTCCGCCAGTTCACTTCGAGCACCGTGCCCGCATCCCGTGTCGCGACGTATAGCAGCGTGTCGTTGGGATGCACGAGCATGTGATGTGAGGTCGCGGGCAATGGGAGCGAGTCGACGACCGTATTGTTGCGGAGGTTGATCTTGAAGAGCTTGTCTGCATTGGTCGTGACGAACAACACCGTGTCGCCAGCCGGCATGGCAACCGGGAGCGGATCGCCGTGCACCGCAATCGTCCCGGTCTGGATCCGTGTGACGACGTCGATAATGGAGACGTTGTCGCTGAACTGATTGGCGACGTACGCCTTGGTGCCGGCCCGGTTAAAGACCACGCCGCACGGTAGGCTTCCCACCGCGATGGAATCGACGAACCTGTCGGTGGTCAGGCTCAGCACCTCCACCTTGTTGTCGAAGGGACGAGCGACGTACGCTGTGTTCCCGAACGCCGCAACGAACTGCGGACTGCCGCTGATGTACTGCCGCGCAATGATGCTGCTGTCGATCACGGTCACAACCGTGAAGCCGCTGGACCCGCCGCCCTGCGCGGAGATCGCGGCGGATCCCACCGGACCTACGGACCGAGCCAGGCCACTCGCGTTCACGGCCACGATAGTGGAATCGTTGGACGAATACTGGAAAGTGGGCTGTGGCGTCACCGGGTCCCCGTCGATGTCCACGAGCGTCGCGCTGAGCTGAACAGTGGCGCGCGCACGGACGGTTGGGTTAATCGGCGTCACTCGCACCCCTGCCACCGGGACCGCGATGGTCACGGGAACGTGAGTGGACACGCCGCCACCCGACACCGTAATGGTGGTCGCCCCCTTTTGCACGGTCTTCACCACGCCCAGCGGCGACACGGTCACGATCGCCGCGTCCCCCGTCTGAAAGGTTACTGCGACGCCGGTGACGAGGTGTCCCTGAGCGTCGACCGCGCTGACGTTCAGCTGCACGCTGTCGCCGCGCTGGAGCACGATGGGATTGGGAGATACCTGGAGCGAAGCGACGGGGGTGCTGTCCGTGCCGTTGCTGCAGGCCAGCAGGATGAGCGCCGTGGCGAGGCACAGGTTGGTCCTAGTCATGCGGGAGAATACGAGTCGTGCCGGCCACGCGCGCAAGTCTAAGCGCTCTAAACGTCATACTACTTTTCGGTGCGAATTCTCCTCATCTCGCGCTCCAGCGTGCGTAGGTCCTCACGCATCCCTGCGACCATCTCGCCCACGAATCCAAACCCGAACAGCACGACGCCCGAGATCACGAGCACCATGATCAAGTCGAGGAGCGGCCGAAAGCCGACATGCGGGGGGCCGTAGCGCAGATACAGCGCCACAATGCCGACCACCAACCCGATCGAGAACAACATCGCGCCGATCACCCCGAAGAACAGCATGGGTTTGCGCGCGAAGCGGAGCTGGAACCAGACGGACATCAGGTCGAGCACGCCGACGGGAATACGGCTGATGCCGAACTTCGAAGTGCCCGCACGCCGCGGATGCACCGGGACGGGCCGCTCGGCCAGCCGAAACCCCTGGGCCGCCGCGATCACGACCATGAACCGGTGCCAGTCGGGTCGCATCGGTACCATGTCCATGATCTCGCGGCGATACGCCTTCACGGAGTTCAGATCCTTCACGCGCACGCCGAACAGCCAGCGGGACAGGGCATTGTAGACGCCCGACACGAAGCGCTTGTTGTACTGGCCTTGCTTCGTGCCCGTGACGACGTCGGCCTGGCCTTCCAGGATCGGGGCGACCAGCGCGGGAATATCGGACGGCAGGTACTGCAGGTCGGCGGGATAGTAGACCAGCACCCGTCCTCGGGCGATGTCCGCGCCCGACTTCAGCGCGTCGGCAACCCCCCGCTGCATCCGATGGGTGACCACGCGGACAAACGGGTGCTTGACCGCGAGCTCCTCGAGCAGCCGCGCCGTGCCGTCGTGACTGCCGTCGTTGATGATCACGAGCTCGACGGCATAGGGCAGCGCCAGCATGGCTTCCCGCGTGAGCCGCACGAACTCGGTGAGGTTCTCGGCCTCGTCTTTTGCCGGAACCAGCACGCTCACGTCGGGCGGTGTCGAGTTCGTCGCGAGGCTCATAGGCGCTTGCGCATCCGCGCGGGCAGGATCCCGAGCTGGTCGCGGTACTTGGCTACGGTGCGGCGGGCGATCTTGACGCCTTTGCGATCGAACAACTCGACGATCTGCTGATCAGTGAGCGGATTCTTCGGCGGCTCGTCGTCGACGAGCTTCTGAATCTGGGACTTGATCGACCGGGCACTGGCGTCTTCACCGGTCGTGGTCGTGAGGCCGCTCGAGAAGAAGAACTTGAGCGGCAACAGGCCGCGCGGCGTCTGGACGTACTTCTCGTTGGTCACGCGGCTGACAGTGCTCTCATGCATGCTGATGACGTCGGCGACCTCGCGCAGCGTGAGCGGCTTGAGATGGTCGATGCCCTTCTCGAAGAACTCGCGCTGCCGGTCGACGATGAAATTCATCACCTTGAGCATCGTCTGACGGCGCTGCTCGATGGCCTGGATCATCCAGTTGGCGCTGTTCAGACGCTGATTGATGAACTCCTTACTCTCGTTGTCGTACTTCTTCTTGTCGCGCGCGATCTCCTGGTACGTCTTGGAAATGCGCAGCCGCGGCAGCCCGCTGTCGTTCAAGAACACCAGATACTTGTCGTCGATCTTGTCGACGATCAGGTCGGGAATGATGTAGGCGTCGTTCGCGGCCGAATGCTGCAACCCCGGCTTGGGGTCGAGCCGAGCCAGCTCGTCGGCGGCCCGCTGCACCTCATCGGGCGCCAGGCCGAAGCGCTTGCCCAGATCGCTCCAGCGGTGGGCGATGAGATCGTCGAACGCTTCCTTCACGAGCCGATAGACCAGCGTGTCCGTGCGTTTCTGGTTTTCGAGCTGCAGCAGCAGGCACTCGCGCAGGTTGCGGGCGCCGATCCCGGGCGGGTCGAGCTGCTGAATGACGCGCAGCATCTCTTCGACTTCCGCCATCGTGAACGCCGGCACATTCAGCTCGAGCTCCGATTCGGCTTCGTGCTCTTCGAGCAGCTGGTTCGCGCCCCGGAGGATCTCTTCGAGACTGTGCTGCAGATATCCATCCTCGCCGATGTTGCCGAGGAATTCCTCGGCAAGGAGCTGCTGGCGTGGGTTCAGGTCGAGCATCCGGGTCTGGTCGCGCAGATAGTCGATCAGGTCCTTGCTCTCGACGGTGACGGGCTCGACGTACTCCCGCGCGTCGCTGTAGCTGCCGCTCGGCACACCGTGCTCCGTGCGGTCTTCGAGCAGGATGTTTTCCCAGTCGGGCCCGTCCTCGGCCTTTGCTTCCTTTTCAGGCTTGTTGTTCTGTTGCTCGGCCGCCGTGGCCTGCACTTCCTCCTCCGGCTCGATCATCTCGAGGAAGGGGTTGCCGAGCAGCTCCTGCTTCAGATGCTGCTCGAGGTCGAGCAGCGGCATGTACAACAGATCCATCGCCTGGTAGAGGCGCGGATTGATCCGCAGGTCTTGCCGCAGCGACGCGTGCTGATGCAGGCCGGTCTTCATACAGGCACGGGAGACAGGCGAGAGCGCAGCCGCGTCGTGAGCGTGGGACCGAGGTACAGCTCCGCGACGCGGTCGTCGAAGACCAGCTGCCGCACCGTGCCGGCGACCTGCACCCGCCCTTCGAACATGATGTAGGCGCGATCCACGATGTCGAGCGTCTGCTCGACGTTGTGATCGGTGATCAGGACGCCGATGCCGAGGTGGCGCAGCCCCGCGACGATCGTCTGGATGTCGTGAACGGCGATGGGGTCAACGCCGGCGAACGGCTCGTCGAGCAACAGGAACTTCGGCTCCGTCACGAGCGCGCGCGTGATCTCGAGCCGACGGCGCTCGCCGCCCGAAAGCTGGTAGGCCTTCTGATGGCGGAGATGCTTGATCGCGAGCTCATCGAGCAGCGACTCGAGCCGCCGCCTGCGTTCCTCGGCATCGATGTTCAGCGTCTCGAGGATCGCCATGACGTTTTCCTCGACCGATAGCTTGCGAAAGATCGATGGCTCCTGCGCCAGATAGCCGATCCCGGCGCGTGCCCGTAGGTACATGGGGAGCGCGGTGATCTCGCGGCCGTCCAGCAGGATCCGGCCCTCCTCGGGCCGTATGAGCCCCGTGATCATGTAGAACGACGTCGTCTTCCCCGCCCCGTTCGGCCCCAGCAGGCCGACGATCTCTCCCTGCGCCAGATCGAGCGACACGTCGTTCACGACGCGGCGCCCCTTGTACGCCTTCACGAGGTGCTGGGCCTCGAGGCGGCTGCCGCCGCGCACGACCGGATGCTCACCGCTGACGGACTCACTGCGAGCCACCGTGTCTTCGGCGAGCGCCAGGAAACGCTGCGCCGCGGCCGGACGATCGGCCGCCACACTCGCCCAGACCTCGGGATGGAAGGCGACCGGCACGTCGCCCCACAGCGCACCCATGGGCAGCACCAGCACCTTCAGCATGGCGAGTCGCGGCAAGACCGAGTTGGCCAGATACGCGCGCGCGTCGTCCACCGACAGGCTGCCCGCGTCCGTCATCTCGCCCTTGGCATGGGTCTGCAGCTTGAGGAATTCCTCCCGATAGGCGACGGCGAGGTCGCTGAACGACGCGCGTCCCTGATCGTCGGCGATGCGCGCGAGCGCCCCGGCCGCGAGGGCCAGCGACGAGTCGCGCGGCGCGAAGAGATCGGCGAACCGGTCGAGGCTGGTCACGGGACCGCCGGTCGCGTGCTATCGGCCTGCGCGCGCTTGAGGCTGTCGGCGACGACCGCCGGTCGCGGCTCGAGGTGTACGCCGTCCGCCTTGCCGGCCACGACCACGTGATCGATCCGATCCTTCAGCATCGCGAGCGTGATCTGGTGGCCGCGGGAGTAATTGATTGACGGGCCGACCTGCGTCGTATCTCGCTCGTTGGCATGGTGCGTCAGGGCGCGCGCCGGCGATCCGCGCGATACCAGCTCGCGCAACCGGGAGCGCGGGCGATTGGTGACCGAGTCCTGCTCCTGCGCGAAGCGGATCGTCAGCGAGTCACCCGTGATCCAGTCGGTCTCCTTGGGTGGCGTCAGCGAGTCGCGTTTTGCCGTGGAGAACGCGGTGCCAAACGCCCGTGATTCCTTGAGGATCTCTGCGGGCGAATCGATCGCCAGCGAATCAGACTGAATCGTGTACAGCGTCGAGATCGCGTGGGGCCGCATGCTGTCGCCCCAGGCGAATGTCTGCTGCAGCAACCGGTCGGCGATGCGAAGGTCGATCGTGTCCGCGGTGAGGACCCAGTCCGCCCCCGTCGTCTTGCCGTGACCGAGCGCCTTCACCTGCCGAATGTCGCGTTGCGCGAGGCCCAGCTCGATGCGCGTGCCCACGAGCGTGTAGCTCTTGGCGGCGTCACCCGTCGTCGTGCGTCCCCCCCCCCGTCCCTCGACGCTCGGCTTCCCGACCAGCACGCCGAACCCCGTCGTCTGGTCGAGCAGCATCGAATCGGAGCGGGACGCAAAGTCGCTCCGGTCGATGGTCACCTTCCCGCCGGCCCACATGCGATCGTCGCCTTTGAAGCGCAGCCGATCGGCGACGATGATGTAGGGCTCGTTGGACGACGTGTCGCCGGGCTGGTTCTGCCGGTATTCGACGGTGGGCCGTTGCGTGGCGTACATCTCGACGGTGTCGCGGATGCCTTTGACGGCGCGCCAATACCGGAGATTGGGCCCCCGCAGGACGGATCCCGTGCGGCGATTGACGGCGACGACGTTGTTGTGCGCCTCGAGGCGCTCGTCCTTCAGGAAGTAGGAGGCCGTGCGCGCGTCGAGCGCAAGCGCGGTATCGCGAATTACGACCCGCCCGATCAGGTCCATCCGGCCGAGCGCCGGGTAATGCGCAAAGCTGTCGGCGGAGATCGTGGTGCTGGTGCCGTCGCAGTGCGCGAGCACGCCGCCGCCGCCGTGCAATGTCTTGCTGCCATCGGCGTTCGGGATTTCCGCGTAATGGCCCATCGAATCGACGGCCACGCGACACGGACGTCCCGGGGTCGTATCCTGCGATGCGGGGACGCCCTGCAGCACCAACGCGACGACCAGGAGCGGCGTCATTGGTTTGGCAAGAGGAACTGCCCGCCAGTGCCGTGCGGCCGTTTGGCGGTGATCTTCTTGAATTCTGGATCGGATGTGAACCCGTCACCTAGGACGTGACGGCCAGGCTCATCCCACACGAAGCTCTTGTCGGAGCTCACCTCATTGCGCACCTGGCTGTAATTCATCACCTCGGTCTTCATTGTCGCGCCATCTTTGTCACGGATGACGATGACATTGCCGCGCGATTCCATGTCGCCCGTACGCCAGTGATGTGTTCCCTCGCGCGAGGTCAGCGTCGACGTCGGTTTCCCCGTCTCGTCATAAAAGGTCACGTGCACGTTGCGCAGCTCGGCGCGCTGGGCGTTGGAGAAGAAGTACGCGGTATCGGCGCGGACTCGCGCCCGCAATAAGCCGGCGTCCGTGACGTAGTGGGTCATCCCGACCAGCACCTGGTCGGCGCTGTCGAGCACCGCCTGGGTGGCGGTAACCGGAGTTCCGCTTTTACAGGCTACGGCAAACAGGAGCAGAAGCCCGCTGATGATCGACAGGCTGAAGCCTGCGCTCGGCACCGCGGTGTCCTTAAGGACAATGATTTGCCGAGCACACCCTTCAGGGTGTGAATGCTTCATACTGCTCCTGCTTTCATCAAGTCATGCAGATGCACGATTCCCACCACGTTCTTGTCACCATCGAGTACCGGGAGGGCCATGATCCCGTGCCGCTCCATGAGACTCACCGCCGCGCTCGCCAGCTCCTCCGCCGTCGTCGCCTTCGGCGTCCGGGTCATGACGTCGCCCACCGGTATGTCGAGGAACTTGTCCGTCTTCTCCATGAGCCGAGTCAGATCCCCCGCGGTGACGACGCCGGCCAACGTCTGGCTGCTGGCCTCCACCACCGCGACGGTGCCGCGCTTCTCGGCGAGCAGCACCACGCACTCCCGCATTGGGCGGTCCGGCGTGAGGATCGGCAGATCGTGCGTCAGCATCACATCCGCGACGCGCAGCAGCAGCTTGCGTCCCAGGACGCCACCGGGATGCAGCGCGGCGAAATCCTCGCGACGGAAGCCTTTGACTTCGAGCAGCGTCACCGCGAGCGCGTCACCCAGCGCGAGCGCGACGGTGGTGCTCGCGGTCGGCGCGAGGGTTTCCGGGCAGGCTTCATCGGCAACCGAGGCATCGAGCACGACGGTCGCCTGCCGGCCCAGCGGCGAATCGGCGTCACCGGTCAGCGCGACGATCGGTACGCCGAGTCGCTTCAATTGATTGACGAGGCCGAATAGCTCATCGGAGGCGCCGCTCTTCGACAGGACGATGCCGACGTCGTCCCGGCTCACGATGCCGAGGTCGCCGTGCAGCGAATCGACGGGATGCAGGAACATGGCCGGGGTGCCGGTGGACGTGAACGTCGCGGCGATCTTGCGGGCGATCAGACCTGACTTGCCCAGGCCCGACACGATCACGCGCCCTTTTGCCGCGGCGAGGATCTCGATGGCGCGGGCGAATGCCGGCCCGAGCGTATCGGCCAGGCGTTGTACGGCCGCGGCCTCGAGCGCGAGCACCCGCTTGCCGCGATCGACGAGTTGCTTGGCCCCTGTCTGAGGCGTCGAAGCACGCGCCGGCTTATGCACGGACGGTCTCCCCCCCCCGGACGCGATGCCAGACGTCCACGGCGAGCCCCACGATCCCGGCGAGCTGGTCGAGCGGCACCATGTTCGGTCCGTCGGACGGCGCGCGGGCCGGATCGGGATGGGTCTCGAGAAAGAAGCCGTCGGCGCCCGCGGCTGCGGCGGCATAGAGCAACGGCGGGATGAAACCGCGGTCGCCCCCGCTCGAGCCGTCCCTGCCCTGGCCCGGCTGTTGGACCGAATGCGTGGCGTCGAAAATCACGGGCGCGTTACAGGCGGCGCGGAGCCGCGGAAAGCTTCGCATGTCGACGACGAGGTCGCCGTAGCCGAAGAATGTGCCGCGCTCGGTGACGGCGACTTCCGGCGCGCCGCCGGCACGCACCTTCTCGACGGCGCCGCGCATCTCCTCGGGCGCCATCCACTGGCCTTTCTTGATATTGACCGGCCGGCCCGCCTTGCCCGCGGCGACCAACAGATCCGTCTGGCGACAGAGGAACGCGGGGATCTGGAGGACGTCGGCCACGCGTGCGGCCGGGGCGACATGGGCGGGTTCGTGGACGTCGGTGAGGATCGGAAGACCGGTGGCGTTACGGACTTTCTCCAGCGCGCGGAGCCCGGTCTCGAGGCCGAGCCCGCGCGGGGCGTTCAGGCGTGAGCGATTGGCCTTGTCGTACGACGCCTTGTAGATGACGGCGATGCCCAGCTTGACCGCGAGCTCGGCCAGCGCTTCGCCCACGCGGACGTTGAGCTCGTCGGATTCGACGACGCAGGGACCCGCGATGAGAAACGGGCGGTTGTCAGCCGCGAACCGCTGGGCCATGGAATTCGCGCGACGCTTCGTCGCGTAGGTGCAGTTTCGTGTGATTGAGTGCGGCGCCCACGAATCCGGCGAACAACGGATGCGGGCGCATCGGCCGCGACTTGAGCTCGGGATGGAACTGACAGCCGATGAACCAGGGATGATCGGGCAGCTCGATCATCTCGACCAGCGAGCCATCCGGAGACAACCCCGAGCAGCGCATGCCGTACTCGGCGAGCACGTCGCGATACGCGTTCGAGACCTCGTAGCGATGGCGATGCCGCTCGCTCACTTCGGTCGCGTTGTACGCCTGCGCCACGCGCGAGCCGGGGCGCAGCCGGCAGGGATAGGCACCCAGCCGCATCGTGCCGCCCATCTCCTGAATCCCTTCCTGCGAGCGCATCAGCGCGATCACGGGATTCTCGCACTCGGGGGCGAACTCGCTCGAGTTGGTGTCGGGAATCTTGCAGACGTTGCGGGCGAACTCGATGATCGCGGTCTGCAGACCCAGGCAGATACCGAAGAACGGCAGCTTGTGGTCGCGCGCCCAGCGAATCGCCTCGAGCATCCCCTCGACGCCTCGCACGCCGAACCCTCCGGGCACCAGCAGCCCGTCGTAGCCGGCGAGCAGCTCGCCCGCGGTCTCCTGATCGGTGAAGCGATCGGACGCGATCCACTGAATCGTCACGCCCGCCTCATTGGCGATTCCACCATGCACGAGCGCTTCGTGAATGCTCTTGTAACTGTCGGCGAGCTCGGTGTACTTGCCCACTACCGCGATCCGCACGTGATGCGGCGGCTTGAGGATCTTGTCCACCATCGCGGCCCAGGCGCGCAGATCGGGCTCTTTGGTGTCCAGATGGAGCCGCGTGCAGACTTCCTTGTCGAGTCCCTGCTCGTGCAGCTTGAGCGGGATTTCATAGATCGACTTCACGTCGGGACTTTCGACCACGCAGCCGAAGTCCACGTTGCAGAACTGCGCGATCTTGCGCTTCAGGTCCTCGGACAGCGGCCGCTCGGTGCGGCACACGAGGATGTCGGGCTGGATTCCGATCTGCATCAGCTCGCGCACGGAGTGCTGCGTTGGCTTCGTCTTGAGCTCGGCGGTTGCGGCAATGAACGGCACGAGCGTCAGATGAATGAACAGCGTGTTATCGCGGCCGACTTCCTGGCGGAACTGGCGGATCGCTTCGAGGAACGGCAGCGATTCGATGTCGCCCACGGTGCCGCCGATCTCGGTGATCACCACGTCGTGGTCGGGCGCGAGCCGCCGAATGGCGCTCTTGATCTCGTCGGTGATGTGCGGAATCACTTGCACGGTCGAGCCGAGGTATTCGCCGCGGCGCTCTTTCGTGATGACGGAGAGGTAGATCCGGCCGGTCGTTACGTTGTTCACCTGTGACAGCGACCGATCGATGAACCGCTCGTAGTGTCCGAGGTCGAGATCGGTCTCGGCGCCGTCGTCGGTCACGTACACCTCGCCGTGTTGGAACGGCGACATCGTGCCCGGATCGACGTTGATGTAGGGATCGAACTTCTGGATCGTGACCTTGAGTCCCCGCTCGGCGAGCAATCGGCCGAGCGATGCGGCGGCGATTCCCTTCCCCAGGGAACTCACCACGCCTCCGGTCACGAAGATGTATTTCGTCGAGCTCACGGACTCACCTCCCTCAGGTGTCGGGTGATTTCCGCTTCGGCCCACTTGAGGTCGGCCGGCGTATCGATGCCTGGCGCTGCCGGGCCGTCGAACAACGTCACGCCCATCGGAATTCCGTGCAGCAAGGGTCGGAGCTGCTCCAGCCGTTCCCACTGCTCTTCGGGAACGGGCGGCAACCGCACCCACGCCTCCAGCGCTTCACGCGTATAGGCGTACACGCCAACGTGCTGATGGTAGACCACCTCGCCGGTACCATCGCGGTCGAACGGAATCGGCGCGCGAGAGAAGTAGACCGCCCGGCCGCGTGTATCCACGACCACTTTGACGCGACTCGGATCGTTGACCAGCGCGGCGTCCAGCGATCCCGCCGCGGTGCCGAGCGGATCGCCGCCCTCGAGACATGCCAGTGCGCCACGAACGGCTGCTGCGGCAACGAAGGGCTCGTCGCCCTGGACGTTGAGGATAAAGTTGAAGCCGCTAAACGCTGCTTTGGCAATGACTTCCGCTACTCGCTCGGTCCCCGACGCGTGATCGGGCGATGTCATGACCGCCTCGAAGCCCGCCTCCTCGACGACGTTCGCGATCTCCTTGGCGTCGGTGGCGACGACGAGGCGATCGCAAACGCCGAGTTCGGCGATGCGGCGAGTGACGACGATGATGAGGGGTTCGCCACCCAGTGGCAGGAGTGGCTTGCGAGGGACCCGGCTGGAGCCCAGCCGTGCAGGAATCACGCCAAGGACGGGCACGGGGGAAGATACAAAATCCGTGCCGGTGAGTCTACCCCTCGGCTATACGAGCGTGCCTGTGGATCTTACGACGCGCAGGAAGTTCTCGAGAATCCGCTTCCCGTGCTCCGTCCCGATGGACTCGGGGTGGAACTGGACGCCATAGGTCGGATGATCCCGATGCTTCATGGCCATGATCTCTGCCGCATCACCCGCTCCCTGGCGATCGGCGCTCATGGCGGTGACGACGAGCGCAGGGGGGAGGGATCCGGGATCGACGACCAACGAATGGTAGCGCATCGCCGTGAATGGACTCGGGATGCCGTCGAACAGCTCGTCGTCGCTGTGGACGATGGGGCACGTCTTGCCGTGCATCAACCTTGGTGCCCGCACAATCTTTCCGCCGAACGCCTCCCCGATCGCTTGATGGCCCAGACAGACGCCCAGGATCGGGATCTGGCCGGCGAGCGCGCGGACGAGCGGAACGAGAATTCCCGCCTGCGCGGGCGTCTTGGGGCCCGGCGAGAGCACCACGGCGGTGGGTTTCAACGCCTGCACATCGGCGACGCTCAACGCGTCATTCCGATAGACTACCGGCTCTTCCCCAAGCTCGCCGAGGTACTGCACGAGGTTGTAGGTGAACGAGTCGTAGTTGTCGAGCACGAACAGCATGCTCAATTCTACTTCACTGACTCACGCGGTGCTTCTCGACCAGAACGGCCCGGCTCGAGGTTCCCAGCGTGTAGGCGGCGTGGAACGTTCCCTCGACGCCCACGCGTGTGCCGCGCGACGGGGCGCCGCCGCTTTGGGTTACCACCGGGATCGTACCCGTGCCATCATTGACCTCGTAGGCGCCAAACCCCAGCGCGCCGATGGATTGCCCGACTTCACCGACGATCTTGACGGTTTTGCCATCGTACATGCCAGGGTCGGCCAACAATGTTTTGATCGGCGTCGTCTTCGTATTGCACGCCACGAAGGCGAGCACGACGACCAAGAAGAGCAGCGGTTTCGCGAGTCTGGGCATACAACCTATCTCCTGAGTGTGAGGGCATTCCGTTTACCTAGAGCCTAGAGCCCACCAGCGTCAAGGGGGGTTGTGCAGAAGGCGCACTTTAACGCCTTGAGTGGGATCCTGGACAGGCAGTACGGGCAGTCTTTAGCTGTAGATGGGGCTTCGACTCTCTTGGGACCGAGCCGCGTCGCCGAGCGGACGATCAGATAGACGACGAATCCGACGATGAGGAACGTCACGACGGTCGTGATGAAGAGTCCGTAATTCAGGGTGGATGCGCCGGCGGCTTTTGCGTCTGCGAGCGTAGCGTACGGCCCCGCCGCCTTCGTGCCCTCTTTGAGCACTAGGAAGAGATTGGAAAAGTCCATCTTGCCGAGCACCACGCCCAGCGGCGGCATGATGATGTCGTCCACGAGCGAATTGACGACCTTGGTAAAGGCGGCGCCGATGATGATGGCGACCGCGAGGTCGATGACGTTGCCCCGCATCATGAAGTCGCGGAAACCCTTGAACATGGACGTGTCCTTGTGGGGGTGTCTAAACCCGCAGACGCCAACCGGCATCCTAAGAGGGTCGGTTTGAGCACACACCACAAGGGCGAGGAGGCACCTCATGCTGAAGTTCGCATCGGCTCTGATGGCGGGGTTGGTCGCTCTGGGCGGCTGGGCGGTCGTAACGGTCAAAGACCTACCGGAATACTTCGTCGCTGGACAGCAATACACGATCGAGTTTCAAGTGCGACAGCACGGGCGCACGCTGTTAAGCGGGCTGCGGCCGGAGTTGGTGATCGCCGCCCCGGCGGCGCGGGAAATCGTCATCCCCGCGGCAGCCCGATCCGCGCCGGGGAGTTATGCAGTGACGTTTACGGCTCCCGCTGCTGCCGGTGATGTCCGCCTCACGATCAGGAGCGGCTTCGGCAACAACGAGCTGCGACTCTATCCGCAGACGGTGGTCGCGGCGGGTGGCTCACGACCTGCCCTTGCGACACGCGAGCGCGGTCAGATGCTCTTCGTTGCCAAGGGGTGCAACACCTGCCATTCGAATATCGACCTGACCGACCGCCCCGAGAATCAGGGGATCACCGTCGGCCCGGAGCTGGGGGGGCGGCATTTGGCGCGCGAATACGTCATTCAGAAGTTGAAGAACCCGGGGCAGAACATGCCCGATCTTGGCTTGAGTGACGCGGAGGCCAATGCGATCGCCGCGTTCCTGAATGGCGAGCGAGGAGCGGCAAGCGGCCGTTAGGCGCGAGGGTGGTAACTCTTGTGGACCGTACGGAGATAGTCCCGATCGACATGCGTGTAGAGCTGCGTCGTCGAGAGATCGGCGTGGCCCAGCATCTCCTGCACGGCCCGGAGATCGGCGCCGCCCTCCAGGAGATGTGTGGCGAAGGTGTGGCGCAGGGTATGCGGGGTCACACGCTTTGCTAACCCCGCTCGGCGGGCGGTCGCCTTGATGACGCCCCAGGCGCCCACGCGTGTGAGCGGCGTGCCGCGCGCATTGAGAAAGAGAAAGCCTTTCGTCCTGCCCCGGTCGAGCGTGGGGCGGATCTCGCGCGCGTACAGCGCGACGGCTCCCAGCGCTCGTCTGCCGACCGGCACGAGCCGCTCCTTCGCACCCTTCCCGAACACACGCGCGATGCCGTCTTCGAACATGATGTCCTGCAGTTTCAGCGCGACGAGCTCTGACACGCGGACGCCGGTGGCGTAGGCGAACTCGAGCAGCGCGCGGTCGCGGATGGCGAGGGGCTCGTCGGTGTTCGGGGCGGCGAGGAGCTTGTCGATTTCCGGGAGGGTCAGGACCGCCGGCAGCGTGCGCCACCGTTTCGGTGACTCGATCCGCTCGCTGGGGTCGCGGGCCGCGATTCCCTCCCCCACGAGGAACTTGAAGTACGTCCGAATCGCCGAGATCTGGCGTCGAATCGTGGTGGGCGCGAGCCCGAGGTCCTTGAGAAAGTAGACGAACTCCCGCAGCCGAGCCGCGGACAGCTGCTCCGGCGTCTTTGCGCCACGACTCGTGGCGTACTCAGCGAGCCGCGTGATGTCGCGCAGGTAGCTCTCGACCGTATTCCCGCTATTGCCCGCCTCGAGACCGAGGTAGTCGCGGAAGCGCTCGAGACTCCAGGCTAGCGGCGGCGACGGCGACGAATGATCCATAGCGCGATCACCAAGATGAGTACTCCGGCGACGACGGCGAGCGCCGTGTTCACGCCCCGGATGATGCGCAGCACGACATCCAGGTCCGTGCCCAACCGGCTCACGAGGTACGTCAGTGCTCCATAGTAGATGGCCGAGGCGAGCGCCATGGGAATCAGCGCGCGCCACGCGGGCACGCGGGCAATCCCCGCGAACGGCATCACCACGCCACGCCACACCGGCAGCAGGCGCGAGAAAAAGATGCCGTAGGCCCCATGCCGGCGATACTGCTCCTCGATGTGCGCGACGGTACGCGGTGTGAAGATGTGGCGGCCCAGAAAGCCGCGAGTGACCAGTGCGCCATGGCGTCGCGCCAAGGCGTAGACCGCGGCCGCCGATCCGACGTTCGCGACCCACGCCAGCCCGAACACGAGCCAGGCGTTCATGTAACCCCTGCCCGCCAGGAATGCCCCGAGTGCCACGGCGACATCGGCGGGGACCGGCGGGAAAATGTTTTCGACGGCGGCGAGAACCGCGATCAGGGCGTAGAGAGGCCCAGTGGGGAGCTGCTCGAGAAACGCGAGAAAGTCCTTCAGGTGACCGAATGCCCTCCGCTCGGCCGTGTGGCGCTCGGCCCGGCGAGTGTTGCCACCGCCATGACGGCGATGCCCTCACCGCGTCCGATCCACCCCATGCCCTCGTTCGTCTTCGCCTTGACCGACACGTGCGCCGGTCCCGTAACCAGTGCCTCCGCAAGCCGTTCCTTCATCCGGTCCATATGCGGCGCCAGTTTCGGCTTCTCCAGGATGACCGTGACGTCGGCGTGCACGAACTGGAACCCTGCTTCCACGACCTTGAGAAAGGCCTTGTTGAGCAGCTCGATCGAGTTGGCGCCCTTCCACTGCGGATCGTCGTCGGGAAACATGCGGCCGATGTCGCCAAGTCCGGCGGCGCCGAGGATGGCGTCTGTGACGGCGTGGGCAACCGCATCGGCGTCGGAGTGGCCGGCTAGGCCTTTGGCATTGGGGATTTCTACACCGCCGAGGATCAACTTGCGGCCCGCGGCGAAGGGGTGTGAGTCGTAGCCGATGCCAACTCGCATTAGGAGAGCATAATAACAGATCCTTCGCTCCGCGCGCGCATCATCCGTCTGGTCAGTCATCCAACCTGGTGCTAGTCTCACCCCATGCCTGCGACCACTCTCCGCGCTCTTGGCGCCCTGCTCCTCGCTCCCGCGCTCGCGATGGCCCAGCGTCCGACGCTCTCCGCCGCGGTGAAGCAATTCGTTGCGGTCGACACTCCGGTGGTGGCCCTCACCCACGTGCGCGTCATCGATGGCACCGGCGCCGCGCCCAAGGAAGACCAGACGCTGATCATCCGTGACGGGAACATCGTCGCGCTCGGCGCCGCCCGGTCGACCAGAGTCCCGGACGGCGCGCACGTGATGGATCTCACGGGGAAGTCCGTGATCCCGGGCCTCGTGATGATGCACGAGCACCTCTACTACCCGACCGGTCCAGGCGTCTACGGCGCCGATTACGTGAGCTTCTCGCGGCTGTATCTGGCGGGGGGCGTCACGTCGATGCGGACCGGCGGCAACGTCGGCGGCTACGCCGACCTGAACCTCGCCGCGGCGATCAAGGCCGGGAATCAGGTGGGACCCTGGATCGACGCCACCGCGCCTTACGTGAACGGCCCCTCCCCGTTCACACAGATGTACGCCTTGAAGGACTCGGCCGACGCGCGCCGCTTCGTGGCATTCTGGGGGGACGCCGGCGCGACGTCGTTCAAAGCATACATGAACATCACGCGCGCCGAGCTCACCGCGGCGGTGGATGAAGCGCACCGGCGGGGACTCAAGATCACGGGGCACCTGTGTTCGGTCACCTACCGTGAAGCCGCCGATCTCGGCATCGACGATCTGGAGCATGGCTTCTTCGCCGCCACCGACTTCGTCAAGGACAAGCAGCCGGACGTCTGTCCCGGCCAGAACACGGGGATGACGTCCCTCGGCGGCGTCGATCCGAAATCGGAGGCCTTCACTTCCCTTGTGCAGTACCTCATCGCGCATCATGTCGCGGTCACGTCGACGCTTACCGTGTTCGAGACGTTCACGCCGGGGCAGCCAGTGCCCCCCGGGCTCGACGTGCTCGATCCCGTACTCAAGACGCAGTATGACCAGCAGTACGCGCGGGTCCAGCAGAACACGACGTCGCCGTTCGCCAAGCTGCTGGCCCTCGACGGCGCGATGGAGGTGGCGTTCTTCCGCGCCGGCGGGCTGCTGGTGGCGGGGACCGATCCGACGGGCGCGGGTGGCGTGATCCCCGGCTACTCCGACCAACGCCAGGCCGAGCTGCTCGTCGAGAGCGGCCTGACGCCGCTCGAGGCGATCAGAGTCTGCACGCTCAACGGGGCGACGTACCTCGGCCGCGCCGATCGCATCGGGTCCATTGCGGTGGGCAAGCAGGCCGACCTCGTCGTGATCGACGGCAATCCCGCGGCCACTATTGCCGACATCGCGCACGTCACTCTGGTTTTCAAGCAGGGAGTAGGATATGACCCGGCCAAGTTGATCGACTCGGTCCGCGGGAGGGTGGGACTTTTCTAGGTCACCCCTTGAGAATGCGAATCGCGAGGTGGGCCGCGTTCTTCGCGTTGTCGATGCCAACCGTCGCGACCGGCACGCCTGGCGGCACCTGCACCGTCGCCAGCAGCGCGTCCAGTCCGTTCAGCGGCCCGACCGCGAACGGCACCCCGATGACGGGCAGGTCCGTGAGCGATGCGGCGAATCCCGGCAGCGCGGCAGATAGCCCGGCCCCGGCGATCACGACCTTGAACCCCCTTTTGCGGGCGTTCTTCACCAGGTCTCCGGTTTGCTCAGGCTGGCGATGGGCTGAAGAGGCGTAGAACTCGTAGGAGAACCCGGCCTTCGTCAGGATTTCGAATGCCGGCTCGATGCGGGGTTTGTCGGATTCCGAGCCGACCAGAATGAGAACGTCTGCCATCTCAGGCGGCGTCTTCCAGGATCGTGTAGTCCTGCTTCCGTTTCTTGGGCGTGTATCCCGCGTCCGCGATGAGCCGGTGCATCTCGCTCAACGTCGTGCGGTTCGTCGTACCCGCCGCCGAGACGACGTTCTCCTCCATCATGAGCGAGCCGAAATCGTTCGCGCCGAAGCGGAGCGCCACCTGGCCGACTTTCATCCCCATCGTGACCCACGACGCCTGGATGTTGGGGACGTCCTGGAGCACGATGCGCGCGATCGCCTGCGTCTTGAGATATGTGACCGCGTCGGTCTTCGGCAGGTGTGCGAGCTCGGAGTTCTCCGGCTGTAGTGGCCAGCAGATGAACGCCGTGAACCCACGGGTTCTGCGCTGCACCTCGCGCACGCGGAACAGGTGCTCGATGCGATCGGCGAGGGTTTCGCCGAGGCCATACATCATGGTGACCGACGTCCGCAGCCCGAGCCCGTGCGCGATCTCCATCACCTCGAGCCAGCGATCCGCCCCCGCCTTCTTGCGGGCGACCTGGTCGCGCACGCTCTGCACGAGGATCTCGCCGCCGCCGCCGGGAATCGAGTCGAGACCGGCCGCCATCAGCTCCCGGATGACCTCTTCGATCGACATGCCGAACCGGCCCGCGAAGAAATCGACCTCCGATGGCGAGAAGCCGTGGATGTGGATCGGGTGGTGACGCTTGATGTAGCGCAGCAGATCGAGATACCACTCGAACGGAATGTAGGGGTTGTGTCCGCCCTGCATCAGAATCTGCACCCCGCCGATCGCCTTGAGCTCGTCGATCTTGCGGCCGATTTCCTCGAACGACAGCAGGTACCCCTCGGGATGTTTGGGGCGCCGATAGAACGCGCAGAACTTGCAGTCGGCGACGCAGACGTTCGTGTAGTTGATGTTCCGGTCGATGATGTAGGTGACGACGTTCTCGGGATGCAGCTTCCACCGGACGTCATCCGCGAGCCGGCCCAGCTCGAGCAGCGGGGCGCGCTCGTAGAGCTCGAGGTACGAACGGAACTCGGGGGACGTGCGGTCGACCATCAGGCCACCTGCACGAACTGCGGCGCGCCGGCGCGGCGCAGAAAGTCCGTCAGCGCCGTGCGGTGTTGGTCGCTGAACGCGTAGTCCAGGCCACCGAGGTACTCGCGGCACATCGCAACAGGGACGCCGGTCTTGTTCGACGCCTCGGCGGCGAGATCGTCGAGGTGGGCGAGGCCCCAGGCCCGAGATGCGAGCAGGGCTTTATGGCCCCGCTGCACGGCAGCGGGGCTCGCTACCCGAAGTGCCGCCCACACCGCAAAGACGAAAGGCAGACCGGTCCAGCGCTTCCACTCCTCACCGAGGTCATAGCGATGCGCGTACGTGCCGGCTGCCGCGAGCTTGAGCGCGGCGTCGCCGATCACCAGCACGGCGTCATGGGGAAGTGCGGCCAGCGCGTCGAGATCTTGGGCCTCAGCGCGAGCTTCGGCGAAGCGCGGTTTGATCTTCCACACCTCGCGGCACAGGATCTCGAGCAGTGCCACCGACGTCCGGGACGAAGCGGACAACAGTACGGTCCGACCGTCCAACTGTCCGACCGGCCGGCGACTAAAGAGCGCGACACTGCGGACAGGGCCATCGCAGGAGATTGCGATCTCGGGCAGGAGCACGAGGTCCCTGGCGTGGCGTGCGTATTCGATCGCGCTGATCACGCTCACATCCAGCTCGCCCGCGACGAGCAAATCGTTCAGCTCGGCGGGTGTGCCGGTGACGAGCTCGCCACCCGGTGGCAGCGCCACGACGCCACGGTCGATCGCGCCGTAGACCGGCGCGCAGTTGATATAGCCGATGCGACCGATCCTCATTCCGCACCGTCCACTACGGTGGCCACCGGCTGCTTGGCCCGTGCGGCAGCCCGCGCGCGATGCTCGATCTGGAACAACGCCCCTTGGGGCGCCGGGCCCTCGGGCCGCACCGGCGCAGCCTGGGGCTTGGGCACGTAGCCCTCGAACGTTCTGACCGTCTGATACAGCGAATCGCGCTCGACCGGCTCTTTCCCCGCCCCGCGGATCAGCGTCACGATCTCGTCGTACGACAGCCACATCGGCGTCGGCGCGCCCGCTTCGTGATAGACGCGCTCGAACACGACCGTCCCCTCGAGGTCGTCGCATCCGAAGGTGAGCGCCACCTGGGAGATAAACGGCGTCACCATCGGCCAGTGGGTCTTCACGTGCGGGATGTTGTCGAGCAGCAGCCGTCCCACGGCGATGTTTTTGAGGTCATCGAAGCCGGTGGTGGCCGTCCCCGTGCGTCCCAGCGTCTCCCCCAGCTCATTGTGGTCGGGATGGTAGGCGAGGGGGATATACGTGAGGAATCCGCCGGTCTCGTCCTGCAGGGCGCGCAGCGCCAGCAAATGGTCGACGCGGTCCGCGAGCGTTTCGACGTGGCCGTAGAGCATCGTGCAGTTCGACGGCATGCCGAGCTGATGGGCTTCGCGATGGACGGCGAGCCACTCGTCGCCCGTGAGCTTGCGGTCGGCGATCGTCGCGCGCGCCGCCGGCGAGAATACTTCCGCACCGCCGCCGGGAAGCGTGCTGACGCCCGCTTCCTTCATCGCGACCAACACCTCGCGTGTGCTCATGCCCTCGATCCGGGCCAGATGCGCGACTTCGACCGCCGTCAGCGCCTTGATCATGACCTGTGGATGGCGTGCTTTGAGGCCGCGGAACATGTCGACGTAATACTCGAGCCGCAGCTTGGGATGCAGGCCGCCCACGATGTGGAACTCGCGCGTCGGATTTTCCCGCGCCGCGTCGGCCTCGGCGAAGACCTCCTCGAGGCTGCGCGTGTAGGCGCCGTCCTCCTTCGGCATGCGCGCGAAGGAGCAAAAGACGCAGGTGTTGCGCAGGATGCAGACGTTGGTCGGATTGATGTGCTGATTCGCGGCGAAGTAGACGCGGTCGCCGTTCTTCCGTCGGTTGGCGAGATCCGCGAGCCGGCCGATCGTCAACAAGTCGGCAGATGCAAAAAGCGCGAGGCCATCCTCGCGCGTCAGTCGCTCGCCGCGTTCGACCTTGTCGCCGATAGGTCGGAGGTTCACACGACCCTCTTGACCGCCAGCGTCACGTTGTGCCCCCCGAACCCGAATGAGTTCGACAGCGCGACGTCGACCTGGCGCTTGACGGCATGATTCGGCGCCGAATCCAGATCGCAGGCGGGATCGGGATTGAACTGATTGATCGTCGGCGGGATCACGCCGTTTTGCAGCGCCAGCGCGCAGATGGCGAACTCAAACGCCCCGGCGGCGCCGAGCAGGTGGCCGGTCATCGACTTGGTCGAGCCGAAGATCAGCTTGCGCGCGTGGTCACCGAACACGGCCTTCACGGCGTTCGTCTCGGCCGCGTCGCCATGCGGCGTGGACGTGCCGTGCGCGTTGATGTAGCCGACTTGCTCGGGGCGGATACCGCCGCTTTGCATCGCCAGTCGCATCGCTTCCTGCGCCCCCGAGCCGTCGGGGGCCGGCGCGGTGATGTGATGCGCGTCGGCGGTCGCGCCATAGCCGACGATCTCGGCGACGATGTTCGCCCCCCGCGCTTTGGCGCGCTCCCAGTCCTCGAGGATCACGACCGCGGCCCCGTCGCCCATCACAAACCCGTCGCGTTCCCTGTCGAACGGCCGGCTCGCGGTCTTTGGGTCGTCGTTGCGGGTGGACAACGCTTTCATATTGGCGAAGCTGGCGATCGACAGCGGGGTGATGGCCGCTTCCGACCCACCGGCGACCATGACGTCGGCCTTCCCTTCCCGGATCAGGTCGAACGCATCGCCGAGCGCATGCCCGGAGGACGCGCACGCCGACACGGTGCAGTAGTTCGGTCCCTGGAAGCCGAAGCGCATCGAGACGATGGCGGAGGCCACGTTGGCCATGAACATCGGCACGAAGAACGGCGACACGCGGTCCGGCCCCTTCTCGATGTACATCCGCATGTTCTCTTCGAAGGTCGCAATACCACCCGTGCCGGTGCCGATGATCACACCGATCCGTTTGGGATCGAGCGGACTTTTTTCGAGGCAGGAATCGCGCACGGCCTGCACCGCGGCGCCCATGGCGAACTGCGAGAACAGGTCGTACCGACGGGCTTCCTTCTTGTCGATGTACTGCAGGGGGTCGTACCCCTTCACTTCGCACGCGAAATGCACCGGCAGCTTTTCGGAATCGAACCGGGTGATCGGACCCGCCCCCGACTCCCCGGCGACGAGGGCGTCCCAAGTGCTCGCGACATCGTTTCCAAGCGGCGTCACGAGCCCCATCCCCGTGACCGCCACCCGCCGCGGGGGGGGGAGGGGGGGGACGGGGGGACGCGTCACTATTTGCCTTTCCCCATCTTGTCGTGGAGATAGCTCATCGCGGCCCCGACGGTGCGGAGCTTCTCCGCCTCCTCGTCCGGGATGTCGATATCGAATTCCTTCTCGAAGGCCATGACCAGCTCGACCGTGTCGAGGCTGTCGGCCCCGAGGTCTTCCATGAAGCTCGCGTCGTTGGTGAGCTTGTCGCGCTCGACCCCAAGCTCTTCGACGATAATGTCTTTGACCTTCTCTTCGAGCTGCTTCATGTCCATTGCCATGGGTAACCCTCAGCGAAGGTAAGGGAGCTCACATCACCATCCCGCCATCGACGACCAGAACCTGACCCGTAATGTAGCTGGCTAAGTCGGAGGCGAGAAAGAGGACGGCGGAAGCAATTTCGGAGCTTTGCCCCAGCCGTCCCAGCGGAATGTTGTCCAGGAAGTACTGCTTGGCTTCTGGGGAGACGCTCTGGGTCAGCTCCGTCACGACAAAGCCCGGAGCGACGGCATTCACCAGTACGTTGCGGGATGCCAACTCCTTGGCCACCGATTTGGTGAACCCGATGATCCCTGCCTTGGAAGCGGAGTAATTCGATTGCCCTTTGTTGCCGTTCAAACCCACCACGCTCGTAATGTTGATGACCCGACCCCAGCGCCGCTTGATCATGCCACGGGCCGCGTATTTGGTCATCAGGAACGTGCCCTTGAGGTTCGTATCCACGACCGAGTCCCAATCTGCTTCGGTCAGCAAAAACAACAGATTGTCCTTGGTGAACCCGGCGTTGTTTACTAACACGTCGATCTGCCCGAAATCCTTTTCGACCGCCTTCGCGAATGCCTCGACCTGCGCCGCCACGCCGACATTGCACGCGTAGCCGCGCGTCCCCTCGCCGAAAGCGCTCGCTGTCTGCTCCGCCGCCGCACCATCGCGAGAACAGAGCGCGACCTGGGCTCCCGCGTCGATGAAGGCGCGGCAGATGTCGTGCCCAATCCCGCGGGTCCCGCCGGTGACAAGTGCAACCTTTCCCGTCAGATCGAGTTGCATCCGATTCCCGCTTTGCTCGCCCGGATCTATTACTGCCCGCCGAGCCGTGGTCATATCGTCAGGCTGCTTCCATGAACTTGGTCACCTCATCCGCCGTGCCAAGGCTTACCACGTTCGCTTCGGGTACGATTCGCTTCAAGAGGCCCGCGAGTACGGCGCCCGGGCCGATTTCCACGAAGCGCGCATCTTCGCCGCCGAGCCGCGCCGCGTGCTGCATGCATTCTACCCAACGGACCGCCGCTGTGAGTTGGTCGGAGAGGAGGCGCCGCGCCCGGCCGGCGTCCTTCACCGCCTCCGCGGTGGCGTTGGCGACCACCGGGAAGGCTGGATCCGCGAACTGGGCGCGCTCGAGAGCCAACTGGAGGTGATTCCGCGCGGGAGCCATCAGCGGTGAGTGAAACGCGCCGCTCACCTTGAGCGCGATGACGCGCTTGGCGCCCCGCTTCTTGCACGCTTCCCCGGCGCGAGTGACGGCGTCGGGATCGCCCGAGATCACCGTCTGATCGGGCGCGTTGATGTTCGCGGCGACGGCGAGGCTCGCCTGTTGCGACGCCTCCGCGCAGGCCGCCTCGACCTCCTTGGTGGCGAGGCCGAGCACGGCAGCCATCGTCCCCGGCCGCTCCTCACCCGCCTTTTGCATCAGCTCGCCGCGCCGCCGCACCAGCTTCGCCGCCTCGGGCGCGGCCAGCGCGGCCGCCGTGACGTACGCCGAGTACTCGCCGAGCGAATGCCCCGCCGCGGCCACTGGTTCAGCCGCCTTCGTTCCGACGATCGCGAACACCGCGGCGCTGTGCGCGAGAATCGCCGGCTGCGTGTTCTGCGTCGCGGTGAGCTCCTCTTCGGGGCCCTCGAACATGAGCTTCGACAACGCCGCGCCGAGCGCTTCGTCGATTGCGCTGAAGACGTCGCGCGCCGCGGGAAACCGCTCCGCCAGATCTTTGCCCATGCCGACTTTTTGCGCCCCCTGCCCCGGGCAGAGCCAGATCGTGCTTACCACCGCACGACCATGCTGCCCCAGGTGAAGCCTGCGCCGAAGGCGCACAGCATCACGACCATGCCGGGCTTCAGGCGGCCGGTCTTGACGGCCTCGTCGAGCGCGATCGCAATGGATGCCGCCGACGTGTTGCCGAAGCGGTCCACGTTGACGTAGACCTTGTCCATCGGCATGCCGGCGTGCTTGGCGGTGGCTTCGATGATGCGGATGTTGGCCTGGTGGGGAATCAGCAGATCGATATCACCAGCGGACAGGCCGGCGCGCTCCAATGCGTGATCACAGGCGTCCGCCATCGAGAGGACGGCGGCCTTGAAGACTTCACGGCCCGCCATCTTGATGTAATAGCTGTGATCCTTCAGCAGCTCTTCACTGGGCGGATGCGTCGCGCCGCCGCCGGGCCGGTACAGCAGCTCCGCCAGCGTGCCGTCGGTCTTCAGATAGCCCGCGAGAATGCCCCGCCCGTTCGTGCTCTTTCGCACGATCGTTGCGCCCGCGCCATCGCCGAACAGGACGGCCGTGGTCCGGTCGCTCCAGTCCATGATGCTGGTCAGCTTCTCGGCGGCTATCACCAGCACGTGCTCGGCCTGCTCGGCCGCGATGATGCCTTCGGCGGTGCTCAGGGCGAAGATAAAACCGGAGCACGCCGCGCCCACGTCGAACGCCGCCGCATTCTTGGCGCCGAGGATCGCCTGCAGGTCGCACGCCTGAGAGGGGAGCAGCCGGTCGGGCGATGCTGTCGCGTAGATGATGGCGTCGATGTCGAGCGGCGTGAGCCCGGTCTTCTCGAGCACCTGCAGCGCGGCAGCTTTTCCCATGCACGCGTTCGTCTCGTCTTTGCTCGACACGCGCCGCTCGCGAATGCCGGTGCGCTCCTGAATCCACTGGTCCGACGTGTCGAGGAATTTCGAGAACTCGTCGTTCCTCATGACGCGCGCCGGCGCATAGCTCCCCGTGCCCCACAGCTCGGCGAAAGGCCGTTTCACGCGGGCACCTTGCCCTCGGAGAACTCGGCGGCGATGTCGTCGGAGAGATGGCTGCGCACGGCCTGGACGGCGACCCGAATCGCGTTCTTGATGGCTTTGGCGGGAGAGGCGCCATGGCAGATGATCACGACACCCTGGACCCCCAACAGCGGCGCGCCACCGTACGTCGCGTAATCGAGCACCGTCAGCACGCTCCCCATCTCCGGCCGCTGCAGCACGTCCGGAGCTTCGCGCTTGATGAGCGAGACGAAGACGCGTCCCGCAGATTCGTAGAACTTGAGCACGACATTCCCGACGAAGCCGTCGCACGTCACGACGTCGAGCCGTTGCCCGCGGGCCTCGCCGACGGGGATGTCGCGGCCTTCGACGTTTCCGATGTAGTGGATGCCGGGGGTTTGCTTGAGGAGCTGGTGGGCTTCTTTGACGACCGCGTTTCCCTTCTCGTCTTCCTCGCCGATGTTCAGCAGGCCGACGGTGGGATTGGTGCGGCCCAGCACGTCGCGCGCGTACACGGACCCGAGGTGGGCGAAGCCGACCAGCTCGCGCGCGTCGCAGTCGACGTTGGCGCCGCCGTCGAGCACGAGCACGGGCTCACCTGCGCTGGGAAACAGCGCGCCGATCGCGGCCCGCTGCACGCCGGGGTGCAGGCGCAGCAACAGCGTCGCCGCGGCCAACACGGCCCCGGTGTTCCCCGCCGAGATGAAGGCGTCCGACTTGCCCTTCTTCTGGAGCCCGAGCCCGACGGCGATGGACGAGCGTGGCTTGCCGCGGATCGCTGCGAGGGGCTTGTCGCCCATGCCCACGACTTCGGGTGCATCGACGACCTCGATGCGCGTGCGGTCCACCCCGCCGACGCGGCCCAGCTCGGCCTCGATGTCCGCCTTCCGTCCGACAAGCTGGAGCTGGAATTCGGCGGGCAGCTCTTTGAGCGCCTCCGCCGCGCCCTCCACTTCGACCTGAGGGGCGTTGTCACTTCCCATCGCGTCCAACGCGATGCGGATCATCAATCCTCGACGGTCACTCGCTGTTCGCCGTTGTAATACCCGCACGTCGGGCAAACGCGATGGGGCTGCTTGCTGTCGCCGCAGCGCGGACAGGGCTGCAGCGTGGGACGCACCGCCTTATAGTGGGTGCGGCGCGCGCGCTTCTTGCGCTTGGAAGTTCTGCGCTTGGGTACGGCCATTACGATCGTCCTTAGGTTAAGAGCGGAGCTTGTCTTTGAGTGCTTTCAACGGCTGCCAGCGCGCGTCGCTCACAGGCTCACAGTCGCAGGGACCGGCGTTCAGATCCTTTCCGCATTGCGGGCAGATTCCCTTGCAATCATCCCGGCACTCGACGTACCGCGGCGCAGCGAGTAACAGCTCCTCGCGCACTGCGGGCGTCACGTCGATTTCCGTCGCGTCCGGCGCCACCGGGTAGGAATCAGGATCGTCCAGTGCTTCCGGGTCCTGTGTAAACAACGCCCCGATTTCCAATTGCAACGGTGTCGCCACGGGGGTCAGGCAGCGCCGGCACTCGCCCTCGACAACCGTGCGTGCCGTTCCCTGCCAGTAGAATCGTCCCTCACCGATGGATTGCAGCCTGCCCGTGACCGACACGGGCTCCCGCAGGCTGATATCCACGCCCTCCAGCGCCGGATCGTCCTGCTTGAGCTCGCCCTGGGTATCTACGGCCCCACCCCGGGCCAACTCCCGCAGATCGACTCGCAACATGGTGAGCGAAGCTAAACCCTTGTGGCACTTGCGTCAACGGCGTCAGCGCTTACCGCGCGCCGGGAAGAAAAACGCCACTTCGCGTGCGGCATTCTCCGGCGAATCGGACGCGTGGATCGCGTTGCGCTCCTTCGATTGGGCGTAGAGTCGCCGGATGGTCCCGGCCTCGGCCTGGGCTGGATCGGTGGCCCCAATGACTTTCCGCAGATGCCCGACCGCCTCGTCACGCTCCAGCACCAGGGCCAACGCCGGTCCGGACGTCATGAACGAGACGAGCGGCCGAAAGAATGGCCGCTCCCGATGGACTTCATAGAACGATTCCGCCCGTTCTTGAGTCAGGCGCACCATCTGGGCCTCGCGGATGTGAAAGCCCTCGGCCTCGAGGTGTGCGATGATCTTGCCCGTGTGTCTAGCCGCCACGGCGTCCGGTTTGATGATGGCTAGGGTCAGCATGCTGCTACAGGCGCTCCTTCAGGAGGGGTACGACATCGGCGGGACGCTTCATGACGCTGATGCCTGCCTTCGCCAGCGCGGCCATCTTCTCGGCGGCGGTGCCCGATGAACCGGAAATGATCGCTCCGGCGTGTCCCATGCGACGCCCGGGCGGTGCGGTCTGGCCGGCGATGAGTCCGACAACCGGCTTCTTGACCGTCGCCTTCACGAATTCCGCCGCCTGTTGCTCGTCTGTGCCGCCGATCTCGCCGATCATAACGATCGCCGTGGTCTCGGGATCGCCTTCGAACGCGGACAGGCAGTGAATAAAGTTGGTCCCTATAAGAGGATCCCCGCCGATCCCGACGCAGGTCGATTGTCCCATCCCATGCGTCGAGAGTTGGTGGATGATCTCGTAGGTGAGCGTGCCGCTGCGCGATACGACACCGATCTTCCCGGGCTTGCAGATGTTGCCGGGGATGATGCCCACTTTGGTCTTCCCCGGCGAGATCAGCCCTGGGCAATTCGGACCCACCAGGCGCGCGCCCCGCTCGTGGACGAACGGCAGGACGCGGGTCATATCTAACACGGGAATTCCTTCGGTAATGCAGATGATCAACTCGATGCCGGAATCGGCGGCTTCGAAGATGGCGGAGGCGGCGACCGCCGCCGGGACGTAGATGACCGATGTATTGGCCTCGGTTGCATGTACGGCCTCGGCGACCGTGTTGAACACGGGGACGGCACCCTCGAACCGCTGGCCGCCTTTCCCCGGCGTGACGCCGGCGACGACCTTGGTGCCGTACTCGATCATCTGCTTGGCGTGAAACGATCCGTCGCGGCCGGTGATTCCCTGCACCACGAGGCGTGTGGTTTGATCGATGAAGATGCTCACGCGGCCTTCCCCTTGGCTTTGGCCACCGCTTGCTTCACGGCTTCGTCCATGTCCGTCAGCGCCGAGAATCCCGCGCGCTCGAGAATCGCAATGCCTTCCCGCTCGTTCGTGCCGGTCAGTCGGATCACGATCGGGACCTTGAGCGGAAACTCCTTGGTGGCCTGAACGATGCCGTTCGCGACGTCGTCGCCTCGTGTGATCCCGCCGAAAATGTTGAAGAGGATGACCTTGACTCGCGGGTCCGACGTCATGATTCGCAGCGCGGCGACGACTTTCTGTGGGTTCGAGCTGCCCCCGATGTCCAGGAAGTTGGCCGGCTGGCCCCCGTAGTACTTGACCAGATCCATCGTCGCCATCGCGAGCCCCGCGCCGTTCACGCAGCAGCCGACGTCGCCATCGAGCTTGATGAACGTGAGTCCCGCCTCTCGCGCGGCGACCTCCTCGGGGGCCTCCGACGAGACGTCTCGAAGCGCGGCGATCTCCGGCCGGCGCTCGAGCTCGTTGTCGTCGATGGAGATCTTGGCGTCGAGCGCCTGGACACTCCCGTCGGGAGTAGTGACGAGCGGGTTGATCTCCGCGAGCGATGCACCGACGGCATAGACCACATTGTAGAGCTTCTGCATGATGTCCGCGGCGGCACGCGCCTGCTTCACGTCACCGTAGAGCGCAAAGCCGAGCGCCAGCGCTTGATGGGGCAGCAGACCATATCGCGGGTCCACCGCCAGCCGATGGATTTTCTCTGGCGTTTTAGCCGCGACTTCTTCGATGTCGATACCGCCGGCGGAACTGACGATCAGCACCGGCCGTTGCGACGCGCGATCCGCGATGATCCCGACGTAGCTCTCGGTGGCGATGTCCGCGGCCGGCGCGACGAGGACCTTCTGCACCGTGAGACCCTTGATCGTCATCCCGAGGATGGCGGACGCCGCCGCCTTGGCGGCGTCGGCGCCGTCCGCCAGCTTCACGCCGCCAGCCTTGCCGCGGCCGCCGGCGTGCACCTGCGCCTTGACGACGACCTTGCCGCCGAAGCGCTCGGCGATCGCGCGCGCCTCGGCCGGCGTCGTCGCGACGTCGCCTGGCGGCACGGGGATGCCGTGCTTTCGCAAAATGTCCCGCGCCTGATACTCGTGCAGATTCACGCGTGCTCCTTCGCGATCGTCGTTCCGGCTTCGCCGCGGAGTGCGGCAAGCCCGTTGGCCAGCTCGGCGATGATGGCCCGTTCGCCACCGGTGCGGACGAACTCCGCGGCGGCTTCGACCTTCGGCCGCATGCTGCCGGTCCCCAGCTCCTTGCCGGCGAGCAGGTGCTCCGCCTGCGCGAGCGTCAGCCGCCGGATGGCTTCCTGGTGCGCTGTGCCGAAGCCACGGTAGACAGCACTCACGTTCGTCAAGATCAACAACACCTGTGCGCCGATTTCCCGGCCGAGGATTGCGGCGACGCGATCCTTGTCGGCGACGGCGTCGATGCCTTCGAGGTCCAGCTTGGGGTCCTGATAGACCGGCGGACCCCCACCCCCTCCGGCGATCACGATGTGGCCGGCGGCCGCCAGATCACGCACCATTTGCTGCTCGACAATCCCGGCCGGCCTGGGACTGGGCGCCAGCCGCCGCCCGTCCCGAACCGGAATCCCGCGAGCCACGAGCCGCGCCTGGCGCACCGGATCGAGTGTATGGCCGACCGGTTTGGACGGGGTGCGCAAATCGGGATCGTCGGCCCGACACAGGGTCTGCGTGATCAGCGTGACGACCGATCGCCGTACGCCCGCGCGAGCGAGCGCATTTTGCAGCGACTGCTGGATCATGTATCCCATCCACCCCGCAGTTCCGGCGACCAACACCCCCAGGGGCAGCGGCTCGACCTGATCCGCCGCGATCTCGTTGCGCGCCAGCTCGTCGCCGACCTGCGGTCCGTTGCCATGGACGAGGACGATGTGCCACCCCGCCGCCGCGAGGTCGACGATGGGCACGAGACTCGCGCGCGTATGCCGGAACTGATTGCTGATCGTCGGCCGCTCACGGGGTGGCGCGACGGCGTTTCCTCCGAGCGCGACAACGATCGTTCCAGGGGCGGGGACCGTCACGGCGGCGCAACCTAGCGGGGGCGCTGGACCGGAGCAAGCTCACCGATCAGCAACCGCCAGAGGTGTGCGAACTCCACAAGGTCTCCGGCGGCGAGCGCCGAATCGGCCTGGACGGCTAGCCGCCGCGCCCGTTCCCAGCGTGCCGCGAGCGTCGTGTCGGTGATGATCTGTTCCCCGCCCAGCAGCGCGGCGCGGGCCGTGAGGGCATGTCCGGCGCGCCCGGCGAACGTCACGTAGACCTCCGTGACGCGCGGAGGGGGTGCTGTCCGGGGGGTGGGGGTGACGGGGTCGAAGATCTGCGCTTGCACTGTGATGAGAGTCTTCCCGATGGGCCACACGCGCAGTGGACCGGGTCGCAGCAACGACGAGCCCACCAGCTCGCCCGGCAGTCGCTCGCCGGCGGCCTCGTCTGCGGACGGCTGCCAGAGATGAAACTCGGCGCCGCGCGGTGTGATGGCGGCCGCGCACAGACCCACAAACCGCTTGGGGGCGAGTAGCCCCGTTTCGAGGGCAACACCGGTCCAGATTGCCCCCCCTCCCCCTCCTCCCCCATCGGGTGCGCCCAGTTGATATGGTTCTTGTGGGCGCATGAGCCATCCGCCTTGCACGGCGGAATCGGCGCTGGCGCGCAGCAATTCGGCAACGGCGATCTTGAACGTCTCGACGGGATAGGCCAGCTGCGCGCGGAGATCCGCGGGCAGGCTGTCCGCGGGTTCGATCAACGGCTCGAACCGTCGGGCCCAGGCAGCAGTCAGCGAGTCGTACCCCGGCGCCAGCCAGAGATGCGTCTCGCCCGTGGTGACCCGCACGGCGCCGATGAGACCAGCGCGCAGGAATCGCACTTCGCCGTCGCCCCAGGGAAGCGGCCGCACCAGCGGGAACGCGTCGTGCGACACATAGCCCCAGCTCGCCCACCACAAGGCGCCGTTGCGGAGCACCGGTGCCGGAGTGCCGAACCGCGCAAACGGAGCGAGCCGCTGAAGTCGCTCGGCAACGTCGCGCCGCCACAGCAGGACCTTGCCGTTGGATTCACCGCGCGCCAATCCCCACGACTGAATCGTCCATGCAATTGCGAAGCGACGCCAGGCGCCGGTGAGCGGCACCGCTCCGGAGCCGGTGGGCGCGAGCGGTGCGCTGTCCTCTGACGTCACCACCGTTCCCGGCAATCCGGGACCGAATAACAACGGGGCGTTCTCGGTCGGCAATGACGACACCGCCAGACCGGTGTCCGTTTCCGCCGTGAGGCGCACCGGACCGGGAGCAGTAGTGGGAGCGACGATCCAGACCGCCCCGCTTCCGTGGTCTTCCGGGCCCGGCGGCCGCAGCGCGACGGCGTGCGCGGGAGCGCCCAGGGCCGCGCCGATATGCGCGGGATCCCACAGCGGGATCGTCCGCACCGCCGCTTCCCCCGACGGGAACGGCGGCGGCGAGTTGGGATCCACGTCGACCAGTCCGAATGCGACGCGCTCGAGCTCCGCACGGTGCCGTACCAGGTCCGCGTTCTCCGGCCCGTTGCCGGACGACGCGCGGACGACGCCGGGAATCACGAAGTAGCCCGCGGTGAGCGAGACGAGCAGCGCCGCCCAGCCGGCGAGAATCAGCGTGGGCCGGTCCCGCCAGGCCCAGGCCAGCGAGATGATTGCCGTCACGATCGCGACCGCGGCGACGACGTTCGCGCCCGGCATGCGCACGCTGAGGGCTGCCTGATCGACCTCTCCGTGCAGGCCGCCCACGATTTCGGCGGGATCGAGCACCGCGCCCCACGCAATGACGAAGGCGAGACACGCGAGCAACACGCCGAGGTGGGCGCGCGCGTAGTCGCTGGCGCGGATGCGGCCGCGGCGAATCCGGAGCGAGCCGATCACGCCATAGAGCAGCGCGACGATGCCGAGGGCGCCGACGACCAGTATGAGCGTGCGGTTCTGGAGTCCCGCGAGCCAGGGGAGAACGCCGACGTAGTACCCGGCGTCGTGGCCCAGTTTTGTCGAATCGGGAACGCCGAAGTGCGGTGGCGACGTCGCAAGGATGAAGTGACGCCACCAGTCCCCCGCGCCCAGCGACAATAACGAGCCCAGGATCACGCCGAGCAGGACGGTGGCGGCGAGGAGCGTGCGGCGCGGCACGGCTTCGACGATCTCCAGATCGCCGAGCCGCCGCGGCATCTGCACCGAGCCGATCGCCCGGTAGACGATCAGCAGATTGCCCGCCATCCAGGTGATCGCGACGAGGAGGACGAGGGTCTGCAGCAGCCGGGCGAGATCGCGGGCGGCGATCAATGCCTCGCCTCCCGCGAAGGTGCGGTCCCACGCCCGTTCCGCCGTCTCCACCGCCAGCCAGCGGCCGCCGACCAACGCCGCCACCAGCAGACCCGCGCCGATCAAATACAGCGTGCGCCGGTTCGCGCGTGTCACGCCGTCACGCCGCGCGCCGCCAGCCAGCCCTCGACCTCGGCGCGATACGCGGCGAGCGCCTTCGGGTTCGTCGCTTCGAACCGCATGACCAGGACGGGCTGCGTGTTCGAGGCGCGCAGCAATCCCCACCCTTCGGGGAACGTGATGCGCACGCCGTCGAGCGTCGAGACGGGATACAGCGCGGCGAATTCCTCCGCCGCTTGCTGGACGACGTCGAACTTCTGCTCATCGGGACAATCGACGCGCAGTTCCGGTGTGGCGTAGGTCTTCGGCAGGTCGGCGAGGAGGCGCGAGAGCGGCCCCCCTTGTCGCGCGACATACGCCAGGAGCCGGGCCGCGGCGAAAAGCGCGTCATCGAAGCCGTACCAGTCACCGCCGAAGAACATGTGGCCGCTCATTTCGCCGGCGAGCGGGGCGCCGATCTCCTTCATCTTCTGCTTGATGAACGAATGCCCCGTCTTCCACATGACGGGCTCGAGACCGGCCTTCTTCAGCATCTGCGGCAGCACCTCCGAGCATTTCACATCGAAAATCACCGGATGGTTCTTGCCCATGCGATGCACCAGGTCGCGCCCGAACAACACCAGCAGCTGATCCCCGAGCACCGGCTCGCCCTTTTCATCCACCGCACCGATGCGATCGCCGTCGCCGTCGAAGGCGATCCCCAGCTCCGCCTTCTCCTTTCTGACGGCGACCTGCAGGTCGTGGAGGTTCTCGAGCACTGTGGGATCGGGATGGTGATGTGGAAACGTCCCGTCCGATTCGGCGAACAGCGCAACGACATCAGCGCCCAGCTGCTTGAGGGTCTCGATGGCGACGAGACTCGTGACCCCGTTGCCGCAGTCCACCACGACTTTGAGTCGGCGCGCGAGTGGCGCGTTCCGCTGGACGATCGCATCTCGGTACGCGATGAGCAGTCCGCGGTGCGCGGTTTGTGTGCCACCGCCCTTCGTCATGAGCTTGTCGTCGTTAATGAGCCGATACAGAACCTGAATGTCGTCGCCGAAGACGGCGTCGTGGGCCAGCACCATCTTGAAGCCGTTGAACTCCGGCGGATTGTGCGAGCCGGTGACTTGAATGCCGCCATCCACCGGCAGCGTCTTGGTCGCGAAGTAGAGGGCGGGAGTCGGCAGCTCGCCGACGTCGATCGCGGCGCCCCCCGCGGCCGCGATGCCTTCGCGCACGCCCTGGGCGAGTGCGGCGCCCGACGGCCGGTTGTCGCGCCCCACGGCGACCCGCGGCGGCCTCCCCGTGCGGAGCCGTTCCCAGGCGATCGTGGTGTACGCTTGTCCGACGGCCCGTGCCGCGGCGGGGGTAAGCTGCTCGTCCACGAGGCCGCGAATGTCGTACTGGCGGAAGATTGTGGCGGGAAGCTTCACGGCCATCTGAAGGGCCTTTAGGGTGGGGTTGCGGCTGTTGCGGTTGTCGCGTGCACGCTGTTTCCTGCGGATTTCGCGAGATCGAACAGCCGGTTGGGCCAGACGCCAAAGAGCAGCAGGCCGACGACGACGACCGCGACCGCGATCCGTCCCCACCGGTCGAGATACACATCCCGGTGGGCGGCCTCGACGGCTGGCGGTTTCATGTACATCGCCATGATAACGGGAAGATAGTACCCCGCGGAGACGGCGCTGGTGAGCACGAGAATGGCGGCCAGGGTATTCTGCCCGGCGCTGGTGGCGGCGATGAGGATGTACCACTTGCCGATGAAGCCCGCCGTTCCGGGGAAGCCGAGTAACGACAACATGCACACGGCGAGCGCGAAGGCGAGCCAGGGTCGCTGGCTGGCGAGCCCCGCGAGGTCGTCGATCAAAACGTCGCTCTCGCCCGCCCTGCCCTTCGCCGACAGCACGGCGAACGCCCCGAGCGACATCAGCGTGTACGCGATCACGTAGACGAGGAACGCGCTCGTGCCGGCCGCGCCGCCGGCGGTCACGGCGACGAGGAGATAGCCCGCGTGCGCGACCGACGAATACGCGAGCATCCGCTTGAGCGACCGCTGGCCGAGGGCGAAGAGGTTACCGCCGATCATCGTGACGACGGCGAGCCACCAGAGGATGTCATGCCAGGCGGCGACCGGGGCGAAGGCCTGATTCAGGACGCGGAACAGCGCCGCAAACGCCGCCGCCTTCACGCCCGTCGCCATGAACGCCGTCACCGGCGTGGGCGAGCCGTCATAGACGTCCGGAGCCCACATGTGGAACGGCACCGCCGCGATCTTGAATGCAAATCCCACGATCAAGAGCGCCAGCCCGGCCAGCAACATGACGCTCGGCTTGCCCATGATGCCGACCTGCCCGCCGATCAGACCGAGATTCGTCGTGCCGGTCGCGCCATACGCGAGCGCGATGCCATACAGCAGGAATCCCGAGGCGAACGCTCCGAGCAGGAAGTATTTGAGCGCGGCCTCGGCAGACCGCGCGCGCCGCCGGTCCAGACCCGCGAGCACGTAGACCGCGACCGACATCAGCTCGAGTCCGAGGAAGATCACCATCAGATCGGCGCCGGCGGCCATCACCATCATGCCGAGCGTGGCGAAGATCACCAGCACGTAGTACTCGGGTATCAGCAACTGCTCCCGCTCCAGATACGCGAACGAGATCAGCACCGTGAGTGCGGCGGCGCCGAGGAAGACCCAGTCGGCGACCCAGCGGAAGTCGTCCGCCGCGACCATCGCCACGAGGCCCGGTCCCAGAGTGGCGCGGTTCCACCACAACCACCATACGGCGATCGCGGTCGACAAAAGAGCTACGAGGGTCAGCCACCCCGCGATCCGCAAATCACGCGCGGTGCGATGACGCCACGCGACGAAGAGCAACAGCACGAGCGCCCACCCGGTCAGCACGAGCTCGGGCAGGAGCGACAGGAGTAGATCGCCATAGACCGCGGGGTCGAGGCTCACGGCTGACCTGCGGTGCTCGCTGCGCTCGGCCGCACCTGCTCGATCAGGGAGCGCGCGGCCGGCTCCATGCGCTGCAGGAACGGCTTGGGATAGATCCCCAGCCACAAAATGCCGACGAGCAGCGGGATCAGCACGGCGAGCTCGCGCGGCGTCAGGTCCGTGAGGTGCTCATTCTCCGGGTTCTTGAGGGGATTGTAGATCACACGCTGCAGCGCGGTCAGCAGATAGGCGGCCGCGATGATCACGCCGCTCGTCGCGAGCGTCGTGGCGATCGGATAGGTGCGGAAGGAGCCCAGCAGCACCAGGAACTCGCCCACGAACCCGTTGGTGCCCGGAAGCGCGATGGACGACAGCGACACGATCGTGAGGATCGCGGCGAAGAGCGGCACCACCCGCGCGATGCCGCCGTATGCCTCGATCAGCCGGCTGTGCCGTCGCTCGTACAGCATGCCGACGAGGAAGAACAGCGCGCCCGTCGAGATCCCGTGATTGATCATGATCAACAGCGCGCCCTGCACACTCTGCAGCGTCAGCGCCCAGATGCCGAGCATCGCGAACCCGAGGTGGGCGACGGAGGAATAGGCGACGAGCTTCTTGAAATCGGGCTGCACCATCGCTACCAGACCGCCGTAGATGATCCCGATCAGCGACAGGACGACGATCACGAGCTGCACGTTCTGATTGAGCGCGACCGCCGGGAAGAACGGCAGGGCGAACCGCAGGAAGCCGTACGTCCCCATTTTGAGGAGGATGCCCGCCAGGATCACCGATCCTGCCGTGGGAGCCTCGACGTGCGCGTCGGGCAGCCAGGTGTGCAGCGGGAAGATCGGCACCTTGATCGCGAACGCCAAGAAGAAGGCGCCGAACAGCCACCAGGCCGCGGGTCCCAGATCCTTCGCGTTGCTCAGGAGGTGCGCGTAGCCGAACGAGTAGGCCCCGGTCGCGCGCCCCGCGTGCAGATACAACACGATGATCGCGACGAGCATGAGCAGCGAGCCCAGGAACGTATAGATGAAGAACTTGATCGCCGCGTACAGCCGGTTGTCTCCGCCCCACACCCCGATGATGAAATACATCGGGATGAGCATCACTTCCCACATCACATAGAAGAGGAAGAGATCGAGCGCGACAAAGAC
Source organism: Gemmatimonadota bacterium (assembly GCA_041499375.1). Classification (GTDB taxonomy): domain Bacteria; phylum Gemmatimonadota; class Gemmatimonadetes; order Gemmatimonadales; family GWC2-71-9; genus 20CM-2-65-7. Next base: position 76,777 of record JBGQKD010000010.1, read on the forward strand.
GCCGATCATGCCCGTCGTGAGCACGAGCAAGAGCGCGTAGAAGCCGGCCTCGCGTTTGGTGATATAGGTCCAGCTGCCGAGAATCGAGAGTGGTATCAGGAACGTCGTCAGCAGCACGAGGAACAGCGAGATCCCATCCACACCGACAGTGAAGTGAATGCCCCACGCCGGAATCCAGGCGCGATCGACCAGGAACTGCATCCCGCCGCTCGGGACGAACGTCCACCAGAGCGGTACCGAGATCACGAACTCCACGAGACTCGCCGCGAGCGCGACGTACTTCGCGAGCCGAGCGGGAAGGAGCAGGACGATGAGGCCGGCGAGCAGCGGCCACGCGAGCAGCGCGGTGAGCACCCAGCGCGCGTACATCAGCTCGTCGCCCGCCACAGGATCAGCAGCACGCCGACGACGAACACTGCGACGTAGACCCCGACCTGGCCGGACTGCAGCCAGCGATTCGCCCAGCCGAGTGCCCGGGCGCCGCGGGCGGCGCCATTGACCGCCGCGCCGTCGATGATGCGCTGATCTACCTGCTTCCAGAGCACTTCCCGCGACAGCCACACGAGGGGACGGACGATTAACGCGTCATAGATCTCGTCCACGTACCACTTGTTCCGAAGCACGCGCGCAAATCCGCGCTCCTCAGGCGCGCTGCGAGCAGGCACGAGTGCCTCGGGCTTGAGCAGCCGCCAGGCGCCCACGATCCCAACCACCGCGACAGCGACGGCAATGCCGACCAGCAGCCACTCGGTGCTGCTCGACAGGGGCACTGCGGGCAACAGTGGGGCGCTCGCCTGCGTGATCGGCTCCAGCCAGTGATGGAGCCACGCGTTGCCGTGATAGAGCTCGGGGATGTTGATGAGTCCGCCCGCGGCGGACAGCACGCCCAGCACGAGCAGCGGGCCGGTCATGATCCACGGCGCCTCGTGCAGATGCGCCTGCTCCTTCTCGCCGGTGCGGTTCGGGCCGTGGAAGGTGTACAGCATCAGCCGCGTCATGTAGAACGCCGTGAGCAACGCGGCGATGACGGCCAATCCCCAAAACACGAGCCAGATCGGGTCCGCATGCCCGCGCGCGTTCGCCGCGGTGAGGATCTCGTCCTTTGAGAAGAAGCCCGAGAGCGGCGGAACGCCGGCGATCGCGAGTGTTGCGATCCACATCAAGGCCGTGGTCCACGGCATGTAGCGCGCGAGCCCGCCCATGTTGCGCATGTCCTGCGCGTCTTCATGCGAATGCGTGTGGTGATAGGCGCGATGCAACGCGTAGATCACGCTGCCCGAGCCGAGGAAGAGCAGCGCCTTGAAGAACGCGTGGGTGATGAGGTGGAACATGCCGGCGCTAATTGCCCCGGTCCCGACTCCCAGGAACATGTACCCGAGCTGGGAGATCGTGGAATACGCCAGGACCTTCTTGATGTCCCATTGCTTGAGCGCGATCGTCGCGGCGAACAGGGCCGTCAGCGCGCCCACACCCGCGACCACCGCGCTCGACACCGGCGCCATGGCGAACAGCAGATTGCAGCGCGCCACCAGATACACGCCGGCCGTCACCATCGTGGCCGCGTGGATGAGTGCGGACACGGGCGTCGGTCCCGCCATCGCATCGGGCAACCAGGTGTACAGGGGGATCTGCGCCGATTTACCGGTACAGCCCAGGAACAGGAAGAGCGTGATCACCGTGATGGTGCGCCCGCCCGCCGCGAGTGCATTCGGCGCGTGCGTGAACACGGTGCCGAAATCGAGCGAGCCGGTCGACCAGAAGATCATGAACATCGCGACCATGAACCCGAAGTCGCCGATGCGGTTCATGATGAACGCCTTGCGGCCCGCGTTCGCGTTCTGTTCTTCGGTGAACCAGAAGCCGATCAGCAGATAGCTGCAGAGGCCGACCCCTTCCCATCCCACGAACATGACGGGGAAGCTCGCCCCCAGCACCAGCACCAGCATGAAGAAGACGAAGAGGTTGAGATACGCGAAGTAGCGCGCGTAGCCCGGATCCTCCTTCATGTATCCGATGCTGAACAGGTGGATCAGCGATCCAACGCCGGTGACGACCAGCAGCATGACCAGCGAGAGCTGATCCACCTGGAACGCGACGTCGATCTGCAGTGTCCCCACCGGAATCCACGACCAATACCGGAACACGAACGGCTCTTCGGCATGGAGCCCCGCGAAGGCGCTGAAGATCGCTATGGACACGGCGAATGCCGCCAGCAACACGCCGGCGCCAATGACCGATACGAGCGTCTTCGCATTGGGACGCGTCAGTGCCAGCGTTCCGTTCAGCACAAAGCCGAGCAGCGCGAGGGCGGGCGCGAGCCAGATCAGGTCGACGGCGGTACCGGTCATCCGTCCCTGAGGAGATTCATGTTCTGCAGGCTGACCGACTGCTTGTGGCGATAGACGGCGAGAATGATGGCGAGGCCGACCGCCGCTTCAGCGGCCGCCACCGCCATCACGAAGAAGACGAAGACCTGCCCGCCCATGCCCAGGGTCTGCGCCAGCGCCACGAAGGTGAGGTTCACAGCGTTGAGCATGAGCTCGACGCACATGAAGATCACGATCACATTGCGCCGGAACAGGACCCCCGCGACGCCCAGCGTGAACAGCACGGCGGAGATCGCGAGCGCGGGGCTGAGGAGCATCCTAGAGCTTTCGCTTCGCCAGCACGACGGCGCCCACGATCGCGGCGAGGAGCAGGACGCTCGCGATCTCGAAGGGAATGAGGTAGGCGCCGAACAGCGGATTGGCGACGGAGCCGACGATCCCCTGGGCTTGCTGCAGCGCCTGGACCGAGCCGGGCGGCAGCTGGATGGACGACGGGAGCGCTGACTCGCTGATCGGGCGCAGCAGCAGCAAGAGCGCACCCGCCAGGACCGTCGCGGTCAGGAGTCCGAGCGGTCCCCTGATGTCGGTCGGTCCGGGGCGGCCCAGGTTCAGCAGCATGATGACGAACAGGAACAGCACCATGATCGCGCCGGCGTAGACCAGCACCTGCAGCACCGCGATGAACTGCGCGTCGAGCAGCACGAACATTGCGGCCAGCGCGAACAGCGTCACGACGAGCCATAGGGCGCTCGCCACGGGGTTCTTGCGGGTGATACACAGCAGGGCGCTGCCCATGGCGATCACGCCGAAGATCCAGAAGAACGTGACGATCACTACTCGCCCTTCGGGTCCGACGGGTCCCACAGCGTGGAAACGGGATGCGTCTGTGCCGTCAGCCGCTCGAGGTCGTACACGAAGCGGTCGCGCGAGTACTCCGAGTTCTCGTAGTGCACGCCCACGTGAATCGCTTCCTCGGGGCATACTTCCTGGCAGTAGCCGCAAAAGATGCAGCGGAACTCGTCGATCTCGTAGATCAGCGGATAGCGGTGGCCCTCCTCATCTTCACCCGGCACGAGCTTGATGCAGTTGGCGGGACAGATCTGGGGACAGAGCCCGCACGCCACGCATTTGGCCCTGCCCTGTTCGTCGGTGAGCATGCGGTGCGTGCCGCGCCAGCGGGAGGACAGCGTCCAGTCCTTGGACGACTTCTCCTCGGGATACTGCATCGTGACCTTGGGGCGCAGCAGATGGCTGAACGTCAGCGCCATCCCTTTCAGCGTCGCGCGCAGGTAGGAGGTCTGCTGCGTCGGCCGCTTCATGACTTTCACGCCGATGGCCATCAGGCTGTCTCCTCCTGGACCGAGCCGGACACGATGCGGCCGCGGTCGAGCCAATAGACCAGCGCGATCAACAGCAGGAGATTCAATCCCCCAAGAACCCATGCCATGGCGGGGCCGTACTCCCAGCCGAGCCGGATCCGGATGAACCAAATCGCCACGGCCAGGAGGGTGACATAGATCAGGGAGAGCGGCAGCAGCACTTTCCAGCCGAGCGCCATGAGCTGGTCATAGCGGAACCGCGGCAGCGTCCAGCGCACCCAGATGTAGGTGAACAGGAAGAAGAACGTCTTCGCGCTGAATGCGAGCAGCGTCAGCACGGTCTTCAGGACGCTCGGCTCGCCGGTCGAGTCCCAGCTCGTGAACGGGATATCCCAGCCGCCGAAGAACAGCGTCGCCATCAGCGCGGAGGCGGTCACCATGTTCGAATACTCGGCGATATAGAACATCGAGAACTTCATCGCGCTGTACTCGGTGTGATAGCCCGCGATCAGCTCCCCCTCCGCTTCCGGGAGATCGAACGGCAGCCGGTTCGTCTCGGCGAAGGCGCTGATGAAGAAGATCACGAACGCGATCGTCAGCGGAATGATGAACGGCAGGCCGCGCTGCTGCTGCGCAATCACCTGCGACAACGTCACGTTGCCCGCGAGCAGGATGACGGCCACGGTGCTCATCCCCAGCGCGATCTCGTACGAGATCATTTGGGCCGACGCGCGCAGCCCGCCTAGGAGCGCGTACTTGTTGTTGGACGCCCACCCCGCCAGCACGATGCCGTACACACCGAGCGAGCTGATCGCGAGGATGTAGAGGAAGCCGACGGGGAGATCCGCGACGACCATCGGCACGAGGCCCCATTTGGTCGGCAGCGGTGCCGCGAACGGAATCACGCCGAAGGTGAGCAACGCCGGGACGAACGATACGATGGGCGCCAGCGTGAAGAGCGCCTTGTCGGCCATCGCCGGCGACGTCTCTTCCTTCAGGAAGTTCTTCAGCCCGTCGGCAGCCGGTTGGAAGAGCCCCTGCGGACCCACGCGGTTCGGGCCGAGGCGATCCTGCATCCAGGCGCACACGCGCCGCTCGATCAGCGTGAGCAGCGCGACCCCAACCATGATCAGGTTGAAGACCACGAACACCTTGATGGCCGATGCGATCAGGAGGAAGGTCATGGCACTGCCGCGAGGCCCATCGTCTGAGCCAGCTGTTCGAGCACCCAGGCCGCCGGCTGCGCCATCCCCGGCGCGGGCTTGGCCTGGAAGTAGCGCTGCTCGCGCCCGTCGCGGTTCACGAATGTGCCTTCCTCCTCTGCCACGGTGGCGATCGGCAAGATCACGTCGGCACGTCGGCACGCCGCATCCGCGCCGAGTACGGTGCCGACATAGATCAGCGCGCCGTCCGTTTCGACGGCGCAGTCGGGCTCGTCGAGCACGAGTACGACGGCTGCCGACTTTGCGGTCGCGAGCGCCTGCGCATAGTCGCGCGTGTAGCCGAGCTGCTCGGCGCCCTTTGCATTGGGCGCGCGCTCGGCGCGGAGGGCGAGATTCGGAATGCCGGCGAGGGGGGCTTCCTCGCCCATCACCACCTGGAACGCACCCGTCCAGCTGAAGCCGGAAAGGAGCCGCTTGGCCGCCGCCAGCGCTTCACTCGAGGCGCCCGGCGACACCAATGCCACCGCCTTTCCCGACGCCCCGCGCAGAATCGCCAGCACGCGTGCGAAGGCTTCGTCCCAGTCAGTCGCGTGCAGCCCGCCGTCCTTCTTGACCAGCGGGGCCTCGATGCGGTCGCCACGGTTCATCCAGCGATAGTGCATGCGCCCGTGGTCGCAGATGAAATAGCGGTTGACGTCGAGGTTCGGCCGTGGGCGCACGCGCACGACGACCTCGTCCCGCGTGTCGAGGGTGATGTTGCACCCCTGCGAGCAGCCGGTGCAGATCGAGGCCGTCTTGTCGAGCTCCCAGGCGCGGGCCTTGTGCAGGAAATCCTTGGAGAGCAGCGAGCCGACGGGACAGAGGTCGACGACGTTGCCGGCCCAGGGATGGTCGAGCCGGGCCTCAGGATGAATGCCGATGAACGCGCGGTCGCCGCGCTCGGACACGTTGAGCACGGGCTCTTGCGCCACATCCTCCATGAAGCGGACGCAGCGCGTGCACAGGATGCAGCGATTGGGGACGTACAGCACGTCGGGACCGAAGTCCTCGACCGGATTGAACCGCTTGGCAAACTCCCCGTAGCGCGTGCCCGGCTGGCCTTCCTGGAAGACGAAATCCTGCAGCTCGCACTCGCCGGCTTGATCGCAGATCGGGCAATCGAGCGGATGATTGATGAGCAGAAATTCGAGTACGCTCTGGCGCGCGTCCTTCGCCGCCGGGGCTTGAGTCTTGACGACCATCCCCTCGGTGACGGTCGTCGCGCACGCGATCTGGAGCTTGGGCGCTTTTTCGATCTCGACCAGGCACATCCGGCAGACGCCGGCGACGGGCAACCCCGGGTGATAGCAGTAGTGCGGCACCAGCACGCCCGCCTGCTTCGCCGCTTCGATGACGAGCGTGCCGGCGGGAACGCTCACGGGAGCGCCGTCGATCGTCAGGTTGATCATGCCATCAGCCATCAGCCCACCATCACCGGTTGACGCTTGCCCGCCAGATAGGCTTCGAACTCGCCTCTGAACTTTTTGATGCCACTGACGATTGGAGCGGCGCACGAATCCGACAGCACGCAAATGGTCTTGCCCGTCATGTTTTCGGAGAGATCGAGGAGTAAGTCGAGGTCTTTGGCCTTGCCCTGCCCCGCCAGGATCCGCTCCATGATCTTGGTGGTCCACGCGGTGCCTTCGCGGCACTGCGTGCACTGCGCGCACGACTCATGCGCATAGAAACGGGCGAGGCGCATGATCTGATAGACCATGTCGGCCGAGTCGTCGAACACGATCACGCCGCCCGAGCCGAGCATCGAGCCCTGTGCCACGACGCCTTCGTAGTCGAGGAGCGTCGCTTCGGTTTCTTCCCGCGTCAGAATCGGGACGGAGGAGCCGCCGGGGATGCACGCCTTGAGCGTGCGGCCCGCGGGCGGGCCGCCGCACATGTCATAGAGCAGGTCCTTCAGCGGAAATCCCATCGCGACTTCGTAGTTGCCCGGCCGCTGCACGTGCCCGCACACGGAGAAGAGCTTCGTGCCGGTGCTCTTGGGATTCGACAGGCACAGACCTTTGTACCAGGCGGCGCCGCGCTTGATGATGTGCGGCACGGCGGCGAGCGTCTCGACGTTGTTGATCGTCGTCGGCAGCCCGAACAAGCCGGCGGCCGCCGGGAACGGCGGCTTGATCCGCGGGTTACCGCGCTTACCCTCGATCGAATTCATCAGGGCGGTTTCTTCGCCGCAGATGTAGGCGCCCGCACCGCGATGCAGATGGATCTTGATGTTGCCGAACACATCCGCCGCATTCGCCTCGGCGAGCGCCCGCTCCATGATCGTCCACGGCTCGGTGAACTCGCCGCGAATGTAGACGTAGGCGACCTCGGCGCGGATCGCGTGCGCCGCGATCGCGGTGCCTTCGAGCAGCGCGTGCGGCGTCCACCGCATGATCTCCCGGTCCTTGAATGTCCCGGGCTCGGATTCGTCGGCGTTCACGCAGAGGTAGTGGGCTTTCTTCTTTTCTTTCGGCATGAACGACCACTTCAGGCCGGTCGGGAACCCGGCCCCGCCCCGTCCCCGCAGTCCCGATTCCTTGACGACATCGGTTACGGCGACGGGATCCATCTTGAGAACCTGGGCCAGCGCCTCGTAGCCGCCACGCTTTGTCCAGCCTTTAAATGTGCGCGCGTCAGCGTCGCCGAAATACTGCGACAGCACGACCGTCTCTTTCGGATGGGATTTGTGCGGGTAACCCATCAGCGATACTTCCGAACGATCTCCGGAACCTTGTCCGGAGTGACGCTCTCGATGAAGTCATCGTTGATCAGGATCGGTGTCGGGAAGCCGCAGGCGCCGAGGCATTCGACCTCGACGATGGTCCACTTTCCATCGGGACTGGTCGCTCCCGCGTCGCCCGCACCGCTGTGCTCCAACAGCGCCTTCAGCACCTCCTCGGCGCCGCAGATGTTGCAGGGCGACGTCGTGCACACCTGCACGAAGTTCTTCCCGACGGGATGCTGGTGATACATCGTATAGAACGTCACGACGCCCTTCACGTACGCCGGCGTCAGGCCCAGCACCTCCGCCACCTCGGCCATGATGCGATCGGAGATCCAGCCGTGCTCGCGCTGCGCGAGCCACAGCGTGGGCAGCAGCGCGGCCTGCTTGTTGGGATAGCGCTGGAGCACCGTCTGCAGCTCTTCCAGCACCTTCCCGGCGAAGACCGGTTGGTAGTCCTCCTGCACCGTCATCGATCGACCTCACCCATTACGATGTCCACGGACGCGTTGATCGCGATCAGGTCGGACAGCAGATGGCCCTGGGCCATCCGGGGCAATGCGGACAGATTGATGAAGGAGGGCGGGCGGATGCGCCAGCGCACCGGCTTTGCGGTCCCGTCGGACACGAGGTAGGTGCCGAGCTCGCCCTTGGGATTCTCGATGCCGACGTACGCCTCGCCCACCGGCGCCTTCACGCCTTCCATGACCTGCTTGAAATGAAAGATCATCGCTTCCATGTCGCTCATGGCGCGCGTCTTGGACGGGAGAATCACGCGGGGATCGTCCACGTTGATCGGGCCGTCCGGCAGCCGGTCGAGTGCCTGCTGGAGAATCCGGTTCGACTGGTGACACTCCTCGAGGCGCACGAGATAGCGGTCGAACACGTCGCCGTGTTCGCCCACCACGACATCGAAGTCGTAGGTCTCGTAGCCCAGATATGGCTTGTCCTTGCGGACGTCGTACGCTACGCCGCTGGCGCGCAGCATCGGGCCGGAGAGCGAATGATTGATCGCCTCGGCCGCGGTGAGCGCGCCGACGCCCTGTGTGCGGCCCGCCCACACGGCGTTGCGCGTGAGCACCCGATCGATTTCGCCCAGCGTCTTGGGAAATGTTCGGGTGAATTCGCGCAGCTTGTCGACGAAGTTGTCAGGGATGTCGGCCATGAGCCCGCCGACCCGCGTGAGACTCGTCGTGAGCCGGGCGCCGGTCCACATCTCCTGGAGATCGTAGATCCGCTCGCGCTGCTGGAAGGCCCACAGGAACGGCGTGAATGCGCCGAGGTCGATGGACGTCGTGCCCAGCCACACCATATGCGAAATGATGCGGCTCATCTCGCAGGCGATCACGCGCAACACGGTACAGCGCGGCGTGATCTCGATCCCCATCAACTTCTCGGCCGCCAGCGCGAAGCCGACGTTGTTCGCCATCGGCGAGAGGTAGTCGGTGCGGTCGGTGAGCGGGATGATCTGGTTGTAGTGCCGGTACTCGCCGAGCTTTTCGAAGCCGGAGTGCAGGTAGCCGAGGTGCGGGATGCAGCGCACGACGGTCTCGCCATCGAGCTCGACCACCAGCCGCAACACGCCGTGCGTGGCGGGATGTTGCGGGCCGATGTTGACGAGCATGTGCTCTTCGGCCAGACCAGGCTCGGCGGCCTCCGTGAGCGGGACACGAGTCGCGCGCCCCTGGGCGTCCACGCCCGGGGTCGCCAGCTCGAGCTCTACGGTGCGCTTACTCATGGATTCGGCGGGTCCGGAATGACACCGCGTTCGCCGCGCCGCAGCCGGTCGCGCATGTCGTCGGGCAGATCGCCGGCGGCCTCGGCGATCGACAGCTCTTCGAGCGAGTAATTCGCTTCGGGATTCGTGTTGAGGGCCTGGCGCACCTGCTCGGCGCGGGAGAAACGGCCGCGCAACGGGAAGCTCTTCCGCAGCGGGTAGCCCTCCGCGTAGGTCTCCCACATCAGGATGCGACGCAGGTCGGGGTGCCCGCGGAACGTGATCCCGAACATGTCGAAGACTTCGCGCTCCAACCAATCGGCGCCATGCCACAAGTGGTAGACCGAATCCACCGACAGCTCGTCGGCAGGGTTCAGCTCGACTTTGATCCGAATGTCGGCGCGCCGCTTCAGGGAACGGAGGAAGTACACGACTTCGAGCGGACGCTCGCGATCGCGGAATTCGACGGCCGTCACGTCCACCAGATAATCGAATTCCTGCCCCGGCATTTCCTTGAGCCACGTCATCGCCTCGAGCAGGCGCTCCCGCGCGACGAACACAATCGTCTCGCCATCGCGCGCGACTTCCGTGCGCACGGCCCCTGGAACTGGAGAAGCGCTACTCACGACGAACGAAATTGGTGGACGGAGTTGCCGAACGGCTCGGAGATCTCGTCGATCGTCTCGGGCGCCAGCCGGAGTCCCTTGTCGTCGAGCGGCTGCTCGTCGCGCCGCTTCACGGCATCGAACAGCGATTCGCCCTTGATCTTCTTGTGGAGCAGCAGGATCCCGTACAACAGCCCTTCCGGCCGGGGCGGGCAGCCGGGGACGTACACGTCCACGGGGACGATGGTGTCGATGCCCTGCACCATCGCGTAATTGTCGAACACGCCCCCGGTCGACGCGCACGCGCCCATCGAGATCACCCATTTGGGCTGCGGCATCTGGTCGTAGATGCGCCGGATCACGGGCGCGAGCTTGAACGGCAGCCGGCCGGCGCAGATCAGCACGTCCGCCTGGCGGGGGGAGAACGCCTGGCGCTCCATCCCGAAGCGCGCGAAGTCGAATCGGCTCGCCGCGGTGGCCATGAACTCGATGGCGCAGCACGCGGTGCCGAACGGCATCGGCCACAGCGAGTTGGCGCGCGAGGAGTTGACCGCCCAGTTCACGAGTTCCTGGAACTTGGCGACCAGGTAATTGGGGCTTTGGCCGCTGACGGCTTTTGTGGTGGCGACATGCTTCATATGGTCAGTCCCATTGGAACGCGCCCCGCTTCCATACGTAAACGTATCCCACGAACAGGACCAGGATGAATACGAGCATCTCGACGAGCAGAAAGCCGGTGGTCGCGGTGCCATTCCCCATGAAGATGACCGCCCACGGGATCAGAAATACGGTTTCGATGTCGAAGAGAATGAACAGCACCGCGACGAGATAAAACTTGACGGAGAAGCGCTCGTGGGCGCTGCCGAGGGGCGGCATGCCGCTTTCGTAGGGCCGCTCCTTGATGTCGGTCGGGCGCCGCGGTCCGAGGAAATGCGATCCCACGATCATCGTCGTCGCCGCGACGATGGCGAGACCCAGCAGCATGAGGAACGGGATATAGGGCTGCATGTCGCTCGTGAAAAAATTCACTAAGGCTCTGCATAAGTCAAGCTGACGTCGTTACATTGCCGCCGCATGTCAATCAAATCTGATCGCTGGATTACCAAAATGTCCAAGCAGCACGGGATGATCGAGCCGTTCGCGGACCGGCAGGTGCGCGAGGGCGTCATTTCCTACGGCGTTTCATCTTACGGCTATGACATGCGCGTCGCGCCCGAGTTCAAGATTTTCACGAACGCGTTGTCGGCGGTCGTCGATCCGAAGCGATTCGATCCGAAATCGTTCGTCGAGTTCACGGGCGACGTCTGCATCGTGCCGCCGAATTCCTTTGCCCTCGCCAGCTCCATCGAGTATTTCCGCATCCCGCGCAACTGCCTCACGATTTGCGTCGGCAAGAGCACGTACGCGCGCTGTGGAATTATCGTGAATGTGACGCCATTTGAGCCGGAATGGGAAGGATATGTCACCCTGGAGATCAGTAATACGACGCCGTTGCCGGCAAAGATTTATGCGAATGAGGGGATAGCGCAGGTGCTGTTCTTCACGGCAGATGAGGGCGATGAGTGCGAGATCTCGTATAAGGATAAGAAGGGAAAATATCAGGCCCAGAAAGGGATCACGCTCCCCAAACTCTAAGCACAGCGTCTTCTATCAGACGGGGTGCTGTTCGACTCTCGCTTTTTGGTTATACGCGTAGGCGACAGCCAACGCGATCATCGCCAGCGCAAAGAACGATCCGACCCTATACAGCGCCTCCAAATTCGATAAATCGTAGAGCACAATCTTGAGCCCGGCGAATGCCGCCACCGCCAGCCCGATCGAGCGGATGAGCTTGTGATTCAGGCGAAATCCGAGGAACACGAGCCCACCGGCAAACAGCAGCCACCAGACACTCAGCGCGAGATCGCCCGCGAGCGGGGCCAGACGCTCGAAGTTGCTCTGAAACTGAACCGATCCGCCGGCGAAAACGGCGGAACCGCAGAGGCCCCACATCACGCGGACCGATCGCCCTTCCGTCCCCCACCAGTACGCGGCGATCGCCGTGCCCGCGACGACCGCATAGAGTGCCAGCGCCCAGGGGTCGGCGAGGAGCGATGCACTCGTCGCCTGGAACCGGCGATCAAAGAGCGCGGCTGAAAAGAGGCACACCCATGCCGCCGTCGCGAGCGTGACCGCTGCGTACCGTCCGCCGGGCCGGCCGGCCTCACGCTCGGCGGCGAGCGCCGCCAGGGCGAGCACGGTCCACCCGATCGCAAGACTCGACGCCGGCCAGGCGAAGGCGATGGCCAAGGCGACGAGCAGGAAGCCGGTAATCAGGTGAGACGCGCTGCGGCGGAACCAGCCGGCCGGCAGATACAGCGCGGCGAGCGTGGCCGGAACGATCTCAAATGATCCGTCGATGAGGCGCAGGTCCGCCGCGTTGGCGAGCAGCATGAACGCAATCGGGTTGGTGACGAACAGGAATCGCTCGACGGTCGCTTCGGTGAGTCCGAGCGCACGTTCCGTCTCGGCGCTGAACGGGTCGCGCCGGAACTGCTGCCACCACAGCACGCCGGTGATCGCGGCCGCGGCCCCCAGCGCAAGCCAACGCGCGCTCTCCGAGCTCCCGACATCGCCCAGACCAATTCCCAGAATCACCCACGACCACAGCAGAGCGCCCAGTCGAACTTCGGGCCACGAACGCTGCATTGTCACGTGCAGCGCGAGGACCGCCGCGGCCGCGACCATCCAGGCGCCGAGGGGTGTGGCGATCGCCGGCGCGGCCCCGGCGCCGGCAAGGGTCAGATATCCGAACAGGGCGAGATTGAACGTCACCCGCCAGTTCATCGCGTACGCGGTGATGGCGGTGCCGAGTCCGATCACCTCGAGATAGGCGAGGAACCCTTGAGGATTGGGGGCGGTCGCGAGGATCAGCGGTGCGAGATACGCGCCACACAGCGCCCAAATGGCGAGGCCCTCGATCTCGTGATGCAGCGCGAGCATTGTGACCGCGACGGTCGTCACAGCCAACAGCACGATGCCGACGCGGCGCTCCATGAGCGCGTACGGTCCCGCCGCCGCCCACAGACCGAGATATACGAGGCCACCCCCCGCCCCGATCATGGCGGCGCCGAACCGGCGCATGCCCCCCCCCCCGCCCCGCGCGATCCGGTAGTGCCCCCATGCGGCGACGGCGACCCCCGCGATGACCGCGCCGATCGCGCGCAACAACGGTGAGATCCAGCCACGATCGAACGCGTACTTGAGAAAGAGCGCCGCCGCGATGAGCAACGCTGCCACACCGACCGCGAGCAGACCGCGTTGTCCGAACCACTGCTCGAGGTCCGCGCCTCCGCGCGCAGCGGGCGCGTCGGGGATCGCTGCGTGAACGACTGGGGTGACGTGCGGTCTGGGTGTCGCGGTACGGGAGGGGCTGCGGAGTTGCTCGGCAGTATTGGCGACGAACGTCAGGCGGCGCATCATGTTTTCGAGAGTCGCCACCCGGCGCTCTAACTGCTCGATGAGGTCCTTCTGGTCGTCGGTCACACGGCGGCCACCCGGCGCGACCCGGCGGCGGTGATCGCAACCGTCACCGCGACGATGATGGCCAGATCGGGGATCCACCCGAGCTCGGTGCGCGGCACGGCCATCTGCAGGAAGTACATCACGAAGTCGAACACGCCGATCAGTAACCCGAGCAGCAGGGTGTACTGCAGTGTCCGTCCGAGCCGGGCCAGCACGCTGCCCGTAGCGAGTGCGACGGCACCCTGCGCCGCAGCGATTCCTACCGCAGCGACGGCGCCGCTGAAGAGCGTTTCAATCACGGCCGAACGGCCGGGATTGTAGCTGAAGAACCAGGTGTGGATCAGGGCGACCACGAGCCCGGCTACCGCAGCGCAAATGGTGGCCCAGATCGCGTAGAAGATGACGACGCGCGTACGATCGCTGGCTTCCATCGTACCTCCAATCTAGCGAAGAGCGGCCGCCGCTTCCACGAGCGCGGCGCGCGCCTGGTCGACCCGATTCACGAGATCCGTGAGCTCCTTGTTGGCCGCCGCGGCGTCCGCATAGCGAATGGCCTCATTGACCGTCGGGAACGCCATCGTCGCGTAGCCGTTGTCGATGTCCGCCGCGAATTGCAGGCTCTTGAACCACGGCCGGCTCACCAGACCCTCGGGCCGAGTCAGGCGGCGCTCGACCAGCATGAGCGCCCGGTTCACCGTCTGGGCGCGGGCGGAGTCGACCGCCCCGGCCGCCAGTGCGTTGTCGCGCGCGGTTCCGAACGCGCGGGCGACGGCGGTGAAGCGATCCAGCGCGTCCTTGAGCGCCTGCGTATTCACCGTGCTCTTCCACTGCTTCTTCGCGATACCGGAGTCGAGCTGCGCCACGAGCCCGTTCATTTCCGTGCCGAACGCGGCGTAGTCGAGCGGCAGCAGATCACTGTTGGCGAGGCGGCCGAGGATCACCGCCACGAGCTGGGCGCCGGCGCGATGCGCCTTGTATGCCGGATCGCCGAAGCGCGTCATCCAGTCGTAGGAGTCGTACATCGAGTGGTAGATGCCGTCCGGCCCGTCGAACCCGATCCCTCCCGACGGAATTCCCAGGTGATGATAGAAGCCGGAGAAGTCCGATCCTCCGCCCAGATTGCCCATGGTGAGGGCAGTCGTGTCGCCGTTGTGGGCTTTGAGCCAGACGTCGTACACCGTGCCGGGGCCGACGGGATCTGGCACCACGTGCGTCGCCGCGCGAAACAACGGCTTGAGCGACGGGGAGCCGCCGCCACCGAAGCTCGGACCAGAAAACGTGCCGTCTTCATTGATGTAGGCGACGACGTGCGCGCGCAGCGTATCCTCGAGCTCCTCGACCCATTCCGTCGAGCCGATGAGCCCCCACTCCTCGGCGTCCCAGGTCGCGAAGACGACGGTGCGCGCGGGCTTCTGGCCGTCGCGCGCGAGCGTCGCAAACGCGCGCGCCGTCTCGAGCACACACACGGTGCCGCTCACATTGTCGCGCGCGCCCGGTCCCCACGCGTCGCGATGGCCGCCGACCACAACCCACTCATCCGGCCAACGACGGCCGCGGATCATGCCGACGGTGTTCCAGATCTTATGGAAGGCGCGAGCGCCGCGCTCGGTCTTCACATGCAACCGCGCGCGCGCCGGCCCCGGCCCGACGTGATAATGGAACGGCAGCCCGCCCTGCCAGCCCTGCGGCACGGACGGTCCGGCCATCGGCTCGAGGAAGCGCCGCGCGTTCCCGTAACTCATCGGGATGATCGGAATCCTGGGGATGTCGAGCGAATCTTCGGGAAGGCGTCGCGCCCCTTCGACGGACGACCAGCTCGGCGTAGTGGGATCGCCGTTGCCGTTCATCATGCTGCCGCGCTGGATCCCGTCTGCGTTGCGCATCGGCCCCTTGGGGTACACATCGCCCCGGAAGTAGCCGTCCTCCTGCGGATCGGAATACACGATGAGCCCCACCGCGCCGCGCTTCTGCGCCTCGCGCGCCTTGATGCCGCGGAAGGAGCGGCCGTAGCGGGCGATCGCGATCTTGCCATTCACACTGACGCCGAGGGAATCGAGTGTCTTGTAGTCTTCGATGAGGCCGTAGTTGACGTAGACGACGTCCGCCGTCGCGTCACCGTCCCCGGTGTAGCCGTTGAAGGGCGGGATCTGCGGACCCGTGCCCGGCTCTGCTAGCGAAAGCTTTTGGGGAGAACCTCGCAGCGGGATCAGCCACGCTGCCACAGTGTCAGGTTGCGGCAAATAGATCGTGTACTCTTTGCTCCACGCATCGATCCCCCACGACTTCATGCGGTCGAGCACGTAGTCCCGCGTCGCGGCCTGTGCCGGAGTGCCGGCCATGTGTGGAACAGCCGAGAGATCGCGCGACATCTGGCGCACACTGGCGGTATCGGGAACGGCGAGGAGGCGTTGCTCGAACGACTGCGCGTGCAGACGTGCCGACGTACCGACGTGAAGCAGCAAAGCCGCGCAGATCAAACCACTTCTCATAATCTCTCCCCAGCGAGTAAGACGGGACGCGGCGTGCGCAGCTTCCGTATAAGAGCCGTCAGGCACATGCAGAGTAACGCGCCCAGCGCCGCGAGGCCCATATCCTTTTGTGGATCCCACACATCGCCCTGGGTGCCGAGCCAAGCGTCACCCGTGCCGGGCGCGACCATCGTGGCAATGACCATCTCCATGATCTCATAGACGGCGCTGAAGGCGAGCGTCACGTCGAGCGGCAGATAGTACGCCCAGAACCCTCTCGCGTTGGCGACCCGCAGGAATACTTCACGGATCGGATATGCCATTAACAGACCGAAGGAGAAATGCACGATCCGGTCGAACGGATTGCGCGCGAACCCAAATGTGCGCTGGATCCAGAATCCGAACGGGACTTCGGAATACGTGTAGTGCGCGCCGATCGCGTGCAGCGTCAGGAACGCGGTGATGAGCAGGTAGGACACGTCCGACAACGGAAACACCCGATACGTGCCGATCAACAACGCCATGACGGCGAAAACGAGGATGTTCTCCAGGAACCAGTCGTGGCGATCGAGGGGTGCGATCGACGTCGCGACCCACACCGCGGCGTACCACACAACCAGGGCCTGGAGCAGCCGGTGGTCGCGGAAGCGTGTCCGGATGTGGGTCGTCGAGGTCGAGATCAATCCTCTACCGTGGGTTCAAGATCTGATCGATCCGTGCCTGGAGATCGACGATGTGCGCCCGCGTCGTGCGATCCCCGGCCCGCGGCAGCGCCGCCCGCAGCGAGGCTTGCAAGTCAACCAGCTCGAGCCGAGCCTGCGCCCGCGCGTCGGCGGGGCGCGGGGGCGGCGGCGTGAAGCCCGCGAACGGTGTAAAGCCCGGTGGCAACGGCGTCACGAGCGGCGTGCTGATGAGCCGCTCCATCTGATCGACGAACGCGCGCTGCAGGTTGCGGCGATACTCGTCCACCCGCACTGCCCCACCGGCGAACTCCGAGAAGGCGCCGCGTCGCACGTCACCGAACAAGTCCGAGATCGTATATGAGCCCGGCTGGGTGGCCGACTGCTCGGCGAGCCGCGACAGCCGTGAGTCCTGGAAGAGCAGGTTGAGCAGCGCGGTCTGGCGTTGCCGCACCCGCTCCACGAATCCCGTGGGCTCGATGCGCCGCAGGATCTCGGGATCGAAGAAGAACGACGGCGTGGTGAAGATGTTGTCGTTGAGGAACTGCACTGCCTCCGCCTGCTTGGCGCGCGGCACCGGTTGATAGACTCGACCGGTCTGCCCGGCGTACTTGGTGAACTGGTACACGCCGCCCACCACGACCCCGACGTGGTTCATCTCCCGCGCCCATTGCGCGATCAGCTCCGAGTACATGTCGTCGAGCCGGTCATAGTTGTCGAGCCGGTCGCCCGTCGTGGCGGTGATCAGCATCGGCACCAGGCGCTTGATGTTGCGGACCCCGTAACCACTGGCCTTTACCGGATCATCGCCTAGCGCTTCGGTGATGATGCGCGGATCGACCGGATCGCCATCGCCGATCCAGCGGTCCCACGGCTGGGCATCCTGCAACCGCGCCAACGAATCGAGAACCGGGCGCTCGGCGTCCGGCGACGCGGCGTTCGGAATGCGGCGATAGCCCCAATCGATCGCGAAGTAGTCGTACGGCCCGATGCCCTGCATCAGGCAGGCGCTGTCGCCGGGCTGCGCCACGTAGTTGTAGCGCGCGTAGTCCATGATCGACGGGCTCGTCCCCTTCATCCGGCAGGTGAACGACTTGCTGCGCAGCGAGTCCACCGGATAGTAAGTCGATGCCACCATGTTGTGCCGCAGGCCGAGACTGTGGCCGACCTCGTGGTTTGCGACGTAGGCCAGCATCAGCCCCATCAGCGAATCGGGGAACGGCAGCTGGCGGGCGCGCGGATCAGCCGCGCCGGCCTGCGTCCAATACCACGCCTCGACGAGGCTCGCCACGTTGTGGTAGAAGCCGATGTTGGCGTTCATGATCTCGCCCGAGCGCGGATCGCTCACACTCGGCCCGTACGCGTTCTCGATCGTCGATGGCAGCCAGCGGATCGTCGAGTTGCGGGCGTCGTCGAGATCGAAATTGGGATCGTCCACCGGCCCGACCTTGGCCGTGATCGCATTGCTGAATCCGGCCGCGCGGAATACCGGCTCCCACATCTCGACGCCCTTGATCAGCCAGGGCACCCATTTGGTGGGCGTCGCGGGATCGATGTACCAGACGATCGGCTGGATGGGGTCGGAGACCGCGGCGTTCGGATCCTTCGGCTCGAGCCGGAAGCGCTTGATGAAGCAACGCCGCGGGCCCGACACGAGATCTTCATCGTAATCTTCAAAGGACAGGTTGAAGTACCCGACGCGGTCATCGCACAGCCGAGCCATCATCGGACGATCGGGCAGCAGCACCATCGAGTAATTCATCAGCATCGTGATCGAATTGAGCGAGCGGTTGGGCGGCCCGCCCGCTGGGCCCGGCACCGAATCGACCTCGAAGGTTTGCAGCGCGCTGACTTCGACGTTGCGCGCAAACGACCGCGCGCGATCGACGACGGAGCGCGCCGGATCCATGCGGCGAATCCGCATGCCCGATTGCCGCAGGTTCAGCTCCGCCACGTCCGTCGTGAAGAGCTTCGTCACCTCGATCACCGCCGTACTGTCGGGCGTGTGCCACGACGCGACGTCGAAGCTCATGATGATCGGAGCGATGTTGGACAGCCGCACCGCGCGGGCGACGGGCTGGCTGCTGTCGGCGCGCATGGCGTACGACACGATGCGCAGGAAGACCTTGTTGCCCATCCGTTCCCACACCACAATGCGGTTGCTGATCTCCTCGCCCGCGTAGCGCACGCCGCGAATCGTCCCGCGCTGGTCCGCCACCATCAGAAACTGGCGGCCGAACATCGCTTTCGGGATCTCGTAAAAGAGCTTCTCGCTGATGCGATGCAGGAGGAACACACCGGAGTCGGTGGTCGCACTGGCGGTGATGACCTGGTTGTACGGTTTCGGGGCGGTGGGGTCGGGCGGCTGCTGACGTCCGTTCGTGGCCCGGGACGTGTCCTGGCGGATCGGGGCCGGCGCTGCGGATTGACGGGCTGGCGCGGTGGCATGGGAGCACGCGAGCACGCCGAAGACACCGAATGTCAGGAGGATGCTCAACGAACGCATTGATTGTACCTTGGTGCGAGTTGGGAACGGGGAGATTAGGCCGTGTCACGCAATCCGTCTAGTAGTCTCCGTGTGTTGATTGTGGGTGTCGTCGTCGCGGCCATGGTCTACGGCGCGGCGGTGACACTTGCGTTGACGGGGAATCTCGGCTCCGCGATGGCGGTCGTCGTGCTCATCGTCGGCGCGGTGTTGCTGCCGGTCGCGCTGTTCGTCGTCCGGCGGCGCATCTGGAACCCCCTGACCGCGCTGGAGCGCGGCATCCGGAGCGTTTCGGAAGGCGACCTGAGTACGCAGGTCCCCGTCGCGCGCGACGACGAGCTGGGCACCGTCGGGACCCATTTCAATCATATGACACGCGTACTGCGCGACCGCGCCGAGGAGCAGGGCCGGTTTGCCGCGGCGGGCGAGCTGCTGGGCGGCGTGGCGCACGAGGTCAACAACCCGCTCATGGCGATCGCCAGCCACGCCGAGCTGCGACTGGCGGATGGCAACCTGCCGGCCGAACAGCGCAACGAGATGCAGAGCATCCTGCGGCAGGCGCAGCGCGCGGCGAAGCTGCTGCGCGGGCTGTTGCGGTTCGTGCGGGCGGGTGAGAAGCGCACTGCAGCCGTGAACATGAACGACGTGGTCCGCAGCGCTCTGGACCTCGTCTCCTACCGCTTCACGATCGACGAAATCACGATCGGCGGGCGCCTCGATCCCGAGCTTCCGACGGTGGTCGGCGATGCCAATCGCCTGGAACAGGTCATCGTCAATCTGCTCAGCAACGCGCTCGACGCCCTGCGCTCCGTCAAGCCGCCCCGACAGCTCAGCGTTGACAGCTTCATCGATGACACGGGAAGCCGCGTCTGCGTGACGGTGACTGACAACGGCCCCGGGGTGGCGCCCGAGATCGCCCAGCGGCTGTTCCGGCCGTTCGCGAGCACCAAGGGCATCCGTGGCACGGGACTCGGCCTGTACATCTCGCGGCAGCTGGTGCGTGAAGCGGAAGGCGAGCTCGATCTGGTGAAGCGCTCGGAGCCAGGGGGGGGCGCACGGTTTCTCGTGTGGCTGCCCACGGCCAGCCAGGCGGTCCCGTCGGCGGCTGCCGCTCCGCAGGCGACACCAGTTCCGCCCTCCGCTCCCCCGAAGAGCCTCTCCGGAATTCGGGTGCTCCTGGTTGATGACGAGGAGCTGATTCGTCGGCCGATGAGCCGGTTCTTGTCCAAACGGGGCGCCGAAATCCGTGAGGCCGGGGATGGCATGGCCGCGCTCGAGCGCTTGCAGGAAGGGTTCGACCCGCACGTCATCCTCGCCGACCTGCGGATGCCCCGGATGGACGGCGCGGAGTTCTATGAGCGGCTGCAGCAGGAGCGCCCTGCGCTGGCCGAGCGCCTGCTGTTCCTTTCCGGGGACATCACGCATCTGGCCAGCCGTGGCCTCGCGGAAGTGCCGCGCGACCGTGTGTTCGTGAAGCCGGTCGAGCTGGCCGAGCTGGAGCGGCGCATCGCCGCGTTTGTGCGGGAGAAGGCGGCGTAAATGCTCGTCGTGGTCGTGCTGTTTGCGACCGTGCTGCTGCGCGCCGCCATCGTGACGACCTTCGTCTACCTCATGCTTCCTAAAAAACGGACGTGCCCCCGCTGCGGGGCCCAACTCGCGCTGATCCAGCATTCATTGTTGCGGTTGATATTGCCCGCCGTCGAGCACCGCTGGTGCCTCGACTGTGGTTGGAGGGGCGTCGTGCGGCAGGCTCAGTCGCGCGTGATCAGTCGGGCGGCTCGTTCATAGAAGAAATAGTCCCACGCCCAGTTGATCAGCACGAAGAGTTTGTTGCGAAAGCCGATCAGCTGGACGATGTGAATGCCGAGCCACATCACCCACGCCACAAATCCCTTCGCTTGAATGCCGTAGACGTTCGCGACGGCCGCATTGCGGCCGATGGTGGCGAGCGTACCCTGATCGCGATAACGGAACGGCTCGAGCGGCTGCCCGCGGAGCAGCCGCGTGATGTTGCGCGCGACCGACTGCCCCATCTGAATCGCCACCGGCGCGACCATCGGAAGCGGCTCGCCGTCCTGCTCCCGATAGGCCGCGTCTCCGATGATGAAGACTTCGGGATGCCCTGTCACTTGCAGCGTGGGCTCGACGGGAATGCGACCCTGTCGAGCCGCCGGAAGGCCGAGTGTGGCGTTGAGCGGGGACGCGCGGACGCCGGCGGCCCAGATGACTGTCTGCGCGGGGATGACCTCGCCGCTCTTGAGGCGAATGCGCTCTCCATCATAATCGGCCACGCTGGCACCGAACCGCACCTCGACGAATTTGCGCCACAGCGTCTTCCCTGCCGCCTCGCGCAGCCGCTCCGGCAGCGCCGCGATCAACCTGTCCGTCGCCTCGAGGAGCAGAATGCGCACGTCCTTGATGTTGAGCCGCGGATAGTCCTTGACGAGCACCAGCCGGATCAGCTCCGACAGCGCGCCCGCCATCTCGACGCCGGTCGGCCCGCCACCGACGACGATGAACGTGAGCAGCGCGCGCCGCCGCTCGGCATCAGGCTCGAGCATCGCCTGCTCGAAGCACGTCAGTACGTGATTGCGAATCTCGATAGCGTCGGGGATGTCCTTCAGACCCAGGCCATGGAGCTGCATCGACTCGAGACCAAAGAAGTTCGTCTCGCCACCGGGCGCCAGAACGAGAAAGTCGTAATTCATCGGACCGCCACTGGTTTCGAGCCGCTTCGCCGCGAAATCGACGCGCGTGACGTCCACCATGCGAAAGTCGAAGTTCTTCTGACCGCGCAAAATGGCGCGCGCCGGTTTCGCGATCTCCTCGGGCTCGAGGCCCGCGGTCGCAACCTGATACAGCAGCGGCTGGAAGAGGTGATAGTTGTTGCGATCGACGAGCACGACCTGGACCGGCGCACGACGCAATGCCCGGGCGACCCGCAGGCCGCCGAACCCCGCGCCGACGACGACGACCGTCGGAGTCAGGCTTGGTCCAATCTCAAGATCGTTTGCAGAAGCACGTTCGCACCGTTCGTGACGTCCTCCGGTGTGGTCAGCTCGAGAGGCGAATGGCTTATGCCCTTTTCGGACGGGACGAAGATCATACCCATGGGACAGATGCGCGCGAGATCCTGTGCGTCATGTCCCGCCCCGCTCGGCATGAGTTGACTTGTCAGCTTCAAACTCGCCACCGCGTCGGCGATCACGGCCCGGATCCGCGGATCGGACAACGCCGGATCGTTGGTGTGCTGAAGGACGTAATCGAGCGTCGTGTCGTACTTGCGCGCGATCTCCAACGCCTCGGCGTGAATCTGATCCCATAACGACTGGATCTTGGTCGTCGAGAGGTCGCGAAGCTCTACCGTGAGATCTACCTGTCCGGGGATCACGTTCGGGGCACCCGGCCTGACCAGGAGGCGGCCCACCGTTCCCACCTGGCGACCGGGGGCCGAGCGCACGATCCTGTCGACCGCCAGCGTGAGCTCCGCCGCGGCCAGCATTGCGTTGCGACGCCGATTCATCGGAGTCGTTCCGGCGTGATTGGCGAACCCGTGGATCGTCACGTCGTAATGGTGAATCCCGACGATGCCTTCGACGATGCCGATCTGCAGGTTCTGCTCGTCGAGGACTGCGCCCTGTTCGATGTGCAGCTCGATGTAGGCGGCAACGCTGCCCGGCAGATAGTGCGCCTCTCCGATCCGGTCGGGATCTCCACCGATGCGGCGAATCTTGTCCGCGAGCGGAACGCCTTCCCTGCCTGGACTGGTCAGCTCGGAAGCGGGAAGATCTCCGATGAATCCGCGGCTACCCGTGAGGCCGCTTTCCTCGTCGCACCAAATCACCACGTTCAGCGGGTGCCGGTTGCGATAGGCGCGTTCGGCGAGTGTCTGTGCCACCTCGATCGCCGCCATGGAGCCGACGTCGCCGTCATAGTTCCCGCCCTCGGGTACCGAATCGATGTGCGAACCAAAAAGAATCGGGAGTGCGTTCCGAGTGGAGCCGGCGCGCTCACCGATGATGTTGGCGACGGGGTCGATGCGCACCGCGAGCCCCGATTGGCGCATCAGGTCCATCGCGAACCGTCTTCCAGCGATGTCCGCCTCGGTGAATGCGACTCGACTGACGCCCCCCTGCGGGTTGGCGCCGAAGCGCGAGAGATCGGTCAGGTGCTGGTTGACGCGCGGGCCGTTGACGCGCCAGTCCTTCCAATCGCCCGATCCGGTCGGGGTGCGCAGGGCGACGGCGCTAACGGCGGCCGCCGCCGTCCGCAGGAAGTCGCGCCGGCGCATGCCGCTCACTCCTTCGCTCGCTTGGGGAACTCCCACATCCCGATCATGGTCTTCTGCGTGATCGGATATCCCAGCAGCCGCGCCTGCAGCACGATTTGACCGCGAGTGTGGGCGTCGTGGAGCATGTAGTACATCAAGTATCCCGCCGCGTCGTGATGAAACCCGACAATCTTGCCGTCGTCCTGCAACGCTCCGCCCACAATCGCGAGCACTGCCTTGCGCTTGGCCCCGAGCGCGCGCACGGCCTGCGCCCGCGTCACGCGGCGGCGGTCCAGCTCGGCGGGAACGGGGAAACCGGGGGCGGTACGCTCGAGGTATCGGAGGCCGCAGTTGTGGAGGTGAGCGACTTGCGCCGCGATGGTGCGCGCCCTGGGACCTGGCGGCGGCGCCTGCCAGACGGCAGGGTCGAGCTGTTCGACCAGGTACTGATTGATGCGCGCGCTGGCCGAGTAGGCTTTGAGCAGCGCGGCGGCTACGCTCAGCCGGTGAGTTTTCGCCACAGCGCCGCCAACGGATCGTAATTCGCGTCGACGACCCGTTCCTTGAGCGGAATGATCGCGTTGTCGGTGATGGTGATCGATTCGGGACAGACTTCGGTGCAGCACTTCGTGATGTTGCAGAAGCCGATCCCGCCTTCGTGGCGCAGGTAATCGCGCCGATCCGCCTCGTCGAGCGGATGCATCTCGTAGACCGCGGCGCGCACGAGCATCGCGGGGCCCATGAACTGCTCGTGCTTCTCGTGCGAGCGGAGCACGTGGCAGACATCCTGGCACAGGAAACACTCGATGCACTTGCGGAACTCCTGCGGCCGCTCGACCTCGAACTGATACATCCGCCACGTGCCGTCGGGAGCGTCGGGTTTCCGCGGCTGGAACGCCGGAATGCGCTTGTGGACCTCGTAATTCCATGACACGTCGGTGACGAGGTCCTTGATCACCGGAAACGCGCGCATCGGCGTGACGGTGATGGTCTCGTCCGGCGCGTAGTCGGACATCCGGGTCATGCACATCAACCGCGGCTTGCCGTTGATCTCGGCGGAGCACGAGCCGCATTTCCCCGCCTTGCAGTTCCAGCGCACCGCGAGGTCAGGCGCCTGCTCGGCCTGAATGGCGTGCACGGCATCGAGCACGACCATCCCTTCAGTCGCCGCAACCTGGTAGTCTTGAAGCCCACCGCCATCACGCGTTCCTCGAAATACGCGGAACAGGGTCATACGCTTTCCTTAATGAGTGTCACGAGGTCCGGAGGAATCGGCGGCTGCTGCTCCCGCCGCACGGCCATGCGGTCCCCTTCTTTCTTAATCACGATCAGCTGGCGCGCCTGCTTTTCGTCGGAATCCGGATAGTCGCTGCGCGTGTGACCGCCACGGCTCTCGGTCCGCTCGAGCGCCGCGCGCGCGGTCGCCTCGGAGACGACGAGCAACGAGTGCAAGTCGATCGCGGTGTGCCAGCCGGGATTGTATTCGCGGCTGCCCGTCACGCCGACTTTGCGAGCACGCGCCTTGACCTTCTCGAGCTCCGTGAGCGCGTTTTCGAGGCCCGCCTTGTCGCGGATGATGCCGGCGTCGCGCTGCATCACGGCCTGCAATGCCGACTGCACCGCAAACGGATTCTCGCCCTCGCGCTCGAACGGCTCGAGCGCCTCCCGCATCGCCTTCTCGACCTCTGCGTCTGGTATCGCCGGCGGCGCGCCGCGCGCACCTGCCGCGTACTGGCCGGCCCGGCGTCCGAACACGACCAAGTCGCTGAGCGAGTTGCCGCCGAGGCGGTTGGCGCCGTGCATGCCGCCGGCGACTTCACCGGCCGCGTAGAGGCCCGGCACCGTCGACTCCTGCGTCTCGGCGTCCACCTTCACTCCGCCCATCACATAGTGCGTCGTCGGGCCGATCTCCATTGCGTCCTTGGTGATATCCACGTGCGCCAGCTCTTTGAACTGGTGATACATGCTCGGCAGCTTCTTCTTGATGTAGTCGGGGTTTTGCTTCGAGGCGATATCGAGGAAGACGCCACCATGCGGCGAGCCCCGGCCTTCGGCGATCTCCTTGGTGATGGCTTTGGCGACGACGTCGCGCGTCAGCAGCTCCGGCGGCCGGCGATTCTTCTTGCGGTCGCCCTTTACCCAGGCGTCGGATTCCGCTTCGGTCTCCGCGAAGTCGCCTTTGAACATGTCGGGCATGTAGCGGAACATGAACCGCTCGCCTGCCGAGTTCTTCAGGACGCCGCCTTCGCCGCGCACGCCTTCGGTGACTAGAATCCCGCGCACGCTCGGCGGCCAGACCATGCCGGTGGGATGGAACTGCATGAACTCCATGTCGATCAGCTCGGCGCCCGCCTCATACGCGAGGGCGTGACCGTCGCCCGTGTACTCCCATGAATTGCTGGTGATCTGCCACGCTTTGCCGATGCCGCCGGTCGCCAGCACGATGGCCCCGGTCTTGAACACGACGAAGCGGCCGGTCTCGCGGAAGTAGCCGAGCGCGCCGGCGATCTTGCCGCCGACCACAAACAGGTTGACGATCGTGCATTCCATATGCACGTCGATGCCGGAGTGCACGCCCTTGTCCTGGAGCACGCGGATCATCTCGAGGCCGGTGCGGTCGCCGACATGCGCCAGGCGGCTGTAGGTGTGACCGCCGAAAGGCCGCTGGTTGATGCGGCCGTCGGGCGTGCGATCG